>DATKKW010000070.1:0-103260 GCA_035542715.1 Myxococcota bacterium
GGCTCGCCTGCTTCTGGCTCGCGGCCTCCTCCCGCGAGCCCTGGCTGCCGCTCTGCTGTGACTGCGCCGCGCCGGCCCCCGGGCCCTGGCCCGGGCCTTGCGCGGCCTCGCCGCGACCACCGCCCCCTCGACTGAAGGAGCCACTGGAGGCGGGGCCGCTGCTCGAGAATCCGCCGCCTCCGCCGCGGCCACCACCGCCGCCACCGCGTCCACCGCCGCCGCGTTGGGCGTTCCCCGGCCCGGCCGCGACGAAGCTCGCGAGCGCCAGCAGACCGAGACACCAACCGACACGCTGCCTCGCGGTTCTCAATGGGAGCCCCCCTTCCTGCCCGCGGTCGGACGCGACGCGAACGCGATCTTCTCGGCATCCTTCGGCGGATCGAACGCGAACGTCGCGTCCGTGACCTGGGGCGACAGATCCCACCCTGTGATCCGCGCGCGGAACTGCGGCCTGCCCGTTTCGTGCTCGTAGGTAATGATGATCCGGCGCGGCAGCGAATCGTCCTGGCCGATCCATAGCTGCATTCCACCGACCTCGTTGCGCAGCGCCACGTGGTCGCAGCGCACGCCATCGACCGTAGACGCACCGACGTAGCTCGCCGACGCGAGGTGCTCGCCGAGCAGCTTGGGAAGGTCCGGGGAGAGGAACTCCGAGAGCGCCACCGGAATGCCCAGGCGCTCCGACACGAACTCGACCATCTCGTCCACCGGCCCGGTCCGCGGATCGATCGCATAGACGTTCTGCTCGAGGTCCTGGAGGACGATGTGCTTGCCGTCGTAGAGGAGGCGCCGCTTGCCTCCCTCGCGCAGATCGAGGTCGACGCGGAGGCGGTCGGGACGCTGCAGCACGAGCTCGCGCGTCGCGCCGAACTCGAGCGTCTGCCCGTCGGACTGCACGACGTCCCAGGCGATGTCGCCGTCGAGCCGGAAGCGGTCGGCTGCGGCGATACGCTCGGCCATCCGCTGTACGATCTCTGCCGCGTGTGAATCGACCCGCGCCGCCGCCGCGGTATGCGGAGCGTTCTTCGCCGCGGCTTCCGCAGCGCGACCCGATGCGACGAGGCCCGCGACCCCAATTGAGAGTGAGAGCGCGAGAACCGTCACGCTCGCCGGCCGGGTCAAGCTCGTCTTCCCGAAGCGCACAGTTCCCTCCTCGAATGAATGGCTCGCCCGTCCGTCGACGATCCACGCCACGGAAGAGCAAGCGCCGTTCCAAGGCCTGACGCGGTCTGCACTCACCAAGGGCCGAGCAAGCGACGCATCTCGCCTCACAACATCCCTGGCTTGTGTCATTTTGACATCGACACTGCCGACGGTGGGCCGCGTCGTCTCGTGCTTCATTGGCTTCCGCGATGCGGCCAGACACTGCTCGGCCTCGGCGCTGCGAATGCGCGCCAACCTGGCGTTGGAAGCGATCTCCTCTTCGCGTCGCACGAGGCGCCTTGCTTTGCGGGCTCGAGCTTCGCGTACTTTTCGATCGACCACGGGTCGCGAATGACCCGCGTGCGGCGCGAGGGCGAGATGGCCTCCGTGGCGTTGCCGCGCCGCCGGGATTCTGAGGGTACACTCGCTCGCAAAAGGGGGATGAATGAAATCTGCTCGTCGGGTTCTGCAGTTCTGGGTCGGCGTGGTCGTCGTAGCCGGGTGCGCATCCACCAACGTCACGCAGCGCGATATCCGCGTCACGGGGAAGATCCCGCGGCCCAATCGCATCCTGGTCTACGACTTCGGCGCCACGTCCGCGGACGTACCGCCGGAATCCACGCTCGCCGGTCAATACTCGCAGCAGACGCCGACGGCGGATCAGCTCGCGGCGGGTCGCGCGCTCGGCGCGGAGGTCGCGCGCAATCTGGTCGCGGACATCAACGAAATGGGGCTCTCGGCCGTGAGGGCCACGGGCGAGACGGGGCCGCCGCAGCTCAACGACATCGTGATCCGCGGCTACTTCGTGTCGATCGACGAAGGCAGCGCCGCCAAGCGCATGCTCGTCGGATTCGGCTCCGGTGCGGCCGAGCTGAAGACGGCGGTCGAGGGCTTCCAGATGACGGAGCAGGGTCTGCGAAGACTCGGATCCGGCACTGTGGATTCCAGCGGAGGAAAAGGGCCGGGGGCGGCCGTGCCGGCGGCCGTCGCCATCGCGACGGCGAACCCGATCGGCCTCATCGTCACCAGCGCAGTCAAGGTGGCCGGCGAGGCATCCGGCAGCAGCACGGTCGAGGGCCGGGGCAAGCAGACGGCGCAGGAGATCGCCGACGTGCTGAGGCAGCGATTCGAGCAGCAGGGCTGGATCCACTGAGCGAGGTCGAGCGCCAGCCGCCTCTTGGGCGTCATTCTACGTCCGATAGGTAGCGTTCGGTAAAGCAGACACGAAACGACGCAACAAGCCCCATGCACGGGACTACTACGGCGTCGCGGTCAGCGAAGACGCTCGGCGGGAGCGCGATGTGCTTCCACGGACGCGGCCGAGAAGCCGGTCGGCTCGAGAGGCCGGCCGGCCCTCGGCTCGGTGCGCTCAGCTCGCCGGGTTCGAGAGATCCGGCCGCAGCGCGACGATGCGGCGCTCGGCATGCTCGACGGCCGCGATACCGGCGCGGTAGAGGAGACCTCCTTCGGCCTGTCCGAACGCCTGGGTGAGGAGCACGTCCGCCGGCAGCAACGTGTCGAGCTGAGCGAGGTCCTCGAGGGGCGACAAGAGGCGGTACTCGCGCAGGTTGCCGACGACGGTCTGGCGGGTGGTGATCCGCCAGCGGTCGTTCACCTTGGGGATCCCCTCGGCGATCTTGCGGACGAACTCCTCGAAGGCTTCCTGCTCCCCGGAGCGCACGCGCACCGCGGTCACCACCCCGAACGGAGCTCGTATCGCCTCGTCCTGCGTGTAGCTGAGCTCCGGCCGGTCGACCAAGATGGTCTGGGTGGCGCTCAGCAGACACGCGGACGTCTCCTGCAGCCACCTGCGCCCGTCCTTCTCGCCCAGCAGGCGCAGGACCAGCTCCTGCGCGTTCCCTCGCTGCTTGATCACGGCCCAGCTCTCCGCCGGCGCCACGTAGTAGTAGTTGCCGAGCTCGCCGATGGCGGTCTGGAACGTGCTCCAGTGGAACGACTCCTTGCGCGACACCGCACGCTCGGCGAGCTGACGGATCTTCTCTTCGTACGTCTCGAGGCTGTCAGGCCTCACCGATTGGTGTAGAACATCCAGTAGCGACACGGTTGGCCCCTTCTGTGAAGCGGGTTGGGTGCGAAGGCGGGACGGTGCCCGCCTGCGGACCCTTTTACGCCTGCGCGGCTCGAAGCGGAACCCCTTTTTCGGGGGCAGTTCGCGCGCTCGGGGCTGCCGCCCGCCGGCGGACGTGATGCCGAGCAAGAGGACACCCAGTTTTGCGCACCTCCTGTTGAGGTGCTCCCGTCTCGGCCTCCAGGGGGGGTCGACGATGGAGCGCCGGCTGCGACGGGAGGAAGTGATGACGATCGAGGTGTTGCGGGAGCGCGGCGTGAGCGGGCGGGCGATTGCCCGGCAGCCCGGCATCCATGAGACCGCAGTGCGGTACCGGCTGAAGCGGCTGGCGACCCAGGCGCGCGATCGCAGGGCGGACCAGGTCTCGTCGGTGGCTCCGCTGAGTGCCGCGGTGGCGCACTGGATGGAGAGGGGGTCGGCGGGCGGAATGAACGGGCAAGCGCTCTACGAGTGGCTCGCGGCCGAGCATGGCTATGCCGGAAGCTACAAGGCCGTGCAGCGCTTCGTGCGGGCGCACTACCCGCTGCCGCGGCTGCGCGTAGGCGGCGACGGCGGTCACCACCTTCTGCAGCGCGAACGCGAGGCCCGCCGTGACGAGGCCGATCGCCGTGGTCAGGCGACCGGGGTCGTCGAAACCAGATCGAAACCACCCCGATGAGAAGGATCACGGCCGTGAGCACGCTCAGGCCTTGCCGGGGCCAGAAGGGGACGCGCTGGTCCTGGGATGTGACGCGAGAGCTCACCCCACGCAAGAGACCGGAGAGCGCAAAGACGAAGGCGATGAAGCCGACGGTGAAGAGCAGCTTCTTGCCGTTCTCCGCGCTGACGCCGACCAGCCGCACTCCGAACAGCTCGAGCGCGCCGAAGGGCCCGACAACGTGGATCCAGTCGTGCATACGCGTCCCGATCTCCTTGCCAGCAAGAGCGATGCCCGAAGACTCCAGACGACCTCGGAAGAGGCTCGACCCGCGAGATCGGTTCCGCCCCGCAACGCCTGCGGCGCGGAAGCGAGATGCGATGGATGCACCCGATCACGCTGGCATTCCCCTTGTACATGTGCAGAGCATGGAAGGAGCCCCGGGCCGCCGCATCACCGCTGGGCCGCGCCGGCCGAGCGCTCCCAGACCGAGGTCGCCGAGGTCGACTGGAAGCGCTGCGCGCCGCTGACGGCGGTCACCTCTACGGCTCGAGCGCCGTTCGGCCGACAGGCCATTGTGCCGACACTCTGCGGACGATCCAGAGCCAGACGCGAGGGGCGCGCCGGGCACTGGCGGATTCCGTCCTGCCAGCGCGCTCGGAGGGCTTCGCATGGCTTCGGCCTCTCTCCCGCTTTCGTTCAAGGGAACCCTCTTCTTCACGTGGAAGGGGAACCGTCCCTATCGTGTGTACGTGACGGATGCCCTCTATTTCATCCGCCGGGCTACGAGCGGGGTGAGCCGTGGGACCGCTGCGGCGATCGGGTCGCAATTCGGCCTCCTCGGGGGGCTCGCCGTAGGCCTCGTGGAGGCCGCGAAGCGGAAATCCGCCGCTGACTTCGTCCAGGACGACGATGCAACGTCGCCGACGCAGCTCCTTGCGAAACACGCGGACAACTTCGCGCTGGCTCCCCAGGACATTCTCGAGCCGCGTATCGAGGCGAAAGGGAAACTGGTCTCGTTCGGGCCGAACTCGGGCCGCTTCCACTTCACGCAGCGCGGCGATCCGAAGGAGAGCGTGCTGCTCCTGGAGTCGCCGGAAGATGCGAGCTCCGCGGTGTACGCCCTCACGCACCTGCTCGGCGATCGACTCCGGAACGATTCCGGGATCGTCGGTGCGCCTCCTCCGGAGCCGCGGCCCGCTGCAGCCCCCGCTTCCCACAACGGGTCGGGACCGGGACCTGCCGAGGGGATCACGACGGACCTTCCGGTCCCGGCCGATCAGGCAGCGGTCGTCCAGGCGATGCAGGCCCTGACCCGCCTCCTTGGCGAGCACGCTCCTGCCTCGTGGAAGAAGCTCCTCTGTGAGGTCCGCGTGGCGCCCACCGGGAGCGCTCGCGCCCTGGAGATCGTCTTGCGCGACGCCGCGGGAAGCGAGGAGCGCCGGCTCGAGTCGGACGCCGCGATCTACAAGGCCGCCATGGGCCTCGCCCGCAAGATGAGCTCTTCCATCCGCACCTTCCCGGGCCTCTTCGTGGAGATGACCCGTCTCGACTCAGGCGGTTGGAACATCGTGGCGAAGGTCGCGGACCGGACGTAGTCGAGGAGGGTGCTGCTCCCGCGTGAGCGCGCGGCGACGCCAACACAGAATCGAGTCGCACAAGGCGAGCTGCACGGGCAAGAGGAGGAGGCGCGCAGCACGGGGAGGCGGGCGCGCGTGTCCCGAGAGCGAGCATGCCTCGCGGGCCCGGCCGCGCTCGCGTATGCTGCGCCGCGCACGCATGCCGCGCACTCGCCACGAGGCTGCGACCGCGCTCGTTCCGCTGCGCGCGATTCCCGCAGCAGCGCTGCGTCACGTCCTCCGCTCCGGATGCGACTTCTCCGATCTGCGGGCCGACCTGCTGGCCAGCTGCGTCGTCGGAATCGTCGCCCTGCCGCTCTCGATGGCGCTCGCGATCGCCTCGGGCGTCCCGCCGCAGCACGGGCTCTACACCGCGGTCCTCGCCGGCGGCGCGACCGCGCTCCTCGGCGGATCACGCTTCCAGGTGTCGGGTCCGACGGCAGCGTTCGTACGGACAAGCGGTTCAAGGGGGCATTCGAGGTCCGGGAAGGGGTGTTACGTCCACTTCCGCAGAGGAGAAGCAACCCCGAGCGACTCGAGCTGCGGGTCTTGCTCTTCCCATGCGCTAACGACCGAGTCTCGTGGCTGCGCGTCACGGGCCGTGTGGCAACGAGCGCGCCCCGCGCCTGGCTCCGCTCGATGCTGAGATCGCCAAGCCCGCCGCCGAGAGAAAGCCCAGGACGGTTCCCGCTTCGCAGATGCCGGCGCCGCTGGAGAATCGAGCGATTGTTCGCGTGGCTCCAGAACTACCGCCGCCTGATTACCCGCCACGAGCACCACGCCGAGGCCCCTTGGCGGCGGCGAGGGCCGCGAACCCAAGGATCATCATGCTCCAGACCTCAGGCTCGGGGACGACAGTGGGGGTCAGTTGGAAGTCATCGACCGCCAGCCCATCGTCGGCGCCGGTCGCGTTGAAATCCACGAGGCGCAGGAAGAAACTCTGTCCGGACGCGATATCGAGGCCGGTGATGGCGGCGGAAATCGCGGTGCGGTCCGAACTCGAGTTGCCGTCGCGCGCTCCGGCGAACCCGACCGTATCTGGCGAATCGAAATTGAGGGCAGCTACTGAGATCCAACTTCCGTCCGTCAGCCCGGTCGCATCGAGCGAATATTGGAACGATAGACTGTCAGGCCGGCCGGCGACGCCAAGCCTCCACTCCTCGCCGGTATAGCTGATGGTCAGCATCGTGATGGGCACGCCGATCTGATTGGTGAACCCTGCGCCGATGGTTGGGTTCAATGAGCCGCTCTGAAGGCCACCGAGGGCTCGGTCTGTGCTGCCGACGCTGCCGTAACTATAGGTATTGCCGGCATTGCTGGAGCCGCTGTCGGCGGCATAGGTCGTGTTGGCGTTGGTGCCAGATTCGCTGATCAACCAGCCCGCTGGAAGGGCGCTGCTGGTGCCGGTGTTGGCGATGGTGTCGAAATTCTCGGTGTAAGGCGTCCCGGCCGCGGTCAGGATGACCGTGGCCCTTGCCCCTCCGGACACGAGCGCCAGGAATCCCAGAACCGCCGCGGACAGCGACAAGCTACGCGACCGCATGGCGTCGTCCCCCAGCAAGACACCGCGCTTCCGTGCCCAACCCCGCGGCGCGTCGTCCAAGTCGCGACACGAGAGTCAGCCAGCAGCAAGCGACACGACCGCTGGCCATCTTTGACGAAGCCCTTCGATCTGGCTTCCTAGGAGTCTAGTGGTCGTGGTGCAGCAAAGGTGTCAACGGAACGATCTGCCCGGAGGCCCTCCTTGCCGATGCGGCCGATGTTCGGCGCCTGCGAGGGGGATCCAGGGAATGCGACACCACAAGGAAGGAATCCATTCGAGTCAGGCGCGATCGAGATCGGCGGCGGTCGGAAACCGGAGCCGCCCTCGACCCCAATCCGATGCGGAACGGATAAGCGGTTCAAGGGGGCATTCGAACGGCGCAGGAGTTCTGCGCGCGGGCCCGGCGCAAGACATTCCAGTGCACACAGGCGGGTGCTTGGAGACCGGCGGTGCTCCGCCCTATTGGCCGTGGATGCGCGTCCTGCGTGGCGTCATCACCGCGCACGAGCCCACCCCACTTCGCGCCGCCCTCGGCTGGCGAGCGCCAGCGCTCGCCCAGCTGCTGCCGGAGCTGCGCGAAGTCTGGCCGGATGTCCGGCCCCTTCCGCGCGACGAGGGCGGGGCCGCGCGCCATCTGCTCTTCGAGGCGATCGCGGCCTGCTTGCGCCTCGCCGCCCAAGACTGCGGACTTCTGATCCACCTCGACGACGTCCACCGGGGAGATGAAAGCTCGCTCTTGCTGTTGCGCAGTCTCGCGTCCGACCTCGCGGAGAGCCGGATCCTCGTCGTCGCGGCTCATCGCCCGTGCGCGGGGCTTCCTGCCTCATTTCGGTCCTGCTTGACGGAATGGGCGTTATCAGACCGCCAAAAAAAACCGGCCTGAAACTCCTATGCGCGTGCGCCTCCTGATCCAGCTCGGCATCGCGCGCGAGCTCACCGACCGGCGAGCACGACCAGGTCCGGTCTCCGTGTCGCGGCGTGACCTGTAGCTGGTTTGTAGCTGGCGAACGATCCGCGACTCCAAGTCGCTGTCGCGCCGACGTTTTTCTGCGCAGCCGTGGGTTCGAATCCAACCACCCCGACCCCATCACTGCAAGACCCCGCGTGGGTCCACGAGCTGCCGTCGGGTGCCGTCCGCCTGCCTCGCGCGTACGGCCCGGCGCGTCGCTGCGCCGCGGCGACGGCCGCGGATCCCTCGAGATTCGAGCGTTCGACCGCGTAGAATG
Organism: Myxococcota bacterium; assembly: GCA_035542715.1. GTDB lineage: Bacteria > Myxococcota_A > UBA9160 > UBA9160 > UBA9160 > DATKKW01. The sequence goes on from DATKKW010000070.1 coordinate 8,258, forward strand.
CCGCCGCGCGGCGGGAGCGAGGAGCGGGATGGAAGAAGCGGCCGCGGATGCGCTGCGGGAGCGGCTCGAGAAGTACGTCGGGAAGCCCATGGGCTCGCCGTCGGTCGCGCCAGACCCGGTGAACGTGCCCATGATCCGGCACTGGGTCGATGCCCTGGACGATCGCAATCCCGTGTATCTCGACGAGGGCGTCGCCGCGAGAAGCCGCTTCGGCGGGATCGTGGCGCCGCCCGCCATGCTCCAGACGTGGGGGATGCCGCGCCCGAAGATCCAGGGCATCGCCGAGCGGGGCGGCGCGCCGGACGAGATCCCCTTCGACAGCCCCATCACGGCGCTCGACGAGGCCGGCTACGTCGGCACGCTCGCCACGAACTCCGAGCTCGAGTTCGTGCGGTACCTGCGGCCCGGAGACCATCTCCGTCTCTCGTCGGAGGTGGAGTCGATCTCGAGCCGCAAGACCACGTCGCTCGGGCAGGGATACTTCGTGACCTGGGTGACCACCTACCAGACGGCCGACGGCGAGGTCGTGGGACGCCAGCTGTTCCGGATCTTGAAGTTCGACCCGCGCACCATCGACCTCAGCAAGCTGAAGGGCGTCCGATGACCACCACGAGCTCGCGTCCGAGCGCCGACATCCGCGTCGGCGACGAGCTTCCCCCGTTCGAGCTCACCGTCACCCCGACGGTGATCGTCGCCGGCGCGATCGCATCGCGCGACTTCATGCCCGCGCACCACGACCCCGTGTTCGCGAAGGCGCAAGGAGCGCCGGACGTCTTCATGAACATCCTCACCACGAATGGCTACGTGTCGCGCTTCGTCACGGACTGGGCCGGCCCGGAGGCCATGGTGAAGAGCATCAAGATCCGCCTCGGCGCGCCCGCGATCCCCGGAAAGCCCCTCCGGTTCTCGGGCCGCGTCGCCGGGAAGAGGGAGGCGTCGGGCGAGTGCGTGCTCGAGCTCGCGGTGCGTGCCGCCAACGACCTCGGCGACCACGCGAGCGGAACGGTCACCGTCTCCCTGCCGCTCGACTAGAGCTCAGCGCTTGCCGAGCCGCGTGAGGACCGATCGGGCCGCCCAGTAGCCGCACTGTCCGTGGACGCCGCCTCCCGGCGGCGTCGCCGCCGAGCAGATGAAGAGACGCGGATTGGGCGTGGCGTAGGGATCGAGGCGCGTGACGGGCCGGTTCCAGAGCTGGAGCGCATCCGTGACTCCGCCCGTGATCGCGCCGCCCCGGTAGTTCGGGTTGTAGCGCTCGAGGTCCGCGGGGCTCATCGCGTGCCGCGCGAGGATGCGATCGCGAAAGCCGGGCGCGAAGCGCTCCACCTGCCGCTCGATCGCGTCGGTCATGTCCCGGGTCGAGCCGTGCGGGACGTGGCAGTACGCGTAGCCGGTGTGGCGTCCCGCCGGCGCGCGCGTCGCATCGACCTCGCTCTGCTGGCAGAGCATCACGAACGGACGCTCGCTGGGACGGCCGCGGTACATGTCGCGCTCGGAGGCACAGAGCTCCTCGAGGCTGCCGCCCACGTGGACGGTCGAGGCCTCGCGGCAAGCGGGGTCTCGCCACGGGATCGGTCCGTCGAGGGCCCAGTCGAGCTTGAAGACGCCGGGGCCGTAGCGGTATCGCGCCAGGCGGCGGCGATAGCCGGCGGGCAGCTCCTCGCCGGCGATCCGCGCGAGCTGATCCGGGGAGGTGTCGAAGATCACGATCCGGACGTCGGGCAGCTCGCGCAGCGCCTCGACGCGCCGGCCCGTCTCGACGCCGCCTCCCAGGCTACGCAGATGGGAGACGAGGGCGCGAGTGATGGCGCTCGATCCGCCCTTCGCCACGGGCCACTCCTCCACGTGGGCGGTGATCGCGAAGAGCACGCCGATCGCCGCGCTGAGCGGGTGGGTGAGGGGCAGCAGCGAGTGCGCCGCGCAGCCGGCGAGGAGCGCGCGCGCCCGCTCGCCGCGGAAGCAGAGGCGCGCGAGCCGATTGGCCGAGAAGGCGCCGCGGAGCGCGAAGCGCAGCATCGTGAGCGGGTGGGCGGGGAGCCGGAGCGGCCCCAGCGTGTCGGCGAGGAGCCCATGCGGATCGGCAAGGAAGGGGGCCACCAGGCGCTGCCAGGCGCGGGCATCCTCGCCGAGGCCCTCCACCGTGCGTGCGAGCGAGCGATAGAGCATCACGGCGGGCGCGTCGGGCATCGGGTGGGCGACGGAGGCGCGCGGCCGCAGCCAGACCAGGCCGTGCTCGCCGAGCGGAAGCTCGCGGAAGAAGGGGGAGAGGATCCCCAGCGGATGGACGGCGGAGCAGACGTCGTGGACGAACCCGGGCAGTGTCAGCTCGGCGCTGCGCGCGCCGCCGCCGGGCTCGTCCGCCGCCTCGACGACGAGCACCGAGACGCCGGCCCGCGCCAGCGCGATCGCGGCGGCGAGCCCGTTCGGGCCCGATCCGATCACGACGGCGTCGAGGTCGCGCTCCGCCACGCCGGATGCCCTAGGAGCCGCCGCCTGCCCGCAAGCGCACGAGGGCCTCGGCGTACCTGCCCGTCGGCCAGGGCTGGAGCGCGCGCATCGGATCGATCTCCGTCTCGCCCTCTTCGAGCACGCCGCGCGCGGCGTCGACGACCTTCCAGCGCATCGTACGGCCGAAGAGCGGCTGGGACTCGATCGTCACCACGCGCAGCTCGCCGGGCTCGAAGTGACATTGCTCCTGCACCGCGCGCAGGAGCTGCTCGCCGTTCAGGTGCCCGTCACCGAAGTTCCAGCCCAGCACGAGGCCCCCCACGACTTCCCCGTCCATCCACTCGTAGGCATCGATGTCCTCCACCGCCTGCGGCATCGCCTCGAGCAGCGGCCGGCCTTCGAGGTGCATGTAGCGGTGGGCGAGCGAGAGGCTGAGCGCCATCTCCACGGCCGTCGAGTCGGCGAGAAGCTTCTCGAGCTGGTCGCGCATGGTCCCTGCGGCCTTGGTGAGCTTGCCGAGCTTGGCGACGGCGCCCTTGCGGAAGAGCCAGACGTTGTAGGCCCAGTTGCCGGCGTAGTAGCGCATGGACAGCAGGAAGGAGACGCGCGACGGCACGAGGTTGCCGTAGAGCGGCACGGCGAAGAGGCAGAAGAAGAGGAAGCCGGCGAGCCACGGTGTCGCGCCGAGCGCGAGCGGGCTCGCCTCCGGATGGAGGCCGAACAGGAAGATGCCGCCGTAGATCATGAGGAGGTTCCACTCGATCGGCATGCCGCTCGGGTTGTTGAGGGCGATGAAGCCGTGGAAGGCGGCCATCACGACGAGCATCGCGCCGGTGACCACCGGGCTGTGGCTCGTGAGCAGCACGAGCGGGAGCGCGTACTCGGTCAGCGTTCCCATGCGCGCCAGCGCAGTGGCGAAGGCGGAGGGACGCAGATCGTCGGGGTAGGCGACGAAGAGCCGTCTCTTCAGCCATTTCGGGAAGAAGGGCCCGTTGTTCATCATGACCATGATCACGGATGGGAAGTGGTGGTTGAGCTTCGAGGTTGCGGCCCAGAACCAGATCGCGCCCCAGAGCACCTTGCATGCGGCGATCCAGAGCGCGCCGGCGCTGGCCACGGTCATGCAGAAGAGCGCCACGTAGTAGTGCTCGGCACGCGCGGCGAGGAAGAGCGTCTTGTCCGTGACGCCGAGCAGCGGGATCAGCGCGACGCTCGGAAGAAGGAGCTGCGGGGTGACGTCCGGCGCGACGAGCGCGCGCAGGAGGAAGAGCTGGTTCGCGGCGTAGAGGGCCGCGTCGAGCCACGTGCGCCGGATTCCCCCGAGCAGCGGGAGGCGCGGGAAGAGCGGGAGCTTCGTCGTCCCCGGGCGGAGGAAATGGAGGAAGCCGCCGATCGGCGGCGAGAAGCGGCCGTTCATCGGGCCCGAGCCGCAGCCGAAGCCGGCGAGCTCGTAGAAGATCGCCCACAGCATCGCCTTCTGGAACGCGATCGGCGTGAACGCCCACGCGCCGGGCGAGAGGAAGCCGGGGTAGCCGGCGGAGAACGAGAGGAAGAACGCCCAGCCGCCGATGAAGAGCAGCAGGTACTTCGCCCAGTACATCGCGATCACGACGAGGGGGTTGGGATGGACCTGCGAGGCCCAGGTGCGACACACGAGTCGCACGCGCTCGGGGAACGGCGCTCCGAGGAGGCGCTGCGGGTCGTAGGGGGGCAGGTCGAGGTCGGCGCTCGTCGGCATGCTGCGCTCAGGGGCCCGGGAGGCTTCTGGATCACGACCGCCGGCCTGCCCGCGGCGCAGGCCGGCGACGGGGCGGGCTCGTCGAATCGAACGGGATGGCGCCCGACACAGATTGTCAGAAACTGAAAATCGGTTCAATATTTTGGCCGTGCCGAAGAAGGCCCTCCGTGACGGATTGGCGCGCGCTCGGTCCGCGACGCGCGCGCGAGGGCGGGCGGGCTACGCGAAGTCGCGCGCGACGCGGGCGCGCATTCTCGCCGCCGCCCTGGCCGAGGCCAGTCGCGCGGGCCTCCACAAGGCCTCGGTCTCCGGCATCGCGGCGCGCGCGGGGGTGGCGGTCGGCAACCTCCACTACCACTTCGGCTCGCGGCGCGCGCTCCTGCGGGAGCTGATGGGCGCCCTGGTGGCCGATCTGATGCCGCGGCTCCATGCGATCGACGCCGAAGAGGGCACCGACTTCTTCGAGCGCCAGCGCGCCGGGCTCCTCGTCTACCTCGACTACCTGCGCGCGCGCCCCGCGCTCGTGCGGCTGGCGGACGAGATCAAGCTCCACGACCCCGCGCTGTACCGACGGGCGGTCGCCGGCTGGGTCGAGCGGATGGCTGCGAAGATCCGCGCTGGGATCGCGGAGGGAACGCTGCGTTCGATGGAGGAGCCCGAGATCGCCGCGCAGGCGCACTTCCTGCTCGGTGCCCGACACTTCCTCGAGCCCATGATGGAGCGCCCTGGAGGCGCGACCGCCGAGGCGGTCGTCGACGCCTACCTCGGGCTGCTGCGCGACGGCCTCGGCCGCCGCGCGCCGCGCCCCTCGTCGCGAGAACGGCGACGATGAGGTCGGCGAACGACGAGCTCGGCCCGGCCCGCCTTCCGCTCGAAGGAGTCGGCCGCGCGATCGCGGGCCGCGGGCTCGCCTGCGCATGAGCCGGGCGCGCGCGCACATCGTCGGCGTCGGGGAGACGCGCTACGCACGCTGGGGCAAGATCGGCGACGTGACGGAGCACGCGCTCGCGTGCCAGGCGATCCAGAACGCCGTCGCGGACGCGGGGCTCTCGATGGACGACGTCGACGGCCTCGCCTCGTTCGCCGAGGACCGGAACGAAGCGATCTTCCTCGCGGCGGAGCTCGGGCTCCCGGCGCTGCGCTTCGCGAACATGGTCTGGATGCCGGGCGGAGGCGGAGGCTGCGCGGCCGTCGGCAACGCCGCCATGGCCGTGGAGACCGGCCAGGCCGAGGTCGTCGTCGTCTACCGCTCCTTGTGTCAGGGGCAGTTCTTCCGATTCGGGAGCGGGGGCCTGCTCAGCGCCGCTCCCGCGGAGCCCCGGCCGCCGACGGTGCAGCACGCGAGCTCGCTCCTCCTGGCCTCCATGGGCTTCGCGCTGCCCTACGGCCTCGCCATGGCCGCCGCGGCGTACGCGCTTCCGACGCGCCGCCACATGCATCTGTACGGCACGACGAGCGAGCAGCTGGGCCGGATCGCGGTGACATTCCGCGAGCACGCGAGCCGCAATCCGCGCGCCGTCATGGGCGGCCGGCCGATGACCCTCGCCGACCATCAGGCCTCGCCGATGATTGCCGATCCCCATCGGCTGCTCGACTGCTGCCTCGAGAGCGACGGCGCGTGCGCGGTGGTCCTCACGACGGAGGAGCGCGCGCGCGACCTCGCGAAGCGTCCCGTCGAGATCCTCGCGAGCGCGCAGGGCGCGCCCCGGGGCTTCGCGTTCGGCCACTTCACCAACGCGAACATCGCCGACGAGCTCTACGCGACGGGAGGCACCGAGGAGCTGGCGAGGCGCCTCTACGGCAAGGCGGGCCTCGATCCCGGCGACGTGGACGTCGCGCAGATCTACGATCACTTCACCGGCTGCGTCCTGATGCAGATCGAGGACTTCGGCTTCTGCAAGCGCGGGGAGGGCGGCCCCTTCGTCGAGAGCGGGGCGCTCTCCTGGGCTGGCGGGAGCCTTCCCACCAACACCCACGGCGGAAGCCTCTCGGAGGCCTACATCCACGGGCTCAACCACGTGGTCGAGGGCGTGCGCTCCCTGCGCGGAGAGTCGACGAGCCCGGTCGAAGGCGCCGAGGTGTGCCTCGTGACGAGCGGGGCCTGCGTGCCGTCGAGTGCGCTCCTGCTGGGGCGACGATGAGCGAGCGCTTCTTCCCGCACGGCATGCCGGCGCCCCTGGCGGACCACGTCACGTTGCCGTTCTGGCAGGCGGCGGCGCAGCACCGGCTCGTGGTGCAGCGCTGCACGGCCTGCGGGCGTACGCGCCTCCCCCCCGCGCCGGTCTGTCCCGGCTGCCGCTCCGCGGAGGCAGACTGGAAGGAGCTCTCGGGCCGCGGGGAGATCTACACCTACACGATCGTGCATCGGCCGATCGCCGCCGGACAGGAGCTCCCCTTCGTGATCGCGGTGATCGCGCTCGAGGACGCAGGCGGCGTGCGGATGATCTCGAACGTGGTCGGCGCGAGGCCGGAGGAGGTCGCGATCGGGGCGCCCGTCGAGCTGGTCTGGGAGGACATGAGCGCGGAGGTCGCGATCCCGCGCTTCCGGCTCGTGCGCCGCTCGCCGGGGTGAGATCGGAAGGGGCGAGTGCGGAGCGCCTGCGAGGGCGTCCGGGAGACGGCAGGGGGCAGATGACGATCGGGAATCGACGAGCGGACGGCGCTCTGCGCTGCGTCGTCATCGGCGCGGGCATGTCCGGGATCCTCGCCGCGATCGAGCTCGAGAAGCGCGGCCACGACGAGGTCGTGGTGTACGAGAAGGCCGATCGTCTCGGCGGAACCTGGCGGGAGAACACCTATCCCGGCATCGCCTGCGACGTGCCGTCGCACTTCTACTCCTACTCCTTCGCCCCCAATCCGGAATGGAGCCATCGCTTCTCGTCTGGCGCCGAGATCCAGGCCTACCTCGAGGAGGTGGCGCGCCGCTTCGGCGTCGACGCGCGCATCCGCTTCGGCCGGGAGGTCACGCGCTGCGAGCTCCGGGACGGCCGCTGGCGGATCGCGCTCTCCGACGGCGGGAGCGACGTGGCCGACGTCGTGATCGCGGCCACGGGCGTGCTGCACCATCCCGCGTACCCCGAGATCGACGGCCTTCACTCCTTCGCGGGCGCGTGCTTCCACAGCGCGTGCTGGGATCACGCCGTGCCGCTCGCCGGCCGCCGCGTCGGCGTCGTGGGCACCGGATCGTCGGCGGTCCAGATCGTCTCGGCGCTGGTCGACACGGTGGGCGAGCTGGTGCTCTTCCAGCGCACGCCCCAGTGGATCACGCCCTTCGAGAATCCGACCTACACCGAGGAGGAACGGGCCGGGTTCCGCGCGCGCCCCGAGACGATGGAAGCGATCCGCGCGCAGGTGTCGCAGGCCTTCACCGAGCGCTTCGCCAACGCCCTGGTGGACGCGGAGTCGCCCGTGCTCCGGGAGATCCACGCCCTCTGCGTCTCGAATCTCGAGAGCAGCGTGAAGGACCCGGTGCTGCGAGAGAAGCTGCGGCCCGACTACCGGGCGACCTGCAAGCGCCTCGTGCTCTCACCCGACTTCTACCAGGCGATCCAGCGGCCGAACGCGCGGCTCGTGACGGAGGGAATCGAGCGCGTCGAGCCCTCGGGCGTGCGCACCCACGACGGCCGGCTCCACGCGCTCGACGTGCTCGTGCTCGCGACCGGCTTCCGGGTGGACCGCTTCGTGCGGCCGATGACGGTGATCGGTCGCGAGGGCGTCGCGCTCGACGACGTCTGGAAGGACGGGCCCTTCGCGTACCTCGCGATCTCGATCCCCGACTTCCCGAACTTCTTCCTCCTGCAGGGGCCCAACAGCCCGGTCGGGAACTTCTCCCTGATCGACGTCGCGGAGCTCCAGCTCGCCTACGTCCTGAAGCTCGTCGAGCAGATCCGGACGGGGGCGTGCGACGAGATCTCGGCGAGCCACGAGGCGATGGCGCGATTCGACGCCGAGCGCCGCGAGGCTGCGAAGCGGACGATCTGGGCCAGCGGATGCAGGAGCTGGTATCTCGATCGGCAGGGTCTGCCCACGGCCTGGCCGTGGACGTTCGACCGCTTCCGCGAGGAGATGCGCAGTCCGCGAGCCGCCGACTACGAGACGCGCCGCCGAGACCGCGGCTGAGCCGACGACGGGAAGTCCTCGGCTCGAAGGCGGAGGAGCGGGCCGCCCAGGAACGGCCCCGTCGGCACCCTGGCCCGGGATGCGCCATCGGCCCGCGCTCGGCCGCTCGGCGCGGGCGCCGGCGAGGTCCTCACGCCGTCGCGCTCGGCGGCCCCAAGAGCCGACGCGGGCGAGGCTTTTCGGATCGGAGCCGCCCCGGCTCGATCCGGGAGGCACGGCTCCCGCCCCCGAGCCGCCTTGGCGTCCGTCGAGGCCCGGCCTCCTTTTCGCGTTGACCCACGGAGTCGAGTGATTACGTGACCAGCGAGAGCGGCGGCCGAGGAGGCTGCCCCTCGAGAGGAGGAACGCGATGGCCTGGCTCGAGCTTCCGAGTTCCCCGTTCGGCCGCGGAGCCCAGGGCTCCTGGGACGCCTTCGAGCGACTGCGGCGCGAGGTGGACGATCTCTTCTCCCGCGTCGCGCCGCGGGGCGCCTGGAGCGGGAGCGGCGTGCATCCCCCCGTCAATCTCTACGACACCGCGGAAGGCCTCGTGCTCACCGCGGAGCTCCCCGGCATGAAGCTCGAGGACCTCGAGCTCTCGGTCGAGGGCCAGCGGCTCACGCTCGGCGGCGAGCGCCGGATCGAGTATCCGGAGTCCGAGCGCACGAGCTTCCATCGCCGCGAGCGACGGCCCGGCCGATTCCGCCGGACGATCGACCTTCCGAAGGAGGTCGACGCCGAGAAGGTGCGCGCGGGCTATCGCGACGGCGTGCTGCGCGTGCTGCTGCCGCGCGCGGCCTCCCAGGCGTCGCGACGCATCGAAGTTTCGGCCGGCTGAGGCCCTGGCCCGCAACGAACCATCCGACCCAGGAGGAGGAACATGTCCTCGGAGATTCCCCGCCCCGAGTCCACCACCGCGCCGAGCGCCGAAGGCTCACGGAACGAGCGCGAGAGCGGGCGCGAGTTCACCCGTCCCGGCCCCGTATTCCGGCCCGACGTCGACATCGTCGAGAACCCCGAAGAGGTGATCGTGCTCGCCGATCTGCCCGGCGTCTCGGCGGATCGCCTGCGCGTGAACCTCGAGGAGGGCGTGCTTTCGATCGACGGTGAGCAGGCGCGCGAGAGCGGCCCGCCGGGGACGCCCGTCTATGCCGAGTACCGCAGCGGGGCGTTCCACCGCCGCTTTGCGCTCTCCGAGAGGATCGACGGGAGCCGCATCCAGGCGACGCTGCGCGACGGCGTGCTCGAGCTTCGTCTTCCGAAGGCCGAGCGCCACCGCAGCCGCCGCATCGAGGTCCACGGGTAGCTTCCGCTCGTTCCTGGCCGCCGGACCCGAGCCGCGATGCGGCTCGGGTCCGGCGGCGCCCGGCGCTTCGCACCCGGGAGGCGCGTGGTACGCTGCCAGCTTCCGCCGACGAATCTGTCGCCGCCGTCGAGCCGAGCTGGAGGGAACATGCCGGGCGATCTCACACCCGCGCTCCGCAACCGCATCGAGAACACGATCCGCTTCCTCGCGATCGACGCGGTGGAGAAGGCGAAGTCGGGTCATCCGGGAACCCCGATGGCCCTCGCGGGCCCGGCCTTCGCCGTCTGGGACCGCCACCTCCGGTTCGATCCGACCGACCCCGCCTGGCCGCTGCGCGACCGCTTCGTGCTCTCGTGCGGACACGCCTCGATGCTCCAGTACGCCCTCCTCCATCTCTTCGGGTACGACGTCTCCCTCGACGACCTGACCCGCTTCCGCCAGCTCCACTCGAAGACGCCGGGCCACCCCGAGTACGGGCACACCCCGGGCATCGAGCTCACGACCGGTCCCCTCGGCCAGGGCTTCGCCCACGGCGTCGGGATGGCCGTCGCCGCGCGCATGACGCGCGCGCGCTTCGGTCGCGACGGCGAAGGGCCGGGCCACCACACGATCTACGGCTTCGCGAGCGACGGCGACCTGATGGAGGGCATCTCCGCCGAGGCCGGCTCCCTCGCGGGCCATCTCGGCCTCGGCAACCTGATCTACCTCTACGACGACAACCGCATCACGATCGACGGCTCGACCCGCCTCGCGTTCAGCGAGAACGTCGCAGCGCGCTTCGAGGCGCAGGGCTGGCAGGTCCAGCACGTGGACGGCCTCGACATCGACGCTCTGCACGGCGCCCTCGAGCTCGCGAAGGGCGCGACCGACCGGCCGTCGCTGATCATCCTGCGCACCACGATCGGCCTCGGCTCGCCCAACAAGGCGGGCACTTCGAAGGCGCACGGCGCGCCTCTCGGACCGGAGGAGGCGAAGCTCACGCGCGCGAACCTCGACTGGCCCGCGGAGCCGGCCTTCCTCGTGCCCGACGACGTACGCGCGTGGTTCAGCTCTCGCATCGCCGAGAAGCGCGAGGCGCGCGCCGCGGACGACGCGCGCCTCGAGCGCTGGCGCGCGAAGAATCCCGAGCTCGCGAAGACGTGGGACGCCACGCGCGCCAAGCGCGTGCCCGCCGACCTCACGCAGACCCTCGCCGCCGGCTTCGAGACCAAGGATGCCGCGACGCGCCAGCACTCCCACGACGTGATCCAACGCATGGCGGCCGCGCTGCCCTGGGTCGTCGGCGGCTCGGCGGATCTCGCCGAGTCGAATCTCACGACGATCAAGGGCGGCGGCGAGGTCGGGCCCGCCGCCGAGGCGGGGATCGACCCGTTCCTCGGACGCAACCTCCACTTCGGGATCCGCGAGCACGCGATGGGCGCGATGCTGAACGGCATCGCCCTCGACGGCACCTTCCTTCCGTTCGGCGGAACGTTCCTGATCTTCAGCGACTACGCGCGGCCGGCGATCCGCCTCGGCGCCCTGATGGGCGTCCGCTCGACGTTCGTGTTCACGCACGACTCGATCTTCCTCGGCGAGGACGGCCCGACGCACCAGCCGATCGAGCAGCTCGACGCGCTGCGCTTGATCCCGGGCTTCGTCGTCTGGCGCCCGGCCGACGGCATCGAGACGGCCCTCGCCTGGGCGTGGTGCGTGCAGCACGCGACGGGGCCCGCCGCCCTGGCCCTCACGCGCCAGAAGCTTCCTGCCCTCGCCCGGCCGTCGGGCTTCGCGCTCGAGACGGTGTGGAAGGGCGCCTACGTCGTGCGCGAGCCGGCGCGGAAGCCCGACGTGGTGCTGCTCGCGACGGGCTCGGAGGTGTCGCTCTCGGTCGACGCCGCGGGCAAGCTCGAGGCCGACGGCGTCGCGGCGCGTGTCGTGTCGGCGCCGTGCCTCGAGCTCTTCGATGCGCAAGGCGCGGCCTATCGCGCGTCGTTGCTTCCGGAGGGCACGCCCGTCGTCGGCGTCGAGGCCGCGCGCGGCGCGTCGCTCCGGCCCTACACGGGCTCGCACGGCCTCGTCTACGGCATCCAGCGCTTCGGCGCCTCGGCGCCCCTGTCGGATCTCGCCGCGGACTTCGGCTTCACGCCGGACCGCCTCGCGGCGCGGGTGCGCGAGCACCTCGACGCGCAGCGGGGCTAGCCGCTAGCGCGAGCCGCCACCCTCGCCGCCGCGCAAGGCGTGGAAGGGCGTGTCGAGCTGGTAGTCCGTCGGCACGGGGAGGCGCGCGACCCCGGCCTTCTCCGCCGCCCCGGCGACCGCACGCGCCACCGCGCGGTGTACGTCGGCGCGAAGCGGGCTCGGCACGAGCTCGTCCTCGCGCGCGAGGGAGGCGATCGCCCGCGCCGCCGCGACGTACATCGAGGGCGCGATCCGGGTCACGCGGCAGTCGACCGCGGCGCGCAGGATGCCCGGGAAGCCGAGCAGGTTGTTGACCGAGCGGCCGTCGGCCGCGAACGCCGCGCCGGCGCGCAGCGCCTCGTCGACCGTGATCTCCGGGTCCGGGTTGGTGAGCGCGAAGATCCCCTGCCCGCGGCGGATCAGCTCCGGCGCGAGGATGTTCGCGCGACCGGAGACGGCCACCACGAGGTCGGTGCGGGAGAGCAGCTCGCGCAGCTCGCCCAGCGGCTCGCCGCCGAGGGCGCGCAGGCGGGCTTGCGCCTCGGGGTTCGGGTCGAAGCCGAGCACCGGGTGGGTGCACACCTCGCCGAGCATCCGCGCGATCGCGGTACCGGCGGCGCCGAGACCCACGACACCGATGCGGGATTCCGCGAGATCGCCCCCTGCCCGGTGCATCGCATTCAAGGCGGCGGCGAGCACCGCGACGGCGGTGCCGTGTTGGTCGTCGTGCAGCACGGGCATCTCGAGCGCTTCGACGAGACGGCGCTCCACCTCGAAGCAGACCGGCGACTCGATGTCCTCGAGCTGGATCGCGCCGAAGCCCTGGGCGACCTCGAGCACGGTGTTCACGAGCGTGTCGGCGTCGCGGGCGCGCAGCACGAGGGGCCACGCCGAGAGCCCCGCGAACTGCTGCAGCAGGGCCGCCTTGCCCTCCATCACGGGAAGCGCGGCCAGCGGGCCGACGTTCCCGAGGCCGAGCACGCGCGTCCCGTTGGTGACGATGGCCACGGCCTTGCCGCGGATCGTGAAGTTGTACGCCTCCTCCGGACGACGCGCGATCGTCTGCACCACCTCCGCCACGCCCGGCGTGTAGACGCGGCGGAGGTCGTGGACGGTGCGCACCGGGTGCGTGGCGCGCACCTCGATCTTCCCGTCCATGTGGAGGTCGTGGACCTCGTCGATCACCTCGAGCAGGTCGATCCCCTCGACGGCGCGCACGGCCTCGATGGTCTTCCGCAGCCCGGCCTCGTCGGTCGCCATGATGTCGAGGTCGCGGACGATGTGGTCGGGCCCGACGCGCACGGTCCGGATGTCGCCGATGTTCGCCCCCGACACGCCGATCGCGGTGGCGAGGCGTCCGAGCACGCCGGGGCGATGGTCGTTGCGGCAACGAAGTGTCCGAAGCAACGGATCGGGCATGGCTTCCTTCTGCGCGGAGGCGCGCGGCGAGCATACGAGATCGCCCCGGACACGGCAGCGGCGCTTGGATCGAGCAGCCGACGCGTGCTACCGAAGCGGCTCGCGAGGACCGGCGTCTCGGCCGCGGGGGAGCGTCGTGATGAGCATCTGGCTTCAGATCGCAGCAGTCGCGGCCGGGCTGCTCGCGGTCGGATGGATCGTGACCTCGTTCCTGGCGCCGGGCCGCACCCGCGTGGCGGTCGAGTGGCTCTCCGCGCTCGCGATGTACGCCGCGCTGATCGCGCTCATGGCCCATGCCTTCGCCCGCACCGAGAGCCGCGGCGGCGCGATCTTCTTCGGCTTCCTGATCGCGATGTTCGGCGCCGGCTTCCTGGTGGCGCTCCGCCTGTTCGTGCGCGACCTCTCGGGCCGAGGCGCCGGCGCGGGGCCGGGCGCCACGCACTAGCGATAGTCGTGGGAGGCGGGCAGCCCCGCCCGCCCGGCGAGCCTTCGGAGCGACCGCACCCGCACGTGCACCACACCGTCGACGTTCTGGACGGGTCCCGCGATCTCCACGATCGAGGCCTCGTGGAGCGGCGCGCGGAAGCGCCGGAAGACCTGCGGCGTCAGCACGGCGTTCGAGGTCCCGGTCTCGTCTTCGAGCGTGAGGAAGCAGAAGCCCTTCGCCGACTCGGGGCGCTGTCGCACGATCACGTGGCCGGCGGTCCGGACGAGGCGGCCGTCCGGCTGATCCCGCAGCGCGCTCGCGGCCAGGATGCCGCGGTGCGCGAGGGCCGGACGCAGATGCGTGAGAAGCTGCGGGCCCACCGTGAGGCTCGTGGTGCGATAGTCGGCGAGGGTCTCCTCGAGCGGCGTCATCTCCTCGAGCGGGGAGTCGTCACCGCAGGGCGGCGCACCGGCGAAGAGCCCGCCGGGCATGCGCGCGAGGGCCGCCACCTGCCAGAGCGCGGCCCGACGTCGGCCGGGGCCGAGTCCGGCGAGCGCGCCGCACTCGGCCAGGGCCTCGAGCTCGTCGCGGCGCAGACCGGCCCGGTGGGCGAGGTCTGCGACGTCGCGGAAGGGCGCCTCGGCGCGGGCCGTCTCGAGCGCGCGCGCGGAGGTCTCCCGCAGCCCCGCGACGAAGCGCAGCGGGAGCCGGACCGCGGGCCCGGGCGCCCTGGAGCTTCGCTCGTCTTCGGCTCGCTGCGCGGCGGGCCCGAGGGGACTTTGCTCGCCTTCGGCTCGCTGCGCGGCGGCTTCGCCGCCTTGCCGGCCGCCTTGCCGGCCGCCTTGCCGGCCGCCTTGCGGGTCGCATTCGAGGGTCGTCTTCCAGCCCGATTGCAGGACGTCGATGGGGCGCACGTCGACGCCGTGGCGCTGGGCGTCCTTCACGAGCGTCGCGGGCGAGTAGAAGCCCATGGGCTGCGCGTTCAAGAGGCCGGCCAGGAACGCGGCGGGATGGTGCGCCTTGAGCCACGCCGAGGCATAGGCGAGGAGCGCGAAGGACGCGGCGTGCGACTCGGGGAAGCCGTAGAGCGCGAAGGAGGTGATGCCTCGCACCACCTCGTCCTGCGCCTCGCCCACGATCCCGCGCGCCGCCATGCCGGCGCGCAGCCGCGCCTCGATCGCGTCCATGCGCTCGACGGAGCGCTTGAAGCCCATCGCCCGGCGCAGCTCCTCGGCCTCGCCGCCGCTGAAGCCCGCCGCCGTCATCGCCATGCGCAGGAGCTGCTCCTGGAACAGCGGCACGCCGAGCGTGCGCGCGAGGATCGGCTCGAGGGAGGGATGCGGCACCGACACCGGCTCGCGTCCCGCGCGGCGGTTCAGGTACGGATGCACCATGCGCCCGACGATCGGGCCTGGCCGGATGATCGCCACCTCCACCACGAGGTCGTAGAAGCGCTCGGGCTTTATGCGCGGCAGCGTCGCCATCTGGGCGCGGCTCTCGATCTGGAACACGCCGACCGTGTCGGCGCGGCGGATCATGGCGTAGGTCGCGGGGTCGTCCGGCGGGAGCTTCGCGAGGTCGACCTCCACGCCTTCGTGCGCGCGCACGAGGGGGATCGTCTCCTCCAGGGCGGCGAGCATGCCGAGGCCGAGGAGATCGATCTTGATGATCCCGAGGTCGGCGCAGTCCTCCTTGTCCCACTGCACGATCGGGCGGTCGGGCATGGCCGCGGGCTCGATCGGGACGATCTCGTCGAGCCGGCCCTCGGCGATCACGATTCCGCCGGAGTGCTGGCCGAGGTGCCGCGGGAGCCCGCGCACCTGCGACACGAGCTCGAGCAGGTGGGCGATGCGGGGCTCGTCGGGGTCGACCCCGGCCTCGCGCAGCGCGGCGTCCGCGGAGCCGCCGACGCCGTCCCACTCGTGGCTCTGCAAGAGCTTCGCGAGCCGGCCGACGAGCTCCTCCTCGAGGCCGAGCACCTTGCCCATCTCGCGCACGGCGAGGCGCGTGCGGTAGGTGATGACGTTCGCCGTCATCGCCGCGCCGTCGGGCCCGTACTTGCCGAACACGTACTGGATCACGCGCTCGCGCTGGTCGCCCGACGGCAGGTCGATGTCGACGTCGGGCCACTCGCCGCGCTCCTCCGAGAGGAAGCGCTCGAACAGGAGCTCCATGCCGACGGGATCGACGGCGGTGATGCCGAGCGCGTAGCAGACCGCGCTGTTCGCCGCGGAGCCGCGGCCCTGGGCCAGGATGCCGTGCTCGCGCGCGAAGCGCGCGATGTCGTGCACGATCAGGAAGTAGCCCGCGAGCCCGAGCTTCTCGATCACCGCGAGCTCGTGCTCGAGCTGCGCGCGGGCGCGTTTCGGGAGCGGATCGCCGTAGCGCCGGCGCGCGCCGCTCAGGGTCTCGCGCCGCAGCCAGGAATCCTGCGTCTCGCCCGGCGGCACCGGGAAGCGCGGGAAGCGGTAGCCGAGGTCCTCGAGCGTGAAGCTGCAGCGCTCGGCGATGGCGCGCGTCGCCGCGAGCCAGGCGGGCCGGTCCGCGAAGCGCGCCCCCGTCTCGGCCGGCGATCGCAGGTGGCGCTCGGCGTTCGCGAGGAGCCGTCGGCCGGCCGCGTCGAGCGTCACGTGCTCGCGTAGACACGTGAAGGCGTCGAGGAGGCGGCGTCCCTCGGGCGCCGCGTGTCGCACGTCGCTCGTGGCGACGACGGGCACCCCCGCCGCCTCGGCGAGCGCCACCGCGCGCCGCGCCGCCGCCTCGCCGCGGCGCTCGAGGTGCCGCGACACGTCGACGTGGACGTTCCCGCACCCGAGGAGCGCCTTCGCGCGGTCGAGGAAGTCGGGCGTGAGGGAGGCGTCGCCGCGGGCCAGCGCGACCAGGCCGGCCGCGTGCTCCGCGAGCGCCGTCTCGTCGGCGACGGGGGCGCCGCGCGGCGAGCTGCGGCGCGCGCGCGTGATCAGGCGCGAGAGGTTGCGGTAGCCCGCGCGCGACTCGACGAGGAGGAGGAGCCGGCGGGGCGGGGAGGACGGAGGCCCGAGGGCGATGGTGACGTCGGCGCCGACCAGGGCCCGCAGCCCGGCGCGCTTCGCCGCGGCATGGAAGCGGGGCGCGCCGGCCAGGGTGTCGCGATCGGCGAGGGCGAGGACGCCGTGGTCCTGGGCGGCAGCCCGCTCGACCAGGTCCTCGGGGTTCGATGCACCTTCGAGGAAGGAGAACGCGCTGCGGCAGCGCAGCTCGACGAGCGCGGGGGGCGCTACGGGCACGCGACGATCTTCGCCTTCTTTTCGCCTCGGAGCAACCGACACGCCTCGGTAACGCTCGGTACGGCTCGCCTGCCCGGCCCTTCACCGGGTATGCTCGGCTCGTGGAAGCCCCCGGAAAAGCCACAATTCTCGTCGCCGACGACGAGCCCATGCTGCTCCGCCTGGTGGAGCGCATCCTGACCGTGAACGGCTTCCGGGTCTTCACCGCATCCGACGGAGAGAAGGCCGTCGCCCAGCTCCAGGCGGCGGAGGACACGGCGCCGGTACAGGCCGTCGTGCTCGACCTGGCGATGCCGCCGGAGGGCGGCGCCAAGGCGCTCGACCGGCTCCTCGCGCTACGACCCCAGCTGGGCGTCGTCGTGACGAGCGGAGTCCAGCCCGAGCCCGGCCTGCGTGCCCTGCTCGAGGCCCGCGGCGGCGTGTTCCTGCAGAAGCCCTTCGCTCCCGACGCGCTGCTCCATGCCGTCGAGAACGCCCTCGCCGCGCGGCCCGCCGGGTCGAGCGGACCGGACGTCGTCTAGATGGGCGCGATCGTCGTGGTGGGCGGCGGTATCGCGGGGCTCACTGCAGCGTGGAAGCTCCAGCGCGCGGGCCACGACGTCGAGGTGATCGAGCGGGAGCGCGTGCCCGGCGGCCGCATGCGCAGCGAGCGGCACGGCGACTTCGTGCTCGATCGCGGCGCGCAGTTCATCGCGAGCGGATATCGGAACCTGCGCGGCATCGCCGCCGAGCTCGGCGTCGCCGACAGGATCCGGCCCGTCGGGAGCCCCCGCAACGCCGTGCTCCGCGGCGGAACGCTCCATCCCGGCGACTACGGCGACCTCCTGCGCTTCGTCCGCTCCCCGCTGCTCTCGACCCGGGCCAAGCTGCGCCTGCCACTCGTGCTCGTGCAGCTCCTTCGCCATCGCCACCTGCTCGATCCGTGGCACCCCGAGCTCGCGGCGCCGATCGATCGCGAGGACATGCCGGGCCTGCTGCGCCGCAGCGTCGGCGACGAGGCCTTCGAGTACCTGTTCGAGCCGGCCTTCTCGTCGACCTTCGACAGCGAGCCCGAGGACCTCTCCGGCGTGTTCGCGCTGCTCGCCCTGCGCTTCCTCGCGGGCGGCTTCCGGCTCGAGTCCTTCGACGGCGGGACGGGCCTCCTGACGGAGACCCTCGCGTCCCGGCTGCGCGTGCACGGCGGGCGCGAGGTGATCGCCGTCGAGACCGAGGCCGACGGCGCGCGCGTGCGCTACGCGACGCTGCACACCGACCGTCTCGGGCACGCGGAGCGCGTCGAGCGGACGCTCCTCGCCGACGCGGTGCTGGTCGCCGTACCGGGCTCCCTCGTCGCAGGGCTGTGTCCCACGCTCACGGAGGACGAGCGCGCGTTCTTCGCGAGCGTCCGCTACGCGCGCGGCATGCTCGCGTTCCTGCTCCTCGACCGCGCCCCCGGCAGCCTGCCGTACTACGGCGTCGCGTTCCCGAGGCGCGAGGGCATCGGTCTCTACGGCCTCGCGGCCGACCACCACAAGCCGGGCGTCGCGCCGCGGGGCGCCGGTCTCGTGAACGTGGCCCTGCGCGAGGCCGAGGCGCGACGGCTGTGGGACGCGTCCGACGAC
The DNA here is from genome assembly GCA_035542715.1 of Myxococcota bacterium. Classification (GTDB taxonomy): domain Bacteria; phylum Myxococcota_A; class UBA9160; order UBA9160; family UBA9160; genus DATKKW01. The sequence continues at coordinate 26,718 of DATKKW010000070.1, forward strand.
GCCATCGCGCAGTTCGTCCTGTCGGAGCTCGCGCGCACGCCGATCGGGCGCCTCGCGCCGCGCGAGACCGTCGTGCACCGCTGGGACCCGATGCTGCCCCAGTTCGGTGTCGGCTACACGCGGCGGCTCGCGGCCTTCCGCAGCCGGCGCGCGCGCTCGCCGCGCATCGCCTTCGCCGGCGACTACCTGGTCGGACCGTATGCCGAGATGGCCTGCGCGAGCGGGCTGCGCGCGGCGGGCGAGCTCCAGGCCGCGCTCGGCAAGCGCTAGCCGGGCGCTCTGCGACGACGCGTCAGCCCGCGAGGGAGGCCGCCGTCCGCTCCGCCTCGCCCACCATCTCCTCGAGCACGGCGAGGCCGCCGTCCCAGAACGTGGGGTCCGTGATGTCGAGCCCGAGCCGGCGCAGGAGCGCGGGCGGGGCCTCGGAGCCCCCGGCGGCCAGGAGCTCGAGGTAGCGGGGCACGAAGGGCGCGCCTTCCCGATCGAAGCAGCGCAGGAGCGCCAGCACCAGGAGCTCGCCGAAGGCGTAGGCGTAGCAGTAGAAGGGCGTGTGCACGAAGTGCGGGATGTAGAGCCACCAGTAGCCGTAGTCGTCGGAGAGATGCACCGCGTCGCCGAACATCGGCCGGTTCGCCTCGAGCCAGAGCGCGTTCACGCGCTCGACCGGGAGCTCGCCCTCCGCGCGGCGCGCGGCGTGGAGCTTCTGCTCGAAGCGCGTCATCACGACCTGGCGGAAGACGGTGGCGAAGGCGTCCTCGAGCTTCCCGCACAAGAGCGCCAGACGCACGCGCGGGTCGCGCTCCTCGCGCATCAGGCGCCGGAACACGAGCATCTCGCCGAAGACGCTCGCCGTCTCGGCGGTGGTGAGGGGCGTGTCCTGCTCGAACAGGCCGCGCGGCCGCGCGAGCTGCTGGTGGACGCCGTGGCCGAGCTCGTGGGCGAGCGTCATGACGTCTCGCAGGTTTCCGGTGTAGTTCAGCAGCACGTAGGAGTGGAGCGCGGGCGTGGTCGAGGCGGAGAAGGCGCCGCCGCGCTTGCCCGGGCGGAGCTCCGCGTCGATCCAGCGCCGCTCGAAGAACTCGCCCGCGGCGGCGGCCAGCTCGGGCGCGAAGTCGCGATAGGCGTCGAGCACGATCCGCCGCGCCTCCTCGAAGCTGCGGACGCCCCCTTCGCCCGGGAGCGGCGCGTAGCGATCGTGATCCTCGAGGCGCTCGATGCCGAGCAGGCGGCCCTTCAGCCGGTAGAAGCGCTGCACCACGTCGAAGCGCCGCTCGCAGGCGGCGAGCAGGGCGTCGACGCTCGCCGCGTCGATCTCGTTCGCGAGATGACGGTCGTGCATCGGATCGGCGAAGCGGCGCAGCCGGTCGGTCGTCGATTTGTCCTGCAGGAGCGTGTTGAAGACGAAGGCCAGGGTGCGCGCGTTCGCGCGGAGGCCCTCGGTCATCGCCGCGGCGGCGGCCTTCCGGAGCGAGCGGTCGGGATCGTGGAGCTTCGCGAGCACCTCCTCCTCGCCGAGCTCCTCGCTCCGCCCGGCGTGCACGAGGCGGAAGCGCATCGCCCCCATCTGCTCGTCGAACAGGCGGGAGAAGGCGCGCCGCCCGGTGTTGGCCGTCTCCTCGAGGAGCTTCTCCTCCGGCTCCGACAGGACGTGCGGTCGATAGCGGCGCATCGACTCGAGGTGGTGTCGCCGGCGGGCGAGGGCCGGATCCGCGATCAGGCGGGCGGCCGCCGCGTCCTCCAGCGCGACCCACTCGAGCTCGAAGAACACGAGCCGGTTGCGGATCGCGCTGCTCCGCTCCTGCACGCGCTGCAGCAGGGCGCCGTGCCTCGGCTCGGCGGTGTCGGCGGCGAACAGGAGCCCCGCGTAGGCGCCCGCCCGGCTCATCGGCTCGCACAGCGCCTCGAGCGCGTCGACCGCCGCCGCGAGCTCCGACGCCGCGAGGCCTGCCACGCGGCCCCGGTAGCGCGCCGCGAACGCTTCGGCGGCGCGCTCGCTGGCGTCGAGGTCGGCGTCGATGCGCGGATCGTCCGGCGCGGCGTAGAGGTCGGAGAGGTCCCAGGCGACGCCGGACGCCGGGCCGCGGTCGCTCGAGCGGGAGAGGTCGGAATGCGGCTGTGTCATGGGCGGCCGAGTCTAGCGTTCGCGCCGGCGCGGGCCTCGGCGCCCGCGCGCCTCGCCGACAGTAGACTCCCGGCATGAGCGGGACACCGCCGCGCCGCGTGATCGCCCACGCCGACATGGACGCCTTCTACGCTTCCGTCGAGCAGCGCGACCGGCCGGAGCTGCGAGGACGGCCGGTCGTCGTCGGCGGGAGCTCGCGGCGCGGGGTCGTCTCGTCGGCGAGCTACGAGGCCCGGCGCTTCGGAGTGCGCTCGGCCATGCCGGCGGGCGAAGCCCGGCGGCTGTGTCCCGACGCGGTGTTCCTGCCGGGCGACATGCGGCGCTACAAGCGCGAATCGCGCCGCATCTTCGCGCTCTTCGAACGCACGACGCCCCTCGTGGAGGGACTCTCGCTCGACGAGGCCTTCCTCGACCTGACCGGCACGGAGCGCCTGCTCGGCTCTCCGCGGCAGGCGTGCGAGCGGCTTCGCGCGCTCGTGCGGTCGGAGACGGGCCTCGTGGTCTCCGTCGGCATCGCGCCCTCGAAGCTCGTGGCGAAGATCGCGAGCGATCTCGCGAAGCCCGACGGCCTGCTCGAGGTCGAGCCCGCGGGCGTGCGGGAGTTCCTCGATCCGCTGCCCGTCTGGCGCCTCTGGGGCGTAGGTCCCGTGGCCGAGGCGCGCCTCGTGGCCGCCGGCTTCCGCACCCTCGGCGACGTCGCGCGTGCCGACCGCCGGCGCCTCGAGGCCACGCTCGGCCCGCACGGCGCGGCCCTCGCACGGCTCGCGCGCGGGGAGGACGCGCGCGCGGTCGAGCCCGAGCGCGACGCAGTGTCGATCAGCGAGGAGAGCACCTACGAGGACGACGTGTCGGACCCCGCGCGCCTGCGCGCGAGCCTCCTCGCCCACGCCGACGACGTCGCCCGGCGGCTGCGGGCGAGTGGTCTGCGCGCGCGCGCGGTCTTCGTGAAGCTCAAGCTCGCGCGTCGGCGCGGTCCGGGGCCGCGCGGCTTCCCGCTCCTCACGCGCCGCGAGACGCTCTGCGAGCCCACCGACGAGAGCGGGCGCATCGGGCGCAGCGCGCTCGCGCTTCTCGACGCGGCGGGGCTCGTCGAGCCGGTGCGCCTCGTCGGTGTCGGCGTCACGGGCCTCGTGCGTGACGCGGCCGATCAGCTCGGTCTGTTCGATGCGCCCGGGACGATCGCCGCCACCTCCGCGCCACGGGGCGCGCGCCTCGACCGCGCCCTCGACGAGATCGCGGCGCGCTTCGGTTCGGGTGCGATCGCCCGAGGCAGCGGCGGGGTCGAGCGCCGCGCGGGCCTCACGCTGCAGCGCAAGCGGGGCGAGCGGGACGAGGGCTAGACGCTCTTGTTCCAGCGGTAGACGCGCATCGGCGGCACGTTCCGCAGCTCGAGCTGCACCTCCGGGCGGCCGAAGACGCGGCGCCCGAGCTTCTCGACGCGATCGCGCGCCTGGTAGGCGACGAAGCGGCCGCCCTCGGCGAGCGCGGCATCGACTGCGCGCAGGATGCCGAGGCCGACCGCCTCGGGAATCTGCGAGAAGGGAATGCCGCTGAACACCACGTCCGGTGCGCCGAGGCCGTGCTGGACGAGGATCTTCTCGAGATCCGTCGCGCTGCCCTCGTGCACGACGAGCCGCGGATCGTCGATCGTCCGCCGCAACAGGCGCACGAAGCCCGGGTGGATCTCGATCGCGAGCAAGGTCGCGTCGGGCCGCATCGCGCGCAGCATGGCGCGCGTGGAGCCGCCGGTGCCGGGGCCGAGCTCGACCACGAGGCGCGCGCGCCCCACGTCCGCGCAGTGCACCACGCGGCGCATGAGGAAGCGCGAGCTCGGGATGATCGAGGCCACCTCCTTCGGCCGCTGCAGGAAGCCGGTGAGGAAGGCGAGCGGGTGGTCGGATTCGGTGGGCCGCGGGGCGGTTCGGGGGCTCATCTCGGCTCCTCGTCGGCTGGCATGGGCGGAGCAAGGTCGTTGGTTCGCCGTTCTAGCGGCGCGGCTCGCGGGGGTCAAGCAGCGCGCGACGTTCCGGGCACGTTCAGTCGTAGATTCCGTCGATCTCCCAGCGCCGGCGGACCCGGTCGAGGCGCAGACGCGAGAGCGTGCCGTCGTCGGTGAAGACGTCGAAGTGGTCGAAGGCGAAGCGCTCGGCGCGGGACCACCAGCGGCCCGTGGTGCGCCAGGGGCCCGCGACCTCGAGCACGTGGCCCTTCGCCACAGGACTGTGAAGCCAGCACGGCCGACCCTCCACCGCGCGCACCGAGGCTGCGACCGCCGGACGCAGGGCACGGAGCGAGAGGATCGCGACGTCGGGTGCGGTCTCGAGCGAGGCGTGGGGTGAAGCCGCCGCCTTCTGCGCCCCGGGCGCGTGGGGCGGTGCGAAGGCCGAGATGGTGAAGGCGTCGGGACGGGGGTCGTCGGCCAGGCCCGGCGCACCCACGCGTCCCGTGCCACACAGCGCTTCGAGCTCGGCGAGCAGGCGCGCGAGGGTCGCCGGGGCCGGCCCCGCCGGCTGGAAGAAGTCGAGCTGATCGCGGCGCGCGTCGGCGCCGCGCGTCGCGAGGGAGATCTGCTCGACCGGTGCGGTGGGAGGGCGTGTCTCGAGGGCGAGACGCAGGAGGCCCGTGAGCGCGCGCGCATCCTGCGTGGGCGCTGCCACGCCCACGCGCCGGACGTCCCGCGCGCCACCCGCGAGACCGAGCACGAGATCGAGGTCGCCGCAGGCGAGGCCGCGCAGCGCCAGACGCTCCGCGAGACGCGCGAGGAGGCCGCGCAGCACGAAGCCCAGGGCCTCCAGGCGATCGACGGCATATTCGAGATCGATCGCCTCCTCGAAGCAGGACTCCGTCGGCGGGGGCAGGGGCAGGGCGTCGCTCTCGGCCCGGGCGAGGGCGAGCAGACGCAGCACGTCGGGACCGAGTCGCGTCGCGAGCGCGCGGGGAGAGAGCGCCGCGAGCTCGCCGATGCGGCGGATGCCGAAGCGGCCGAGGCCTTCGGCCAGGGCATCGTCGGCGTCGAGCAGGTCGATCGGGAGAGGAGCGAGCCACGCGGCCTCGCTCCCGGGCTCGAGCACGCGCACGAGATCGGTGCGCGGCACGCCGCCTTCGCCTCGCGCGAGCTCGCGCGCCGCGAGCAGCGATACGCCCCGCGAGCTCGCGACGGCGACCACGGCCGGCAGCCCGAGCGCCCGGGTGCGCGTCGTCAGGGCGTTCGCGAAGCCGGCCTCGGAGCGGAACAGCGCCGATACGCCCGAGGCGTCGAGGTGAACGGCGGCCTCGGCGACGAAGGCACCGCTCGCGGGCGCGACGGGCGCCACGCGCGGCGAGAGCGAGCGCGCGACGTCGAGCAGGGCCTCGCGCGCCGTGCGCTCGAGGGCGGGCGAGGAGGGGCGCGCGACGAGCGACGGGCAGAGCGCCCGCGCGTGGAGCAGCGGAGCGAAGGCATGCACGCCGCAGCGCGCGGCCCCGGCCGAGACCGCGACGACCTGCGCGCGGGGGCCGGCGCCCGACGTGATGGCGAGGGGTCGTCCGGCGAGCTCGGGATGGGCGCGCAGTGCCGCCGCGAGCGGGAGATCGGGGACGAGGAGACAGGCGACGCGCACGGCACGCGCCGGCTACGCCGCGGCGTCCGCCGCGCGCAGCCGCAATGTCGCCGAGCGTCCCGGCACCGCGCCGGCGCGTCCCCGTGCGAGGGCGGCGTACAGCGCGCGCTCCTCGAGCAACGCCGGCGTGCCCGTGAAGCGCGGCGCGCCGGGCGCGAGCTCGAGGGCGAGCTCGGTCCACACCCCGCCGTGTCGGGCGGGGGCGAGCACGACGAGCGCCGCGTCGGCCGCGGCGGCGGCGCGCGCGAGGCGCGGCCAGGTGGCGCCGTCGAGCGCGCGTCCTCGGCGTGCGCGCGCGGGCTCGCACGCCTCGCCGGCGCGCGGCGGCAGGTCGAGCAGGACGAGCGGGAAGCCCTGCGCCTCGAGCACGCGCTCCGCCGCGCGGAGCGCCGCGCGCAGGCCAGGGGCGCGCACCCAGAGCACGCGCGCGAGCTCGACGCCGGCGGCGGCGGCCGAGGCGGGATCGAAGGCGTCGTCGGGGTCGATCCAGGCGGCGAGGGCGCCGCTTCGGGTGGTGGCGGCGAGGAGGGCGAGGCCCAGGGCCGTGCGGCCCGCGGAGTCGGGGCCTGCGATCTCCGAGACCCGGCCGCGCGGAAGGCCGCCGCCGGTGAGCGCGTCGAGGGCGGGGACGCCCGAGGCGAGGCGCGGGACGGGAAGGCTCGGCAGCGCGCCTCGCCGGACCTGGGGGCCGAGGTCGGTGAGGGCGCGCTCGAGGGCCGAGGGAGCGGAAGGAGAGGGCAGGGGCGAGGCCACGCCAGATTTTCGCCTTTCGTTCGCCTCGGGTCAATCGAAGAGGAGGTCCGACCCCCTAGCCGACAGCGTCCTGGACCAGCACCGCCTCGAAGGTGCGAAGGCGCGGATGGCCGACGAGCACGCCCTCGGGCGTCCGCGCCTGGGCGTGCGCCTTCCGGAACGCCTCGGAGCGCGTCCATGCCTCGAAGGCCTCGCGGCTCTCCCAGGTGGAGTGCGACACGTAGAGCCCCGGCTCGTCGCAGCGCAGCAGCGCGAAGCCGCGGAATCCCGGCACCTCCTCGAGGTACGACCTGCGGCTCCGCCAATGGGCCTCGAACTCCGCCGCCCGCTCGGGGTTCACCTGGAAGTGGTTCATCGCGATGAAGCGCGCCATCGATCCCTCGTCCTCCCTGCTCCGGTCCGGGTAACCTAGCTCCATGCGCATCCTTCACACGATGCTCCGCGTCCGCGACCTCGAAGCCTCGCTCCGCTTCTACTGCGACGTGCTCGGGATGAAGCAGATCCGACGGAAGGACTATCCCGAGGGACGCTTCACGTTGGCCTTCGTCGGCTACGGCGACGAGTCGGACTCGGCGGTGATCGAGCTGACCCACAACTGGGGCAGGACGGACTACGTGCTCGGCGACGCCTTCGGCCACGTCGCGCTCGGCGTCGACGACATCCGCGCGACCTGCGATCGCCTGCGCGCCGCCGGCGCGAAGATCACCCGCGAGCCCGGACCGATGAAGCACGGCACCACCGTGATCGCCTTCCTCGAGGACCCCGACGGCTACAAGATCGAGCTGATCGAACAGAGGACCCGCTGACGGCGCGGGCGAGGCGGGCCCTGTGCTCTTCGAGACGGGGCGCTACGCGCGGATGCGTACGCGGCGGCCTTCGATCACGAGGCGGCCTTCGGCGAACAGGCGGACGGCTTGCGGGACGAGGCGGCGCTCCACCGCCTGCACCCGAGCCGCGAGCGTGTCGGGGGTGTCGTCGTCGCGGACGGCCACGGCCTCCTGCAGGATGATCGGGCCGTGGTCGTACTCCGCGTCGACGAAGTGGACCGTCGCGCCCGACACCTTCACGCCCGAGGCGATGACCGCCTCGTGCACGCGGCGGCCGTAGAAGCCCTGGCCGCAGAACGCCGGGATCAGGGCGGGGTGGGTGTTGACGGCGCGGTTCACGAAGCGTCCGCGCAGCTCGAAGGAGGAGAGGAATCCCAGCAGCGCGACGAAGTCGATCGCGTGGCGCTCGAGCTCGGCGTGGAGCAGGTCGTTGAAGTCGCCGACGTCGGGATGGGCCTTCCGGGGAACGGCCACGGCGGGGATTCCGCGGCGCCGCGCCCGGGCGAGGCCGCCCGCCTCGGACTTCGACGACAGCACGAGGCCCACCTGCGCGGGCACACCGCCCGCGTCGATGTGCTCGCACAGCGCCTCGAGGGTCGTGCCCTCGCCCGAGAGCAGCACGCCGACGCGGAGCGGGGCGCTCACGACTCCCCGAACAGGTTGGCGTGGATGCGTCGCGTCGCCGGAGACTGGTTCAACGTGTAGAAGTGGAGCCCGGGCGCGCCGCGCGCCAGGAGCTCGCGACACTGCTCGGTGGCCCAGGCGATCCCGACCTCGAGCGTGCGCGCCGCGTCGTCGCCGGCGCGCGCGAGCAGGTGGTCGAGCTCGCGAGGGATCTTCGCGCCGCACAGGGCCGTCATGCGGAGCACGTTCTGGTGCGACACCACCGGCATGATGCCCGGCACGATCGGCACGCGGATCCCCGCCTCCCGCGCTCGGGCGACGAAGCGGAAGTAGTCCTCGTTGTCGAAGAAGAGCTGCGTCACCAGGAAGTCGACGCCGCTCTCGACCTTCCGCACGAGGTTCGCGAGGTCGGCCGCCGGGCTCGCGGCGCGGGGATGCGTCTCCGGGTAGCACGCCGCGCCGATGCAGAAGTCGAAGCGCGAGCGCACGAAGCGCACGAGCTCGTCCGCGTAGCTGAAGCCGCCGGGCGGGGGCCGGTAGTCGGGCTGGTCGCGCGGCGGATCGCCGCCGAGGGCGAGGACGTTCTCGATGCCCTCGCGCGCGAGGCGCTCCAGCACCTGCCCGAGCTCGTCGGCCGTGGCGCCGACGCAGGTCAGGTGCGCCATCGCGGTGATCCCGATCTCGTGCTCGATGCGCGTCACGAGGTCGATCGTCTGGGAGCGCGTCGAGCCGCCCGCTCCCCAGGTCACGGAGACGAAGCTCGGATCGAGGCGCTTCAGCTCGGCCACCGTGCGATACAGCGCGTCGAAGCCCTTCTCGGTCTTCGGCGGAAAGAACTCGAACGAGATCACGGGGTGGTCGCGCCCGAAGGCCTCGACGATGCGCATGGCGGCCAGTCTACCATTGACCCCGGCCGCGGCGGCCGCGAGACTGCGCCGTCCGGAGGTCCGAATGCCCGTCCTCGTCACCGGGTCGATCGCCCTCGACCACATCATGGTCTTCCCCGATCGCTTCCGGAACCACATCCTGCCCGAGCGCATCCACATGCTGAACGTGGCCTTCCACGTGCCCACCCTGCGCCGGAACTTCGGCGGCACGGCGGGCAACATCGCCTACTGCCTGCGCCTGCTCGGCGAGGAGCCGATCGCCCTCGCGACCGTGGGGACGGACTTCGCGGACTACGCCGAGTGGCTCGACCGGCACGGCGTGCGGCGCGACGGGATCCGCACGGTCGAGGGCGCGCTCACCGCGCAGTGCTTCATCACCACCGATCTCGACGACAACCAGATCATCGCGTTCCATCCCGGCGCCATGGACCGCGCCGACGAGGCGCGGATCGAGGACGTCTCCACGGCCTTCAGCCACGCGATCGTGTCACCGAACGCGAAGCACGCCATGCAGGGCTACGCGCGCGAGCTGAAGCGCCGCGGCGTGCCGACCATGATCGACCCGAGCCACCAGCTGCCGATGTTCGAGCGCGACGAGCTGCTCGAGCTGATCGACGGCGCCGACAGCTACGTCGCGAACGACTACGAGTGGGCGCTCACCTGCGAGCGCACGGGCCTCGACGAGGAGTCGATCCTCACGCGGGTCGACAAGCTCGTCGTGACGAAGGGCGGAGAGGGATCGACCATCCTCACGCGCGGTCGGCGGATCGAGATCCCGGCCGTGAAGGCGGCCGAGGTGGTCGACCCGACGGGCTGCGGCGACGCCTATCGCGCCGGCCTGCTCTACGGGCTCGCGCGCGGGCTGCCCCTCGAGACGAGCGGGCGGATCGGCAGCCTGCTCGGCGCGCTCGTGGTGGCCGTGCAGGGCCCCCAGGGCCTCGTCGCGCGACCCGACGAGATCCGCGCGCGCTTCCTCCGCGAGTTCGGCACGAGCCTCTGATGGAGCCGCGGGAGAACGGCCCCCGGCGCACCCGCGATCTCCTTTGGTTCATGACGGCGGTCCTGCTGCCGCTTCCCTGGATCGTCGCGCACAACCTGGCCGGCCTCGGGCTCTCGCCCGAGGTCACGGCGGTGCTGGCCGGCGTCGCGATCCTCGGCTCGGCGTTCCTGCTGTCGTGGGCCACGGAGCTCGCCGAGAGCGACATTCCCCAATCCCTCGCGCTCCTCGTGCTCGCCCTCGTGAGCGTGCTCCCGGAGTACGCCGTCGACCTGCACTTCGCGTGGAGGGCGGGGAGCGATCCCACCTACGCGCCCTACGCCGTGGCGAACATGACGGGCGGCAACCGGCTCCTGATCGGCCTCGGCTGGCCCTTGGTCGGTGTGATCGCGTGCATGCGCTCGCGCGCGACGCATCTCGAGGTCGATCCGCGGCAGCGTCTCGAGATCCGCTTCCTCTTGATCGCGACGCTCTACTCCTTCGTGATCCCGTTCCGCGATCACATCACGCTCGTCGACGCCGCCGCGCTGCTCGGGCTCTTCCTCGCCTACGTCGTGTTCGCGATGCGGAGCAGCTCGCAGGAGGTCGAGCTGATCGGGCCGGCGGCGCTGCTCGAGACGCTCTTCAGCGAGAACGGGCGGCGCCTGTGGGCGCTCGCGATGTTCGCCTTCGCGACCTACGGAATCCTGGTCTCCGCAGAGCCCTTCGCCGACGGGCTGGTGCACGTCGGCCGGAACTACGGCATCGACGAGTTCCTGCTGGTGCAGTGGCTCGCGCCCCTCGCCTCCGAGTCGCCGGAGTTCGTGATCGCCGTGCTGTTCGCCTTGAAGGGCCGCGGGACCCTCGGCATCGGCGCGCTGGTCTCGTCCAAGGTCAATCAGTGGACGCTGCTCGTGGGTGCGATCCCGATCGCGTACTCGATCTCGTCGGGCACGCTGCGCGGCATCCCGCTCGACGCGCGCCAGGTGGAGGAGCTCTGGCTCACCTCCGCCCAGTCGCTGCTCGCGACGGTGCTGATCGCGGACCTCCGCTTCGGCACGCGGGAGGGGGTGCTGCTCGCGGTGCTGTTCCTCGCCCAGCTCTTCTTCCCGAGCACCCACGTCCGCTACTTCTTCATCGGGACGTACCTCGCGCTCTCCTTCCTGTTCCTGGCGCTCGGCGCCCGCGCGCGCCGCAGCGCCTTCGCCGCCCTGCTGCGGCCGAGCGCGGGCGGGCAGCCGGTCTCGGAGTGACGCCGAAGGGCGACGTCGCGGTGATCGGCGCGGGAGTCGTCGGCCTCGCGACCGCGGCCGCCCTCGCGCGGGACGGTCACGAGGTCGTGGTGCTCGAGCGCCACGGCGCGATCGCCCGGGAGACGACCTCCCGCAACTCGGGCGTGATCCACGCCGGGCTCTACTACCCGCCCGGCTCCGCGAAGGCGGAGCTCTGCCGCCGCGGGCGGGAGCTCCTGTACGAGCGCTGCGCCGCGCATCGCATCCCGCATCGCCGGATCGGGAAGCTCGTGGTGGCGACACGAGACGGTGAAGTCGAGACGCTCGAGCGCCTGCGGCGGACCGGGTCCGAGAACGGGGCACCCGGGCTCGAGCTCATCGGCGGGGCCGCCGTCGCGCGTCTGGAGCCGCAGGTGCGCGCCGAGGCCGCGCTGTGCTCGCCCGCGACGGGCATCGTCGATCCCGAGGCCCTGGCCCTCGACTTCGCCGCCGAGGCCGAGGCGTGCGGCGCGGAGCTCGCGTTCGAGGCGGAGCTCGTCGGCATCGATCCGTCCGGCTCGGGCTTCGCGCTCGCGGCCCGCCGGCGCGGCGGCGCCCTCGACACGATCGCGTGTGCCGGCGTGGTGAACGCGGCCGGTCTCGGCGCGCCGCGCGTGGCCTCGCTCGCGGGCCTCGATCTCGCCGCCCGGGGCGAGCGGCTCCATCCGTGCAAGGGCGACTACTTCGCCGTCGCGCCGGGGGCACCGATCCGTCTCTCGCGCCTCGTCTATCCGGTTCCCGGCGAGGCGGGCCTCGGCATCCATGCGACCCTCGACCTCGCAGGCCGCCTGCGGCTCGGGCCCGACGCGGAGTACGTCGACGAGGAGCGCTACGACGTGGATCCCGGGAAGGCCCCGCGCTTCGCGGACTCGGCGCGCCGCTGGCTGCCGACCCTCGAGGCCCGCTGGCTCGCGCCCGACTCCGCGGGGATCCGGCCGAAGCTCGCCGGGCCCGGTGAGGGCTTCCGGGACTTCGTGATCCGCGAGGAGTCCGCAGCCGGCCGTCCGGGCTTCGTGAACCTCGTGGGGATCGAGTCGCCCGGGCTCACGGCGGCGCCGGCGATCGGCGAGCGCGTGGCCGCGCTGCTGCGCGGGATCTGACGGGCTGCTACGCGGCGAGCCACGCCACCGCCGCGGCGACGTTGTCGCCCGACGGCTGGCGGCGATGGGCCGCCATGGCCTGCTCGAGGATCGCGCGGGCGAAGGTCGCCGGACGCTCGGCGGGCGTGGCCTCCGCAGCGCTGCGGGCGGCCTCCTCCACGGCGAGGTCCGGATCGTCGACGCCGACGCTCCGCTCCGAGAGGCCGTCGGTCACGGCCGCGATCGCTCGCGTGCCCGCGAGCGGCTCGGCACCGATCAGGCACTTCTCGCGCAACGTCTCGGCGGTGTCGTCGGCGGCGCCCAGGAAGCACACCTCTCCGTCCGACGCGCGCTCGCAGGCGAGGTCGAAGGCGCCGTCCTCCGTTCGCTGGTAGACGTGGCTGTCGCCGACCGACACGTGGAAGAGCCAGCCCTCGGCGGGACGCGCCACTGCGCACGCGAGCGTGGTGCGCGACTTGCGTCGGCCGCCCTGCGCGCCTCGCGCGCGGATCGCGCCGCAGACGCCGAGCAGCGCTTCGAGCGCGACGTCCTGCCAGCGGCCTGCGAGCCGAGTCTCGGCGGCGACGAGCCGCGGCGCGACCTCCGCGAGCAGGTGGCCGAGGGCCGCCTCCGCGGCATCGGCGCCGCCGTGGCCGTCCGCGACGGCCACGAGCACGCCGCCCTCGCCCTCGACGACGAGCGCACCGTCCTCGTTCGGATCGGTGTGGGCGTAGGACTTCGTCGCGCCGCCGAGCGAGAGCGCCACGGCGCAGCGTCCCGCGCAGCGCTCCACGATGGCGCCGAGCTCGAGCGCCTCCGGTCCGCGCAGCCACGCCGACCTCATGCGCCGCCGGCCCCTCCGTGGGAGCAGGCCCCGGGTGCGCCGACGCCGAGCGGATTGCGGGCGAAGGCGAGCTCCTCGACGGGCCGTCCACCGATCACGTGCTCCTGCAGGATGCGCTCGAGGGCCTCGGGCGTGCAGCCGCGGTACCAGACGCCGTCGGGGTAGACGACGGCGATCGGCCCCTGCAGGCAGACCTGGAAGCAGGCGACCTTCGAGCGGTACGCGACGCCGCCCGGACCGACGAGGTCGAGCTCGCGCATGCGCCGCTTCAGGAACTCCCACGAGGCCAGGGCCGCCTCGCTCGGCGCGCAGTCCGGGCCCGTGCAGAGCAGCACGTGCCGCGAGTACTGGCCGATGCCGCGCGTGCGCACGATGCGCGCGAGGGCAGCGTCGGGAGCTTCCGGAGAAGACCCGTCCTGGGCGGGCTCGGAGGGCGGGGTCACGATTTCGCTTAGTATACCGGCCGCGCGGAGACGGGCTCCGGCGCGCGGGAGGATCGGATGGCCGTGGTCGAGGCGGTGCTCGTCGGCGCCGGGAATCGCGGCCGCTTCACGTACGGGGGATTCGCGCGCGAGCATCCCGATCGTCTCCGACTCGTCGCCCTGGCGGAGCCCGACGACGAGCGTCGCGCCACGGTCGCGGCGGAGCACGGCCTGGGCCCGGAGCGCGTGTTTCGCGACTTCCGCGAGCTCCTGGCGAGGCCCGCCCTCGCGCCCGTCGCGATCATCGCGACGGGCGACACGCTCCATGTGGCGCCGGCCCTGGCCGCCCTCGAACGCGGCTACCACGTGCTGCTCGAGAAGCCGATCGCGCCCGAGGCCGGGGACTGCGTGCGCGTGGTCGAGGCCGCCGAGCGCGCGGGCCGGATGCTCCAGATCGGGCACGTGCTGCGCTACGCGCCCTTCTACACGCGCGTGCACGCGCTCCTCTCGAGCGGTCGCATCGGCCGCGTGCTCACGGTGGACATGAAGGAGAACGTCGCGTTCTGGCACCTGACGCACTCCTACGTCCGCGGCAAGTTCCGGAATCGCACGCTCGCGGCGCCGATCGTTCTCGCGAAGACCTGTCACGACCTCGACCTCCTGTGCTGGTTCGTGGGCGCACCCGCGGCGCGCGTGTCCTCCTTCGGACGGCTCTCGCACTTCCGGAGCGAGGACGCACCGAAGGGAGCGCCGGCGCGTTGCACCGACGGGTGTCCCGTCCAGGAGGGCTGTCCCCACGACGCCGTGCGCTTCTACGTCGGGCCCGATGAGCGGATCGCCCGCGCGTGGCCCTGGACCGACGTCTCCTCGGATCCTTCGCGCGAGGCGCGCCGGCGCGCCCTCGAGCGCGGGCCCTACGGCGCGTGCGTCTACCGCTGCGACAACGACGTGCCCGATCACCAGGTGCTGGCGATCGAGTTCGAGGGCGGCGCGACGGCGACCTTCACGATGAACGGGCTCGGCAGCCACGAGAAGCGCACGATCCGCGTGACCGGCACCGAGGGCGAGCTGCGCGGCGTGTTCCAGGACGGCCTGCTCGAGCTCTCGCGCCACGGCTCGCTCGGCGTCGAGCGCTTCGAGCATCGCGGATCGCCGTTCGATCACTTCGGCGGCGACCCGGGACTGCTCGCCCACTTCACGGACGTGGTCGCGCGCGGGCGCCCCGACGAGGTTCGTGCCTCGGGCCGCGTGTCGCTCGAGAGCCACCTCCTCGGCTTCGCCGCGGAGGCCTCGCGCGAGAGCGGCCGCACGATCGAGATGGCGACGCACCGGCAAGAGGCGCGGGCGGCGGCGGGGCTCGCGGGTTGAGAGGGCAGGGCGGCGACCTTCGGGCCCGGCTGCTGCTCGCGCTCGGCGCGGCGGCCGGCGCGGGGCTCGCCGCGTGGGGCCTCCTCGGCTCGCCCGCCGGCGGCAAAGACGCGCTTCCCGACGGCGTGGTCGCGAGCGTGAACGGCGTCGAGATCACGCGGGACGCCTTCGCCGAGCTCGTGGGCGCCGTCGCGACCGAGCGGCGCACCACCACCCTCGACGACGCCGAGCGCCGTCGGATGCTCGATCGCCTGGTGGACGAGGAGCTCCTGCTGCAGCGGGGCATCGCCCTCGATCTTCCGCGCCTCGATCGGACGTCGCGTCGCGCGATCGTGTCGGCCGTGATCGCCGCGGTGACGGCCGACGCCGAGAGCGCGGCTCCGACCGAGGACGAGCTGCGCGGCTTCCTCGCCGACGAAGGCGAGCGCTTCCGGCAGCCGGGCCGGATCGAGGTCGAGGTGCTGCTCGCGGCGGTCGGCTCGCCGCCGCGCAGCGAGCCCGAGGCCGTCGCGTACCGCCGCGCCGTCGACGCGGTGGGGCGCCTGCGCGCGGGCGAGCCCTTCGAGCGCGTTCGGGACGATCTCGGCGATCCGTTGCCCGTGTCGCCGCCCGCGGGCGAGATCACGCTCGACGAGCTCCGCGCGGCGCTCGGCCCGTCCGCCGCGCTCGCCGTCGAGAAGCTCGCGCCCGGCGAGACCAGCGATCCCGTCCGGGGCGCCTCGGGCTACGCGGTGGTGCGGCTGCGGCGGCGCGAGGCAGGCTCGGTGCCGGCCTTCGACACGATTCGCGACCAGGTGAAGGCCGAGTACGTGCGCAGCGTCGGCGAGCGCGCGCTCTCCGACTACCTGGCCGAGCTGCGCTCCAGCGCCGACGTGCGGACGGGCACCCCGTGAGGGCGGCGCCTCGCTTCGTGCTTGCGCTGGCCTGCGCCCTGCTCGGTGCGGCCGCCGCGAGCGCCCACACCCGCTCGAGCTCGAGCTCGTCCTGGGAGATCGATACGAAGAAGGCCGGAGGCGCGACGGCCCTCGTCCAGGTGCGGGCGGCGGCCTCCGACCTCGAGGCCGCGCTGCAGGATCCGGCGGCGCGCCTGGCCGGCGTCGCGCCGCCCCTCGACGAGGCGTCGATCGACCGCTTCCTCCTCGCGCGCTTCCAGCTCCTCGCCGACGGCACGCCCTGCGCCCCGGGCGGTCCCGTCGCGAGCGTCGCGACCTCGGATCCGAGCCACGTCGCGCGCCGCTTTCGCCTCGTCTGCCCCGCGGCGGCGCAGCTCGTGATCCGCGCGGACGGCTTCTTCGAGGTCGCCCCGGGCCACCTCCATCTGGCGCGCGTTCGCGTCGACGATGCGCCCGCGCGCGAGCACGTGGTCGTGCTCGAGAACCGCCGCGTTCCGATCGTCGTGGCCGGCGGCGCCGCCGCCGCCCCGACGCCGGGGCTGCTCGACTACGTGCGGCTCGGCCTCGAGCACATCGCGACCGGGATCGACCACCTCGTGTTCCTGGCGGGTCTCCTCCTCGTCGGCGGCTCGCTCGGTCAGGTGGCGGTGGTCGTCACGGGCTTCACGCTCGCCCACAGCGTGACGCTCGCGCTCGGCGTGCTGGGAGTCGTCCACCCGGACGCCGCGGCGATCGAGGCCTTGATCGGGCTCTCGATCGTGATCGTCGCGCTCGAGAACTTCGCGGCCACCAGCGGCCACGAGACGCGACGCGGGATCGTGATCGCCCTCGCGCTCCTGCTCGCGGCGTCGTGCGTCGGCGCGCTCGCGGGCCGCGTCTCCGTGCCCGCCGTCACCGTGTTCGGGATCGGGCTCTTCAGCTTCTGCTATCTCGCCCTCGCGGAGCGCAGCGGGCGTCCCGAGCGTTTGCGCTGGTGCGTGGCGTTCGCCTTCGGGCTGATCCATGGCTTCGGCTTCGCCGGCGCGCTGGCGGAGCTCGCGCTCCCCGCCGGCCGCGTCGCCCACGCGCTCTTCGGCTTCAACGTCGGCGTCGAGCTCGGCCAGCTCGTCGTCGTGGCCCTGGCCTGGCCCGTGCTCTCGCTGCTGCTGCGCGCGGGCGGCGAGCGAGCCCGCCTCGTGGTGCAGCTCGGCTCGACTCCGGTCCTCGCTGCGGGGCTCTACTGGTACCTGAGCCGCGCCCTCGGCTGAACCCCGAGGCGGAAAATCGCAAAAGGTCCTCGGCCGTTCGGTCGAGCTTCGTACAATCATGGGCGTGAAAACCCGGAAGTCTCGATCGGGCTCGCGGCAAACCCCGAAGTCGGCCGGCGCGCGCCGCGGCGCGCGGTCCGTCGCCGGGCCCATCGAGCGGGAGATGCTGCGTGCCATCTGCCACGAGGTCGGAAACCTCCTCGCGGCGTCGCGTCTCACGGCGCACCTGATCGCCCGGGACGCCGGCGATCCCGAGACCGTCACGGCGTCGCGCACGATCGAGGATCTCGCGGCCCAGGCCGGGTCGCTGCTCGCCCACGTCCGTCTGCTCGTCGCAGACTCGCCGGCGCCGCGCGTGCGCATCGCGCCTCGTGATCTGCTCGAGGCCGTCCAACGCGCGCAGCCGGGCCGCACGGCCGGCGGCGGGCTGCAGCTCACGGGCCGGATCCCGGCCGGGATCGCGATCGAGGCCGACGCCGACGCCGTCAATCACGCCCTCTGCAGCCTGGTCGACGCGGCGCGAGAGGCCGCAGGCGCGGGGGGCAAGGTCGAGCTCGGGCTCGAGCGCGCGCGCGACACGGCGCGCTTCGTCGTGACGGACGACGGGCCGCCGTTCGACGCCGCGGCGGGCGAGGCCTCGATGAAGCGCGGTCGGAACCTCGTGATCGCGCTCGCTCGGCTCGTGGCGCGGAAGCAGGGCGGTGACCTGCTCGTGCGACGGACGCGCGGCAGCACGCAGGTGCGCCTCGAGATCCCCTGCACGCGACTCGAGACCCCGAGCCCTGCGCGCGGAGTGACGCGCGGGAGGGCTCGGACGCCGAGGCGCGCGCGCGCGGCGCGCGCTACGCGGCCTCGCGCTCCGACGCCGCCAGCCCGGGGTTGAGCACGTGGGCCGGCGGCTCCCGCAGGTCCCACACGAGGCCCACCGCCGCGAGCGCTCGCAGCACGTAGTACGTGATGTCGAGCTCCCACCAGTAGAAGCCCTGGCGCGTGCTCGCCATGTAGTGGTGGTGGTTGTTGTGCCATCCCTCGCCGAACGTCAGCAGGGCGAGCAGCGGATTGTTGCGGCTCGTGTCGGGCGTGTCGTAGCGGCGCGTGCCCCAGCGGTGGGCGAGGGAGTTGATCGAGTAGGTGAAGTGCCACAGCACGGTCGTCGAGACGCAGTATCCCCAGATCGCGCCGCGCCATCCGTCGAGGGCGAAGCAGAGCAGGAACAGGCAGAGCGGCGGGACGATGTGCCAGCGGTTCAGCCACACGATCTCGGGATAGCGAGCGAAGTCCGGGATCTGGTCGGTCGGCGTGTCGTCCCAGCGGCCGTCGAAGATCCAGCCCGCGTGGGAGTACCAGAAGCCGTCCTTCGGCGAGTGGACGTCGCCCTCGCGATCGGCGAAGCGGTGATGGCGGCGGTGGTTCCCTGCCCACCAGAGCGGTCCCTTCTGGGTCGCGGTGCAGGCGAGGAACGCGAGCAGGAACTGGAACGGGCGGCTCGTCCGGTAGGTCTTGTGGGCGAAGTAGCGGTGATAGCCGCCGGTGATCGCGAACATGCGGAGCGCGAGGGTCGTCGCGCACAGGCCCAACGCGAAGGGCGTCACGCCGGTCACGAAAGCCAGGAGGGACGCGGCGTGGATGCCCCAGTAGAGCGCGCGGGGAATCCAGTAGGTGGTGCGCCAGACGCCGTCCGCAGCCGCCGAGGTCACGCCAGCGCGTGTGGCCGGGGCCGTCGGGCGCGCGGGCGCCTCGGGGGCGGTGTCGAGTCCTTCGGCCGGTGCGGCCATTTCCGATCCTCCGTCGCTTTCCTCGGGACACGGCTGCGTGCCGCCGCAGTCGGCCGGCCCGCGCCCGTGAATGGAAGGAAGCTTAGGGTCGGCATCGACGGGCACGCGGCCGCGCCTGTGAAACTTGCGTAAAAGCTGCGTAGATGCGCCGTTTCGGCGCTCTGCTAGGCTGCGCGCGCCCATGCGACAGCCGCGCAAAGAAGTCCGCAACCTCGCCATCATCGCCCACGTCGATCACGGCAAGACGACGCTCGTGGACGGGCTCCTGCGCCAGACGGGCTCCTTCCGGGCGAACCAGGTCGTGGCCGAGCGCGCGATGGACAACGAGGACCTGGAGCGCGAGCGCGGCATCACGATCCACGCGAAGAACACCGCCTTCGAATTCGAAGGCGTCCGCATCCAGCTCTTCGACACCCCCGGGCACGCGGACTTCGGCGGCGAGGTCGAGCGCGTGCTCGGCATGGTCGACGCTGCGCTGCTCCTGGTCGACGCGGTCGATGGCGTCATGCCGCAGACCCGCTTCGTGCTGGGGAAGGCGCTGCAGCACGGCCTCAAGCCGATCGTCGTCGTGAACAAGATCGATCGGCCGGAGCAGCGCGCCCAGGAGGTGGTGGACGAGGTCTTCGATCTCCTGGTGGAGCTCGGTGCCGACGACGCGCAGCTCGACTTCCCCGTGATCTACGCGTCGGCGAAGGAGGGCGCCGCGGCCCTCGATCCCGAGGCGCCGCGCAAGGACCTCCGACCGCTGCTCGAGGCGATCCTCGAGCACGCGCCGCCGCCGCAGGTCGAGCTCGAGGGCCCGCTCCAGTTCCAGGCCGTGACGCTCGGCTACGACGACTTCCTCGGCCGCCTCGTGATCGGCCGCGTCGAGCGCGGCACGCTGCGCCGCGGCGCGAGCGTCGTGCGCGTGGGCGAGGGCGGGAAGACCGAGGGCTTCCGCGTGACGAAGCTCTTCGGCACGCGGGGGCTCGAGCGCGTCGAGATCGACCAGGCCCTGGCCGGCGATCTGTGCATCATCGCCGGCATCGACTCGATCGAGATCGGAGACACGGTCTGCGATCCGGCGGTGCCCGAGGCGCTGCCTCGCATCCACGTCGACCCGCCGACGATCCGCGTGCGCTTCCTCGTGAACACGTCGCCCTTCGCGGGCCGCGACGGCAGGTTCCTCACCAGCCGCCAGATCGCCGACCGCCTGCGGCGCGAGGCGCTGGGCAACGTCTCGATCCGCGTCGAGCTCGGCGACGGCCCCGACAGCTTCGAGGTGGCGGGCCGCGGCGAGCTCCAGATCTCGGTCCTGATCGAGACCATGCGCCGCGAGGGCTACGAGTTCGCGGTGTCGCGTCCCGAGATCATCCAGCGCGAGATCGACGGCAAGGCCTGCGAGCCGGTCGAGGACGTCGTGGTCGAGGTGCCCGAGGCCTACGCCGGCTCGGTGCTCGAGAAGCTCGCCCAGCGCAAGGGCCGGCTCGTCAGCATGGAGCAGCGCGAGGGCCGGACGACCCTCGAGTTCGTGGTCCCGAGCCGCGGCCTGTTCGGCTACCGCAGCGAGTTCCTGACCGACACGCGCGGCGAAGGCGTCCTGCACCGCACCGTCCGCGGCTACGAGCCCTGGGCCGGGGATCTCGCGCGGCGCAACGTCGGCGCCGTCGTGTGCAGCGAGCCGGGACAGACCACGCCCTACAGCCTGTTCCACGTGCAGGAGCGCACGACGCTCTTCGTCGGTCCCGGGGTTCCGGTCTACGAGGGGCAGATCATCGGGGAGAACCGCCGCGCCGGCGACATGGTCGTGAACGCCGTGCGGGCGAAGAAGCTCACGAACATCCGGGCCGCGGGGAAGGACGAGAACACGGTCGTGTCGCCGCCGCGCAAGCTCACCATCGAGTCCGCCCTCGAGTGGATCGAGGACGACGAGCTGCTCGAGGTCACGCCCGCGGCGCTGCGGCTGCGCAAGCGCATCCTCTCCGCGAGCTTCCGCAAGCGCTGAGCGGATCGTGGGCGACGCACGCTTCCGCACCACTCCCGAGGAGCAGAAGGCCTACGAGGAGGACGGCTTCTTCGTCCGCCGCGCGGTGTTCGCGGCCGCCGAGGTGAAGGCGCTGCAGGAGGCAGCAGAGCGCGTGGCGCAGCGCGCCGGCGCCGCGCTCGCCCGGGCCGAGGACGACTACACGATCGACGGAAACCGCTACGTGGAGGCCGAGCGCGCCACCATCCAGCTCGAGCACCGGCCCGGCTCGGCGACGATCCGCGTGATCGAGCCCTTCCACCACCTCGATCCTCGATTCGAGCTGCTGCTCGACGACCCGCGCATCGTGGAGCCGATGCGCGACCTCGTGGGCAGCGACACGGTCTCGCTCTGGACGGACAAGCTGAACCTGAAGCGGCCGCGCGAGGGCTCGGCCTTCCCGTGGCACCAGGACTCGCCGTACTGGGTGTTCGACTGCGCCCACGTCGACCGCCTGCCGAACGTCATGCTCACCCTGGACGACGCGAGCGCCGCGAACGGCTGCCTGCACGTCGTGCCGGGCAGCCATCGGCGCGGGCTCCTGCCCGGCCGCGAGGGCGAGGGGACGCTCGGGCCCCTCTTCACCGATCCGCGTGCGTTCGACGAGGGCGCCGCGGTGCCCGCGGAGATGCCCGCCGGCAGCCTCCTCTTCTTCAGCCCCCACGCGGTGCACGGCTCGCGCCCGAACGCCTCGGACGCCCCGCGGCGGGCGCTCGTCCTCACGTACCAGCCCGGCGGGCATCGCATGTTCAAGGTGGCCGCCGTTCGCGAGTGCGGAGCGAGGTAGACCCACCCCGTCCCTCGTTCAGGGGGGGCTGGCGAAGCTCGGTTCGCGGCATTCGGGCCGCTCCGAAGGCGTATGATCGTTCTCGCCTCCCGGCCCAGCGCGGGGGAAATCCGATGGGCGAGGACTCCCGGCGACGCGCGTCGCCGAAGCTTCCGTGGCTCCGCGCCTTCCTCACCGTGATCGTCGCGGCGGTCCTGCCAGCCACGCTGCTGTACGTCTACTTCTTCACGCGCCAGACGCAGACCTTCGAGCGCCGCAACCTGCGGGTGCTCGAGAACGTCGCCTCGCAGCTCCAGGCCGAGGTCGAGAACGCGGCGGCGATCCTGCGCCACGCGCCGCGCGCGCTCGATCCGGACGATCCCGCGAGCGCCGCCCAGCGCCTGCGCTCGTACCTCGAGATCGGAACGCGCCTGCGGCCCGTTGCGCTCCCCGACCGACCGGCGACGGACGGCGGCCCTGCGGCGACGACGGACACCGGCTGCGCGGTGGACGCACGCGTCGACGGCTCGGGCGGCCGCGGCAGCCTCGTGCTCGAGACCACGACACCGGCCGGTGCCAGCCGTCCCTGCGCCGTGGAGGGACTGCGCGCGAGCCGATCGCTGCGCGAGGCGGCCTCCCTCGATCGCGCGCGCCCGGAGTTCGACGCGCTGCTCCTGCTCGACGAGAACGGCGCCGTCCTCGCCCAGCGCGGCGACTGGGACGACACGATCGCGATGCATCCGGTGCTGACCGACGCGCGTGGGCGCCGCGTCGAGCCGCGGGCCCTGGCCGGCCTCCCCGTCACGGGCGCGCCGGCGCCGGAGGAGGCCGGCGCCGATCCCCTCGAGCGCCGCTGGTTCGATCCGCAGTTCTCGCACCTGCTGCGGACGCGCGTGCTGACGGACGAGTACCTGACGTTCGCGGCGCCGGTGCGTCTCGCGCTGCCCGAGCCGACGAGCACGCCGCCGATCCCGCTCTTGCTCGCCGGCCTCGTGCGGGAGAGCCGCTTCCGCCACGACGCCTTCGCGCTCGGCCCGACCTCCCTCGCGCTGATCGTGACGGGCCTCGCGTTCGCGGTGCTGGCGCTGCCCTACGTGAAGATCCGCTTCGCCTCGCGGCGCGAGCGCGTGCGCTGGATCGACATGTGGTCCCTCGCGCTCGCGTCGTTCGCCGGAACGGCCCTGCTGACGCTGACCGGCCTCCACCTCCTCGGCCGCCACGCCCTCTTGCGCCAGATGGATGCGGACCTCGTGGCGCTCGCCCACGACGTCCAGGGGCACGTCGCGCTCGAGGCGCGCGCGGTCGATGAGCAGCTCTTCGTGGCGGGCGACGCGCTCGCGCGCGCGAGCGGACCCCAGACGGCGGAACCCCAGGTCCTGGCGCGCAAGGACCTCGTGTTCACCCATCCCTACTTCAACACCATCTTCCTGACCGACGTGCGCGGGGAGCAGATCCGCAAGTGGACGCCGCGCACGATCTCGACCCCGCTCATCCGCATCCCGACCACCGGCTGGCTCGGGCGCGCCCTCGCGATGCCCGAGCCGCTGCGCCCGCAGACGCCTCGCTGGCGCTACGTCTTCGACTCGATCGACTCGACCACGACCGGGAGCGAGCTCGCCGTCTTCGCGACACCGTGGCGCGTGCCCCAGCCCGGCAGACCGGAGTCGAACCTCGGGCCGGCGGTGCCGACCTCGGAGCGCGCGGGCGTGGCGGCAATCGCGACGATCCTGCGCTCGCTCTCCGCGCCGGTCGTTCCCCAGCCCTTCCAGATCGTCGTGCTCGACGGCGCGGCGCACGTCCTCTTCCGGTCCGACGGCGAGCGCAATCGGCGCGAGGACTTCTTCGAGGAGCTCGGAGAGGCTCGACCCGCCCTCGGGATGTCGGGCGACTGCGACGGCGCCCCCCAGGAGCGCCGCTACCTCGGGCACGCGAAGCGCATGCTCGCGTGTCCCCTCGAGGACCTCCCGGTCGGCGCGGCCGGACCGCGTCCCGCGACGCTCGTCGCGTTCTACGACGTCGAGATGGTCGAGGCCGCCGCGGTCGATCCGCTCCTCGCGGGCCTGTTCTGGGGAGCGCTCGTGGGCGCCGTCTGCTTCGCCGCCGCCGTCCTCGCACGAGGGCTCTGGCGGGGCGCCGTCGACTGGCTCTGGCCCACGCCGCGACGCGCGCGCCTGTATCTCTCCGGCGCGCTCTTCTTCCTCGCCCTCTCGATCGTCCTGGGCGTGCTGACCGTGCTCACGCCGGGGCCGTGGATCGGGCGCTCGCTGCTCGTCGTGCCGGGCCTCGCGGTCTTCGCGCTGCCCTTCTGCGCCCGCTTCGCGCGCACGTGGCCCTGGCTGCGAGAGGTCGACGCCGACGACGATCCGACGCCCCTCGATCGGCGCCTGCATCCCTGGACCTACATCGCCTGCGCCACCCTCGGCTTCTTCGCGTTGGCGGCGCTGCCGTGCGTCGTGGCCTTCCGTGACGCGTTCCAGGCGGAGAACGCGGCGCTCCGCTCCAGCATCGACCGTGCCTTCGAGCGGGCGAGAGACCTCGCCTCGGCCCGCGACCGGGCCGGCTACCTCGCGGTGCCGGGGCGCGAGGCGGGAGGGGTGCCCGTCGACTGCGTGGCGAGCGCCTCGCGGGAGCGTCCGGAGTGCCGCTTCCGCGATCGCATCGTGGCGACACCGGATCGCGTCGAACGGCTCGCCGCCGGCGGCGGTGGGGAGCTCGCTCTCTACCCGCCTCCCGGCTACGCCGCGCAGCCGTTGCGTCCGGAGACGGTCGAGCGCGCCGACTGCGGCGCCTTCTTCCGAGGGGACACCGACCGAGGTCCGCAGCACTTCTTCTCGGTCGTCGCGGCCGCGTGTCTCCCCGCGCCGTCGAAGGCGATCGCGAAGCTGCGTCGGGAGGTGCTCGCGGTCGACGCGGCGGCGGCGGGGGAGCAGGCACCGCCCTCCTTCGTCTCGCGACGCCACGCGATCCGCCCGCTCGCGGCCGCGGTCTGGCTGGGCGTGGTGCTCGTCGCGATCGCCACGGTCGCCGTCTCGGTCTCGCGTCGGATCCTCGGCCTCGACCTCGACGGCGACGGCGTGATCGATCGCGGCGAGGAGCTCGAGTGGGCGATCGCGCAGCTCCGAGCGGAGCCCGCGGCGCGAGGCGGTCAGTTCGTGGTCGAGGAGCCGACGGTGCCGCGCCGCTGGCTGCTGCTGCGTCCGCCACGCCGGGTCCTGCGCCTCGTCGGTGATCCGGGCACCGCGCTCGTGGTCGATCTCTCGCTGCTGCCGGCCGAGGAGCCGCGCATCGAGCAGAAGCCCGAGGCCGACAAGCAGTTCGTGATCGTGCGGGGGATCGAGACGCGCCTCGGCGATCCCGCGTGGGCGCGGGAGATCCTGCGCTTCGTGAGCGCGCCGCGGCCGAATCCGCTCTTCCTCGTCTGTCGCGTCGACCCGCTCTACTACCTCGACACCCGGGCCATCCCGAAGCAGTCGGCGGCGGCGTCGTCGCGGGACGACCTGCTCGCGAGCTGGTCGCGCGCGCTCCTCGACTTCGAGCACGTACGCTTCCGCGTGACGCCGCTGCGGGAGGCCTGTCACGCCCTCGGCGTGCCGGCCCCGGACGCGGGGGGCGCGGGAGGACCCGGGGCGCGCCTCCTGCGGCTCTTCCGCGACGTCCGCCGGCGCGGCCTCCGCGCCGTGATCGCCGAGCGTCGGCGCGCCCGCCTGCTGCGCTTTCTCGCCGACGAGTGCCGCTGGAGCGACGAGCTCATCGGGATCGGCCGCTGCCTCGCGTCGCGGCCCGACTTCGATGGTCTCGATCGCAACCGGCTGGCCGACGTGCTCCTCGACGCAGCCTCGGCCCACTACCAGAGCCTGTGGTGCCAGTGCAGCGAGGAAGAGCGGCTGCTGCTCGTGCAGCTCGCCCAGGAGGGGCTCGCGAACCCGCGACAGGTCGACGTGCTGAGGCGGCTGCGCAGCCGGCGGCTGGTGCGCGCCGATCCGCACTTCCGGCTCATGAACGAGAGCTTCCAACGCTTCGTGCTCGAGGCGGAGTCCCCGGAGCAGATCGCCCTGTGGGAGCGGCCGCAGGGCGAGGCGACGTCGGCACGGGTGCGCGGGCCGCTCCTGGTGCTGGCGACGATCGTGCTGGGTCTCCTGCTGCTCACGCAGCAGGCCTTCGTCACCACGACCCTCGGCTTCGCGGCCGGAGCGGCGGGCACCGTGGGCGCGCTGCAGGGCCTGCTCGCCCGCTTCCAGGCGAGCCGCACCGCGGGCTGACGGCGCCTAGCGGCGGATCGCCCGCTCGAAGGCGTCGCGCAGCTCGTCGTAGCTCCGCGTGACCGGGAACTGCGGGAACTCCCGGACTACGTTGTCCGGCGGGCGGAACAGGATGCCGACGTCGGCCTCGGCCAGCATCGCCGTGTCGTTGTAGGAGTCGCCTGCCGCGGCGACGCCGAAATTCAGCGAGTGGAAGGCCCTCACCGCCTCTCGCTTCTGGTCCTGGAGGCGGATCCGGTAGTCGACGACGCGGCCCTCGAGGTCGGTCTCGAGGCCGTGGCAGAAGAGCGTCGGGAAGCCGAGCTGTCGCATCAGCGGCTGCGCGAACTCGTAGAAGGTGTCGGAGAGGATCACGACCTGGAGCCGCTCGCGCAGCCAGTCGAGGAACTCCCGCGCGCCCTCGAGCGGGTGGAGCTCGCCGATCACGCGCTGGATGTCCGGCAGCCCGAGGCCGTGCTCCGCGAGGATGCGCAGGCGTTGCTTCATCAGGACGTCGTAGTCGGGCACGTCGCGGGTCGTGAGACGAAGCGACGCGATGCCGGTCTTCTCGGAGAACGCGACCCAGATCTCGGGCACGAGCACGCCTTCGAGATCGAGGCAGGCAATGCGAATCGCGTCGGGCACGCGGTGGACCCCCGGGCTGGCGGTGGTGGATCCCGAGACGGGACGGGCGGGACTCTCGTCCCGCCCGTCATGGTCTTGGCGTCTGGGCTTCCGCGACGCTCAGGGCTCGAGGATCGGATGCAGGCGCTGGGCCGGCATCGTCTCCCGGAGCTTCTTCAGCGCCCGCGCTTCGAGCTGGCGCACGCGCTCGCGCGAGAGGCCGAGGTTCTGGCCGATCTGCTCGAGCGTGTGCTCCTCCTCCCCGCCCAAGCCGTAGCGCAGACGGAGGATGAGCTGCTCGCGGGAGCTCAGGCTGCCGATCAGCGCGCCGACGCCCGAGCGCATGCGCTCGCCGTCGATGCCGCCGTCGGGCTGCGCGGCCGTCGGATCGGCCACGAAGTCCTCGAGCCGCTTCTCCGTGCCCGCCACCGAGGACTCGAGCGAGATCGCCTCGCGCGAGAGCCGGTCGAGGGCCTCGAGCTGATCGACGTCGGTGCCGAGCGCCGGCGCCAGCTCCGCCGCAGTCGGCTCGCGGCCGAGCTTGCCCGTGAGCTCCGCGCGCACGCGCTGGCTGCGCTGCAGCCGATCGTGCACGTGGGACGGCAGCCGGATCGTGCGCGAGTGGTTCTGGATCGCGCGCACGAGGGCCTGCCGGATCCACCACACGGCGTAGGTCGAGAACTTGAAGCCGCGGCGGTGATCGAACTTCTCGACCGCCCGGATCAGACCGAGGTTTCCTTCCTGGATCAGGTCCGGGAAGGAGAGGCCCAGATTCCGGTAGTCCTTCGCGATCGCCACCACGAGCTTCAGGTTGTGCTCGATGAACCGGTTCTTGACACGGGTCATCCGCTCGTGGGCGTCGTTCACCGTGTTCACGCGGTCCAGCAGGATCTCGCGCGTCACGCCGGCCTCGTCCTCGAGCTCGCGCAGGCGCCGCGTGCCCTTGCGGACGCGCTTCATCTCGTCGGCGAGCTTGATCACGCGATCGCGAAGCTCGGCGAGCAGGCCGAGCGAGAGCTGGGCGCTCTGGAGCTCCTGGACGATCTTGGTGCCGACCCGCTTGAGCTGCGTCTCCGAGCCGCCCTCCGTGAGGACCTTGTCGCGCTGCACCAGCAGCTTGCGCAGGCGGCCGACGGCGCGTTCGACGCGCGCGGCGATCTCGCCGGTCTCCTCGTCTCCGACGGACTCCGAAAGCTTGGCGCCGGTGTGGGACAGCGCGCGCAGATCGTCCCACCGCTTCACGACGTGGCGAGCGCTGCACGGAATCGCATAGAGCGAGTTCCGCAGCTCCGCCGTGGCGGCCTCGAGCTCCTTGGCAAGGAGGACCTCTTCCTCGCGCCGCAGCGTCCGCGTGCCGCCGATCTCCTGGAAGTACGACTCGAGCGGGCGCCGCTCCCGACCAGGGTCGAGCTCGTCCGAGGACACCACCGGAGTCGCACCGAGCGGCTCTCGCACGGTCTCTTCTCCCTGGCTGGAAGGGAACTGGTCTTCGAGCTTCACTGCATCACCTCTCGGTCCCCCCGGTGCAGGTCCGACAGATCGGATACCGCCCGAGGGGGTCCGGTTTCATGAGTCCTGGTGTGCGGTGGGGCCGCACACTTGCTTCGGGCCAACGAGCGGCCCTCGGCGCTGTTTGCATCCGAAACGCCCAGGACCGGGGAGCTCGGTCTGGGACGACCCTCCTCGTCCATCTCCCTATGGATGATGAGACGAGATGCGCAAGCTCGTTGTTCGGGGGGGCGCCGAGCTGCAACGCATCATGAAGTCTTCGGCACGCGAATTCCACCACTTTTTTCTCGGGAGGCCGCTCCAACCTTGCTCCCGATGCCTGCACGTCCAGGGCGCAAAGCCGTCCGCTCGTCCGGAGGATCGGGATTCCGGGGCCGGGTCCGATGCCAGATGCGAGTTG
The DNA here is from genome assembly GCA_035542715.1 of Myxococcota bacterium. GTDB lineage: Bacteria > Myxococcota_A > UBA9160 > UBA9160 > UBA9160 > DATKKW01. The sequence continues at coordinate 54,944 of DATKKW010000070.1, forward strand.
AAACTGCCACATCTCCCTCCGTATCGGCGGCCGGGGAGCGGATCTAAAAGGCGAGGGGTAGGTGGCAGCGAGGCGGCAGAAGGTGACGGCGCCACGAGGGAATCGGCCCGATGGGCCGTGCGTTCCGGCGGGCCGCTGCATCCCCCGGAAGCCGCCGGGTCGGCCCGCCGGCCCGTCTCGGCAGGGACGGGGGACCACGGGGCCGGTGTGGCTCACACCCCTGTTGCCTCCGCGGTGCGGCCGCCCTCGGATGCCGCCACACTGTTGCGCCGTGACGCAGCCGAGCCGCGACGGCGCGCCCTCTCCGGGGCCCTCCACCTTTCTCGAGAAGGACTTCTACCTCCGCGAGTTCCGCGGCCGTAGCCTGGTGATCGCAGCCGCGGCCACGGAGCTCCGCGACCCCCGCCCCCTCGTGCCCGTCCTCGACGAGCTGACCGAGAACGGCACCCGACAGGTGCTGGTCTCGACGGAGCGCGCCGTCCTCGATCCCCTCGTGGGCGGTCGGATCCTCTCGGCGGCGACCCCGCACCTCGAGGCCACCGTGTGGCGAGGCCTCCGGGAGTCGCCGCGGGCCGGCGTCCTGATCGGGGGCTCCCTGGCCTTCGGCCCCGCCTGCCGCGAGACGGCCGTGCGGCTGCGCTGCTCGAAGCTCCTCTGGATCGATCGCGAGGGCGGCCTGGTTCGGCCCGGAGGCGATCGGCTGTCGTTCGTCCATCTCGAGGAGCTGCGCGAGCTGCTCGCGACACCGGGCGCCGCGAGCGCCCGGCGCGCTGCGCTGCTGCGCGAGATCGAGGCGATGCTCGCGGCGGGCTTGCCCGCGGTGAACGTCTGCACCCTGGATGGGGTTGCGGAGGAGCTCTTCACGTACGCCGGAGCGGGGACGCTCTTCACGCGGGATCGCTACGTGATCGTCCGTCCGCTCGGGCTCGACGACCTCGACGCCGCCGACGACCTGATCTCGCGTGGCGTCGACGAGGGCTACCTCGCGCGGCGGACCCTCGAGGCCGTCGACGAGGTGCTGGCGGGCGGCTTCGGTGCCTTCGTCGAAGACCGTCACCTCGCTGGCATCGGTGCGCTCCTCGTCGATGCGCCTTCGCGCGCCGGCGAGGTCGCCTCCCTCTACACGCTGACCCGATTCCTCGGCGAGGGCATCGGTGGCCACCTGCTGAGCTATGCGCGCGGTCTCGCGCGCGACCAGGGCCTCGCCTACGTCTTCGCCTGCACGACGTCGGAGCGTGTCGCGGCCTTCTTCGAGCGCAACGGCCTGCGGCGCGTGTCCCAGGGCGAGGTGCCGGCGTCGAAGTGGCGCGGCTACGACGTCGAGCGGCGGGCGCGGGTGATCTGCCTGCGCGAGGACCTGGGCTAGGGCGCGGTCAGGGCTTCTGGTCGGGGAAGCCGCGGAAGCGCGAGGGCACGCGCCGCACCTCCTGCACGATCTCGCGCAGCTGTCCCGCCGGCGTGTCGTCGGGCAGCTGCATCGCGACCGCGTCCGAGAGCCCGCCGAAGCGCTTCTCCACCGCCGCCTCGAGCTCCGAGAACGTGCACACGACGGCGAACTCGTGCACCACCTCGTCCGGCACCTCCGCCGCCATCTGCTTCCACTCGCCCGCGCGCGACATGCGATGGAGTTTGTGGTGGAGGTCGTCCCAGCCGTGAAGCCGGAGCACGCCCGCGTAGGCAGGGGTCGAGCCGTAGAAAGCCAGGCGATAGCGCACCCATTCCATCATGCGGCGCGCGGCGCCCTCGTCGGGGCCGGTCGCGACGAAGCCGCCGCCCCAGACCTCGAAGGTGTCGCGCGGCCGGCCGGCCTTCGCGAGGCCTTCCTCGACCTTCGGCATCGCCACCTCCTCGAGGTAGCGGCGCGTGCAGAACCCGTGGAGCCGCACGCCGTCGCACACGCGCCCCGCCATCCGCAGCATGTCCGGGCCCACGGCGGCGATCGTGACCGGCACGCGGGGCAGGCCCGACGGGGGAGGGGAGAACTCCGGCGTCATCAGCGTGAAGCGGTAGTGCTCACCCTCGTAGCGCAGCGGCGTGCGGTTCTCCCAGCACGCCCAGATCGCGCGCAGCGCCTCCACGTACTCGCGCATGCGAGCGACGGGCGCCGTCCACGGCGTGCTGAAGCGGCGCTCGTTGTGCGCCTTCACCTGGGTGCCGAGCCCGAGCACGAAGCGACCGCGCGAGTTGGTCTGCAGGTCCCAGGACTGCATCGCGGTGACCATCGGGCTGCGCGGGAAGGCGACGGCGATCGCGGTGCCGAGGCGCACGCGCTCGGTGGCGAGTGCGGCGAAGGCGAGGGGGGTGAAGAGGTCGTTCGCGATCTCCGAGGTCGCGAGCGCGTCGAATCCGGCCGCCTCGGCCGCGTGCGCCGCGTCGGCGATCGTCCGCCACTCGGCCATCGGGATCGTGGTGTGGACCTGCATCGGCTCCTCCTCGTAGGAGCGGCGAGTATACGAGCGGCGGCGGGCCGGAGGTGGGCTGTAAGCCGGGTTCTGTCTCGGCGCGGCTCACGCCGCGCCGACGAGGATCATTCGTCTAGGCGCCACATTGCTGCGGCGCTCGAGCGCTCTCACCCGGGTGCCGCCGCCGTCCGAGGACGGCGGTTCGAACGAGCCGCTCTCGACGGCACCCCTATTCGAGCTTGCTCCGGGAGGGGCTTGCCGCGCCGCCGGTCACCCGGCCGTCGCGCGTGGGCTCTTACCCCACGTTTTCACCCTTGCCTGTGCCTCCTCCGCGCACCCCTCTCAGAGCGCGCGGGATCGTCGGCCATCGGCGGTGTGCTTTCTGTTGCGCTTTCCCTCGGGTCGCCCCGGGTCGCCGTTAGCGACCTCCCTGCTCTTCGGAGCCCGGACTTTCCTCCCGCGGACGGTGCTTGTCCGCCGGCGATCCTCCACCCACCTCCGGCGGCGCCAACCTACGGATCGCCCGGCGCAGAGGCAACCAGGCGGCCAGCGGCATGGGCGGGTCAAGCGCGCCCGGCATTCGCCCGATAGGCAGCGCGATGGATCCCGGGATCCGCACGATCACCGAGCACCGGTTGTTGCTCCTCGCCGGAGCAGCGATCGGCCTCGGCCTCTTCCTGCACGGCTTCACGCTCTGGCGTCGGCGCCGGCGGATCGAGGACACGCCCACGTCGAAGGTGCGCTCCCTCTCCCTCGGCTGCGTGGAGCTCTCCGGGCGCGCGCGCGCGCGGACCCTGCTTCGCGGCCCCCTCTCCTCCGTGCCGTGCGTCTTCTTCCGCTGGCGCGTCGAGGAGGAGCGTCGCTCCGGAAAGAGCCGCAGCTGGCACACGGTCGCCTCCGGAAGCTCCGAAGCGGTCGCCTTCGAGCTCGAGGACGACACCGGACGCGTGCTCGTGGATCCGCGCGGCGCACAGCTCGAGATCGAGGCGCAGCTCCGCGAGACCGACCCCGAGGTCACGCCGGCCCTGCGCGAGATCGTCGGGGGGAGCGGGCTCTCGTTCGGCGGCTGGCTCCTGGGCTCGCCGCGCGTGCGTGTCACCGAGGAGCGGATCCACGAAGGCGATCCGCTCTACGTGCTCGGGCTCGCGCAGCCGCGCCCGGGCGCGTCGGAGGAGCAGCGACAGGCGATCGCGGCCGACCTTCGCACGTGGAAGGCCGATCCTGCGGCGATGGCGCGCCTCGACCGTGACGGAGACGGCCACGTCGACGCCGACGAGTGGGAGCTCGCGCGGAGCGAGGTGGCGCGGCGCCACGCTGCGGAGCCCGCGGTCGACCCGGTGATCGTGGGCCGCGACCCGACGGGCGACGCGACCTTCCTGCTCTCCGCCCTCGGCGAGCGTGCGCTCGTGCGCCGGCTCGGCTGGCGCTCCCTCGCCTCCGTGGTGGGAGGCGCGGGCCTCGCCTTGCTCTCGCTGGCCTTCCTCGTCTCGGGATGCGCCTAGTCGGAGGTCGACCATGGGTCTCGTCGTGATTTCCGGGATCGCGCTCGCGCTCGTCGGCGCCGTGCTCTACGTCGTCGGGCTCTACAACGGGCTCGTGAGCTTGAAGCACGACGTCGACCGCTCGTGGGCGAACATCGACGTGCTGCTGAAGCAGCGCGCGGACGAGCTGCCGAAGCTCGTCGACACGGTGAAGGGCTTCATGGCCCACGAGAAGAGCGTGCTCGAGGGCGTGATCGCGGCGCGGGGCGCCTTCGACCGCGCGCGGACCCAGGAGGAGAAGGGCGCCGCGGACGCGGCCGCGCGAGAGGCCGTGTCGCGACTCTTCGCAGTGGCGGAGGCCTATCCGCAGCTCCGCTCGAGCGAGTCGTTCCAGCAGCTCCAGGGACGCATCTCGCTCCTCGAGGAGGGCATCGCCGATCGGCGCGAGTTCTTCAACCACAGCGTGAACGCCTTGAACGTGCGGATCGAGCAGGTGCCCGACGTGTTCGTCGCGCAGTGGATGGGACTCGGCCCGCGCGCGCTGTTCCAGGCGACGCCGGACGAGAAGAAGGACGTGAAGATCAAGTTCGACTGAGCCCGCGCCGCTAGGGCACGCCTGCGCCGCACCCATGGCTCCTCTAGGATCGGCCGCCATGCAGGCGATCCTGTTCGATGCCCCGGGCGACGAGTCGGTGCTCCGTCTCGGCGAGATGCCACCGCCCCCCGTGGGCCCCGGCGAGCTTCGGCTGCGCGTCGCGGCGACCGCCGTGAACCGCGCCGACCTGATGCAGCGCCAGGGGCTCTATCCGCCGCCGCCCGGCGCGTCGCCGGTCCTCGGCCTCGAGTGCGCGGGGGAGGTCACGGAGATCGGCGCCGGCGTCTCGGGCTGGCGCGTGGGCGAGCGCGCGATGGCGCTCCTCGCCGGCGGCGGATACGCGGAGGAGGTCGCCGTGCCCGCGGTCTGCGCGATGCGGGTGCCCGAGCGGCTCTCCCTCGAGCAGGCCGCCGCGGTGCCCGAGGTCTTCCTCACCGTCTTCTCGAACGTGTTCCAGCTCGGCGCGCTGCCCGAGGGCGGAAGCGTCCTCGTACACGGCGGAGGGAGCGGCATCGGCACGGCGTCGATCCAGCTCGTGAAGGCGGCGGGCGGACGGATCTTCGTGACCGCCGGCTCGCCGGAGAAGTGCCGCCGCTGCCTCGAGCTCGGCGCCGACGCGGCGTTCGACTACCGCGCGCAGGACTTCGCCGCGGAGGCGAAGCGCGTGACGGACGGACGCGGCGTCGACGTCGTCCTCGACTCGATCGGTGCGCCCTACCTCACGAAGAACCTCGCGAGCCTCGCGCTCGGCGGACGCCTCGTCCTGATCGGCCTCATGGGCGGCGCCAAGGCCGAGATCGGTCTGGGCGAGCTCCTGGTTCGGCGCCTCCACGTGATCGGGTCGACGCTCCGCGCGCGCCCGGTGGCGGAGAAGGGCGCGATCGTCGCGGGCTTCCTCGCGCGCTTCGGCGCCGACCTCGCCTCCGGGCGGATCGCGCCCGTCGTGGACTGCGTCCTGCCGCTCGCCCGCGCGGCCGAGGCTCACCGCCGGGTGAAGGCGAGCGAGCACTTCGGAAAGGTCGTGCTGCGCGTCCGCTAGGGCCCTGTTAAGGTCCGCCCGCCCGACGAGCCCTGCCCCGATTCTGGAAGGAGTGACCGATGGCCGTGGAGCGCACGCTCTCGATCGTGAAGCCCGACGCCGTGGCGAAGCGCGCCACCGGCGAGATCCTGCGCCGTTTCGAGGCGGCAGGACTGCGGATCGTGGCGCTCAAGATGACGCAGCTCAGCGAAGGCCAGGCTCGGGGCTTCTATGCCGTCCACAAGAGCCGGCCGTTCTTCGACTCGCTCGTGAAGTTCATGACGTCGGGGCCGGTCGTGGTGAGCGTCCTCGAGGGCGAGGGGGCGATCGCGAAGAACCGCGAGCTCATGGGGGCGACGGATCCGGCCAAGGCCGCGGCCGGCACGATCCGCAAGGACTTCGCGAGCGACATCGAGCGCAACGCGGTCCACGGATCGGACGCGCCGGAGACCGCGCGGATCGAGATCCGCTACTTCTTCAACGCGTCCGAGATCCAGGCGCCCGTGGACGCGCTGCCGGACTGAGGCGACTGGCGCCGCCGACCGGGCCGAGGGCCCGGTCTAGACGTACGCGCGGGCCATCAAGGCAAGCAGTCCGAGATAGGTCACGACGAGCCAGAAGCTCGGCCGACGAAGCGCACGCGGCACCCGGTTCCCCCCCACCAGCGAGTGCATCTCGACGATGCCACGGAAGCATCGATCGGCTCGATGCTCCGCTTGAGCGTCCACGCGTTGTTAGCCACTCGGTCGCGCGGCGCAAGGGAGAAACGCGCGGTGGGAGGCGAGCCCGGGTTTCGCTCGCGCGGTCTCAGGCGTCCTGGAAACGCGGGTCCCGCTTCTCCCGGACTGCGGCGATCCCTTCGCGCAGGTCGTCGCTCTCGTAGCACTGCGCCTGCTGCTCGGCCTCGAAGCCGAGCTGGTCGGAGAGCGTCGCTCCCGCGGAGCGCGCGAGCGCCTGCTTCGTGCCTCGCACCGCCCGCGGCGCGCTGGTCGCGATCGCGCGAGCGAGAGCCATCGCCTCGTCGAGCACCTGCTCGCGGGCCACGGCGCGGTTCACGAGCCCGATCCGCGCCGCCTCCGCGCCGTCGAGGATGCGCCCGGTGTAGAGCAGCTCCGCGGCGTGGGCCGGGCCGACGAGACGCGGAAGGGTCCAGGTGGCGCCCATGCCGGGATGGATCCCGAGACGGTTGAAGTTGAGGCCGAGCTTGGCCTCGCTGGCCGCGATGCGGAGGTCGCAGGCCAGGGCCACGCACAGGCCCGCGCCGATCGCCGCGCCCTGGATCGCAGCGACGGTCGGGCAGGGGAGGTCGCGCACGCTCAGGAAGAGCTCGTAGAACGAGCGCATGAAGGCGCGGTTCCGGCGCCTCCCGCCACCCGCGGCACCCGCCGCGCCCTCCGAGGCCCGCTGTCCGATCATCCCGAGGTCGCCGCCTGCCGAGAAGGCGCGGCCTGCCCCGGTGAGCACGACGGCGCGGAGCTCCGTCGCGGCGCGCAGCGCCGCGACCGCATCGGCCAGGGCCTCGCCCATGGCCTGGGTCATCGCGTTCAGGCGCTCCGGATCGTGGAAGGTGAGGACGGCGATCGCGTCGTGACGCTCGGAAAGGACGAGGGGCTCCGGCATGGGCGCGAAGCCTGCCGGAGCCCCTCGTCGGGAGCAATGGGAGCGTCAGTCCGCGCTGCGCCGGCGGTAGGTCGGGACCTCGAGGTCCTGGCTGCGACCGCGCTCGGAGCCCGCCTTCCGCAGGAACGCCGGCACGTCGAGCTCGTCCTCGAAGGGCGACTGGAAGTCGGCGGGCTCGCTGCCGAGCCCCGCCGTCGCGAGCTCGTCGGCAGCCATCGTGTCCGGTCCCGTCGTCTCCGCCGACGGCACCGCCTCCGCGATGCGGAGCGGCCGCACGCTCGCGATCTCCACGCTCGACTCGCCGGAGAGCCAGTCCCGTCCGCGCCCGAGCTCCTCGTCCCGGTCGCGACCGCGACGCATCCGACCGTCGTTCAGGCCCGTCGCGATCACGGTGACGCGCATCTCTCCCGCGTTCAGCCGATCGTCGATGACCGCGCCGAAGATGATGTTCGCGTCCTCGTGGGCGGCCTCCTGGACGAGGGTCGCGGCCTCGTTCACCTCGAACAGCGACATGTCCTCGCCGCCCGTGATGTTGATCAGGACGCCGCGAGCGCCGTCGATCGAGAGGTCCTCGAGGAGCGGGCTCGAGATGGCGCCGCGCGCAGCCTCGGTCGCGCGCGTCTCGCCCCGCCCGACGCCGGTGCCCATCAGGGCCATGCCCATCTCGCTCATGATCGTGCGCACGTCGGCGAAGTCGAGGTTGATGAGCCCATGAACGGTGATCAGGTCGGAGATGCCTCGCACCGCGTTCAGCAGCACGTCGTCCGCGAGCCGGAAGGCGTCGCGCATCGCCGTCTGCTTGCCGGCGATGGCGAGCAGGCGGTGGTTCGGGATCGTGATCAGCGTGTCCACCACGCGGTGGAGCTCGTCGAGTCCCCGCTCCGCGTGCTTCGATCGGACGCGGCCCTCGAACTGGAAGGGCTTCGTCACCACCGCCACCGTGAGGGCGCCGACCTCGCGCGCGACCTCGGCCACGATCGGCGCGGCGCCCGTGCCCGTCCCGCCGCCCATGCCGGCCGTCACGAACACCATGTCGGTGCCGATCAGGAGATCGCGCAGCCGGTCCCGCGCCTCCAGGGCCGCCGCCCGCCCCTTGTCCGGGTTTGCGCCGCAGCCCAGGCCCCGGGTCGACTCGGCGCCGAGCTGGATCTTGAGCGAGGCCCGGCTGTGGGCGAGAGCCTGGGCGTCGGTGTTCGCGGCGACGAACTCGACGCCTCCGAGGCCGCCCTCGATCATGGTGTTGATGGCGTTGCCGCCGCCGCCGCCGACGCCGATCACCTTGATCGAGGCCGAGAGCCGGGACGACGCCTCGAACTCGAGGAGGTCGCGTCCCGAATCGTCGGGATCGATCTCGAGCAGGTCGGTCTGGGCCCGGACGTCGCTGTGCCGGCCCTTCTTCCCTTGCTTGTCCTTGGAGAAGTCGTCGTGGGACATCGCTCACCCCCCGGAGCCGTCGCTCCGCGCGCGAAATCTAACATGTTCGAACGGATTTTGTGCCGTTCGGCCTACTCGAATTCGCCATAGAACCACTCGCGCATCCGCTGCTTGACCCGCCCGAAGATCGACTCGTCGCGGATCCGGAAGCGGCTCTGGAGGCGGCCGCGGGTCTGGGAGAAGCCGAACAGCACGAGCCCGACGCCGGTCGCGTACATCGGGCTCCGCACCACGTCCTGCAGCCCGCCGACGTGCATCGGTGTGCCCCGGCGGACCGGGGCCTCGAACACCTCCTCCGCGAGCTCCGTGATCCCCGCCAGCGCCGAGCAGCCGCCCGTGAGGACGACCCCGCTCGGGATCCTCTCGAGCAGGCCCGCCTTGGCGATCTCCTGGCGCGCGAGGCTCAGGATCTCGTCCACCCGCGGCTCGATGATCTCGCACAGGATCTTGCGCGAGACCTCCCGCGGCCGGCGCCCGCCGACGCTCGGAACGGTGATCACGTCGTCGCTCGTGAGGAGCCGGGCAGAGGCCACTCCGAACTTCTTCTTGATGCGCTCCGCCTCCTCGAACGGGGTGCGGAGGCCCACCGCGATGTCGTTCGAGATGTGGTGGCCGCCGAGGGCCAGCACCGAGGTGTGCTTGATCGCGTCGTCCGAGAAGATCGCGAGGTCGGTCGTGCCGCCGCCGATGTCGATCAGGCAGACCCCGAGGCTGCGCTCGTCCGGCGAGAGCACGGCCTCCGCCGAGGCGAGGGGCTCGAGGATGATGTCCACCACGTTGAGCCCGGCCTTGTTCGCGCAGCGCACGATGTTCTGGGCGCTGGTGACGGCCGCGGTCACGATGTGGACCTTCGCCTCGAGCCGCACCCCGCTCATGCCGACGGGCTCGCGGATCCCCTCCTGGTCGTCGATCACGAACTCCTGGGGAATCACGTGGATCACCTCGCGATCCATCGGGATCGCGACGGCCTTCGCGGCGTCGATCACGCGGCGCACGTCGCTGTCGCGCACCTCGCGATCCTTCACCGCGACGATGCCGTCGGAGTTGAAGCTCCGGATGTGCCCGCCCGCGATGCCCGCGTAGACCGACGTGATCTCGCAGTCCGCCATCAGCTCCGCCTCCTCGACGGCGCGCTTGATGGAGTCCACGGTCGCGTCCATGTCGACCACGACGCCCTTGCGCAGGCCGCGCGAGGGATGCGTGCCGAGGCCCACCACGTCGAGCCCCTTCTCGGTGCGCTCGGCGACGATCGCGCAGATCTTGGTGGTCCCGATGTCGAGCCCGACGATCAGGTCTTCCTTCTTGGCCATTGGTCTCTCACCCCCCGGTGGACCGCCGGCGTCAGCCAGCCTGGTCCCTTGGCGGCCTCGCCCCTCCAGGCGCAGCCGCGCTCTTCGCCGCTCCCTCCGGCAGCGGCGGACTTCGCAGGACCGCCTGGTCCGCGAAGCGGAGATCGATCACCGCGGCGGCCTGCACCTCGGGCAGGCGCTCCGCGAGCAGACGGGCGAGGCGCGCGAGCTTGTCGTCGAGGCCGCCGGTGCCGAGCACGATCGGGGCGGGCGTCGCGCCGACCCGGAGCTTCATGCCCTCGGGATCGCCCGGCGCCGGGAGGTGGATCTGGGAGTTGCGCGGCAGGCTCGAGCGCGCGAGGGCGAGAGCCGCCTCGGCACCTGCCGCCAGATCGGGCGGACCGCCGTCCGGGCCCTCCACGACCGCGGGCACGAGCAGCGGGAGGCTCGCGAGATCGCGCTCCTCGGCGGGCGCGAAGCGCCGGCCCGTGGCGTCGACGAGCCACTCCTCGCCGGGCGCCGCGCCTTCCACGAGCGCCACGGGCTCTCGCAATTCGACCGACACCACGACCGTCGACGGCGGGAGCCGCATGACGTGGGCCTCGCGAATCCAGGGATGCGAGCGCAGGCGCGCCTCGGCGGCGTGCGGGTCGACGTCGAGGAGCGACACCCCGAGCGGGAGGCCCGTGGTCTCCGCGATCGCCTGGGACGAGATGCGACCGGCGCCCGCCACGGCGACGTGCTGCAGGGCGAGCCAGTCGTGCCGGAGCTTCGAGAGGAGCGAGGGGCCGAGCCACGGGACGGCGACGCCCCCTGCCGCGCCGAGCAGCACGAGCAGCGTGACGGCAAGCGCCGTGGGTCGCAGGCGCCGGCGCCGGGCGGCGCTCATGCCTTCCTCCCGACGATCCGCACCTCGGGATCCAGCAGCACGCCGGTCGCGTCGCGCACGCGCCCGCGCGCGAGCTCGACGAGCGCCACCACGTCGGCCGCCTTCGCGCCGCCTCGGTTCACGATGAAGTTGGCGTGTACGGTCGAGATCTCCGCGCCCCCCACGCGAGCTCCCTTCAACCCCGCGGCCTCGATCAGACGTCCCGCGAAGTCACCCGTCGGGTTCTTGAATACCGAGCCGCAGGAGGGGATGTCCAGGGGTTGTGTCGCGGTTCGGCGCGAAAGGTGGCGCTCGACCTCCGCAGACACCGCTTCGCGCGTCGACGCGCGAAGCGCGAAGAGCGTCGACACCACGACTGCGCCCGGCGGGAGGCCGGCCGCGGCGCGGTAGCGGAACTCGAGGGCGGCCGCGGAGAGCGTCTCGAGCGCGCTCCCGTCGCCCCGCATCACCTCGGCCTCGACCACGGCGTCCTTCACCTCGCGCTCGTGGATGCCCGCGTTCATCGCCGTCCAGCCGCCCATGGTCCCGGGAATGCCGGCGCCGAACTCGAGTCCCGCGAGGCCGCGCTCGATGCAGCGACGCGTGATCGTGGCATGGCTCACGCCGGCCTCGGCCCGCAGCCGCGGCCCCGGAAGCTCCTCGAGCCCACGGAAGCGCGAGAGCGAGAGCACGAGGCCGTCGATGCCGCCATCGAGCACGAGCGTGTTGAAGCCGTTCCCCAGCACGGTGTGGGGAACGCCATGGCGGGCACACAGCGCGAGGACGCGCGCCAGCTCGTCGCGATCGGCCGGCGCGGCGAAGGCGTCGGCCGGCCCTCCGATGCGGAGCGAGGTGTGCCGGGCGAGCGGCACGTCGAAGCGCACGCCCTCGCCGAGCGCCGCCTCGAGCGCGCGCCGCGCGGCGGAGGAGATCACGCCGGACGCTCGTCCAGGGCGGCGAGGATCTTCGGGCCGAGCGCCGAGACGTTGCCGGCGCCGAGGGTGATCACGAGGTCCCCGGCCGCGAGCTCCTTCGCGAGCGCGGCGGGAATCGCAGCGAGGTCGGGCGCGAAGCGCACGGCGCGATGCCCGTGGGCCCGCACCGCGTCCGCGAGGAGCGCGCCCTCGACGCCCGGGATCTTGTCCTCGCCCGCCGCGTAGATCTCCGTGACGGTGAGGAGGTCGGCCTCGTTGAAGGAGGTCGCGAACTCGTCGAAGAGATCCCGCGTGCGCGAGTAGCGATGGGGCTGGAACACGACCACGATGCGGCCGCGATGCAGACCGCGCGCGGCCTCGAGGGTCGCGCGGATCTCGGCAGGATGGTGGCCGTAGTCGTCCACGACGCGCACGCCGGCCGCCTCGCCCCGAAGGTGGAAGCGGCGCTCGATCCCGAGGAAGCTCCCGAGGGCCTCGGCGGCCGTCGCGAACGGCACGTCGAGCTCGAGCGCGACGGCGAGCGTCGCGAGCGCGTTCGAGACGTTGTGGCGGCCGGGGATGCGGAGCCGCACCGGCCCCAGCATCTCGCCCCGCAGCCGCACGTCGAAGCGCATGCCCCAGCCGTCGCCCGCGGCGTCGGGCTCGACATCGGTCGCCACGAGGTCGGCCTGGGACGAGAAGCCGTAGGTCGTCGTCCGCCGCGTCATCCGCGGCAGCACCGCCTGCACGCCCGGATGGTCGAGGCAGAGCACGGTCAGGCCCCAGAACGGCACGCTGTTCGCGAACTGCACGAAGGCCTGCTGGATCGCCTCGTAGCTTCCGTAGTGGTCGAGGTGCTCGGGATCGATGTTCGTGACCACCGCGATCACCGGCGCGAGGCGGAGGAAGGATCCGTCGCTCTCGTCGGCCTCGGCGACCAGGTACTCCCCGCGACCGAGGCGGGCGCCCGTCGGATCGACGCCCGCCGCGATCACGCGGCCGCCGATCACGGCCGTGGGATCGAGGGCCGCCGCGTGGAGCACGTGGGCGATGAGCGAGGTGGTGGTCGTCTTGCCGTGGGTGCCGGCGACGGCGATGCCGTGCTTGAGCCGCATCACCTCCGCGAGCATCTCGGCGCGCGGGATCACCGGGATCTTGCGTCGCTCCGCCTCCGCGAGCTCCGGATTCCCGGCGCGCACCGCGGAGGAGTAGACCACGACGTCCGCATCGCCGACCTGGCTCGCGTCGTGTCCCACGGTCACGGCGACGCCGCGCCGGCGCAGGCGCTCCAGGGTGGGCCCGTCGCGCAGGTCGGAGCCCGTGACGCGATAGCCCTGGTCGTGGAGCAGCTCGGCCAGGCCACACATGCCGATGCCGCCCACGCCCACGAAGTGGATGTGCTGGATGCGTCGCATTCTGCTCTCACCCCCCGCGCGCCGCGCGCGCCCCCAGAGCTTAGGCGCCGAGCAGCGTCGCGCACTCCTCCACGATGCGCTCCGCGGCGTCGGGCCGCGCGAGCTTCGCGGCGGCGCGGCTCATCGCCGCGAGGCGCTCGGGAGCGGCGAAGAGCTCGCCGAGGGCCGCCGCCACGTCGTCCGCGGAGAAGCGGTGCGGATCGAGCCGCAGCGCCGCGCCGGCCTCCACGAGCTCGCGCGCGTTCGCGCTCTGCTCGTCGTGCGCCGCGTGGGGATAGGGCACGAGGAGCGCCGGCAGCCCTGCGAGCGCGAGCTCCGCCACCGTCAGGGCGCCGGCGCGACACAGCGCCACGTCTGCCCAGCGATAGCGCTTCACCATCTCGGGCTCGAAGGGCGCGACCTCTGCGCGAAGCCCCGCCACCGCATACGCGCTGGCCACCCGGTTCCGATCGGCTTCGCCGGTCTGATGGAAGACCTCGATCCCGAGGGCCACGAGGCGCGGCGCCGCCTCGATCATCGCGTCGTTGAGCTGGCGGGCGCCCTGGCTTCCGCCGAAGACGAGGAGCCGGAACGGCGGACGGGCGTCGCGTCGCGGCGGCGCCGCGCCGAAGCCGTCGGTGAGGGCGCGCCGGAGCGGGATCCCGAGGCATTGCACGCGGCGCGGGTCCCTCGCGCTGGGGAAGGCGGCCGTGGCCCCGGGGAAGCCGACGAAGATCCGCCGCGCGAAGCGCCCGGCGATCCGGTTCGTCTGCCCCGGCAAGGCGTCGGTGTTGACGAGGGCGATGGGAAGCCGTGAGAGGACGGCGGCCGCGACTGCGGGCGCCGCCGCGTAGCCGCCCACCGAGATCACGATCTCCGCCCCGAACTCGCGCAGCACGCGGCGGGCGGCGAGCACCGTGCCCGGAAGTCCGATCAACGTGCGCAGCCGCGCCGCGAGGCTCTGCCCGATGAGCTGGCGCGAGGGAAGGGCGGCAAGCTCGAAGCCCGCCGCCGGCACGAGCCGCCCTTCGAGGCCCCGCTTCGAGCCGAGGAGGAGGACCTCGTCGCCACGTCCGCGGATCCTCTCGGCGAGGGCGAGCGCGGGCGTCACGTGGCCGCCCGTCCCGCCGCCCGCCACCACCCAGCGCCGCGGACGCCTCGGGACGGCCGCGCTCATCGCAAGAGCGACCGGCGCTCTGCGCCGGCGACGGTCGGTGGCGTCTCGGCAGCCTCGCGCCGCGCGATGCCGACCAGGATCCCGAGCGCGAGGAAGCAGGCGAGGCTCGAGCTCCGGCCGTAGGAGAGGAAGGGCATCGCCAGGCCCTTCGTCGGCACGAGCCCCATCACGACTGCGCCGTTGATCGCCGCCGGGAGCGTGAGGAAGAGGGTCATCGCCGTCGCGACGAGGAGCGCGTGGCGCTCCCGCGCGCGGCGCGCGATCCGCACGCCCGCCACGAGCAGCATCGCGAACAGCGCGAGGACCGCGAGGACGCCGACCAGGCCGAGCTCCTCGGCGACGACGGAGAGGATGAAGTCGGTGTGCGCTTCCGGCAGGTAGTCGAGCTTCTGCCGGCTCCCGCCGAGGCCGACGCCGAACAGGCCGCCGCGACCGAAGCCCACGAAGGACTGCACGAGCTGGTAGCCCTCGCGGCCGGCCGTCTCCCACGGATGCAGGAAGCCCGTCACCCGGCTCGCGGCGTAGGGGCGGAGCGACACGTAGACGCACAGGCCGAGCGCGCCCAAGACGGCGGGGACGACGAAGAGTCGGAGCGGCGCACCCGCGACGAAGAGGAGCGCGCCGACGAGCAGGCACAGCACCGCGGCGTTCCCGAGATCCGGCTGGCCGAGGAGGAGCGCGGTCGGGATGCCGACGACGACGGCGATCGGCAGGAGCCCGCGCAGGCCGAAGGCCGAGTCGCCCTGACGCCGGGCCAGGAAGCTCGACGCCACGAGGAGGGTCGCCACCTTCGCGAACTCGACGGGCTGGAAGTGGCCGACGCCCGGGACCTCGAGCCAGCGCCGCGCCCCGTTCACCCGCACGCCGAGGACGAGCGTGGCCGCGAGCAGCGCGACGCAGCCCAGCCAGAAGACCAGCGCGCTGCGCCGCCACGTCGAGAGCGGGAGCCGGCTCGCAAGGAAGCCCAGCGCCGCAGCCGCGAGCACGCCTTCGGCGTGGCGAAGGAAATAGGGCGAGAGCCAGCTCGTCTGGCCCGGCTCGGTGGTGGCGCTGTAGATCGTGACGGCGCCCACGAGCGTGAGGAGCGCCGCCGCCACGAGGGCGCCCTCGCGCCCGCGCGCCTGCGGACCGCCCTCCGCGACGCCCGCGTTCATCATGCTCCACCCCCCGCCTCGGGCAGCGCCTGCACCGCATCTCGGAAGCGCTGCCCCCGATCTTCATAGCTCTTGAACTGATCGAAGCTCGCGCAGGCCGGCGAGAGCAGCACCACGTCGCCGGGGAGCGCGAGCTCCGCCGCGAGGGCGACCGCCGCCTCGAGGCTCGCTGCGCGGTGAACCGGCACGCGGCCGCCGAAGGCGCGCGCGAGCTTTTCCGCCGCCTGGCCGATCAGGATCGCCGCGCGCAGGCGGCCCACGGCCGCGTCGGCGAGCGGCGCGAAGTCGAGGTCCTTGTCCTTGCCCCCGCCGATCCAGACGATGGGCTCGCGGAAGCTCTCGAGGGAGCGCAGGGCGGCGCCGACGTTCGTGCCCTTCGAGTCGTTCACGAACGACACTCCGGCGCGACGGCGGACGAGCTCGGTGCGGTGGGGCAGCCCGTCGAAGTCGACGAGCGCGGCCGCCGCCTTGCGCGCGTCGACGCCGAGGGCGGCCACCGCGGCGAGGCTCGCGAGGACGTTCTCGAGGTTGTGGGTGCCGGTCAGCCGGAGGTCGTCGAGCGGGACGCGGAGCGGCGTCGCGCCGCGCCGACCGAGCAGGACGGCCGCGCCGGCGTCGAGCATGGCTCCGGCCGACACCGGGCGGCGCTGCGAGAAGAAGCGCACCTCCGCGCGGCAGCGCGACGCGAGCCCTTCCACGGCGGGGTCGTCGGCGGAGAGCACGGCCACGTCTCCCGGCCCCTGGTTCTCGAGGATGCGCGCCTTCGCGGCCAGATACCCGGCGAAGTCGCCGTGACGATCGATGTGGTCCGGCGTGACGTTGAGGATCACCGCCACGCGCGCGCGGAAGCGCTCGATCGTCTCGAGCTGGAAGCTCGACACCTCGAGCACGGCCACGTCGAGCGGCTTCCCCACGAGCTCGAGGGCCGCGGCGCCGATGTTCCCGGCCGCCTCGGCGCGCAGGCCCGTCGTGCGCAGCATCGCCTCGACGAGCCGCGTCGTCGTCGACTTCCCGTTCGTGCCCGTGATCGCGACGATCGGCACCGAGAGGTGTCGGAAGGCGAGCTCGAGGTCGCCCCAGACCCTGCGTGCGCGCGCGGCGTAGCGTCCCGGCGGAACGCCGGGGCTCGGGACGACGAGGTCGAAGCCGGCGGGATCGGGGAAGCCGCCGCCCAGCACGAGCTCCACGCCGGGGCCGAGCTCGCGCACTTCGGCGATCTCGTCCGCCGCACGCTCGTCCGCCGCCACGACCCGCGCCCCGCGCGCCGCGCAGAAGCGCGCGGCGCTGCGTCCCGAGATGCCGAGGCCGAGCACGAGCACGCGCCGGCCCGCGAGCGCGTCGTTCGGATCCCCGCTCATCGGAGCTTCAGCGACGAGATCGCGACCAGGGCGAGGATGATCGAGACGATCCAGAAGCGGACCACGATCTTCTGCTCCGCCCAGCCGAGCTTCTCGAAGTGGTGGTGGATCGGCGCCATCAGGAACACGCGCTTGCCGGTGAGCTTGAACGACGCGACCTGGATCATCACCGAGAGCCCCTCGACCACGAAGATGCCGCCCACCACCGCGAGCAGGATCTCCTGACGGATCACGACGGCGATCGTGCCGAGGGCGCCACCGAGGGCGAGGGAGCCGACGTCGCCCATGAACACCTGGGCGGGATACGTGTTGAACCACAGGAAGCCGAGGCCGCCGCCGATCAGCGCGCCGCAGAAGATCGAGAGCTGCCCGCTGCCGGGCACGTACTTGATCTGCAGGTACTCCGCGGCGACCGAGTTGCCGGCGAGGTAGGCGAGCAGCCCGAAGGTGCCCGCGCTGATCATCACGGGCGCGATCGCGAGGCCGTCGAGGCCATCGGTCAGGTTCACGCAGTTGCTCGCGCCGACGATCACGAAGGCGGCGAGGGGCACGTACAGCCATCCCAGATGCGGCGTGAAGTTCTTGAAGAACGGCACCGCGAGCTGGTTGTCGAAGCTCGGGTCGAGGTAGATCGCGAAGCCGACTGCGAACGCGAGCAGGAACTGCCAGAAGAGCTTCGCCCGGGCCGAGAGTCCGTCGCTCCGGCGCTGCGTCACCTTGCGGTAGTCGTCGACGAAGCCGAGCAGCCCGTAGCCGACGGTGACACCGGTCACGATCCACACCAGCCCGTTCGTGAGCTCGCTCCAGAGCAGCACCGACACGAGCAGCGCGAGCAGGATCAAGAGCCCGCCCATGGTGGGCGTGCCCGCCTTCGCCTGGTGGTCGGGGCCGATCTCGCGGATCGGCTGGCCCACGCGCAGGGCGGCGAGCCAGCGGATGAGCGCAGGCCCGACCAGGAACGAGAGGAAGAGGGCCGTGAGCGTCGCGGCTGCGGTGCGGAACGTGATGTAGCGGACGACGTTCAGCGCGCCGATCCGGTCCGCGAGCGGATAGAGCAGGTGGTAGAGCACTAGCGCTCACCGTACTGCGCCACGAGAGCCGCCACCACGCGCTCCATGCGCATCGAGCGCGATCCCTTGACGAGCACCCAGTCGTTCGGCTGGAGGCGGTCGAGCACGCGTCGCGCCGCGTCGGTGTGGTCCGCCGCGTGATGCACGCGGGACGGCGGGAGACCCGCCGCGCGGGCGGCCTCGGCGATGCGCGCGGCGCGCTCGCCGAGCGTCACGAGCAGATCGACGTCGAGCTCGGCCGCGAGACGCCCCATGGCGTCGTGGCCCGCGACGGCCGTCTCGCCGAGCTCCCCCATGTCGCCGAGCACCGCGATCGCGCGCCCCTCGCCGTGGAGCTCGGCGAGGCTCCGCAGCGCGTTCTCCATCGACTGCGGGTTCGCGTTGTAGGTGTCGTCGATCACGACGATGCCCTTCGAGAGGGCGAGCCGCTCCATGCGCCCCGACACGCCGCTGAAGCGACCGAGGCCCGTCACCACGTCGTCGAGGGATGCGCCCGCCGCGAGCGCCCCGCCGGCGGCGGCGAGGGCGTTCGGGATCGTGGTGGCGCCGAGGGCGCGGATCCGGAGCGGCGCGCGGCCCCAGGGCGTCGCGAGCTCGAAGGCGAAGCCCTCGCCGAGCAGGTTGCGCGCGGACTCCGCACGGATCTCGCCCTTCGACCCGAAGCCGAGCACGCGTCCGCGACAGCGCTTGCCCTGGGCGAGGCAGAGCGGGTCGTCCGCGTTCAGCACGGCGGTGCCGTCGGACGGGAGCGCCGCCACGAGGTCGCCCTTCTCGAGGGCGATGTTCTCGCGTGAGCCCAGGTGCTCGATGTGCGCCGTCCCGACGTTCGTGACGATGCCGACCCGCGGCCGCGCGAGGGCCGCGAGGGGCGCGATCTCGCCGCGGTGGTTCATGCCCATCTCGACCACGAGCGAGCGGTCGGATTCGCGCCGGCGCAGCAGCGTGAGCGGCACGCCGATCTCGTTGTTCAGGTTGCCCTGCGTCTTGCCGCAAGGCGCCGCGACGCAGAGGATCGCCGCGCACATCTCTTTGGTCGTGGTCTTGCCGTTGCTCCCGGTGACGCCGACGACGGGGCCGTCGAAGCGCGCGCGATGCCCGCGCGCGAGCGCCGTGAGACCCTGCCGCGTGTCGCCGACGACGAGCACCGGCGTGCCCGGAGGCAGGACGGCGCCCTCGGGCACGCGCTCGACCAGGAGCCCGCTCGCGCCGCGCGCGGCCGCCTCGGCCAGGAAGTCGTGGGCGTCGTGGTTCGGCCCGCGCAGCGCGACGAAGAGCTCGCCCGCCGCGACGCTGCGCGTGTCGATCGACGTTCCCGTGAAGCGGGCGTCGGGATCGCCCTGGAGCAGCCGGCCGCCGGTCCAGGCGGCGGCATCGCGGGCGGAGTAGGGCGAGGCGGGGCCGGTCGAGCTCGCGGGCGTGCTCACGCACGGCCCCCGGCGCCGCGCGCCGCCGCGAGGCGCTCGAGCGCCCTCCGCGCCTCGGCGCGATCGTCGAACGGAAGACGCTCGCGGCCGACGATCTGGTAGTCCTCGTGGCCCTTGCCGGCGATCACGACGGTGTCTTCGGAACGCGCCAGCGCGAGCGCGAGGCCGATCGCGGCGCGCCGGTCGGGCACGAGCGCATACGCCGCCGGGCGCGCGTCGAGCTCGGCCGGCTCGACGCGCTCGAGCTTGGAGAGGCCGCGCTCGACGTCCGCGAGGATCGCGAGCGGATCCTCGGTGCGCGGGTTGTCGCTCGTGGCCACGACGCGATCGGAGTAGCGGGCGACGGCCTCCGCCATGAGCGGCCGCTTCGCGCGGTCGCGATCGCCACCGCAGCCGAACACCGTGACGAGTCGCCCGCGGGCGAGCGGGCGCACGGTGCGGAGCAGCTTCTCGACGGCGTCCGGGGTGTGCGCGTAGTCGACGAGCACGGTCGGCGCGCCGGCGATCTCCGCCCCTACGCGCTCGACGCGGCCTGGCACCTGGGGCACCGAGGCGATCCCCTGCGCGATCGCCTCGGACGGCACGCCGAGCGCGCAGGCGATCCCGATCGCGACCAGCATGTTCTCGAGGTTGAAGTCGCCGACCAGCGGGAGCGCCACGGCGAGCGGCTCGGCGCGGCCCGGCAGCCGCACACGCGCGCGTGTGCCCTCGAGCGAGATCTCGGCGCTCTCGAGCACGACTTCCGCGCCGCGCTCGGGATGGCGCGAGACCCCGATCACGCGCGCCCGCCCGCGCCGCGCGGCCTCGAGGAAGCGTGCGGCCGAGGGGTCGTCGAGGTTCACGACCGCGACCCCCTCGACGTCGACGAAGCGCTCGAACAGGAGCGCCTTGGCATCGGCGTAGGCATCCATGGTGCCGTGGAAGTCGAGGTGGTCCTGGGTCAGGTTCGTGATGCCGGCCACCACGAAGCGACACCCGTCGACACGCCCGAGGGCGAGGCCATGGGACGAGACCTCCATCGCCACGGCGTCGACGCCTGCCGTGCGCATCGTGCGCAGCAGGCGCTGCAGGTCGAGGCTCTCGGGCGTGGTGTTGATCGCGCGCAGGTGCTCGCGTCCATAGCGCACCTCGACCGTCCCGATCACGCCGACCTTGCGTCCGGCGCGCTGGAGGATCGATTCGACGAGATACGTGGTGCTCGTCTTGCCGTTCGTGCCCGTCACGCCGACGAGCATGAGCTCGCGCGAGGGATGCCCGAAGAACGCCGCCGAGACGGGAGCGAGCGCCCGGCGCGTGTCGGGGACGACCACGGCGGGGCGCCCGCGCAGGTCGACGCCGGGCGGCACCTCCTCGAGCAGGAACGCCGCCGCGCCGTTACGCACCGCCATGTCGAGGAAGCGATGACCGTCGGCGTTCGCCCCGCGCAGCGCGACGAAGAGGTCGCCGGGCGAGATCGCGCGCGAGTCGATCGCGACGCCGCGGATCACGGGATCGTCCGGCGCGCTCGGCGCCGTCGGCGCGAGCGTGGCGGGAAGGGCGGCAAGGAGCTGCGAGAGCCTCATCGACCTCTCAGGCGCCGGGCTCGAAGCGCACCCGGACGCGTCGGGCATTTCCTTGGAGGATGGTGCCCGGATCGGGCTCCTGCGCCACCGCGCGTCCCTCGCCGACGAGCTCCGCCTCGATTCCGCCCCCGGAGAGCGCGTCGCGCACCTCGGCGACGGTGCGCCCCGCGAGATCGGGCACGAGGAAGCGGTCACCGTCGCGGACGAGCGTCACGGGCGCCTGCTCGGCCGCCGCGACGGCGTCGTCGCCCGAGGTCGCTGCGAGCTCGGCGGCGCTCTTCGAGAGCTTGGGAGGCGCCGCCGCGACCTGCGTCTCGGGCAGCGCGCCGAGGATGCCGAGCCGCGCGAGCTGCGGCGCCGCGACGTCCGCGAAGAGCGGCGCCGCCACCAGTCCGCCGGTGTGGAAGAAGCCCTGGGGCTCGTCGAGCATGGTCACGATCACGAGCTTCGGATCGTCGATCGGGGCGACGCCCGTGAACCACGCCAGGAACGCGTGCTGCGCGTAGCGCCGCGTCGCGGGATCGAGCTTCTGCGCGGTCCCGGTCTTCCCGCCGACGCGGATCCCGGGCAGCGCGGCCTTGTTGCCCGTGCCTTCCTCCATGGCGACCACGCTCTCCAGCAGATCGCGCATCGTGGCGGCCGTCTCGGAGCGCAGCACCCGCCGTGCGCCCTCGATCGCGGTCGGGGTCCAGACGCCGCCGGGCTCGCGCCGCGCCGCGACGAGTCGGGGGCGCACGACGACGCCGTCGTTCGCGATGCCGGCGAGCGCCACGGCGATCTGCATCGGCGTCACCGAGACGCCCTGGCCGAATGCGGCGTTCGCCTGGTCGACGGGCCGCCAGCGCTGCCACGGGCGGAGGAGTCCCGGTGACTCGTTGGGGAAGCCGCTCCCCGAGAGCTGCCCGAAGCCGAAGCGGACGAGCATGTCGTAGAAGCGCGGCGCACCGAGGCGGAAGCCGATCTTCGCCGCGCCGATGTTGCTCGAGACGCGCAGGACGGACGGCACGTCGAGCACGCCGTGGGGATGGGAGTCGCGGATCAGCTTGCCGGGCACCTTCCAGCGGCCGTGCTCGCAGTCGAAGGTGTCGCTCGTATGGACGGCGCCAGCGTCCAGCGCCGCGGCGACCAGGAACGTCTTGAACGTGGATCCGGGCTCGAAGGCGTCGAGCACGGAGCGGGCCCGCGTGTTGGGGAACGGAACCTCGCGGAAGTGGTTCGGGTCGAAGCCAGGCCGCTCCGCCAGGGCGAGGATCTCGCCCGTGTGCGGGTCGAGCGTGATCACGAAGCCGCCCTTCGAGCGCGTCTTCGCGACCCAGGCGTCGAGGGCGACCTCCGCGTCGGCCTGCATGCCGGCGTCGATCGTGAGCGCCACGTCGCCGCCGCTCGTCGCGTCGGGGCCGGGAGCGAAGCCCGCGAGCACGCGGCCGCGGGCGTCTCGCTCCACCGGGAAGGTGCGCTCGC
Organism: Myxococcota bacterium; assembly: GCA_035542715.1. GTDB lineage: Bacteria > Myxococcota_A > UBA9160 > UBA9160 > UBA9160 > DATKKW01. The sequence goes on from DATKKW010000070.1 coordinate 77,165, forward strand.
GGCCGCGGAGCCACGCGTCCTCCTGCTGCTCGAGGCCGCGGATCCCCTGGCCGTCGATGTTCGCGAAGCCCACGACGTGTGCCGCGAGCTCGCGGTTCGGGTACACGCGCCGAGGCTCGTGGAGGATCGCGATGCCGGGAAGACCGAGCCCGCGCACCTCGGTCGCCTGCGCCTCCGTCACCCAGCGTGCGACGTAGGCGAAGCTGCCCCTGCGCTCGAGCCGGTCCTGCACACGCCGCGGGTCGGCGCGGAGGATCCGCGCCAGGGCCTTCGCCGCCGCCGCCGGATCCTTCACCTGGGACGGCACGGCGTACACGGTCGGAGCCTGAACGGTCACGGCGAGCTCCGCACCGTGGCGGTCGACGATCATCCCGCGCTCGGGCGGCAGCGTGAGCTCGGTCAGGATCTGGGCGTCGCCTCGGCGCGCACCGCGCGTGTCGACGAGGGCGAGATGGCTCGCACGGAGGGCGAGCGCGACGAAGGCGAGGACGAGAAGCGAGCGGGCGGCTCCGAGGCGCCGGGTCGACGTGCGGAGCTCGGGCGCTCTCACGGCTTGGCAGCAGCTCGTGCCGGCATGGGCGTTGCGGAGAGCTCGCGCACCTCCTTCGGCACTCCGAATCCGAGCTTCGCGGCGCGCTCCTTCAGGCGCTTCTGGCTGCGAAGCTCCTGCACCTCGACGCGCAAGGCGCGCAGGTCCTGGTCGAGGGCCTCCTCGGAGCGGACCGCGGCGCCGAGGCGCATGCGAAGGTCGAGGATCTGGACGCGCAGGCTCGCGAGCGCGAGGGCGGCGACGAGCAGGGCGGCGATGCCGACGGCCAGGGAGAGCGGTGAGCGTGCGTGCACGCGGCGCGCGGGACGCGTGGCCGCGAGGTCGCGGCCCACCAGGAACTGGGAGCCCCGCCCGACGCGACCGGCGGCAGGCCCTGCGGGCGGTGCGAAGCTGCTCATGCGTCCTCCCCGATGCGCTCCGCCGCCCGCAGCCGCGCCGAGCGGGCGCGCGGATTCTCCCGACACTCCGCCTCGCTCGCCGTGATCGGCCGGCGCGTGAGCACGCGGGCGCGGGGCTTCCGGCCGCAGGTGCAGACGGGCGTGCGCGGCGGGCAGATGCATCCCTTCTCGGCATCGCGCAGCCGATTCTTCACGATCCGGTCCTCGAGGGAGTGGTACGAGAGCACGGCGAGGCGTCCGCCCGGTCGCAGCCGGTCGAACGCGGCCTCGATCCCTTCCTCCAAGACGCGAAGCTCGTCGTTCACGGCGATGCGAAGCGCCTGGAACACGAGCGTCGCGGGGTGATGGCGACGTCCGCCGCCGACGCGCGTCTCGCGCACGAGGCGGAGGAGGTCCTGCGCGGTGCGAAGGGGTCGGAGGCGCCGCGTCTCGACGATCGCGCGCGCGAGACGCGGCGCCCCGGGCAGCTCTCCGTACTCGCGGAGCCAGCGCTCGATCTCGGGGCCGGGCGCGCTCGCGAGCAGGTCCGCGGCGGTGTGCGGGTTGCGGCGGTCCATGCGCATGTCGAGCGGCGTCATGTGCGACGTGTCCTCGGAGAAACGAAAGCCCCGCTCCGGCTCGTCGAGATGTCGCGACGACACCCCGAGATCCAGCACCACTCCATCCACCCGCGCGACGCCGAGCTCGTCCAGCACCCGGGCCAGCTCGCGAAACGAGGCACGAACCAGCCGGACCCGCGGATCGTCGCCGAGCCGACCCGCCGCCGCGGCGAGCGCCTCGTCGTCGACGTCGAGACCGAGGAGCCGGCCCGCCGGTCCGATCCGCTCGAGCAGCGCGGCCGCGTGGCCGCCGCCGCCCACGGTCCCGTCCACGATCACCGCGCCCACCGCGGGGGCGAGGAGCTCGACGGTCTCCGCGAGCAGGACCGGCCGATGGCGAAACGGATCGCTCACCGGACTCGTTCACCGAACGCTCGCCGGAGAGACCTGGGGTGCCCCGGGGACCGGCGCCGCGCGTACGGATCGTGCCCCCCAACACTCACCGTCCACGACGGCCCCGGAACCCCGGGGACACCCCAACCTCTCATCTGGAGAGGGACGATCCCTCTCCAGCCCCCCAACTCATCCTCACAGCCCGAAGCTCTGCGCCCAGGCCGACAGGTTCTCCTGCGTCCGCTCGAGATCGCTGGCGAAGCGCTCCTTGTTCCAGAGCTCGATCCGCGGTCCGACCCCTGCGATCAAGACGTCCTTCGTGAGCGCGCCGTGCTCGCGCAGATAGGGCGGCACGAGGATCCGACCCTGTGCGTCGATCGGGCACTCGATGGCCCCGGAGACCGCGAAGCGCTGCAACGCCTGCACCTCGGGCTGCATCGACGAGGCCTCGGAGAGGCGCCGCTCCACCTCGAGCCACGCGTCGTGCGGATAGACGGCGACGCAGCGCTGCAGATTCGTCAGGAAGGGGGGCTTGGCCTGCGCGGCCGAGGCGCCGCCTTCCTCCCGCCCGAGCAGGGCGGCACGAAACGCAGACGGGATGCTGACCCGTCCCTTGCCGTCCATCGTGTGCGTGTACCGGCCGCGAAACATCGCCTTTCTTTCGCCTCGACTCCGGGGTGGCCCGTCGCACCGCCAGAGGGGACCCGGGAGCGTCGCAATGGCCTTGATCTACCACTTCATCCCACTCCGTCCCACTTGAGTGCGTTTTACTCCCACTTTTCGGCAGCGTCAACGAAAAGCGCAGGATTTTCGCGCCCTGGCGCAGAAATTTGCGCGGATACAAGATCTGGTGTCGCGCTTGGAAGCCGACCCCTACATGTCGAGCGGTCGGAGGAGTCTTCCGCGGCTAGGCGGCGCCGACTCCGCGGTGGAAGCGGCGCTGCACCTCGGCCACCTGTCCCACCACGTAGGCCAGGGCGCTGCCGCGGAGAGGATCCACGGCGGGCGCCAGGGGCGGCGGAGAGGCCTCGAGCAGAGCGTCGAGGACGGCCGCCGTCCCCTCGCGCAGGCCGCGCTCCCCGTAGCCGCCCTCGAGGATCAGCGCGATCCGGCCGCCGCAGAGCTCGTCGGCGAGGGCTCGCGTGATCCGCGCCAGCTGGCCGAACCCTCGGCCCGTGACTCCCATCGACGCCAGCGGGTCCTCGACGTGGGCATCGAACCCGCACGACACGAGGATCATCTCGGGTCGGAAGCTCTGGGCCACGGGTGCCAGCACGCGCTGAAACACGCCCGTGTATTCCGTGTCCCCGCACCCCGGCGGCAGGGGCACGTTCACGGTCGCTCCCAGGCCCCGCTCGCGGCCCACCTCGATCACGTCGCCCGTACCGGGGTAGTACGGGAACTGGTGGGTCGAGAAGTAGAGGATCGAAGGGTCGTCCTCGAAGCTGTGCTGGGTCCCGTTTCCGTGGTGCACGTCCCAGTCGACGATCATGATCTTTCCGACGCGCTCTTCGCGCTGCAGGGCCCGGGCCGCGACGGCGACGTTGTTGAAGAGGCAGAAGCCCATGGCGCGGCGGGCCTCCGCGTGGTGCCCGGGCGGGCGCACCGCGGCGAAACCCGCCTGGCAGCGCCCGCGTGCCACGCCGAGCGCGAGGTCCACGGCCGCGCCCGCCGCGAGGCGGGCGACGTCGGCGCTCGCGGGCGAGACGAACGTGTCGGGGTCGAGGCGCGCGGCTCCGCGGCGCACCGCCTCCTCCACGTGGGACAGGAGGTCGCGGGCGTGGATCGCGAGCAGCTCGTCGTCCTCCGCGGGCCGGGGCGCGATCGGCGTCAGCCGGTCGCGCCGCTCGGCGATCGCGTCGCCCACGGCGAGCAGACGCTCCGGGCGCTCGGGATGGCCCGGAGGCGAGCGGTGATCGCGAAAGCGCGGGTCCTCGATCACCGCGACCTGGCGGGGGCCGACCATGGCCGCGAGGATATCCGAAGCACCGACCGCGACCGAGCTGCCGCACCACGACCGGAGACGCATGGCCCCGCCGTCGACCATCGCCATCACCGGCTTGCGCACGTTCCTCGGACAGCGCCTCGCGCAGCGGCTGCTCGCGCGAGGGCCGGAGCTGCAGGTCGTCGGGATCGACGTGCGGAGGCCCTACCGCTTCGAGGGCCGCGTGCGCTGGCACCGCGTGGACCTGACCGAGCCCACCGCCGACGGCACGCTCGCGGAGGTGTTCGAGCGGGAGCGCGTCGAGGCGGTGGTGCACGCCGCGTTCCGGAGCGAGCCCACGAGCGATCTCGAGTACGACCACGAGCTCGAGACCCTGGGCTCCCTCCACGTGCTGAACGCCTGCGCCGCCGCGAAGGTGCGCCGCCTCGTGCTGGCGTCGAGCACGATGCTCTACGGCGCCCGGCCGGACAATCCGCAGTTCCTGACCGAGGACCATCCGCTGCGCGGCCATCCCGACGCCCACGGCGTCCGGAACCGGATCGAGGTGGAGGAGCTCGCCGCGCGCTTCGCCCGTCGCCACCCCGACGTCGAGCTCTCGGTGCTCCGCGTGGGATGGATCATGGGCCCGAGCTACGAGGACCACGTGGTGCGGATGTTCGCGCGCCCCGTGGTGCCGACCCTCCTCGGCTACGACCCGATGCTCCAGTTCGTGCACGAGGAGGACGCCCTCCGCGCGTTCGAGGCCGCCACGCTCGAGCGCCATCCCGGCGTCTTCAACGTCGTGGGGGACGGGCCGCTTCCGCTCTCGACGCTCCTCGCCCTCGCCGGAAAGCGGCGGCTCGCCGTCCCGGCTGCGCTCTGGTACCGCGTCCTCGAGGGGCTGTCGCAGGGCAGTGTCGGAGACCCGCCCGCCGGCTTCTACGACTATCTGCGCTACGGCTGGCTCGCCGACGGCACGCGCGGCTGGCGGGAGCTCGGGCCACCGCTCTATACGACGCGCGAGGCGTGGATCTCGTTCGTTTCCTCGCGGCGGATGCGGCGCTACCGCTAGGAGCTCGGGGAGCACGGCATGAGCGGGCCGAACGATCTCGACGAGACGAGCGCCACGCGCGACACGCTGGGCCGCGCCCTCGACGACCTGCGCGCGGAGATCCGCGCCCGCTTCCCGATCCGCGCGGTGCGCGGGGAGGTCGCGGGCGCGGCGGCCGAGCGGGATCGCGGCGCGGTCGCCGCGCCGGGCACCGACTGGATGGAGCTCTTCGACGAGCTGCGCGCCCGCGTGAACCGCCTTGGGATCCGGGAGCGCCGCGGCGACGTCGACGAGTTCGGCATGGACCCCGAGGCCCTGCGGCGCGTGCGGCCGCTCCTCGACCTGCTGTTCGATCGCTGGTGGCGCGTCGACGTGCGCGGAGTCGAGCACGTGCCGGCGCACGGAGGCACGCTGCTCGTCGGCAATCACGCGGGGCTCCTGCCGTGGGACGGCCTCATGGTCTCGCACGCCGTCGCGCGCGCGCTGCCCGAGCGCGAGCGCGTGCGCTTCCTGGTGGCGGACTGGCTGATCACGCGCCCCTTCGCGCAGCCCTGGCTCGTCCGGGTCGGCGGCGTGCGCGCCTGCCGCGAGAACGCCGAGCGGCTGATCTCCCACGGCCATCCGGTCCTCGCGTTCCCCGAAGGCGTGAAGGGTTCCGCCAAGGTGTTTCGGGAGCGCTACCGGCTGAAGCGCTTCGGGCGTGGCGGCGCGGTGCGCGTCGCGATCGAGTCCCGCGTTCCGCTCGTGCCCGTCGCGATCGTGGGCGGCGAGGAGACACACCCGGTCCTGTTCAAGGTCGAGAGGATGGCGCGGCTCGTCGGACTCCCGTTCCTCCCGGTGACGCCGACCTTCCCGTGGCTCGGCCCGCTCGGTCTCCTGCCCCTTCCGTCGAAGTGGGTGATCCGGTTCGGCGAGCCGATCCCGCTGCAGGAGCTCGCGCCGGAGGCGGCCGAGGACGAGCTCCTCGTCTCACGGCTCACCGAGGAGCTGCGCCAGCGCATCCAGGCGATGGTGGATCAAGGCGTGCGGAGCCGCGGCTCTCCCTGGGCGTAGCGACCGCGCTCAGGCGCGCGGCGTCTCGTTGGGTGCGCTGGAGGCGTTCGTGCGTGGCTTCTCCTCGAGCGCCTTCGCCACGCGCTCGAGATTGGCGTTCAGCGCCTCGAGGTCCGAGCGGCGCGGGAGATCGAGCACCTTGAGCGCGCGCTCGAGCGCGGACTGGAGCAGGCGGTCGAAGTCGGGCGCTGAGTAGGCGACCCAGTCGGACAGCCGGCCGCCCTCGCGCTCCCGGGAGCTGATCAGCTTCCCGACGCGGCGCTGCAGGCCTTCGATGCCTTCGCTCGCGTCGCCCACGCCCTTGCGCAGGGCGGAGAGCACGTCGCCGCTGCGCTGGATCAGCTCCGTCAGCAGGTTGCCCGGCACCGCGCGATTCGTGCGCTCGCTGTCGACCAGGATCTGCGACAGGGTGACCGACGTGATGTCCTCACCGCTCTCGTTGTCGACGACACGCACCTCGGTGCCCGCCTCGATCAGCTCGGCGATGCCCTTGAGCGTGATGTAGCGACTCGTCTGTGTGTTGTAGAGCTTGCGATTGGCGTAGCGCTTGATCAGGACGGACATGATGACTCGGTCGCGCGCAAGCGCCTTCGGAGTGGATTCGCGCTCACGCTAGCACAGGCTCTCCGACGGTCATCCCTGGAGTGGGACACGCTCGAGGCGGCGGCGCGGTCCGCGCCGGGGGCGACGCGGCCGCGCGGTCTCCGCCTCGCTCGGAGATTCCGCCGCCTCGGCCGCTGCGCCGCCGCGACGCGGCCGCCGGACGCCGATCTCCCACAACATCTCGCGAAGCCCGAGGTAGGCACGGAGCACGGCCCGCGCGTCGGGATCGTCGGCGGCTCGCTCCTCCCAGCGCGCGATCTCGGCGTCGAGGGCCTCGGCGATCGCGGCGACGAGCGTGCTCGGCGCGCCGGCCTCCTCGCGCAGCGAGGCCGCCAGCTCCTCCGCCGCGCGGGCCAGACGCGCGAGCGGCGGATGCGCTTCCGACGGCTCGCCCGTCGCGGCGAGGGCGGCGGCGTCGAGCACCGCGCGCAGGCCGAGCAGCGCTTCCGCCATCGCGGCGCGCCCGTGCGCGCGGGCGCGCGCGAGGGCCTGGGCGACGGTCCGCGGGGCGTCGGCCGAGTCGCCGCGGGCTTCTCCGCGGCGAGGAGCGGAGTCCGAGCGCTCCGCCTCGTCTTCGTCGCGCTCGCTCACGGCGTCCGACTCCCTCCGTTCGCTCCGAAGAGCCGGCTCGCGAGCCGGTCGAGCGCCTCGAGATCGTGTACGTCCCCGGCCTGTTCGGGCACGCGGCGCCAGAACATGCCACGTGCCTCGACGGCCTCCCGCAGCGGCTCACCCGCCGCTTCATCGGCACGCACCATCGCAGCGTAGAGGTTCGCCGTCGCGATCGCTGCACGCGCCGCCTCGCGCGCGGGAAAGCCTGCGCCCTCCTGCGCGGCGAGGGCATCGGCCAGCGCGTGCTCGGCCTCGGCATCCTGGCCTGGAAGGGGCACGCGCTCCGGCGCCGACCCGTCCGGCCACTCGCGGGCCCGGTTCACGACCACGCCCGCGAGGGGTACGCCGAAGGTCTCGAGCCGGCCGAGCATGAGCCGTGCGTGCTCCGTCGACTCGACCGCCGGACCGGCCACGAGCAGGAACGCGGTCTCCGGTCCGAGCAGCCGGGCCCGCACCGCGTGCGCCCGCTCGCGGAAGCCCTCCGACATGCCCTCGAAGGCGAGCAGGAACTCCGAGATGTCCTCGAGGAACGAGACGCCCGACACGCGCTCCACGATCTGCAGCACACGCTGCGCGCTGCGTTGGAACAGTCGGAAGCCGAACCGCCCGGCGGCGAACGCGGGATGGAGCAGGAGCTGCACGATGCGGCTGTCGAGGAACTCGAGGAGGCGCTGCGGCGCCTCGAGGAAGTCGAGGGCGTGCTGCGATGGCGGCGTATCGACCACCACGAGGTCGAACTCCGGATGCCCCGCCATCTCGTGCACCTTCTCCATCGCCGAGTATTCGGCGCTCCCCGCAAGAGCGTCCGACACGTGCTGGTAGATGCGATTCTGCAGGATCCGGTCGCGCACCTCGGGGCTCTCGGCGAAGCGCGCGACGAGCTCGTCGAAGCTGCGCTTCATGTCGAGCATCATCGCCGAGAGGGCGCCCTCGGGAGGCACGCCGAGGGCGTCGAGCAGGGCACGCGGAATCGGCTTCGGGTCGCCGCCCAGGGCGCCGACGCCGAGGGCGTCGGCGAGGCGGCGCGCCGGGTCGATCGTCAGCACGAGCGCGCGCCGCCCGCGGCGCGCCGCCTCCAGGCCGGCGGCGGCGGCGAGCGTCGTCTTGCCCACGCCGCCCGAGCCGACGCACACGAGGACGTGTCGCTCGGAGAGGAGCGCGGCCGGGTCCGCCGCGCGCGCGTCGCTCATGCGACGGCCCCGTGCGCGGCCTGCGCCGAGGGCTCGCTCACCAGGGCTGCGCCCAGGCGCTCGAGCTGCTCGGGGCCGCGCACGCCGGTCGCCAGGTAGGGCAGGGGCACGATCGGAAGCCCGGTGCCGCGGGCGATCTCGTCGCGGTGGTGCGCGTTCAGCTCGTGGCGCGAGCGCAGGTGGGCGCCGCACGCCGCGAGGGTTCGCACGCTGGGCAGGCCGGGCAGCTTCGTCCCGGCCGGGAGCCGTGCGAGGCGTCGGTCGAGATCTTCGAGGCCCGCCGGAAAGGGCGCGTCGACGAGCGCGTTCACGACGACCCGATCGATTCCGATTCCGACGTCGCGCCGCACCCGCGCGACGAGCTCGATCGTCTCTCGCGCGGGAAGCTCCTCCGCGAGCGCGACGGGCAGCAGGACGGTGCGCTCCCGGTCTCCGATCATCGCCTCGACCAGCTGGGCGTTCCGCCGCAGCGGCCCGCTCTGCACCGCGGACACGACCACGCGGGGCACGTCGAGGAACGTGAGGCCGTGTCCCGTGGCGGGCGCGTCGATCACGATCAGATCGAAGCGCGGTCGGCCGTCGGAGCCCTGCATCTGCTCCAGATGCCAGACCTTTCCGAGGGTGATCAGCTCGCGCCAGCCCGGTGCCGCCTCCAGGAGCTGGCGGAAGGCCTTGTTGCGCAGCACGAGGTCGACGGCGGCGCGCAGCTTGAGCTGGAGGCCGAGGTACTCGCCCAGGGCGTCGAACGGTTCGATGCGCATCACGGTCACGCCCGGCCTCACCAGGCGCCCCTCGTAGCCGGCCGGCGCCGAGCCGGGCGCGAGCAATCGGCTCGCGTGCTCGTCGCGGCCCACCTCCGCCACGAGCACCCGGCGTCCGGCGCGGGCGCCCGCGAGCGCGAGCGCCGCCGCCACGCTCGTCTTGCCCGTGCCGCCCTTGCCGGTGACGATGACGAGACGTCGGTCGAGGAGCGGAATCGTCGAGGACGCGCCCGCCGGGTCCGCCACCGCTCCCTCCGTGGTTCTCTCCGTGCGCGCCCCTGCTCGTCTCAAGGAATTCCCCTGCAAGGCCGAAACCGGGCAGGGGCACCGGCGGCGCCGACCCTAGCACACGGGGATTCGCCGGAGTTTGCGTGCGGAGGGGCGATGATCGTCACGTGCGAGCGCTGCCAGACGCGCTTCAAGCTCGACGCAGCGCGGCTCCCCGACACCGGTGCGCGCGTCCGGTGTTCCCGCTGCAAGCACGCCTTCTTCGTGGCGAGGCCCGGAGAGGCGGGACGCGACGCGCTGGTCCACGGGCTCGCCGGCGAGGCCGCGCGCGGAGGCACGCCGGCGGCGCCCGAGGCGACGGCCGACCTCCGGACGCTCCACGCGGGAGCACCGCTCCCGGGCAACACCAGCGCCACGCGGCTCATGCCCGAGCTCGCGGAAGACGCGGCGTGGCGCGAGGCGAAGCCCGCCGACCCGGCGCGCGGAGACGACGAGAGCGACTGGCAATTCAACGAGCCGGTGCGACACGACGAAGGCGCGACGCAAGGTCGCGTCAGTCGACGCCCACCGCCGCGCCGCCCGCGGCCTCCCTCGGACGAGGGCGTCGCGCTCGACGCGCTCGGCAGCCCCGAGAGCTGGGACATCCTCGGCGACGCCGAGCTGCCGCCGCTCGAGAGCGTGATCCCCACCGCCGCTGCGCGAGGCCCCGAGCCGTCGGCGCGCGGCGCGGAGCCCGCCCGCGAGGCCGTCGCGCCCGGCGCGCGCGGGGCGTCGGCGGGTGATCGGCCTGCGACGCCCGTGGCGTCGGAGCGACGCTCCCTGCGCGAGGCACCGCGGGAGATCCTGTTCTTCGGCGCGGTCTGGCTCTGGCTCGCCGCGGTGACCGCGCTCTGTCTCTGGCCCGCGACGCCCGGCGCCTCGTCTCCGGCCGTGTCGGCGACGCTCGGAAGCGTCGCCTTCGAAGATCTCCGGGGCCGCTTCGTCGACAACGCCGTGGGCGGGCTCGTCTTCGTCGTGACCGGCGTCGCCCACGCCGCGGGCGGGAGCGCGGGGCCGCAGCGCTTCGAGGTGGTCCTGCTCGGGCCCGACGGAAGCCCGCTCGCGGCGTCGCGTGGCGTGGTCGGCGAGGCGCCGGAGATCGCGCGGATCCGGGAGGCGCCGCCGGAGACGCTCGCGCAGGGGATCGAGGCCAGCGACCTCGCGCGAGGCGTGCGTCCGATCGCCGAGGGCGAGCGCGTCTCCGTCGCCGCGATCGTGCGGGACGCGCCTCGAGACGTGACAGGATTCCGGCTGGAGGCGGCGGGCCGGAGCGACACGGGCGCGCACTAGACGCGCGGCTTGCCTCCCGGCACCTCGTCCTTCTTCGGCGTCACGTCGATCTCGTCCTTGCCCGTGACGCCCGCCTTGAAGTTCTTGATCGCCTTGCCGAGGCCGGCGCCGACCTCGGGCAGCCGGCGCGAGCCGAAGAGCAGGACGATCAGGAGGAGGATCATCAGCACTTCCGGGAGACCGAGTCCGAACATGGCGTTCCGCCCCTTGGATCTGGAGGATTCGACGCCGAGGGTGCGCCTCCGCCCGCAGATGGTCAACTCGCGCCGCCGCGCGCTGCAGGGGGCCTCCCCCGCCGGTATGCTGCGCGCATGAGCATCTTCAAGGCGTACGACATCCGCGGGCTGGTGCCCGAGCAGCTCTCGGCCGGCGACGCCTACGCGATCGGACGCGCGACGGCGCGCTTCCTCGCGCGCTTCCGGAGCGGGCCCATCGCCGTCGGCCGCGATGCGCGGCGCAGCTCGCCCGAGCTCGCCGCCGCCCTCGTGCGCGGCCTCGGGGACGAAGGCTCCGACGTGTTCGACTTGGGCCTCGTGTCGACGCCGATGCTCTACTTCGCGGTGGAACATCTCGCGGCGGCCGGTGGAGTGATGGTCACCGCGTCGCACAACCCGGGCCAGTACAACGGGCTCAAGGTCTGTCGCGAGCACGCCATCCCGGTGGGCGGCGCGAGCGGTCTCCGGGAGATCGAGGCGCTGTCCCGGGAGCTGCGGGAGGCGCCGCCGGCGAAGACGCGGGGCCGCGTGACGTCGCGCGACGTGCGGAGCGCGTACGTCGACCACGTGATGGCGCTCGCGCCTCGCGCCTGCCCGCGGCTTCGGCTCGCGATCGACTGCGGCAACGGCATGGGCTCCGTCGGGCTCGAGCCCGTGCTCGAGCGACTGCCGCTCGCGGTCGAGCGTCTGTACTTCGAGCCCGACGGTACCTTCCCCAATCACGAGGCGGATCCTCTCAAGGTCGAGAACCTCCACGACCTGATGGCTGCGGTGAAGCGCTCCGGCGCCGACCTCGGGGTCGCCTTCGACGGCGATGGGGACCGTGCGATGTTCGTCGACGAGCATGCGCGGCCGATCCCGGCGGACCGGATCACGGCGCTCCTCGCGGGACCGCTCCTGCGCCGCCACCCCGGCGCGCGCGTGCTCTACGACCTTCGCTCGAGCCGCGCCACGGCGGAGGCGATCGAGGCCGCGGGCGGCGCCTCGGAGATGTGTCGGGTGGGCCACTCGTTCGTGAAGGCCGCCATGCGCGAGAACGGTGCGGTGTTCGCGGGCGAGCTCTCGGGCCACTTCTACTTCCGCTTCTCGGAGACGCTCGTCGCCGACGACGGGCTCGCGGCGTTCCTGGCCCTGCTCGACGTGCTCGCGAGCGAGGGTGGCCCGATCTCGCGGCTCGTCGAGCCGCTCGAGCGCTACTACGCGAGCGGCGAGATCAACCGGAAGGTGACGGACGTGAACGCGGTGCTCCGGGCGATCGAGCGGGAGCACGCCGAGGCGCCCGAGATCTCCCATCTCGACGGCCTGCTCGTGCGCTACCCGGACTGGTGGTTCAACCTGCGTCCCTCGAACACGGAGCCGCTGCTGCGCCTCAACCTCGAGGCGTCCACTCCGAAGGAGATGGGCGCCCGGCGCGACGCGCTGCTCTCGCGCATCGAAGAGCTCTCCGCGGCCTCGTAGGCCGCGCCGTCACTTGCCCGCGCTCGCCGTCGGCGCGGCCGAGCCCGCGCGCGCGAGCTCGCTGTCGATGATCTTCGTGAACGCGTCCAGCGGGCGCGCGCCCGAGATCATGATGCCGTTCACGAAGAACGCGGGCGTTCCGGTGACGCCTGCGTCGGAGCCCGCCTTCTCGTCGGCGGCGATCTTGGCGAGCGTATGGTCGTCGGCCCGGCACGCCTGCCACTTCGCGGTGTCGAGGCCGATCTCCTTGGCGTAGCGTTCGAAGTCGGCCTCCTCGAAGCCCGAGCCCGCGAAGAGCTTGTCGTGATACTCCCAGAATCGGCCCTGCTCGCCGGCGCACTCCGCCGCCTCCGCGGCCGGACGGGCGCGCGGGTGCATGTCGAGCGGGAAGTGGCGATACACGAAGCGGAGCTTGTCGGGGTAGCGCGCCAGGACCTCCATCACCGTCGGCTCGGCGCGGCGGCAGAACGGGCACTGGTAGTCGCTGAACTCGATCATCGTGACGGGGGCATCGGCCGGACCGCGCGAGATGCCGTCTCCCGACACCTGCACGCGGGGCTGCTCCATCTGCACCGACACGCCGGCGGCCTCTCGCAGACCGGCGACGAACTTCTGCGCCGTCTCGTTGCGGGCCTGCTGCTCGAGGTGCTGGCGGATGCGCGGCGAGATCTGCTCCAGCGTCTGGCCCCCGAGACGGGCCTTGTTCGCCTCGTAGAACGCCTTCACCGCGTCGTCGGTGACGGGCGGCGCCTTCGCCGCCTCCTCCTGCAGGACGGCCTCCGTCGTGAGGTTGCGCTTCTTGGCCTCGGCCGCGAGCAGGCGCTCGCCGATCATCCGATCGAGGGCGTCGCTCCGCATCTCGAACATCGCCGACGCGTTCTTGCCTTCCGACTCGCGCTTGAACAGGTCCTCCTTGATCCACGCGTCGAGCTCGGCCATCGTGACCTGCTCGCCGCCGATGGTCGCCACGACGTCCGCGGATCCGCTGCTTCCGCCGGTGGGGGGAGGCCCGAGCGTGCCCTTCTCGGCCTTCGAGCAGGCGAGTCCGAGCGCGGCGGCGCCCGCGAAGGCAGCGCCGCGAGCGAACGAGCGGAGGAGGGAGCGGGCCATGTCGACTCCTTGCGGCGGGGCCGCGTTCGCCCCGTCCAGCGCGCGTCGCGCCGGCGGAGGCCGCGCGCACCCTAGCACAGGCGCCGGAGCCCGAGCCTCGCACGCGCTCGCCGCGAGAGGATGAGCGCCGTCGAAGTGCTCGACGGTGCGCGCCTGCACCTCGCGGGGCTGCGCCTGCTCTGGCGCGAGCGTCGGCTCTGGCCGCTCGCCGCCGTGCCGTTCCTCTTGTCCGCGTTCGCCTTCGGCGCGACGGCCGCGCTGCTCTTCCTGCGTCGCACGGATCTCCATCGCTTCGTCACGGGCTGGCTTCCCGACCCGCGCGCCCACGCGTGGTGGGAATGGATCTGGGTAGGGCCGGCCGTCGCGCTGCTCGGCGCGCTCGGCTGGCTCCTGTTCGCGGCCCTCTCGTTGGCGCTCGTCGTCGCGGCATTCCTGCTGGTGAGCGTGGTGGCCTCGCCCTTCCTCGACGCGCTCTCGCGCCGGGTCGAGCAGATCGCCTCGGGCCGCGAACGCGAGACGCACGGCGAGTCTCTCGCGACACGCGCGCGTGAAGGCGCCCGCGCCGTCGGCGCCGAGATCCAGCGCACGCTGCTCTTCCTGACGCTCCAGGCCGTCGTCTTCGTGGGCGGCATCGTGCTGCCGGGAGGTCAGGCGGTGGCGCCCCTCGCGCTCGCGCTCCTCACGATGCTCTTCCTGCCGCTCGACCACGCGAGCTTCGCGTTGGACCGCTGGGGCGTGCCGTTCCGCGCCCGTCGTCGCTGGCTCGTGGAGCGTGCGCCGCTCCTGCTCGGATTCGGCGCGACGGCGTTCGCCGTCTGCGCCGTCCCCGTGCTGAACTTCCTGGCGATGCCGCTGTTCGTGACGTCGGGAACGCTGCTCGCCCTGCGCCACCCGCCGGGCGGAGCGGCTACGCGAGCGCGAGGTGGCGGCGCAGGAAGACCCACATCGCCTTGAGCGCGACACCGGGGAGCGCCGCGTGGGTGGCGTCGAACCAGAGCGCCTCCTTCGGGTGGCCTGCGGCGGCGTGGAGCGCCTCGGCGGAGGCCCGCGGGATTCGCTCGTCGCGCTCGGCGTTCACGAACAGGATCGGTCGCGGTGCGAAGCGCCCGACGTGGCGCGCCGGGTCGATCTCGTGCGGCCCGAAGCCTCCGCCTCCGATCGCGAGGACCGCCGCGCGGACCCGCGGCTCGGCCGCGCAGAACACGGCGCCGAGGATCGCCCCCATGCTGAAGCCCACGTAGGCGATGCGCTCCGCGTCGATCGCGGAGAGCTGGCCGAGGCCGTCCACCGCACGCGCGAGGTCGATCGCCGCCTGCCGGACGAGCTCGACGAAGAGCGCCTCCGCCTCGGGGGCCTGGGCGCCGCCGGGGGCGAGATAGCCGAGCGCCCGCTCCGTCAGCTTCGCGCTCGCCCGCTCGCCGTGGAGCGGGAAGTCGATCGAGGCGACGGCCGCGCCTCCTCGCACCCAGGGCCCGCAGGCCGCGTCGAGGTAGGGCGCGTCCTTCGAGCCACCGGCGCCGTGCTGGAGCAGGACCAGCGGGAACGGCCCGCGCGCGCCGTCGGGCAGGAGCAGGCGGCCGGGCACCCGGTCTCCGCGGCTCGTGTACTCGAAGCGCTCGGCCACGACGCCGTGCACGCCCGGCGGCGGCGCGCACGGGCTCGCGAACCAATCGAGCGCTTCGTCGCGATCCAGCGATGCGGGGCTCGGCGGGGGCTGCGTCACGCGGCGCAGGCTAGCGCGCCATCAACACCTTGCGCGCGCGGTACAAGTTGGACTTCACCGCGTCGACGCTCTTGTTCAGCGATCGGGCGATCTCGTGGATGGACTGGTGGTGGAGGTGGTGGAGCTCGAAGAGCTGCCACTGCTCCCGGGTGAGCTCCCGGTGGACGGCGTCGGCGAGGCGCGCCAGCCGCTCGCTCGCCTCGTAGCTCTCGAGGGGATCCGGCTCCCGTCGCACGGTCGTGAGCCAGAGGTCGATCTTGTCGCCATCGTCCTCGAACAGGGCGACGGTCGCGTGGCGCTTGCGCTTGAAGCGGTTTGCGAGCGTGCGGCGCGTGAGCCCGAACACCCATGCCCCGAACGGCGCCTCGCCGCGGAAGCCGTCGATCGACGCGAAGACGTTGACGAACACTTCCTGCGTCGTCTCCTCGGTGTCGGCGCGGTTTCGTAAGCGCCGGTCGAGGTACTGGAAGACGCGCTGGAAGTAGCGCTCGTAGAGCGCCTGGAAGGCCGCTTCCTCGCCGCCTCGCAAGCGATCGACGAGCACCTCGTCGGGGGTTTCGTCTGTCACAGCGGATCGCTCAGCAGTCGTCGCGTCGCCCTGCCGGGACGATCGCAAGCGGGGCACATCCGGAGCAGCCACAGTCCCCTCCCAGGTCCCAGGTCCACCTCATCCCCCGTCAGCACAGGGGCCCCCGTCTTGGGTGTGGCCGTCGCACGAGAGGAGGTGTCAAAAATTGTCACCGGCCGCCCGAAATTTCCTCGGGCGATTCCATGGCGAAATGGAGGCGGAGATCAGTCGAACTCCGCGATCTCCTCGGGCGTGAGGCCGAGCTGGGCGTCCGAGAGGCCGCTTCGGAACGCGGCGGTGGGCGAGCGGTCACGGGAGGGCGAGGACGGCTCACCGTCCCGACCCTGTGGCTCCAGCAGGACGTCGAGACCGGCTCCATTGCGGACGCACCGGTAGAGCCAGACCTCGGGAGCGTCTCCCCCGAGGGCCGAGGCGACCGCGCGGAATCGCGGACCGATCTCCGCGACGAGCACCACCAGGCGGATGCCGGCCTCCGGTCGAAGGGGGATCTCCGGGGCGAGCTGGCGCCAGTCCGCGAGCCGGGCTCCGACCCACGCGCGCTGGGCCAGGGCCTCGGCCAGACGCTCGAGCTCGCGCCCGGGCTCCGCCACGAGCACGAGAGCCGTGCAGCCGTCGGCATCGACGGCGACGAAGTCGATCCGTTCCTCTGCACCGAGCACGTTCTCCGCGAGCGGGCGGAGGCCGCGGCCGAGCTGGCCGAGCCGTCCGCGCAGCGCCGCCCGCAGCTCGGTCCGGCGCGGCAGGGCGACGAGCGCGAGATCAGGCACGCGGATCTCCGTCGAGATCGCGGAGCAGGAGACGAGCCACCTCGCCGAGGGCGCGCGCGGCCGCCGACTGGGGATGCGCGAGGCTCACGGCGCGCTGCGCGAGGATGGAGCGGTACACCGCGAGGTCGTCGACGATCAGCCCGTAGCTCACGAGCGAGCGGAGCAGGTGTCGCTCCGTCGCGCCCGCGAGACGCAGGAAGGCGTCGCGCGCCTCGGCGACGGAGCGGACGCCATGGATCGTGACTCCGATCTGTGCCGTGGGCGACGTCGCGAGCACGCGCTTCACGACGGCGTAGGTCTCCAGGAGGTCGCGACGGTCGGGCGAGCAGAAGAGGAGGACGCGCTGCAGCAACGCCGCGTCGTCGCAGCCGCGCGCGAGCCACGCCGGCGGGACGGCCGCGAGCACGAGGCTCGGGGCGTGGGGCGCCTCTCGCTCGCGGGCCGCGGCCAGGGACCGCGCGCTGCCGGCGACGGCCTCGAGGCTCTCTGCCCGCGTGAGCACGAGCTCGCTCCCGAGCGGCCCGCGTCCGGCCTCGGGCCAGAGCGCCGATCCTTCGTCGGCGCTCGGCGCCAGGATGGTCGAGCTCGCGCCGAGCCGCGCGAGCTCGACGCCGAGGTTCCAGACGAAGGCCGCGCGCACCACGTCGCGCGGGCCCAGCGGCACCGCGAGCAGCGGCACGGCCGGGACGGGCGATGCGTCCGGACGAGGGGCCTTGGCGAGTCCGAACGGGAGGCGCGGTGGCGTGGCGGGAAGCGCGCCCTCCTGTGGCCGCGCAGGCGCGGACGCGGGTCCGGGCCCGACCTCCGGGATGAAGTAGTGCAGCACGTCGGCCAGGGTCTGGGGCATGGGGCTCGCTCAGCGCACGACCAGGATCGAGTTGCGCGCGCCGCCCGGCGTCTCCACCGCCTCGGGGTTCTCGGGGTCCGACTGCCACTCGCCGTCGACGACGTAGCGGTACTGATAGGTGCCCGGCTCGAGGGCGAGGATCTTCGTCCAGGTGCGACCGCCGCCGTCGGAATCGATGTGTGAGAGCACGCCGCGATCGGGCACCCAGTCGTTGAAGTCGCCCGCGATCCGCACGTCGCGCGCCGCGGCGTCCCGGTAGCGCACGATCACCTGGCGCGCGCGCGGATCGTCGTGCCCTGCGCGGTCCGCCTCCGCATCGCTCGTCGCGTCGGCCGAGCGCGAGGGTCCCGCCGCCCGCACCTCGAGGGCGAGCGACGCGTAGTCCTGGGCGCCGTTCGAGCTCGGCGCGAGCTCGACCGTCGGCATGCCTCGTCGCGCCGACTCGCGCAGCTTCACGCTGGATCGGATCACCGTGTCGAAGCAGAGATCGCCGAAGAGCTCGCGGATGTCGGACAGCGTCTCCCGTGCGTAGCGCGTGCGACCGTCGTAGAGCGTCGGCAGGATCCGCACCGACACGCTGTGCCCGATGCGCTGGGCGAGGAGCCCGACGGTGTCGAGCAGCTTCTGCACGCCGTGCATCGCGAAGAAGCTGATCTCGAGCGGAACGATCACCTCCTGGGCCGCGCGCAGGGCGTTGAACGTGAGCAGGCCCACGTTCGGCGGACAGTCGATCAGGACGAAGTCGTAGGCGCGCGGCAGCTCGCGGAGCGCGCGGTCGAGCCGCTCGGTGCGCGCCTCGGCGCGCTCTCCGGCGAGGCGCTGCTCGAGCGCCGAGAGCGCGATGCCCGAGGGCGCGATGTCGAGCCCGGGACCGCGGGCGACGATCACGTCCGCGACGCTCACCGTGCTGCGCGCTTCGGACAGCGCATCGTAGAGGTTCCGCTCGAGGGTCTCGGGATCGATCCCGAAGGCGAGGGTCGCGTGGGCCTGGGGATCGAGATCCACGAGCAGCACCCGAGCTCCGTTCGCCGCGAGGCAGCCGGCGAGGTTCACGGCCGTCGTGGTCTTCCCGCAGCCCCCCTTTTGATTGACGATGGCGATGACGCGCATCCGGCTCCTCTCCGCTGGGCCCTCGAAGGGACCACCGCCCCGTTCGGCGACCTCGTGCGGGCTCATCCGCGCCGGCTCCGCCCGGCGGGCCGAGATCGAGGTGACCGCTGCCCGCGCCGTCAGGCGGAGCTCTTCCGGCTGCGCGTCGCCGGGCGGGTCGCGCGCGCGGCGGCGGGCCGGGCCGGGCCCTCGCGGGCCGCGGCCTCGTCCGTCGCGCCGAGGGGATGGCCCGCCTCGATCTCCCGCTCGAGCTCGGCCACCGGGAACACCCACTCCTGTCCCGACACCGCCTCGAAGGCGGCGCCCTCGTGGAACACGAGGACGACGTCGCCCGTCGCCACGAGCACGAGCTCGGCCAAGGGGCGCGTGACGGTCGGAAGCAGGCGCCGCAGCGCCTGGATGCTCGAACGGATGCGCTGCACCGACACGCCGGCATCGATCAGCCGGCGCGCGGCCCGCAGCGCCACGAGGTCCTGGAACGTGTAGCGGTGATGCCCTCCGCGGGTCGTCACCGAGGGCTGGACCAGGTCCGTCTGGGCCCAGTACTGGAGCTGGCGACGGGACAGCCCGAGGATCTCGACGACCTCGTGCGTCCGGAACGTGCGCTGCGACGGACGGGCTCCCTGACGGTCCACCGATCGTCCCCCCGACCTGATCGGTTGCGGCCACCCTAGAAGGCGCCCTGCGGGAAATCAACCCAATTCGCCGCTGAAATGTGCCGTTCCGGGCAAACGGGGCGGACCGCCGGGAGGAAACACGGGGACGGCGCGTCGCCGGTCGCGGCGTCGCAGCCGCGGGGAGCGTGCTGTAGGTTGCGACCATGGCTGCGCCCGACGACGCCGTGATCCGACCCGACACCGGGGCGGAGCGGGCGCGGACGGTCGTCGAGGACGAGACGGGCCGCCGGCCCTTCATGCGCGGCATCATGATCCACTCCCTCCTCGCGAGGGGCATCCCGTTCGAGGACGCCTTCCGCACCGCCCACGAGATGCGCGACCGGCTGCGCGGGCAACCCGTCGTGAAGCGCGAGGAGCTGGCCCGGCTCGTGGCGGAGCTGCTGGGCGACGCCGCGGCCCGGCCCCCGGAGGAGCGCTCCCTGCGCGGGCGCCCACCCCTCGTCGTCACCGGGGGCGGCCGGCGCCACCCTTTCTCGAAGGGCATCCTCTCGCAGTCCTTCCTCGCCGCTGCGATCGACCCGAACGAGGCGTTCGACGTCGCGCGGGCGCTCGAGGTCGACCTCTTCGCCCGCGGCCTGCGCGAGATCGACCGCCGAGAGCTCCGGCGCCTGGCCTACGAGACGTTGCGCCGGCAGATCGGGCCCCGGGTCGCGACGCGCTACCTGGTCTGGCGCCGCTTCCAGGAGCCCGATCGCCCCGTGATCCTGCTGCTCGGGGGGGCGACCGGGGCCGGCAAGACCGCCCTCGCCCTCGAGGTGGCGTACCGGCTCGGCATCCAGCGCGTGATCTCCACCGACTCGATCCGCCAGGTGATGCGCATCGTGCTCTCGAAGGACCTGGCCCCGGCGCTCCACGCCTCTTCCTACGACGCCTGGAGGGTGCTCCCGCAGACTGGCATCCCGGGCGACCCGGTGATTCGCGGCTTCCTGGCGCAGGCCAACACGGTCTCGGTCGGCGTGCGCGCGATGATGGACCGCGCCGTCTCGGAGAACGCGAGCCTGATCCTCGACGGTGTCTCGATCGTGCCGGGCATGATCGACCTGCGCGCCTACGAGGAGAAGGCCCATGTGATCTTCCTGGTGGTGGCGACGCTCAGCGCGGACGCCTTCCGCGCGCGGTTCGAGGCGCGCGGTCGCGATGCCGTCGGCCGCCCGCCGCATCGCTACCTCGAGCACCTCGAGCCGATCCTGCGCATCCAGGACCACTTCCTCGAGCTCGCCGAGCGCCACGGGATTCCGATCGTCGACAACGACGCGTTCGAGCGTTCGGTGCTGTCGATCCTTCGTCACGTGACGGAGACGCTCCGCAAGAAGGGCCCGCTCGATGTCGCCTCGCTGCTCTAGGCCTGGGAATCGGGCGCTCGCGCTCGTCGGCCTCCTCGTCGCGCTGGCGGGATGCGCGTCCTCGCTCAGCGTCGACGACGAGCGCCGGCTCGCCTACCAGGCCGACCGCGAGGTGCGACAGCAGTCGGTGATGGTGTCCGACCCGGTCGTGAACGAGTACGTGGACAAGATCGGACAGCGCATCGTCGCGACGCTGCCGCCGAACCCGTACGAGTTCCAGTTCGCCGTGATCGACGACGACGAGATCAACGCCTTCACGCCGGGGGCCGGCTTCGTCTACATCCACACGGCGGTCCTCCTGAACGCGCGCAACGTGAGCGAGGTGGCCGGCGTGATGGCGCACGAGATCGGCCACGTGATGCGCCGGCACGTGGCCGACAACTACGTGCGCTCGCGCAACACCGGCACGCTCTACCAGCTCGGCACCGTCGCCGCGGGCGTGTTCGGAGGTCCGCTGGCCTACGACGCCGCCGTGCTCGGGGGCCAGCTCGGCGCGCTCGCCGCCCTGAACACCTTCACCCGCGAGGACGAGAGCGAGGCCGACGCCTTCGCCGTGCCCGTCCTGGCGAAGGCGGGCTACGACCCGAACGGCCTCGTCACCTTCTTCGGGACGATCAAGGCCCGCTACGGAGACAGCTCGTCCTTCCTCTCGAGCCATCCCGCTCCGAGCGATCGGATCGACGCGACGAAGGCGCTGATCGCCGAGCTTCCGCCGAACCCGGACCTGCGCGTGGACGACGGCGGGCAGCTCGAGATCATCCAGCGACGGATCCGGCTGCTCGAGAAGCTGCGCGTCCAGCGGCGCGTGCGGGCGCGCTGAGCCGTGACGGCGAGGCCCGCGCCGGAGGCACGCACCCTGGGCGAGCTGCGCGCGAGCGGCGCGCGACCGCGCGCCCTGCGCGAGGAGCTTCGGGCGAACCTCGTGCGCAAGCTCAAGAGCGGCGAGCCGATCTTCCCGGGCGTCGTCGGCTACGAGGAGAGCGTGATCCCGGCCGTCGAGAACGCGCTGCTGTGCGGTCACGACGTGATCTTCCTGGGCGAGCGAGGCCAGGCGAAGTCGCGCATGATCCGCTCCCTCGTCGGCCTCCTCGACGAGTGGCTGCCCGTCGTCGAGGGCAGCGAGATCCACGACGACCCGTTCGCGCCCGTCTCGGCCTACGCGCGAGCGCTCGTCGCCGAGCGCGGCGACGCCACGCCGGTGGCGTGGGTGCATCGGGACGATCGCTACGGCGAGAAGCTCGCCACGCCGGACGTCTCGATCGCCGACCTGATCGGCGACGTCGATCCCGTGAAGGTCGCGCGCGGTCGCACGCTCGCCGACGAGCTCACGCTCCACTTCGGCCTGATCCCGCGCACGAACCGCGGGATCTTCTGCATCAACGAGCTGCCCGACCTGCCGGAGAAGGTGCAGGTCGGCCTGTTCAACGTGCTCGAGGAGCGCGACTTCCAGGTGAAGGGCTACCGCGTGCGGCTGCCCCTCGACGTGCTCGTCGTGGCGAGCGCGAACCCCGAGGACTACACGAGTCGCGGTCGGATCATCACGCCCCTCAAGGATCGCTACGCGGCGCAGATCCGGACCCACTACCCGAAGACGCGGGAGCTCGAGCGGGCGGTGCTCGTCCAGGAGGCGGCGCTCCCGGCCGGCGACGGCGTGGCGGTGCACGTGCCGCCCTTCATGCAGGAGATCGTCGCCGAGATCACGCTCGAGGCGCGCCGCAGCCCCGACGTGTCCCAGAGCTCCGGCGTCTCGGTGCGGACCTCGATCGCCAACTACGAGACGCTCGTCGCGAACGCCCTGCGGCGCGCGCTCCGCCTCGGCGAGCGCGAGGCGGTGCCGCGCGTCTCCGATCTCCCCGCCCTCGAGCCCTCGACGCTGGGCAAGCTCGAGATCGAGTACACGGGGCGCGAGCGCAAGGAGGGTGAGCTCTTCGGCGAGCTCGTGCGGCGCGCGACGAAGCTCGTGTTCGACGGGCACGTCGCGCTCGAGGCGATGGCGTCGGTGGTCGACGCCTTCGACCAGGGCTGGAAGGTCGAGGTGGGGCCCGACGCGCCGGCGGGCGAGTACCTGGAGGGCCTCGACCAGATCCCCGGTCTGCGCGAGGGCGCCGCGCGCCTCGCGGGGGGCGATTCGCCGGAGCGCATGGCCTCGGCGATCGAGTTCGTGCTCGAGGGGCTCCATCTCTCGAACCGCCTGAACAAGACCGTGCGCGAGGGTCGGACGCGCTTCGGGCGCGCGTGAGCGTCTGGCGCTACAGCCGTTGGGACGGAAGCCAGGCGGAGTTCCGCCTCGACGCCGAGGCCGCGCTCGACGCCCTCTCCGACCTCCTCATGGAAGGTCTCGATCTCGAGCAGGCGATGGCCTGGATGCGCGAGCACGGCTTCGAGCTCGCCGGCCAGGACTTCCGCGTGATGGGCCTCGACGAGCTGCAGGAGGAGATCCGACGCGAGCTCGCGGCGCTCGCCGAGCGCTTCCATCTCGATCGCGCGACCGACGAGCTGCGCCGCCGCCTCGACGATCTCCTGCGCCGGGAGGACGAGGCGCTGCGTCGCGCCCAGGGCACGGAGTCGGCCCGCTGGAACGCATTCCGCGAGCGCCGCGACGCTCCGGCCGACTCGCTCTCGGAGCGCATCGAGCGCTTTCGCGATCACGCGTTCGAGGATCCCGAGGCCGGCGACGAGCTCCGGGAGCTGCTCGAGGAGCTCGATCGGCTGCGCGCCCTCGAGCGCTTCCAGCGCGAGCAGGGACGGCGCTTCCGCGGCCCCGAGGCCGCAGGCTACGAGGAGGCGCAGCGCCTGCGCGAGCGCTTCGAGGCGCTCCAGGCCCTCGCGAAGGCCCTCGCGGAGGGACGCCTCGAGGAGATCTCGCCGGAGGAGCTCGAGGACCTGCTGTCGGAAGGCGCCGTGCGGTCCCTCGTCTGGCTGCGCGGCATGGAGCGCGAGCTGCGCGACGCCGGCTACCTGCGCGGCAAGGGCGGCCGCCTCGAGCTCACCCCCCGCGCCGTCCGGCGTCTCGGCGCGAACGCCCTCGCCGAGGTCTACGGGGCCCTGCGCCAGGGGCGCCCGGGAACGCACCCCACGAGCGCCACGGGCACGGCGATCCCACGGCCCGACGAGACCCGGCCCTTCGCCTTCGGCGACCGTCTCGACCTCGACGTCGCGAAGACGCTCCTCGGGGCGGCGAAGCGACACGCGCGTGCGACGCCCGGCGCGCCGCTCCGATTGCCGATCGAGCTCGAGCTCGAGGACTTCGAGGTGCGCGAGTCCGACCATTCGACCACCACCACGACGGTGCTCCTGCTCGACATGAGCTGGTCGATGTCCTGGGCCGGCCGCTTCCCCGCGGCCAAGCGCGTCGCGCTCGCCCTCGACCACCTGATCCGCACCCGTCATCCGCGCGACCGCTTCTTCGTGGTCGGGTTCTCGACGCGCGCGCGGGAGCTGCGGATCGGCGAGCTGCCCGAGGCGGTATGGGACATGGGCGACCCCTTCACGAACCTCCAGGAAGGGCTGATGGTCGCGGAGCGCCTGATCGCGAAGCACCCGTCGCCGAGCCCCCAGATCCTCGTCGTCACCGACGGCCAGCCCACGGCCTACTTCCGCGGCCGCGAGCTCCACGTCGAGTGGCCCTCGGGCTTCGGGGGCATCTCGCCGCGCGCGGCGGAGGCGACCCTGCGCGAGGTGCGGCGGGTGACACGCCGGGGGATCACGATCAACACGTTCATGCTCGACGCCGCGCCGGAGCTCGTGGCCTTCGTCGAGCGGATGACGCGCATCAACCGCGGCCGTGCGCTCTACACCGCGCCTTCCGAGCTCGGATCCTTCCTGCTCGTCGACTACCTGGCGCGTCGGCGCACGCGCCGAGGCTAGGCGCGGAGGCGCGGCGTGACCCGCTCGCTGAAGTACGACATCCCCGGGCCCGACTGGCGCGTCTCGGCGGAGGACGTGCGCGCGAAGGGCTGGGCGGCGCTCTTCGCGGAAGGCGAGACGCCGATCGACGTCTCGCGCGGGCTCGTGGTCGACGTGGGCTTCGGCCGCGGCGAGTTCCTTGCGGAGCTCGCGCGGCGATCGCCGGACGTCCCGCACGTCGGCATCGAGCGGGCGTTCAAGCGCGTCCTCAAGCAGGCGCGCCGCCTCGCGCGCAGCGAGCTCTCGAACGTGCGTCTGCTGCACGAGCGCGCCGAGGTCGCGGTGGAGGAGCTGCTCGAGCCCGGGTCGGTCGCGACGTTCTGGGTGAACTTCCCCGATCCCTGGCCGAAGAAGCGGCACGGACGGCGACGTCTCCTCCAGCCCGCGTTCGTCCACGCGCTCGCCCTGCGGCTGCGACCCGGCGGCCGGCTCGAGGTCGCGACCGACGACGCGGCCTACGCGGACGAGATCGAGGCCGCCCTCGTCGGCGAGGCGCTCCTCGAGAGCGTGATCCCGCCCGACGCGCGCGGCCGGCGCTTCGCGCCGGAGGTGCCGGGCCGCATTCCGACGGCCTACGAGCTCGAGTGGCGGGCGGAAGGACGCCCGCTCCACTTCTTTACCTTCCGACGGATCGCGGGCACCCTTCCCGCGTGAGCCCGGATCCCCGCCCCAACCTGAAGGATCTCCCGGTCGACGAGCTGCGCGCAGAGCTCGGACGGGAGGGGATCGCCTCCTACCGGGCCCTCCAGATCGCGTCGTGGCTCCACGCGCGAGGCGTGGAGGATCCGGAGGAGATGAGCGACCTGCCGCGCGAGCTTCGCGTCCGGCTCGCGGAGGTCTGGCGCACGCGCGCCCTCGACGTGGAATCGGTGCAGCGCTCGCTCGACGGCACGACGAAGGCCGTGCTGCAGGCCGCCGACGGCGCGCGCATCGAGGCCGTGGCGATCCCGGACGACGATCGCACGACGCTCTGCATCTCGACGCAGGTGGGCTGCCCCCTCGCGTGCTCCTTCTGCGCCACGGGCGCGCTCGGCTTCACGCGGAACCTCTCGACGGCCGAGATCGTCGACCAGCTCGCGCGGATGCGGGAGCTCCTGGGCGAGGAGCGCCGCGTGACCAACGTCGTGTTCATGGGCATGGGCGAGCCGCTGCTCAACCTGCCGAACGTGCTGCGCGCGATCTCGCTGCTCCTCCATCCGAAGGGCTACGGGTTCGCCGGGCGTCGCGTCACGGTGTCGACGGCGGGCGTCGTGCCGCGTCTGCGGACCCTGCTCGAGGCGGCGCCGGTGAACCTCGCCGTCTCGCTCCACGCGACGACGGACGCGCTGCGCGACGAGCTGGTGCCCCTGAACCGCCGCTTCCCGCTCGACGTGCTGCTCGGCGAGCTGCGCGCGCTGCCCCAGCTCTCCGCGAAGCGGCCGGTGTTCTTCGAGTACACGCTCATGGCGGGGGTGAACGATTCCGTCGCCGACGCGAAGCGCCTGATCGCGCTCCTCGACGGGATCCCTTCGAAGGTGAACGTGATCCCGATGAATCCCCACGCGGATTCGCCGTACCAGCCGCCGGACCTGTCCGTCGCGAGCCGGTTCCTCGGCGAGCTCGCCCGGGCCGGGCTCACGGTGACGCTGCGGCGGAGCCGCGGCGCCGACATCGACGCGGCCTGCGGCCAGCTCGCGACGCGCGGGCTGCGAGACGAGGCGGCAGGGTCCGCGCCCTAGGG
>DATKKW010000071.1:0-170835 GCA_035542715.1 Myxococcota bacterium
GCGCCGAGCGGGGCGAAAGAAAGGAGAAAGGCGGCGAGGCAGGAGCGGGCAGCGTGCGACATGACACTCCGGCGTGGTGCCGTGGGGCTGCCCCTTATATCACACCGGGCACGGTCGCCTCGGCGAGATCTCGCAGCGTCAGGAGCTGCTTCCGCATCATCACGAGATCGCCCCAGGGCAGCCATGCGCGCACGAAGCGCGACCAGGGGCCGCGGCCGTGGGCCACGCGCAGCTTCACGAGGAGACGCGTGCGCCCCGCGTCGAGCGGTCGCGCCCAGTAGGTGATGCGCACCGTCCCGAAGAGACGCTCCGCGAGGGAATCGACCGGCGTCGAGAGCGTGAGGTGCACGCCCGGGACGAAGTCCTCGAGCACGAAGATGCCCAGGAACATCTGACCGTGCTCCAGCCGGTCCAGGCCCTTCGTGAGCGTGCGCGGGCTGCGGCGTCCGCCGTTGTCGATCCAGTCGTAGCTGTAGGGCGCGACGCGGAGCTGACACAGCCACCGGAACACGACCGGCGCCGGCGCGCGGACGGTGACGCCGCGATAGTACTCGTCGAGGCGCGGGTCGTCGGGCGGCACGCCCGGCCCGTCGCCCGGGAAGGGCTGCGCGCGCTCGTCCTCCGTCGTGCCCCAGGTCCACGCGATCGACATCGCGGCCTCCGTCGTCCCGACGCTAGCGGCGGGGCCGTGGGGCGCGCGATGCGCCGAGCCGCGGCATCCTGGGCAGGACGCGAGACGTCGAGGAGGAGGGCGCGATGCAGCTCGGGCGCGTGCGCGAGATCTGGCGGCATCCGGTGAAGTCGCTGGAGGGCGAGCGCATCGCGTAGCGGCGACTAGCGGGCGCCGGGGAGGAGCGCGACCGGCCCGCACGTCTCCTCGACGTCGAGGCTTCCCGTCGCCTTGGAGCGGCGCGCGTAGTCGCGCAGACAGCGCAGCACGTCGACCTCGATGCGCGGGCGCGCGCTGCGAACGTCTCCGCGACAGGTGCGGTCGTAGACCACGTGGTAGTAGCCCGCGACACGGCCCTGGATCAGCAGGTACCACGCCACGTCGTCGTTCATGAGCCACGCGTCGATCGTGCTGGCGGCGCAGGCGACGTGGGCGAGGACGAGATAGCTGCGGAGCGCGCTCGCGCGGGCCGCTCCCGACTCGAGGCCCTCCCGCGGAACTTCCTCCCAGGTCGCTCCCGTGACGTCCACGATCCGCAGGCTCTGGAGCGTCGTGCGCTCCGTGGCGCCGGGGGGCGCCTGGAGCGCGGCGATCGTCTGCTCGAGATCGGCGTTCGCCGAGGGGAACGCTTCCGCGCTCCAGCCGGGATGCGCGGCGCGATAGCGGTCGTAGTAGCTCTCGGCGCAGCACGGCAGCGCGACGGCGAGGAGCGCCGCCGCGCCCCGGGCGGCGCGCGTCACTCGACGCCGAGCCAGGCGCGGGCGGCGGCCTCGTCGCGGAACACCGCGACCTCGTCTTCCTGCTCGTCTCGCAACGTCTGGAACATGCGCGCGAGGCCGAAGGCGGAGTCGGCGTGCACGAGGAGCGCCCGCTTCGAGCCCTTGCCGAAGGCCGGCGCCGCGGCGAGCTGGCGGATCGCGCGGCCGGTCACGGCGTTCACGGTGCCGGAGGTGAAGTCGAAGAGCTGGCGGAAGTGCGGCTGGAAGTCGGGGTCGCGGCGCAGACGCTCCTGATGCTGGAGCAGGTCCGCATCGGTCACGACGCCTGTCGCGCGGCTCCAGACCACGCCACGCTGCTTGTCGATCCGATAGTCGATCGGCACCCGCCGTCCCTCGTTCGCGCCGATTCTGGGGCCGTGGGGGCCTTCGTTGCAACCCTCTTTCGCGCCGAATCGTCGCGCGGCGATCAGCGCGCGCAGCGCGGCGGGTTCTTGCGGACCGCTTCCTCGAGCGTCGTCAGGTACTGCTCGTCGGACGTCCGATCGACGCGCGCCTGCGCTTCCGCCTCGTCGGCGCTGAGCGCTTCGCCCGCGTCGTTCCATCCGCGTGCGCCCACCAGCGCGCCCTCCACGTACATGTACTCGGCGCGCGGCCGGCCGTCCTCGTACCAGTAGCGTGTCGCGCCGTCGCGCTCGCCGCGCTCGAGCTCGGCCTCGAGGCGCCGTCGGTCCGTTCCCGCCGCTGCGGAGTCCGGGTGGTACCAGACGCGCAGCACGCCGTCGCGCAGGTCGGCGACGTACGGGATCTCCGCCAACAGGGCGCCGCTCTCGGTGCGGAAGCGGAAGAGACCGGAGCGTGCGCCGTTCGAGAAGTGGCCCTCGACGACGACGTGGTCGAGCTCGAGGGTGTAGGGACCGTCCGTCCGGCCATTCCGGCACGTCCCTTCGACGCGCGGGCCGAAGAGGGCCGCGCAGGCGAGACACCCGCCAGCGACGCCGAGCACGGCGGGAAGGGCCCGCCGGAGGCGGGGCGTCCGCGGCATCGCGTCCTCCTCGACGCGTCTCACGCTACCAGAGCGAGGGCCGACGTGCGGGCGGCGGAGGCGGCTGCCCCTCGGGCCCGGACCGCGTACCTTGGCGCCATGTCGACCCCCCGGCCCTCCTCCTCCACTGCGCCCTCCGGCTCGGCCGGCCCGGCACGGCCGGACCGCGCGATCCGTCGGCTCCTGGTCGCGAACCGCGGCGAGATCGCGATCCGCGTGTTCCGTGCCTGCACCGAGCTCGGGATCCGCGCGATCGGGATCTACGCCCACGAGGACCGCTTCTCGCTCCACCGCTTCAAGGCCGACGAGGCCTACCAGGTCGGCGAGCTCGGCGAGCCGGTGAAGTCGTACCTCGACGTCGCGCGCATCCTCGAGATCGCGAGGCGCGCCGACGTGGACGCGATCCATCCGGGCTACGGGTTCCTCTCGGAGCGGGCGGACTTCGCACGCGCGGTCCGCGCCGCCGGCATGATCTTCGTCGGGCCCACGCCCGAGACGCTCCAGCAGGTCGGCGACAAGGTGGCGGCGCGCCGCGCCGCGGCGGCGCTGCCGCTCGTTCCCGGCACCGAGCCGCTGCCCGACTTCGAGGCTGCGCTGCGCGCGGCCCGGGAGATCGGCTTCCCCGTGATGGTGAAGGCCGCCGGTGGCGGCGGCGGTCGCGGCATCCGCGTCGCGCGCGACGAGGGCGAGCTCGCCGCGAGCTACGAGAGCGCGCGACGCGAGGCCGAGAGCGCGTTCGGAGACGACTCGGTGTTCCTCGAGAAGCAGGTCGTGGACCCGAAGCACATCGAGGTGCAGGTCCTGGCCGACGCCAGCGGCCGCGTGGTCCACCTGTACGAGCGCGACTGCTCGATCCAGCGCCGCCACCAGAAAGTGTTGGAGATCGCGCCGGCCCCGAACCTCGAGCCCGGCCTGCGCGAGCGGCTCTGCGCCGACGCCGTGCGCTTCGCGGCGGGCGTCGGCTACCGGAACGCCGGCACCGTCGAGTTCCTGGTGGCCGGCGGCCGGCACTACTTCATCGAGATGAACCCGCGCATCCAGGTCGAGCACACGGTCAGCGAGGAGGTGACGGGCATCGATCTGGTGCAGGCGCAGATCCGGATCGCGCAGGGCGAGACGCTCGAGGAGATCGGGATCCGCCAGGAGGAGATCGCGACCCGGGGCTTCGCGATCCAGTGTCGGATCACGACCGAGAATCCCGAGAACCGCTTCCTGCCCGACTACGGACAGATCAACGGCTACCGCTCTCCCGGCGGGCTCGGCGTGCGCCTCGACGCCGGGAGCGCCTTCCAGGGCGCGCTGATCACGCCCTACTACGACTCGCTCCTCGTGAAGCTCACGACCCGCGGGCGCTCGCTGCGCGAGGCCGCGGCGCGCTCGATCCGTGCGCTGGGCGAGTTCCGCGTGCGCGGCGTGGAGACGAACATCGGGTTCCTCGAGAACGTGCTGCGCCACGACACGTTCCTGGCCGGCGAGGCGACCACGGGCTTCATCGACGCCCATCCCGAGCTCCTGCACATGCCGCAGCGACGCGGCGGCGGGTCGCGCCTGCTGCAGTACATCTCCGAGGTCACGGTGAACGGGCGCTCCGGCGTCGCGAAGCGCCATCCGGGCCTCGACGAGAGCCACCCCGTTCCGCCGTCCTACGATCTCGACCAGCCGCCGCCGCCCGGCACGAAGCAGGTGTTCGACCGGCTCGGCGCGGATCGCTTCGTCGCCTGGCTGGGCGAGCAGGACCGGCTCTTCGTCACCGACACCACGTTCCGCGACGCCCACCAGTCGCTGATCGCGACGCGCATGCGCACCTGGGACATGCTGCGCGTGGCGCCGGCGCTGGCCCGCCTCGCGCCGGAGCTGTTCTCGCTCGAGATGTGGGGCGGGGCGACCTTCGACGTGGCCTACCGCTTCCTCGACGAGGACCCGTGGGACCGCCTGGCTCGGCTGCGCGAGGCGATCCCCAACGTGCTGTTCCAGATGCTGCTGCGCGGCGCGAACGCCGTGGGCTACACGACCTATCCCGACAACGTGGTGCGTCGTTTCGTGCGGGAGGCCGCGGCCTGCGGCATCGACCTGTTCCGGATCTTCGACTCGCTGAATTGGATCGAGCAGATGACGGTCGCGATCGAGGCGGTGCGCGAGGCCGGGGCGATCGCGGAGGCCGCGGTCTGCTACACGGGCGACCTGCTCGACCCGTCCCGCGACCGCTACACGCTCGGCTACTACGTGAAGCTCGCGAAGGAGCTCGTGGCGCGGGGCGCCCACGTGATCGCGATCAAGGACATGTCCGGCTTGCTGAAGCCCTACGCCGCCGAGAAGCTGGTGCGGGCGCTCAAGGACGAGACGGGCGTCCCGATCCACCTGCACACCCACGACACGGCCGGCATCCAGGCGGCGACGCTGCTCAAGGCGGCGGAGATGGGCGTCGACGTCGTGGACTGCGCGTTCGGTCCGTTCTCCGGCTCGACCAGCCAGCCGAACCTCGAGAGCGTCGTCGCGATGATGGAGCACACGAAGCGGCCGACCGGCCTCGACCTCGCGAAGCTCCTCGAGTTCGGGAGCTACTGGCAGGCCGTGCGCGCGAGCTACGACGTCTTCGACGGCGCGCCGAAGACGAGCAGCGCCGACGTGTACGAGCACGAGATCCCGGGCGGGCAGTACACGAACCTGCGCGAGCAGGCGATCGCGCTCGGCCTCGGCGACCGCTGGCGCGAGGTCACGCGCACGTATCGCACCGTGAACGACATGTTCGGCGACATCGTGAAGGTGACGCCGAGCTCGAAGATCGTGGGCGACATGGCGCTCTACATGGTCTCGAACGGCCTCTCGGCCGAGGACGTGCTCCGGAAGGGCGACGAGCTCTCGTTCCCCGAGAGCGTCGTCGAGTTCTTCCAGGGCCGGATCGGCGTCCCGAGCTACGGCTTCCCGGAGCCGCTGCGGAGCCTGGTGTTGAAGGGCCGTCCCGCGGTGCATGGGCGTCCGGGCGCGGACCTCCCCGACGTCGACTTCGACGCGAAGAGCGAGGAGCTCCGCAAGAAGATCGGCCGGGCGCCCGCGATCCGCGAGGTGCTCGCCTACGTCCTCTATCCGAAGGTCTTCCTCGACTACGTGGCGCAGCACGAGAAGCACGGCGACGTGTCGGTGCTGCCGACGAGCACCTTCCTGCACGGCATGACGCCCGGCGAGGAGATCCACGTCCACCTGGGACAGGGGCGGACCGTCGTGATCCGACTCGTCGCGGTCTCGGAGCCCGACGTCGAGGGCCGCCGGGGCGTCTTCCTCGAGATGAACGGCCAGCCGCGCCGTCTCTTCGTGCAGGACCGGAGCCTCGGCATCGTGAAGCACGAGAACGCGAAGGCCAACCCCGACGATCCGACGCAGATCGGTGCCCCGCTCCCCGGCCTCGTCGTGAACTTCCTGCGCAAGGAGGGCGAGCGCGTGACGCGCGGCGAGCGCCTCGCCGTGATCGAGGCGATGAAGATGGAGTCGAACGTCGAGGCGCCGATGGACGCGACGATCGCGAAGATCGTGCTCGCGCCCGGCTCGCGGGTCGAGGCGGGCGACCTCCTGCTCGTGCTCAAGCCCGCGGAGGCGTGAGGGGCGCTACGGCGTCGCAGTCTCGGGCGGCGGCCCGAGGAAGAGCGCCGGATCCACGAAGGTGCCCGAGAGCGCCACGCCGAAGTGGAGGTGGGGTCCGGTGACGCGGCCCGTGCTTCCGACCTCTCCGATCGCTTCCCCCGCCGCGAGCTCTCGTCCGGGCTCGACGTCCACCTTCGAGAGATGGCAGTACATCGTGACGATGCCCTCGCCGTGGTCGACGAGCACGCTGTTTCCGTTGAAGAAGTAGTCGCCCACGTCGATCACGCGGCCGGGGGCGGGCGAGTGGACGAGCGTGCCCGTCTTGGCGGCGATGTCCATGCCGGTGTGCGGGTTGCGCGCCTGCCCGTTGAAGACGCGGCGCAGGCCGAAGCTGCTCGAGCGCGGGCCCGGCACGGGCGCGGCCAGGCGGAGCGTGGCGGGCGGCCGCGGCGAGAAGATCTCGAGCGCCGTGCGGATCCGCGCCTGCTCGCGCTCCACGCGGGCGAGGTCCTTCTTCGAGAGGTTCACCTGCCCGGGGGCCACCGTGAGACGCTGCTCGGCGTAGCGCTTCGGCGCGATCTCGAAGCCGATCTCGCGCGCCTCCCCCGCCGCCGGCGCCACTCGGATCGCGTCGCGCCCCGGCGACGCGGCGAGGGGGATGCCGACCACCGCGACGAAGCCGTCGCCCTGCTCGGCCACGAGCACGCGGCGGCCGTGGTAGGTGACCCGCGGCGGCTCGCCTTCCGCGGCGAGCGCGACGGGCACCAGCGCGACGCCGCCCGGCACGCGGCTCTCCTGGGGCAGCTCGAGCGCCGCCGCACGATCGACCGGGGTCGAGAGGCACAGCGCGAGCGCCGCGGCACGGGCGACGAAGCGGACGACGCGGATCACGGCACGCGCCCCTTCTCCATGGGCGGCCCAGGGTATCGGCGCCCGGCCGAGGCATCGAACCCCGGCGCCGCGACGCCCGCCGACTCCCGGTCGCCGTGGCTGACACGAGATCGTGCGCCATGGCATGCTCGCCCTCGACAAGAACGGGAAGGGGAATCCATGGACCGCACCGCCTCGATCCGCCTCGTCCTGGCGCTCGGTGTCGCCCTCTTCGTCGGCTTCGGCGGAAGCGTCGGCTGCAGCACCACGGCCATGGTCCACCCCGCGGCGGTGCCGAGCGCGCGCCCCATGGCGCAGAATCGGGAGATCATCACCCAGGCGCTCTCGCGCAGGGCGTGGATCGTCGATTCGGACAAGCCGGGCGAGATCATGGCCCACTACCAGCGGCGCGGGGCCGTCGCCCACGTGCGCATCACCTACGACAAGTCGTCCATCCTGATCGCGTACGCCGGCAGCGAGAACCTGAAGTGCCAGCCGTCGGGCGACGAGTGCTCGACCATCCACAAGACCTACAACACCTGGGTCACGAACCTCTATCAGGACATCAGCCTGTCGGCCCAGAACCGGCGCTGACCCCCGATCTGCTCGCGCATCCGGCGCACGTACGCGAGCGAGCGCCGACCTCGTTCGGTGTTCTCCGCCGGGAAGCAGCGAGCGAACACGCGGTCGATCGCGCTCCCCGTGTAGTGCCGGAACCAGAGCTTCCGCACGACGAACGAGACGACCTCGAACGCGGCGACGGCGATCCACGAGTCGTAGACGACGAGCCGGCGCCAGGCGTCGTGCGCGCCCGAGAGGGCGAAGACGGCGATGCCGGTGGCGATCGCGGCGGCGAGCAGACCGTAGAGGCCCGAGAGCACGCGACAGAACGGGCCGATGAAGTCGGGCGCGAGGTCGTCGATCAGGCGCGCGAGCTCCTCCGCCAGGCTGCGCGGCGCAACGAGGCTGCGCACGAAGGCGAAGGCCACGAGGCCCCACGCCAGCGCGGGCAGGAGCTCCAGGCCGACGCGACTCCCGCTCGCGAAGGCGAGCAGCGTCGCGAGCACGAGCGCGATGCGCGGCCAGCGGCCGAGCCCGAGCAGCGGGACTGCCGCGGCGAGCCGTCTCAGCACCGGGCGGCGTCGGCCTCCCCGAGCGCGAGGTCGGCGGAGTACGGCCGCTCGGAGAAGAAGGCCGTGAGCGGAATCGAGGGCCGGGGCGACGGACGCCCCGCGAGCAGGTCGAGGGTCGCTGCGCGCACGTGGTTGAAGGTCGCCTGCTGCCGCTTCAGCACGTCGCGCCGCGTGCGCGCGAGGCCGACGTCGCGCATCAGGTCGCCGACCGGCGCGACCGAGTCGTAGAACTCGCCGAGGTTCGCGCGGTAGTACTCGCCGCGCCGCCAGAGGGCCTGCTCCGTCTCGCGGAACAGCGCCGCGAAGTTCCCGAGGGCGCGGAAGAGGAGCGGCTGCCAGCGGAGCTGCTCGCGCAGGAACGCGGGATCGAGGTGTCGCTCGAGCATGAACGGCGTCACCCAGAGGTTGTAGTACGAGGGAAGGTCGAGCTCCCACTTGAGGCGCATCAGCTCGAAGCTCCCGAGCACGCCGTAGAGGCCCCGGTAGACGCGCATCACGGCCTCGTGTCGGAACTGCAGGAAGCGCTCGTACAGATCGAAGCGCTCTGCCAGGGCGTCGCCCGTCTCGCCGGCCGCGTCGCGCACGACGAGGTCCCCCACCAGATCGTTCGCGAGGCAGATCAGGTCGATGCCCGGGCTGTAGAGCGGGTCCTGGGCGGCCGCGGCCTCGCCGACGACGGCCCAGCGGTCGGGCGAGACGAAGCGCTTCGTGCCGTAGGCGATCTGCGCGTAGCGCCCCTCGTCGAGCTGCTTCGCCGGCGCGAGCAGCGAGGCGATCGCGCGATGGCTCTCCAGGAACCCGCGCAGGCCGCCGTGCTCGCGCAGCAGGGCCTCGAGCCGCGCGCGCTCGCCCGTGACGCCGACGCTCGTGACGTCGTTCCGCAGCGGAATGAACCAGACCCAGTAGCCGGGATAGCAGAAGTGCACGGTCGAGAGGCCACGGTTCGTGAAGCGCACGCGCTCGCGCCACGACACGGAACCCATGGTGTCGATGTCGGCGACGCCTTCGAAGCGACCCCAGGCCGACGCCATGAAGTGGGAGGGCTCGGGGACGCGCAGACCGAGCTTCTTCGCGACGAGGCTCGTGCGGCCGCTCGCGTCGAGCAGCCAGCGCGTCTCGACCTTGCGTCGCGCTCCGTCCTCGACCACCTCGAAGCGGTGCGGCGCTCCGCCGCGCCCGAGCTCGATCGACTGCACGCGTGCCCCGACGCGGGTCTCGACGCCGTCCTCCGCGTTCATCCGCAGGAGATCCTGCTCGAAGCGCGCCCGGTCGATCTGGAACGCGGGATGGAACGGCATCGCGACCGTTCCCATCTCGCTCATGGCCGCGAGCTCCGCGTCGTGCGCGGGCGTGTCGAAGAAGTAGCGCAGGCCGTTCTTCGGCAGGTGCTCGTGGTAGAGGTAGCGGGAGAGCTGCACCCGCCGCACGAAGTACGCCGCGGAGATCTCGACGCTCGACTCGCCGACCTTGTAGGAGCGCTCGGTCGACTTCTCGAACAGGCCGACGCGCAGGCCCGGGAGCGCGAGCCGGAGCTGGCGCGCGAGCAGGTTGCCCGCCACGCCTCCGCCCAGGATCGCTGCGTCGAGCCTCACGGTTCCCTCCGAGCGCGCCTACGATAACGTCCGGCGGTCCGAGCGGAAACGAGCGAGGAGACCCGACCGCGATGGCAGAGCCGCACGCGCCTTCGCGCCGCCCCCGGCCGGCGCGCCTCGCGGCCCTCGGCCTCGAGACGGCCCTCGGGAGCGGCATCGACGAGACCTGGCCTCGCCTGCTCGCGGGCGACCGCACGGGCTTCGTGCGCCGCGACGACCTGGTGCCCGGCCGCTCCCTCCTCGTGGCGGCGATCACGCGACCGCTGCCTCGGATCCCCGAGCCCCTCGCGCGCTACGACTGCCGCAACAACGCCCTCACCCTGGCCGCCCTCGAGCCGATCGAGTCGGCGGTGCGCGACGCGGTGCGGGCCGCCGGGCCGGCCCGCGTCGCCGTCGTGATGGGCACGAGCACCTCGGGCGCGTCGGATACGGAGCGCGCCCTCGCAGTCCGGCGCGAGAGCGGGGCGCTCCCCGCCTGGTTCCGCTACGAGCAGCTCGAGCTCGGCGGCGTCGCGGGCTTCGTGGCCGATCTCCTCGGCGCGCGCGGCCCGGCCTACGCGATCTCGACCGCGTGCAGCAGCGGCGCGCGTGCCCTGGCGACGGCGCGCTCGCTCCTCGCCCTCGGCTTGTGCGACGTCGTCGTGGCCGGCGCGACCGACACGCTGTGCGGTCTCACCACGAATGGCTTCTCCTCCCTCCACGCCGTCTCGGACGAGCTGCCGAATCCCCTGAGCGCGAACCGCAAGGGCCTCGTCCTCGGAGAGGGATCGGCGGTCTTCCTGGTGACGCGGGAGGAGGGCGGCATCCAGCTCACGGGCGTGGGCGAGCGCTGCGAGGCGCACCACATGTCGGCGCCCGACCCGGACGGCGCCGGCGCGGAGCACGCGATGCGCGAGGCCCTGGCAGACGCCGGTCTCTCGCCCGCGGAGATCGCCTACGTGAACCTGCACGGGACCGGTACACCGCTGAACGACGCGATGGAGAGCCTGGCCGTCGCGCGCGTCTTCGGCGAGCGCGTCCCCGTGAGCTCCACCAAGGCCCTCGTGGGCCACACGCTCGGCGCCGCCGGGGCGATCGAGGCCGCCTTCTCGTGGATGGTGCTCGAGCGCAGCGCGGGCGGCGTGCTGATGGCGCCTCCGCACGTCTTCGACGGCGTGCGCGATCCCGCGCTCCCGGCGCTGCACCTGCCCGACAAGGCCGAGGCGGTGCGCGTCTCGGGCGCGGCCCACGTGCTCACGAACTCCTTCGGCTTCGGCGGAAACGATTGCACGCTCGTGCTGAGCCGGAGCCTCGCGTGCTGACGCTCACCGTGCGCAGCGTCACGGCCTGGGCCCCGGGCATCGAGAGCGACGACGAGTGGCGCGCCTGGGCCCGCGATCCGCGGCCGATCGCCGCCCTGGGCGTGCCCGACGCGCGCTTCCTCCCGCCGCTCCTGCGGCGGCGCTGCACCCCGCTCTCGAAGGCGATGCTGCAGGTGGCCTTCGCGGCGTGCCCCGACGCGGTGCGCTCGCAGGTGCGCACGGTCTTCGCGTCGCGCCACGGCGAGAACCACGAGTCGTTCCCGCTGTTCGAGATGGTGGTCTCGGGCCAGCCCCTCTCGCCGATGCGCTTCACGCACACGGTGCACAACACCCAGGCCGCGCTGTTCTCGATCGCCGCCGGCAATCGCTGCGCCCAGAGCGCGATCGCCGGCGAGGGGGACACCTTCGGAGCGGGCATCCAGGAGGCGCTCTGCCATCTCGAGCGCGAGCCGGCGCGGCCGACGCTCCTCGTGGTGGGCGACGTGCCCGTCGCCGACTTCGCGCTCGACCTCACCGGCGAGCCGCCCTGGAGCTTCGCGCTGGCGCTCCTGCTCGCGGCGCAGGGCGAGGGACGGAGCGTCGGCTACGAGCTCTCGCCGC
This sequence comes from Myxococcota bacterium, assembly GCA_035542715.1. GTDB lineage: Bacteria > Myxococcota_A > UBA9160 > UBA9160 > UBA9160 > DATKKW01. The sequence continues at coordinate 11,504 of DATKKW010000071.1, forward strand.
GCGACCCGGCGGAGCCGCCCGAGACGCGTCGCGCCTGGCCCGCGGCCCTCGACTTCGTGCGCTGGTGGCACGGCACGGAGCCGCGCCTCGAGCTCGACGGGCCGCGCACGCGCCATCGCTTCACGCGCCTCGACGCCGCCTCCGCCGCCTGACGCGCCCTCAACCCTCGCGCCAGGGACGCAGCACGAGGCTCGTGTTGATCCCGCCGAAGGCGAAGTTGTTGGAGACGGCGGTCTCGACCTGCGCACTGCGTCCGTCGCCCAGCACGTGATCGAGCGGCGCGCAGCGCGGATCGGGCGTCTCGAGGTTGCGCGTCGGCGGGAGCCAGCCCTCGCGCAGCGCCTCGATCGTGATCCACGCCTCGAGGGCGCCGCAGGCGCCGAGGGTGTGGCCGAGGTGACCCTTCTGCGAGCTCACCGGCACGCGCGCTCCGAAGACGGCGTGGGTGGCCTCGCTCTCGGCGAGATCGCCCACCTCGGTCGCGGTCGCGTGGGCGTTCACGTAGCCCACGGCGCTCGCGGGGAGGCGCGCGTCCTCGAGCGCGAGCTCCATGGCGCGTCTCATGCCGCTCGCCTCCGGCACCGTGAGGTGCGCCCCGTCGCAGTTCGTGCCGTAGCCCAGCACCTCGGCGAAGATCGTCGCGCCGCGCCGTCGGGCGTGCTCCAGCGCCTCGAGCACGAGCGCGCCCGCGCCCTCGCCCACCACCAGGCCGTCGCGCTCCCGATCGAAGGGGCGCGGCGTACTCTCCGGTGCGTCGTTTCGAACGGAGGTCGCGAGCAGGAGGTCGAACACGGCGACGGAGATCTCGTGCAGCTCCTCGGCGCCGCCCACGAGCATGAGCGGGTGTCGTCCGGCGCGGATCGCGTCGAGGCCCGCGCCGATCGCCTGGCTGCCGGAGGTGCAGGCGCTGCACGTCGGCAGGACCATGCCGCGCACCTCGAACAGCTGGGCCAGATTCGCGGCGCAGGTGTGGCTCATGAACTGGAGGTAGCCGACCGGGCTCACGCCCTTCGCGCTGCGCTCCACGCCGAAGGCGCGGGCGTAGTCGACGAGCGGCGGCGGGCTCCCGTCGGTCGACCCGAAGGCCATGCCGAGCGTCCCGTCGGAGACGAGGGGCGAGCCGGCGAGGCCGGCCGCTGCGAGGGCGCGCTCGGACGCCACCGCCGCGAGCCGCGCCACCCGTCCCATGCCTCGGAGCTTCTTCCTCGGGTGATGCGAGAGGTCGAGCTCGCTCCCGACCGGCGCGCCGAGGCGCGTGCGCAGACCCTCGATCTCCGCGAAGGCCGGCACCACGCGCACGCCCGTGTGCCCGGCGCGCAGGGCATCGCGGAGCGTGGGCCAGTCGCCGCCGAGCGCGCACATGCCGCCCATGCCCGTCACCACGACGCGACGGCGACCGGCGGCGTCGACGAGGCCGCTCACCGCGCTCCGACGGGGACGATCGCGTCCGGCGGGATGAAGACGCCGACGCTCCCTTCGGCCACGAGCTCGCCGGAGGTCGTCGTCACGCGACACGAGAACGTGCGGAGCCCGCCAGCGCTCCGCTCGGGCGCGGCGGACACCACGAGCGACGCCACGTCGGGCACGCGCGGCGCGGCGAAGCGGCAGCGGCGGCTCCCCACCAGGAAGCCGATCTCGATCCGCTCGCCCTGCGCGCGTGCGGCGAGGGCGCCGTGGACGCCCGCGCACTGCGCCATCCACTCGATCGCGACCCAGCAGGGAAGCCCGCCGTCGTCGCGACGGAAGAGCTGGGCGCGGGCCGGCTCGACCTCGCACGTCGTGCCGCGGGCGTCGTGGGTGAGCACGCGCGACAGGAGCTGCATCGCCCCGCGATGGGGCAGCAGCTCGGCGATCTCGGGCTCGCGCGTCATCGCGGCGCCTCGTCGGGATTCCAGAACGGGTAGAAGTTGAACCACTGGAGCGGAAGCTCGAGGCAGATCTCCTCGAGGCAACGCACGAAGGTGACGGCCAGCTCCTCGGCGCGCTTCGCGCGCTCGCGTCGCGGGACGGGGCCCGGCGGCGAGAGCCGGCGCACGCGGGTTTCGTAGTGCCCCGGCCCGACGCGGACGCAGACCGCGAAGAGCAGCGGGCAGCCGAGCACGGTCTGCAGCATGAACGGCCCCAGCGGAAAGCGCGCAGGCCGCCCGAGGAAGGGCACCTCGAGGCTCCGCTCCCGCGCCGAGCGCCAGAGGCGGTCGCCCGAGATGCCCACGAACTCCGTCCGATCGACGCATTGCTTGATCTCGAAGGCGGCGCGCACCGAGCCCGGATCGAACTCGATCACGCGGAGCCGCGAGCGCGGGTCGAGCTGCTCGAAGAAGGCGTTGATGCGTGCCGCGTGGCGCGTGAACATGAGCACGTTCACCGTCGGGCCCGAGCGATTCGAGAGCTCGCGCAGCATGTCGAGGCTGCCGAAGTGCGCGCCCACGAGGATCCCGCCGCGCCCCTCGGCGAACGCGCGCTTGAGCTCCGGCTCCCCGACCCGGTCGATCACGATGTCCTCGCCCGCGCCGCTCCAGACGGCGAAGCGGTCGAGCAGGTGTCGGGCGAACTCGTGCAGGTGCGCGAACACGAGCCGGCGCGAGGGCTCCTCGGCGAGGGCGCGGCGCCCGTCCGGGTGTGCGGCCACGGCACGGAGGTAGTCGAGGGACGCCGCGCGCGTGCCACGCCCCGTCACGAAGAAGTAGGCGACGATCGGGTAGAGCAGGAGCTGGCAGGTGCGCCGGCCGAGCGCCCGATACGCGAAGCGGAGGAGACGCAGCGCCGCGAGGGAGCCCCGCTCGGCGCGCGCCGCCCAGGCGCTGTCGCGCGTCACGCCGGCGCGCGGCCGCGGGCCGCGAGGAGCCCCGGCAGTCGGGCGAGCATCCCGAGCCCGAGGCGGACGTAGAGCCAGGCGAGGCGCAGGTCGTCCCAGACCACGTCGAAGTGGGAGATGCCGTTCGCGAAGTAGCGCACGCGCGTCGCGAGGTGCACGACCGGCGTGCCATCCCACACGAGGCGCACCGCCAGATCGGGCTCGAACTCCATGTGGTCGCCGAGCTCGACGTGATCGAGGAGCCGCAGCACGGGCGCGAGCGGGACGCCGCGGAACCCGCACAGCGGATCGCCGATCCGACGCGAGAGGGTCGCGAGGGCGACGAGCCAGACCGAGAGCTTGCGGCCCCAGAGCCGGCTCTTCGGCGCGCTCGCGTCGAACACGGGCTGGCCGACGACGAGCGCGTCGGGCCGCGCGGCCATCGCCTGCAGGAACCGGCCGACGTCGCTCGCGTCGTGCTGGCCGTCGGCGTCGAGCTGCACGACGTGCGTGAAGCCGCGCGCGGCGGCGCGGAGGTAGCCCTGCTTCAGCGCGAAGCCCTTGCCGCGGTTCTGCTCGTGGTGCTCGATCGCGATCCAGTCGTGCTCCTTTGCGAGAGCGTCGAGCACCACGCGCGTCGCGCCGCCGCTCCCGTCGTTCTCGATCAGGAGCGGAAGACCGAAGGGCGCGAGCGACTCGACCACGCCGCGGATCGTCGCGGCGTGGTCGAAGATCGGGATCAGGAGGCACGCCCTCACGCCGCGCCCCCGTCGTCGCCGAGCAGGCGCAGGCGGCCGGAAGCGAAGCGGCGCGAGCCGTCGCGCGCCAGGAACTGGAGCGTGCCCGAGGCGCGCTCGAGCTCGACCTCGAGCACGAGCTCGTCTCCCGGCCGGAGCTGCTCGTGGAACTTCAGGCGCTCGACGCTCTCGAGCGGAAGCTCGCGGCGCAGGAGCGCCTCGCCCGTCTCGATCGCCCAGCGCAGGATCACGACACCCGGCACGACGGGGTGGCCCGGGAAGTGTCCTTCGAGACACGAGAGGTCCTCCGGCACGCGGAAGCGACGCTCGACCCGATCCGGACCGCGCGACTCGGCGAGGAGCTCGGGCTCCGCGCTGGGCTCGAGCTCGGCGGCGCCGAACAGCGACTCGACCTCGCTCGCCCGCGTCTTGCCGCGCGCGTCGACGGGAAGCTCGTGCACGAAGCGGAAGGCCCGCGGCAGGAGCACGCGGTCGAACTCCTCCGCGAGGCGCGCCTGCAGCGCCGACACGACTGCGCGTCGGCCCGCGCCCTCCAGGGCCGACGCCCCTTCCGCGCTCGGCACGACGGCCGCGGCGACCCGCATCTCGCCGCCTCGGGAGAGCAGCACGAGGTGCGCGTCGTCGACGAACGCGTGCGCCCGCAGGCGGGCCTCCATCTCGGGCAGCGAGAGGCGCTTCTCGCCCACCTTCACCACGCGGTCGACGCGCCCCGCGAGCTGGAAGCCTCCGCCGGCGAGCAGGACGATGGCGTCGCCGGTGAGGAGGCTCGCGCGCCCGGAGCCGTCGTCGGCCCCCTCGCTCACGAAGCGCGAGCGCACGAGGGCACGACCCGTCGCCTCGTCGCGCTCCACCTCGACCCCGGGCATCGGCCGCCACGGCGGCTCCGACGCGCCGCCGTCGCGAAGGCGTGTCGCGACGCCGCCCGTCTCCGTGGAGCCGTAGATCTCGTGGGCGCCGGACAGGCCCGCGCCGACGAGGAGCCGCGCCGTCTCGCCGTCGAGAGCGCCGCCGGACGAGAAGACCGCGCGGCAGCGGGCCGACACCCTGGCGAGCCCTTCGTGCCGCGCGAGCCGGCGCAGGTGGGCCGGCGTCGACACCCAGACGAACGACTCGGTGGCCGCGAGGCGCGTCACGAGCTCGGCCGGCAGGAGACGCGTCTCGGCGTCGAACGTGCGGCCCGCCGAGACGGGCCAGAGCACGCGGAAGAGGAGGCCGTAGAGGTGGAGCGGCGAGGCGCTCCCGAGGACGAGCGCTCCGCCGAGCGGAGCGCCGAACGCAGCCTCGAGGCCGGCGACCTCGTCGGCGAGGTGACGCAGCCGCTTCACCACCGACTTGCCCTCGCCGCTCGTGCCCGAGGTGAAGAGCTCGCAGGCGGGTGCGTCCGGATCGAGCGCGGCCCAGCGCCGGACTTCGGCGAGGGCCGCCTGTGCATCGGATGCGGCCTCCGACAGGGGATGCCTCGCGCCCGCCGTGACGAGGGCGTGGCGGTCCGAGAGCACGCCGGCCACGTCCGGCGCGAGCCGCGCCAGCGTGCGCGCCTCGCCGTTCGGCGGCAGCACCGCCATGTTTCCATGGCGCCAGAGCGCGAGCAGCGCCACGAGCAGGGCGTAGGCGTCGTCGATCACGACGAGGTAGCGAGCGCGGTGGCCGTGCTCGAGCCGGCGCACGAGGGCGCTCGCGTCCTCCGCCAGCTGGCCCGCGGTGAAGAGGCGCCGCGCGGGGCCGTGACCCGAGAAGGCGACGACGCGCTCGGCGTCACCGAACCACGTCGCCGGATCGGTCAGGCGCAGGAAGGCGCGCTCGCCGCCGCGTCGCTCGTCCGGATGCACGAGGGGCCTCAGGCGCTCGTCGATGCGAGCAGCCCTCGCACCAGCACGATCACGTCCTGCACGCTGCGCACCTGGCGCAGGCGCTCCTCCTTCAGCACGGCGCCCGTCTCGCGCTCGAGCCGGGCCGCGAGGGCGACGGCGTCGATGCTGTCGAGATCGAGGTCCTCGCGCAGGCGCGCCGCCGGGACCACCGCCTCGGCGTCGATCTCGAACTCCGTCTGGAATACGTCGCGAAGCAGCGCGAGCACCTCGCCCTCGGTCATGCGGGCGCGCTCCCCGCCGCGGGCCGGCCCGCGGAGACGAAGGCGGCGAGGCTGCGGACCGACGCGAAGATCTCGCGGTTCTCGTCGGGATCGTCGTGGATCTCGACGCCGTAGCGCTCCTGCAGCGCCATCGCGAGCTCGAGGGCGTCGATCGAGTCGAGGCCGAGGCCCTCGATGAAGAGCGGCCCGTCGGTCTCGATGTCCGTGGCCGAGACGTCCTCGAGCATCAAGGTGTCGATGATGAGCTGCTTGATCTCGTTCTCGAGGCTCGTGCGGTCCATCAGGCTCCACTCTCGGCGAGGCGCGCCCGCAGCCACGACGTCACGCGCCGCGCCGCGATCGCCGGCGGCGCGTCCGCTCCCGCGAGCGCACGCGGATCGACGGGCTCGAGCACGCGCAGGGTGTACTGGGCGGGGCGTTCGGGAACCGCCCAGAACGGGCGTCCCTTCATCAACATGCGCGGCTCGCAGCGGATCGCGACCGGCACGATCGGCGCGCCGGCGACGAGCGCGGCGTGGGCGGCACCACGCTGGAAGCGCTGCATTCCGGCTTCCGGCGAGCGCGTGCCTTCGGGGAACAGCACCACCGTGCGGCCGGCGCGCAGCCGTTCGGCGCAGGCCGCCACCACCTCGGCGCCACGCGCGTTCGTGAGGTAGCCCGCCCTGCGGGCGGCGAGGCCGAGCCACGCGTTGCGCGCCCAGGCATCGCCCACGACGCAGTCGGCCTGGGGCAGCCGCGCGATCAGGTGCACGACGTCGATCAGGCTCGGGTGGTTCGCGACGACGAGCTTCGCGCCCGGCGCATGCAGTCGCTCGAGCCCGATCCAGCGCGTCCGGATCAGGCCGAGGGACTCCATGAGCCCGACGAAGAAGCGGTAGGCGCGCTGCACCACGCGCTGCACCCGCACCTCGGCGGCCGGGCGCGAGGGCGACAGCAGATGGCAGATCGGGAACACGAACAGCGCGAGCAGCAAGGCGCCGATGCCGAACACGACGAACGAGAAGCCGGTTCCGGCGATGCGCCACGAACGATCGAGCAGACGCAGCGCACGCGCCGAGGCGGCGGGAAGCGCCGCGCCGGACGAAGAGCGGGCGATCGCTGCGGAGCCCGAAGACGCGGCCGAGATGGCATCGGGGCTCGGTGCGGCGTCGCGAGCGCGCTCGCCAGCGGGCCTCACGCGACTCCCCCCCTCCCTGCTCGCTGGGTCCTGCTCGCTGGGTCCCGACCGCATGGTCGCGACAGAGGCCCGCCGGACCTCGAAGTCCTTCGCTTCGTGAAGAAGTGACGCGGCCGATCTTACCGCAGCGCCGACTTTGTTGTAAACGAGACGCGTGGCGATACAGGCGCGAATCTCCCAGGGTTTTTCGGGCTTTGGAGCGGTCGAAACCCGGCGTCGACGAAGCGGCGCCCGGCCGATCCCGGCCCGGTAGACTGCGCGCGATGCGCAGGCTCGGACGAATGCCGCTCCGTCTCGAGGAGCTCGTCGCCGTCGCCGAAGGTCGGCTCGCGATCGCGCTCGACGACGATCCGGCGCACCGCGCCCGGCTCGAGGCGGGCGCGCGCGCCGTGACCGACGCGCTCGAGAGCCGTCGTCCGCTGTACGGGGCATCCACCGGTGTCGGCGCATCGGTCGTGCAGGAGATCCCCGCCGCTCTCCAGGCCGAGCTGCCCCTGAACGTGCTGCGGCTCCATGGCTGCGGCGTCGGGCCGATCCTCGACGAGACCGCCGCGGCGAGCGTCGTGGCCGCGCGTGCCGCCTCCCTCGCCTGCGGCTGGTCGGGCGTCCGGCCGCTCGTGATCGAGCGGCTGTGCGAGCTCGTGAACCTGCGCGTCCTGCCGCGCATCCCCGCGCTGGGCTCGGTCGGCGCGAGCGGCGATCTGACGCCGCTCTCCTACGTCGCGGCGCTGCTCGTCGGCGAGCGGGAAGCGAGCGTCGGCGGGCGCGAGATGCCGGCGTCGGAGGCGCTCGCGGGTGTCGGCCTCGCGCCGCTCGCGCTCCGCCCGAAGGAGAGCCTCTCGCTGATGAACGGCACGAGCTTCATGACGGGGCTCGGCGCGCTCGCCCACGGCCGCGCGGCACGCTTCGCGCGGCTCGCCGCCGCGCTCACGGCCGCGACGAGCGACGTCGTGCGCGGCAATCCGGAGCACTTCGACGCCCGGATCTTCGCGGCGAAGCCGCATCGCGGGACCGTGCGCTGCGCCGCGTGGATCCGTGCCGACCTCGTCCGGGAGGGGCCCGAGCCGGAGCCGCTGCGCCTCCAGGACCGCTACTCGATCCGCTGCGCGCCGCACGTCGTGGGCGTGCTGCTCGACGCCCTCGACTTCGCGCGGGGCCTGCTCGAGATCGAGCTGAACGGCGCGAACGACAACCCGCTCGTCGATCCCGATAGCGGCGAGCCCCTGCACGGCGGGAACTTCTACGGAGGACACGTCGCCTTCGCGCTCGACTCCCTGAAGACGGCCGTGGCGAGCGTCGCGGACCTCCTCGATCGCCAGCTCGTGCTGCTCTGCGATCCCGCGACGAACGGCGGGCTGCCGGAGAACCTGGTCGGTGCGAGCGGGCCCGAGCGCGTCGCCCACCACGGGATGAAGGCGATGCAGATCACGGCCTCGGCCCTCGCCGCGGAGGCGCAGAAGCTGACGCTTCCCGCGAGCGCCTTCAGCCGCAGCACCGAGTCCCACAACCAGGACAAGGTGAGCATGGGCGCGATCGCCGCGCGGGAGGCGCTCCGGACGCTCGAGCTCGCCGAGACGATCGCGGCGATCGGCGTCCTCGCCGTGTGCCAGGCCGTCGACCTGCGCGGGACCGAAGCCGTCGCGCGGGGCGCGCGGGCGCTCCACGCGGCCGTCCGCAAGGCGGTACCGATGCTGCGCGCCGACCGGCGGCAGGACGAAGACGTGCAGCGCGTGCTCGCGCTCCTCGCCGCCGGGGAGCTCGCTCTCCCGGAAGACGCCGAGGTCGCGCCGACGACATGACCGCGGCCCCGCGCCTCCACGCCACCTCGATCGAGGTCGAGGTGCCGTTCCACGACGTCGACGCCCTCGGCGTCGTCTGGCACGGCCACTACTGGAAGTACCTGGAGCTCGCGCGCACGCGGCTCCTGCGCGCCCTCGGCCTCGACGCGGGCGACCTGATCGGGCCCCGCTACCGCTTCGTCGTCGCCGAGACGCGCTGTCGCCACGCCTTCCCGCTGCGCTACGGCGAGCGCGCGCGCGTGGAGGCGTGGCTGCGCGACGTGCGCAACCGGATCCACGTCGCCTACGAGGTCACGAACCTGACGCACGGGCGCCGCGCCGCGCGGGCCCAGACGATCCTCGTGACGCTCGACGCCGCGGGCCGACTCCTGCTCGAGACTCCCCATGAGATCCTGGCGCGCATCGGCGCGTGAGCACGCGCGACGACGACGGCGCGCGGCGAGCCTCGCAGCGGGCGTGGCGATCGCGCTCGCGCCCCGCGCGGGCATGGCGCTCGAGCTCGACGAGCTCCTGCGTCGCATGGCGGCGACGCCGGGGGTGCACGCGCGCTTCCACGAGGTGAAGGAGATCGCGCTCCTCGCGGCGCCCCTCGAGAGCGACGGCGAGATCTTCTTCGTGCCGCCGCGCCGGTTCGCGCGCTTGACGAGCGCGCCCGCGCCGACCCGCTTCGTGATCGACGGCGACCGGCTCTCGTTCCGCGACGAGGCCGGCGGCCAGCAGATCGATCTCGCGCGGAGCGCCGTGGCTCGCGCCGTCGCCGACAACTTCCTCGTGCTCTGGAACGGCGACGCAGCGGGCCTCGCCGAGCGGTACACGGCCGAGCTCGACTCCAGCGGCGAGCGCTGGCGGCTCGTGCTGCGCCCGCGCTCCGATCGCGTGGCCTCGGTCGTGAAGTCGGTGACGCTCGAGGGTGTGGGTGCGCGGCTCGAGGAGATGCAGCTCCTCGAGCCGAACGGCGACGTGACGCGCACGCGCTTCGAGGACGTGCGCACCGACGCGCCGCTCACGCCCGAGGAGCTCGCGCGGGCCTTCGGCGAGGGCGGCGCACGGTGAAGGCAGGGAGGATCCTCGGCGCCCTCGGCGCCGTGCTCTTCGCGGCGACGTTCCTCGTGGTGACGCGCTTCGACGTCTCGACGGACATCACGAACCTGATGCCGGCGGGGAGCGACGTCTCCCTGGTCGCCGTGTCGCGGGGGCTCACCACGACCCCCCTCGCGCGCACGATGATCCTGACGATCGGCGCCGCCGACCCGGCGCGCGCGGTCGCCGGCGCGCGGGAGCTCGCCGCGAAGCTGCGCGCGAATCCGGCCGTCGAGGCCGTGCGCAGCGGCGCCGAGGAGGACGTCTCGCGCGCGGCCTACGACCTCTACTTCCCCCGCCGCTACGCTTTCTTCTCCGACGACCCGGCGCGGATCCCGGAGCTCCTCTCGGAGCCCGCCCTCGAGGCGCGCGCCGAGGCGGCGCGACGCGAGCTCGCGCAGCCGAGCGGGATGCTCACGAAGCGGCTCCTGCCCGAGGACCCGATCGGCGCGTTTCCGCGCATCGTGGCGCGCCTCGCGAGCCTCGGGCCGAGCCTCGTCCCCTGGGACGACACCGATGGTCAGCTCGTCACGCTCGACCACCGCTTCGCCGTGCTGTTCGTGACGACGCGCGCCTCGGCGTTCGAGGGTCGCGCGCAGCGCCTCTTCCTCGCGGACCTCGCGGCCACCTTCGCGGGGCTCGACGCGAACCGCGACGGCGCGCTCGAGCTCGAGGCCGCCGGCGCGAACCGGTTCGCCGTCGCGGCCGAGCGGAGCATCCGCGCCGACGTCGCGTTCGTGTCGCTCCTCACGGTGGGCGGCGTGGTCTGTCTCTTCCTGGTCGCGTTCCGCTCGCTCCGGAGCCTCGCCCTCGTCGGTCTCCCGATCGTGACCGGCATCGCGGTCGCGACGTGCACGAGCCTGCTCGTGATGGGCCGCCTCGACGGCATCACGCTCGGCTTCGGCGCCGCCCTGGTCGGTGTGGTGATCGACTACCCGGTCCATCTGCTCGCCCACGCGCGCCTCGAGCAGAAGACGGCCGACGACCGCTCCTGGCTGCCGCGCGTCCGCCCCGGCATCGTGCTCGGCGCCTTCACCACCGTGGCGAGCTTCGTCGGGCTCGGCATCACGTCGATCCCCGGGCTGCAGCAGCTCGCCTTCTTCGCCGTGGTGGGCTGCCTCGCCGCCCTCGCGGTGACGCTCTTCGTGCTGCCGCCGCTGCTCGGCGCGCCGAGCCCCAGCGCGCACTGGATGGAGCGCGGAGGCGACGCGCTCGGGCGCTGGATGGAGGCGCTGGCCGCGCACCGGCGGCTCTTCGTCCCCACTGCCGTCGCCTCGGCGGCGCTCGCGGCGGCCCTGCTTCCCCACCTCCGCTGGCAGGACGACCTCTCGACCCTGTGGCGGATGGATCCGTCGCTCCTCGCCGAGGAGCAGCAGGTGCGGGCGCGCGTGGGCCAGGCGGACGACGCAGGACTCGTCGTCGTGCTCGCGTCCGACGCCGAGACGGCCCTCGCCCGGAACGACACCGTCGCGCGGCGGCTCGAGGAGGCCCGGGCGCAGGGCGCCCTCGAAGGCTTCCGATCGCTCCACGACCTCCTGTTCGCGCCATCGCTCCAGCAGGAGAACGAGCGGCTCGTGCGCTCGACGCCCGATCTCGTCGGCCGCGTGCGTCGCGCCTACGTCGCGGCGGGGTTCCGGCCGGAGGCGTTCGCGCCCTTCGAGCAGGCGCTCGCGTCGCCGCCGCTTCCGCCCCTCACGCTGGACGGGCTCGTCGCCTCGCCGCTCGGCAGCCTCGCGCGCACGCTCTTCGTCCCGCTCGAGAAGGGGATCGCGCTGCTCACGCAGGTGCGCGGCGTGCACGACGAGGCGGCGGTGCGCGCCGCGCTCGCGGGCGTGCCGGGCGTGCACCTGTTCCAGCAGCGGCGGTTCCTGAACGAGGTGTTCGCCGAGTTCCGGACGACGACACTCTCCCAGGTCGCCGTGGGCTACGTGCTGGTGCTGGTGCTGGTCGCGCTGCGCTACCGGCGCGTGCGTCCCGCCCTCGCCGCGGTGGTGCCGAGCCTGTTCGTGACGCTGATCGAGCTGGGCCTGTTCTCGCTGCTCGGCGTCGAGACGAACCTCCTGCACGTCGTGAGCCTCGACATGGTGGCGGGCATGGGCGTCGACTACTCCGTCTTCGTGGTCGACGCCGCGCGGAGCCGGCAGCCGCTCGACGCGACGATGGTGGGCCTCGTCCTCTGCTGTCTCACGACGGTGTTCACCTTCGGCGTCCTCTCGCTCTCGGTGCACCCGGCGCTGCGCGCGGTCGGAACGACGGTGGGCCTCGGCGTGCTGCTCTCGCTGCTCACGGCGCCGATCGCGCTCCTCGTGCTCGGGCCGAAGGGCCGGCCTTCGCGCGAAGGCGCGAGCGAGGGGTGACGTGCGGCGCGCCCTCGTCGTCCTCGCGATCGGCCTGGGCGCGGCGTCCCTCGGCTGTGCCACGCTCCTGCCGAGGCTTCCCCCGAGCTACACGCCTTGCGCGCCCGCGGCCCTGGTCGCGCCGGCCGAGCTCGGCGCCGACTTCCGCTGGCGCGCGCGAGCCTCGCTCCGGCGCGACGGCGAGGAGCGCGCCGCCCTCGACGTGGTGTTCGAGAAGCGCGGCGACCGCCTCGTCCTCGTGGCCTTCGATCCCTTCGGCGCCCGCGCGCTCGCGGCCGTGCAGGAGGGCGACGTCCTCCACGTCGAGCCGGCGCCCGGGCGGCGCCGGCCCGTCGAGGCCGAGGCGCTCCTCGCCGATCTCGGGCTCCTGCACGGGCGCGGCGCGACGGCAGCCGGCGTCGAGGTGACGCGCGACCGCACCGAGAGCGGGGCCGAGCGCGCGATCGTGCGCGACGCGCGCTGCGGCAGCGAGGCGATCTACGTGACGGTCGAGGAGCGCCCGGCCTCGTGATCCGCGGCCGGGAACGGCGGGAACGCGCGGCGCCAGAAGCGGTCGAGGAGGCCGTCGCGGTACCAGCGGAAGCGGATCTTGCGCACGACGTACTCGCCGAGGAGGAGCGCCGCGATCGCGACGTAGGCCAGGACGCCCGTCCAGAGCGTCCACCAGCGAAGGGGGCCGAAGAGCGCGAGTCCCCCCGACACCACGGCGTTCAGCGCGAAGAAGCCGCACCAGGCCACGGTCACGTCGCGCAGCCAGACGCGGATCGCCGGCGGGATCTCGTCGCGCTCGAGGCGTCGCGCGATGCGCACGATCGCCGGCTCCGCTCCGCGGCGGAGCGTCGCCGAGAAGGCCGCGAGGAAGCCGACGCTCACGAGCGTCGGCAGGAGCTGGAGCAGGCGCGCCTCGTGGAGCAGGAGCGCCGCGCCGCCCAGGGCCGCGAAGGCCACGTGCTGCGCCACGAGGCCGGGGCGGGCGGCGCCCGCGGCGTGCCACGACACGGCGAGCGAGACGGCGAGGAACGCCACGAGCCCGAGCGCGGCCGCCGGTGCGTGTCCGCTGCGCAGCGCGGTGTGGATGAGGAAGGGATAGGCCGCGCCGAGAGCGACCCGCAGCGCCCCGAAGGCCCCGGCGAGCCGGCTCACCCGCTGCCTCCGGGGCTCCAGCGCACGAGCTTTCCCGTGGCGGTGGTCTCGAGCGCGGCCACCACGCGGATCTCGCGCGGCACCTTGTAGCTCGGCAGCCGCTCGCGACAGAACGCCTGCAGCGCCTGCGCCGCGAGCGGAGCGGCAGGGTCGGCGGGCACCACCTCCGCCACCGGGATCTCGCCCAGGTGCGGGTGGACCCGCGCCGACACACGGCTGCGTGCCACCGCCGGATGCGCGTCGAGCACGGCCTCCACCTCCTCGCAGAAGAACTTCATGCCGGCGAGGTTGATGCGGTTCGCGCGGCGTCCCGCGAGGTGGAGGTCGCCGTCTTCGTCGATCCAGGCCTGGTCTCCGGTGCGGAAGCCGTCGGGGGCGAGGGCCGCGGCGGCAGGCGTCCAGGGCGAGAGATAGGCGTCGAACAGGCCCGGCCCGCGGATGCAGAGCTCGCCCGTGTGCTCGGGGCCGCGCGCGGCCACGGGCAGACCGTCCTCGCCGCGCAGCCAGACCTCGTAGCCCGGGAGCGGGCGGCCGAGGGCTTCCGGCTTGCGGGCGGCCGACGCGCGGTTCATGACGGGAAGACCGCACTCGATCACGCCGAGCGCCTGCACGAGGGGCTGGCCGAAGCGCGCGGCGAAGGCGCGCGCCACGTCGCCGCGCAGCCCCTCCGCGGTGGAGACGGCGAGCCGGAGCTCCGGGAGCTTCGCCTCCGAGGCGTCCTTCGCGAGGAGGTGGTGGTGGAAGGGCGACGCGTAGAGCACGGTCGCGCCCTCGCGCTGCGCGAGCGCGAGGGCCGGGCGGGCGAGGGACGACGCGGGCAGGAGCACGGTCGCTCCCTCGCGCAGGTAGAGCAGGATCGACACCACGAAGTGGTGCGCCATCGGGAGCAGCCAGAGCACACGGTCCTCGGGCCCGATCTCGAGCGCCGCGTTCGCGGCGTCGAGGCGCGCCTGCACCGTCGCGTGTCCGAGCACCACGCCCTTGCGGCGGCTCGTCGTGCCCGAGGTGAATCGGAGGTAGGCCGGGCGGAGCGCGCGGAAGGCGGCCTCCGGGTCGCCCTCGGGCGCGGGCGGCGCGTCGAAGCTCCGAAGCCGCGCGTCGCCTTCGCCGAGCGCCAGCGCGTGCTGGAGCCGCGCCTCGATGCGCACCTGCTCGAAGCCCGCCGCGCCGAGGTCGTCGGCGATCGGCACGAGGCAGGCGTCGGCCGCGAGCACGCCGAGCGCGTGCTCCACGAAGCCCACGCCCTGGGGAGCGACGAGCCCGCAGCGATCGCCCGCGGCCACGCCGGCGCCCCGAAGCCGGGACGCGACCGCCTCCATGCGCTCGACGAGCGCGCCGTAGGAGACGCGCTCGGCGACGCCCTCCCCGCGTGCCTCCGCGACGAGCGCGAGGTGCTCGGGCGCGCGCGCGGCGCGCGCCCGCAGGGCATCGATCACCGTCACCACGGCGTGTCCTCTCCCGCGAGCCGCGCGATCGCGTCACGTACCGCTGCCGGCTCGACCTCCGCGAGCGCCACGCGGCGCTCGGCCGCGAGCGCCGCGGCGACGCCGGCCGCCTCGCCCGTGGCCATGGCCGTCCCGAGGACGCGCAGCGCGCCGAGCGCCTCGTGGCTCGCCGAGAGGCAACGCCCCGCGGCGGCGAGGCGGGGATGGCTCGCGGAGACGAGCGCGCCCAGGGGCACGGAGCTCGCGGCGGCGACCCGCTCGAAGCGCGGGCGGAGGGGCGAGTCCCAGAGCTCGATCGGCCAGCTCGAGAGGGCGACCTCGTCGTCGCGCCGACGCCCGCCCACGACGTCGGCGGCTTCGACCACGACGCGGCCCCGCACGCGCCGCGTCTCGCGGATGCCGGCGCGACGCGGCAGCGCGTCGATCTCGCAGCCGGACGTCTCGGGGCGCTCGCGCAGCCAAGCGACGATCGCCTCCGCGGCGGCGCGTCCCGCCGCGGCGAGCGCCTCGCGCTGCGCCGGATCGAGGGGATCGAAGGGGCCGAAGCGGCTCGCGTCGGGCTTCGGAAGGTTCACGGTGACGTAGGCCGCGCCTGGGCCGCCTGGGCGGACGAGCACGGAGTCGCAGCCGGGCGGGAGGCCGCGTCGCCGAGCGGCGTCGGCGAGGCCCGCGGTGACACGGAGACGCGAGAAGCCGCTCGCCGTGGCGTCGGAGATCCCGCGCACCCGGAACACGTACGACGCGTGCTGCAGGCGCTCGGGCGCCTCGCAGAAGAGCTCGGCGCCGCCCGCCGCGGCGAGGGCGGCATCGCCCGTCGCGTCGATCGCGAGCTCCGCGACGACGTCGCGGGCGCGCGCGTCGCTCCGCACGCAGAGCAGGCTGGGCGCGCGCGCGTCGTCGGCGAGCGTCGCGTCGACCAGCTCCGTCGAGAGCGCGAGCGCGAGCCCCGCCGTCTTCTCCACGACACGCGTGAGGAACGCCTCGAGCACCGGCGGTCGGATCGGCAGCACGAAGACGCGTCCCGCGCGCTCCGGCTCGCCCGCGCCTCCCGCGGCGGCGAGCCGTGCGGCGAGCCGCGACGGAAGGCCGGGATGGACGTGCCGCGGCGACGGCGCGTCGTCCTCCTCCGCGATCGGTGCGTAGAGGCCGCAGAACGTGTGCACGAGGGCCGAGGTCGCGTTGCCACCGAGGGCGGCGTCGCGCTCGACGAGAAGGGTGCGCGCGCCGCAACGGGCGGCGGTGACGGCTGCCGCCACGCCCGCGAGGCCGCCGCCCGCGACGACGACGTCGAAGCGCTCCGCGCGCGTCACGGCGTCCCCGCCCCGTCGGATCCGACGAGGTCGTCGAGCAACGCGCGCCGCAGGAGCGCGCGCTCGTCCGCGTCCTCGACGCCGTCCTGCCAGACGTGGGTCACGCCGAGCCGTCCGTCGCGCAGGGAGAAGACGAGGGCGCTGCCCGGAGACGCGGGTACGCCGGGCACGTGGAAGCCGTCCTCGATCGGCGCGCCGAAGAACGTCGCGGTGCGCGGCAGGAACTCCCCCGTGTAGGCGAAGAAGAACGAGGCGAGCTCGCCGCCGAAGACGCGGCGGACGCCGAAGGCGTAGGCGCGGCGTGGCGCGATGCGCGCCACGTCGAGGGCGGCGAGGCCGTCCTCGAGGAAGTGCCGCTTCAGGAGCTCCGCGCGCCGGGTGCGGAGCGCGCGCACCAGGCCGTCGAGGTCCGCCGTCTCCTCCGCGAGCGCCCGGAACCAGAGCATCGCGACGTGGGTGCGGAAGATCGCCTCGGCGCCCGAGGCCGCGCCCTTCGGCCGCGCGTTCGCGACCACCGGCACGACGAAGCTCCGGGGCAGCACGCCGCGCGCGCGGAACAGGGCGGCGTGGGCGCGGATCGAGGCCGCGAGCGGGAACAGGACGGGCGTGAGCACGCCGGCCTTCTCCTTCGCCCGCGCGAGGAAGCGTTCGCTCGCGTCGCCTCGCAGCGTGAGGCGCTCGTAGCGCGTGGCCTGGCGCGCTCGAGAGAGCCGGCCGCCCGGCGAGCGGGGCGGGATCGACGCGAGGGCGCGGATCTGGCGTTGCCATGCGCGCGCACGGTCGCCCTTGGCGCGCAGCGCGCGGAAGAACGCGGCGGGCGTCTCGTCGAGGCCTGCGCCGCCGCCCTCGTCGGCGCCGAGCGCATCGACCCTCGTCGCGCCGTCGCCGCAGCGCGCGAGCCACGCCACGAAGTGCTCGCTGCCGGAGCCGTCGAAGAGGAGATGGGCCCAGGTCATCGCGAAGTCCGTGCCGCCGTCCGCCCGCGGCACGAGGTCGACGCGCAGGAGCTCACCGCGCTCGAGCTGCAGGATCTCGTTCACCCGGTCGCCGAACAGCGCGGGCAGCGGAACACCCGGGGCGAGCGCCGGGTGAGCGGGCGCCTGCGCGCTTCGGGCCGCCACGCCCGTGACGTCGGGCGCGTGCACGCTCACGACGGGCAGGCGCGGGCTCGGCCGCGTCGTGCGATACACCGGATAGAGTGCGGCGAAGCGCCGCACCACCGGCGCGCGCAGGATCGGATGCGCGCGCGCCGCCTCGGCGAGCGTCGTCTGGAAGCGCTCGGGATCGAAGCCCGGTCCGAGGCGCAGCACGAGCTGGGAGAGATGGCTCGCGCGGCCGAACCGCCGGCACTCGGCGTCGAAGGAGCGCAGGAACGCGTCCGCGCCGGTCAGGGGGAGATCGCCCGCGCGCTGGCGCGCGGCGAAGGAGGCGGGGGTCGCCGGAGCGCTCACGAGGCCGCGGAGCCGTCCGCGTCCCGGCCCGCGCCGAGGGCATCGATGCACGCGGCAAGCGCCTCGGCGCTCTCGAGGTTCTCCGGGGTGAGGAGGCTCTCGTCCACCCAGATGCCCGTGCGCTCCTCGATCGCGAGCAGGAGCTGGGTCAGGGCCAGGGAGTCGAGGCCGGCGTCGACCAGGTTCGAGCGCGCGCCGAACTCGGGGCCGACCGAGAGGAGCTGGTCGCGCACGATCTCCACCACGAGCGCCGCGAGGCTTTCGCGGGTCGGGGCAGCGAGGGCGGGCGAGCTCATGAGGGCCTCGATCCGTGCGGGAGCGTGGCGCGGCGCCGCTCGCCGCGCGTCTTGTACCCGGGGCGCGGCGTAGTATACCGTCGCGCCGATGCCGGAGACGCCCACGGCGACGCGCTCGAGCAGTCCGACGGCAGCGATCGGCAGCGTCGCGATCATCGGCGGCGGGCCGGCCGGGTCGTTCCTCGCGGCGCAGCTCGCGCGGGCCGGCGTGCGCGTCAGCTTGTTCCAGCGCAGCCAGCGCCCGCCCCTCGTGCCGGGCGAGTCCCTCGTGCCCGCGGTGATCCCGTTCCTGCGCAAGCTCGGGATCGAGGAGGAGGTGGCGTCCTACTCGACCTGGAAGCCGGGCGCGACCTTCACGCTCGGTCCCGGCGACGAGATGTCGTTCCGCTTCGCCGACGTTCCGAACGCGGTCACGAACTACGCGTACAACGTGCCGCGCGATCGCTTCGACGCGAGCGTGATCGCGGCGGCCGCGCGCGCCGGCGCGCGCGTCGTCGACCACCCGGCGCAGGTCGAGCGCGAGGCGCCGGCCTCCCCGCGCGTGCGCCTCGCCGACGCGACGCTCGCCGCCGCGGGCCTCGACGCACAGCCCGACCTCGTCGTCGACGCCACCGGCCGCACCCGCCTCGTGTCGGACCTCCTCGGCCTCCCGTACCGCACCGGCTCGCGACGCGACACCGCGCTCTTCGCCCACTGCGAGAACGTGCCGCTCTCCCATCCGGGCCACGTGCACAGCGATCGCATGGAGTACGGCTGGTGCTGGCGCATTCCGCTGCCCGGCCGCGTCTCCGTCGGCATCGTCGTGCCGTCGGACGTGCTGCGGCGCAGCGGCGACGGCATCGAGACGCAGTACGACGCCTGGCTTCGCAGCGATGCCCTGATCGGCCCGTGGGCCGCCCACGCGAAGCGTCTCACGAAGGTGTTCCGCTACAACAACTACCAGCTCACGACGCTGCGTGGCTTCGGCCCGAACTGGGCGCTCTGCGGCGACGCCTTCGGCTTCATCGACCCCATCTTCTCGAGCGGCCTGCTGGTCGGCCTGGACGGCGCCGAGCGCCTCGCACGGACCCTCCTCGCGCCGTCGGAGCGCGCGTGGAAGCGCTACGAGCGCGACGTGATCCGACACCTCGACGCGTGGCAGCGCGTGGTCGAGCTCTGGTACTCGGGCCGACTCTTCACGCTCTTCCGCGTCGGGCAGGTCGTGCAGACGACGCCCGTCGGGCGGATCCTCGGATGGCACCTCCAGCGCCACTTCCCGCGCGTCTTCACCGGCGAGGCCACGCGCCACGCCTACAGCCGAAGCCTGCTGCATTTCATGGCCCACTACGGACTCGCCGGGAACGATCCGGCCGAGCTGGCCGTCCACTAGCGTCATGCGCTTCCACACCGAGGCGCGTCGCGACGCCTACGACGCGATCGTCGTGGGCGGCGGAATGGGCGGCCTCACGGCGGCGGCGCTCCTCGCGAAGTCCGGGCGCTCGGTGCTCGTCGTGGAGCGCCACGATCGGCCGGGCGGCTACGCCCATGCCTTCCGGCGCGGGCCCGTGCGCTTCGACTCCGCCGTGCACCTGGTCGGCGGCTGCGGGCCCGGCGGCCTCGTGGACCGCGTGCTGCGCGGCCTCGGGGTGCGCGGGGCCTGCGACTTCGCGCGCGTCGACCCGTTCTACACCAGCTCGTTTCCCGGCCTCGCGCTGCGCGTGCCCGGCGGCGTCGAGGAGTTCGTGGAGGCGCACGCCGAGGGCTTCCCGACCGAAGAGAAGCGGATCCGCGAGCTCCTCCAGATCTGCCTCGACGTCTGGCAGGACGCGGAGCACGCGCCCGACGTCGATCTCGGGACCGACCTTCCCTCCTTCCGCCGGCGCCACCCGAGCCTCGTCCGGTTCCATCGCGCGACGCTCGATGCGGTGCTGCGCACGCAGGTCCGGGACCCGCGCCTCGCCGCGGCCTTCGCGACGCTCTGGCCCTACGTCGGGCTACCGCCCTCGCGTCTCTCGTTCGTGTACTGGTCGACGATGCTCGCGAGCTACCTGGTGGAGGGCGCCTGGTACTGCCGCGGCACCTTCCAGACGCTGGCGCGGGCGCTCGTGCAGGCGCTCGAGGGCTCCGGCGGCGAGCTCCTGCTGCGCAGCACCGTGCGGCGGATCCGCGTGCGCGACGGGCGCGCACGGGGCGTCGTGCTGGAGAACGGCCAGCGCATCGACGCGCCGGTCGTCGTGTCGAACGCGGATGCGCGCCAGACCTTCGACGAGCTCGTCGGACGCGACGCGCTGCCGCCGCGCTTCGCGGCGCGCCTCGCGCACATGCGGCCGTCCGTCTCCGCCTTCGTGGTGTATGCCTCGGGCCGGTTCGACCCCCGGGCCGCGGGTCTCGAGCACGAGAACTTCGTCTGGTCGGGCTTCGATCACGACGCCCACGCGGCGGCGGCCGCGGCGGGGCGCATCGAGTGGCTGACGATCACCGTGCCTACCCTCGCCGATCCCGCGCTCGCGCCGGCCGGCCAGCACGCGTTCGTGCTGACGACGCTCCTGCCCTACGACGCCGTGGCCTCCTGGCGCGACGAGAAGGAGCGGCTCACGGAAGCGCTCCTCGCCCGGGCGGAGCGCGCCGCGCCGGGGCTGCGCGCGGGCATCTCCTTCGCGGAGGCCGCGACGCCGCGCACCCTCGAGCGCTACACACGCAACGGCGACGGCGCGATCTACGGCTGGGAGCACTCGCCCGAGCAGGTCGGGCTCGGGCGCCTGGCGCTGCGCTCGCCGGTCGAGGGCCTCGTGCTCGCGGGACACTGGACCCGCCCCGGCGGCGGGATCTACGGCGTGGTGATGTCGGGAGTCGAGGCGGCGCGCGCGATCGTCTGCCGCGACGCGGAGGCGCGCGTTGCCCCGGCACGGGGCTGACGCGACGCCCGGCACGCGGCTCGTGCGAGGCGAACCCGTTGTCGGGGAGCACGCGTATCGCCACGCGGCGGACCCGCCGGACTTTGCGCACGTCGCGGCGATCGCGCGGGGCGAGGCGAGCTCGCTCGCGGCGAGCGGAGCCCGATGACGCCGAGCCATGTCGCCGACGCGATCACCTGGTACGTGGTCTTCCTCTTCTCGGTGACGTTCCACGAGGCGGCCCACGCGTGGACTGCGCGCCGGGGAGGCGATTCCACGGCCTATGCGGGCGGCCAGCTGACGATCGACCCGATCCCGCACATCCGGCGCGAGCCGATCGGCATGGTGCTCGCGCCCCTCCTCACGCTCGCGACGCTCGGCTGGCCGCTCGGCTGGGCGAGCGCGCCCCTCGATCCGTTCTGGGCGCAGCGGCATCCGCGCCGCGCCGCGTGGGTATCGCTCGCCGGGCCGCTCTCGAACCTCGTGCTCGTGCTCGCCGCCGCGGCGGCGATCTGGATCGGGATCGCGGCAGGCGTCTTCCGCGTGCCGATGACGGCGCATCGCGACCACGTGGTGCAGGCCGTCTCGGGCGGGATGTTCGAAGCCAGCGCCTTCGTGCTGAGCTGCTTCTTCTACATGA
This sequence comes from Myxococcota bacterium, assembly GCA_035542715.1. GTDB lineage: Bacteria > Myxococcota_A > UBA9160 > UBA9160 > UBA9160 > DATKKW01. The sequence goes on from DATKKW010000071.1 coordinate 32,719, forward strand.
ACCTGGTGCTGTTCGCGTTCAACCTGATTCCGCTCCCGCCCATGGACGGCGCAGGCGCCTTGCCGCTGCTCCTGCCCGAGAGCGCCGCCGAGCGCTTCGCCGAGTCGATGCGGAGCCCGATGCTCTCGCTCTTCGGGATCTACCTCGCGTGGAAGGTCTTCCCCGCGATCTTCGGGCCGCTCTTCACGCTCGCGCTGAACGTGCTGTACCCGGGCTCGCGCTTCGGCTGAGCCCGCGTGCCGCGCGCCGGCTCAGCCCAGGCGCTCGAGGATCGTGCCGGTGCCGAGGCCGCCGCCGCAGCACATCGCGACGAGGGCGTAGCGTCCGCCGGTGCGCTCGAGCTCGTGGAGCGCCGTCGTGATCAGCCGGTCGCCCGTGGCGCCCGTGGGATGGCCCAGGGCGATAGCGCCACCGTTCGGGTTCACGCGCTCGGGGTTCGCGCCGACGGCCTTCTGCCAGGCGAGGACGACGCTCGCGAAGGCCTCGTTCACCTCGAACACGTCCATCTGGTCGAGCGCGAGGCCCGTCCTGTCGAGGAGCTTCTTCGTGACCGGGATCGGACCCTTGAGCATCGTCTCCGGCTCGACGCCGACGATCGTCGAGTAGACGATGCGCGCGCGCGGGCGCAGCCCGAGACGCTTCACGGCGGCCTCGCTCGCGAGGAGCACGGCCGAGGCTCCGTCGGTAATCTGCGACGAGCTGCCCGCAGTATGGACGCCGCCCTCCATCACGGCCTTGAGCGTCGCGAGCTTCTCGAGCGTGGTCTCGCGCAGGCCTTCGTCGCGGGCGACCGTGCGCAGCTCGCCCGTCGGCTCGCCGGCCTCGTTCACGACGGGCGCCTGTAGCGGGACGACCTCGCGCTCGAAGCGCTTCTCGTCCCAGGCCTGCTTCGCGAGCTCCTGGCTCCGCAGGCCGAAGCGGTCGGTGTCGTCGCGGCTGATGCCGAACTCCTTCGCGATCAGCTCGGCGCCCTGGAACTGGCTGTGGAAGGCGAAGCGGGCGAAGTAGCTCTTCGGCACGGGACGGCCGAGCTTCTTGTCCGCGAAGTTCGCGCCGAGCGGGACGCGGCTCATGCTCTCGACGCCGCAGGAGAGGACGACGTCCTCGAGGCCCGAGCCCACGAGGCCGGCGGCGAGGGTGCTCGCCTGCTGGCTCGAGCCACACTGGCTGTCGACGGTCGTGCTCGGCACCTCGAGCGGCATGCCCGCCGAGAGCCAGGCCGTGCGCGCCACGTTGAAGGCCTGCTCGCCCACCTGCGACACGCAGCCGCCGATGATCTGGTCGACCGCAGCAGGATCGAGCTTCGCGCGCTCGACGGCGGCCTTCTGCACCGCGCCGAGGAGATCCGCGGGATGGACGGTGGAGAGCCCGCCGCCGCGCTTGCCGAGGGGCGAGCGCACGGCCTCGACGATGAACACCTCACCCATGGCGGACCTCCTTCGCCGGCCCGCGCGCGGGCCGGGATGCGTCGACGGACGATCGGAGGAGACACGGTACCCGGGAGGACGCCCCGCCGCGACGGGCTACGGCACCGCCGGCATCGCGGTCACGAGGATGAACACGCCCTCGCTCTCGGCGACGAGCGTCTCTCCGGCATGCAGCGTCGCGCTCGCGAAGACCTTGCGGCCCTCGACCCGGTCGGTGCGCGCGACGAAGCGCAGCTCCTCGTGGAGCGGCGTCGGGCGGCGGTACTTGATCGTGAGGGTGCCCGTCATGGCAGGATGCCCGACCAGGACGTTCACGAGCGCGAGCACCTGGTCGAACGCTCCCGCGACGATCGCGCCGTGCACGCAGCCCGGCGGGCCCTCGTAGGCCGCGCCGAAGCGCGCGCGCCCCACGACGGTGTCGCCCTCGATCGTGAGCTCGATCGGCGGCGCGAGCGGGTTGTAGCGGCCGATCATCGGGCTCCACGGCAGGAAGGCGTTGGGATCGCTGCGATCCACGGTGCCCGACCACGCCGGGATCGGACGTCTTCCGTGCCATGGGACGAGCGCATCGGTGAGGGCATCCAGGGAGTCGGCGACCGGGTCGAGCGCACCCGACGGCGCATCGAGGGAGATCACGCGATCGACGAGGCGGCGCACGCTGTCGGCCAGGCGTGCGAGCGACGCGAGCGCGCCGCCGCGCTTCGTCGGATCCGCCTCGGGCGAGACCGGCGGCGCCTCCGTGTCGGGCGCGAGCGGCTCCGACGCCATCCTCAGCGGCCCACGAAGTTCGGCTTGCGCTTCTCTGCGAAGGCCTTCGGCCCCTCGCGAGCGTCCTCGCTCGCGAACACGGGAAGCCCGATCTGGAGCTCCTTCGCGAGGGCGTCCTTCTCGGGGAGCCCCTCGGTCTCGCGCAACGAGCGCAGCACGGCCTGCACCGCGACGGGGCCGTTCTCCGCGATCTGCTCCGCGATCTTGCGCGCCTCGGCGAGGGCCTGGCCGTCGGGCACCACGCGGCCGATGAGCCCGATCTGCAGCGCCTCCTCGGCGGAGATGGAGCGGCCCGTGAGCAGGAGCTCCGCGGCGATCGTGTACGGGATCTGCCGTCGCAGCCGCACCGTCGAGCCGCCGAGCGGGAAGAGACCGCGACGCACTTCGGCGATGCCGAAGGTGGCGCTCTTCCCGGCGACGCGGATGTCGGTGCCCTGCAGGATCTCGGTGCCGCCCGCGATCGCGTAGCCCTCGACGGCGGCGATCAGGGGCTTCTTCGGCTGTGTGTGGCGCAGGAGGCCCTTCCACTGCAGATCGGCATCCTGCTGGAAGCGCTTCGTCCACTCGTCCTCCGTGCGGCCGCCCGCCATCTCCTTCAGGTCGGCGCCGGCGCAGAACGTGCCCTCGGCGCCCGTCAGGATCGCGACCCGGATCGAGGGATCCTCGTCGATCCGCTTCCAGGCGTCGGCCATCCGGGCGAGCATCTGGCCCGAGAGCGCGTTGCGCCGCGCGGGCCGGTTCATGGTCAGGACCAGGATCGGCCCGTCCTGCTCCACGAGGAGATGGGGGGCCTCGGCGGCCGCGGTCGCGCTCATCGGTTCCTCCAGGATCGTCCCTTGCGGCGAATATTGAAACATGTTCTACTTTTTGGCCACAACCCCGAGCGAACGCCTCCGGAGGCCCCCATGCGCACGCCGATCTGCGACCTCTTCGGCATCGACGTCCCGATCTTCGCCTTCAGCCACTGCCGCGACGTCGTCGCCGCGGTGTCACGGGCCGGCGGGCTCGGCGTCCTCGGCGCGGTGGCCTTCTCGCCGGAGCAGCTCGAGATCGAGCTCAAGTGGATCGATGAGCACGTCGGCGGCAAGCCCTACGGCGTCGACGTCGTGATGCCCATGAAGTACGAGGGCATGGGCGACGTCCACCTCACGAAGGAGAAGCTCGCCGCGCTGATCCCCGAGAAGCACCGCAAGTTCGTCGAGGACGTGCTCGCGAAGTACGACGTGCCGCCGCTCCCGCCTGGTGTCGAGCCCCACGAGACGCTCCTCGGCTGGACCCACGACGCCGCGCGCAAGCTCGTCGACGTGGCGCTCTCGCACCCGATCAAGCTGATCGTGAACGCCCTCGGACCGCCGCCGAAGGACGTGGTCGACCTCGCGCACGAGCACGGCGTCAAGGTCGCAGCCCTCGTCGGCCGCGCCGACCAGGCGCGCAAGCAGGTCGCCGCGGGCGTCGACGTGATCATCGCCTCGGGCACCGAGGCCGGCGGCCACACGGGCGAGATCGGGACGATGGTGCTCGTGCCGGAGGTGGTCGACGCCGTGGCGCCGGTGCCGGTGCTCGCCGCCGGCGGAATCGGCTGCGGCCGTCAGGTCGCCGCCTCCCTCTGCCTCGGCGCGCAAGGCGTGTGGACCGGGTCGGTCTGGCTCACGGTCGAGGAGGCCGACACGAGCCCGGTCGTGCGAGAGAAGCTCCTCGCCGCGACGTCGCGCGACACCGTCCGCTCGAAGTCCCTCTCCGGCAAGCCGGCGCGTCAGCTCAAGACCGCCTGGACCGAGGCTTGGGACGGTCCCGACTCCCCCGGCACGCTGCCCATGCCGCTCCAGTACATGGTGTCGGGCGAGGCGTACGAGCGCATCCAACGCTTCGCGGGGAGCCCGCGCTCCAGGGCACGGGAGCTCGCGGGCCTGCCGGTCGGCCAGATCGTCGGCCGGATGAACGAGGTCAGGCCGTCCCATGAGGTGGTCTACGAGATGGTGGACGAGTTCGTCGACTCGGTGGAGCGACTCCGGGGCTACCTCGAGGCGGCCGAGTCGCGAAAGTAGCGGCGGGCCCGGTGCGGCTCGCCTCGTGTGCGGAGTAGACTGGCCTCGAGGAGGGCCCCCCGCGTGAAGGTGATCGTCGACTTCGATCTGTGCGAGGCCAATGCGATCTGCATGGAGGTCGCGCCCGAGATCTTCCGCGTGGACGAGAACGACATGCTGCACATCCTGATCGAGAAGCCGGGGCCCGAGCTCAAGGCGAAGCTCGAGGAGGCCGTGCGCCTCTGCCCGCGCCAGGCGATCTCGATCGGCCGCGACTGAGCGCTACTCCCGGGGCTCCTCGAGCCCCCGCCGGATGCGGCGCATCGCCTCGTCGCGCAGGCCGAGCGCGTCGAGGTGCTCGACCAGGCTTTCCACGTACGCCCGACTCGTGCCGAGGGGCCCGCGCGCGCGGGCGAGGTGGCGCAGCGCGACGTCGTGCGGGAGTCGCCCCGCGTAGCGCGAGCTCGCGCGATTTGCGACGAAGGTCACGGCGCGGAGCTCCGCGCCACCGGCGTCGAGCGTCACCCAGCGCGCCTCGTAGCCGCCCGTGATCATCTCGCGCTTCCAGAGGACGCCGAGCTCCGAGGCCACGTCGGCCGCGGCGATTCGCAGGGCGAGGCCGTGACAGGCGTCGCCCGGCTCGAGCGCGAGCATGAGCCCCGGATTCTCCACCGTTCCCCGTCCGAAGACGTTCCAGAGGCAGAACTCGCGATGCCAGCCCTCGAGCCACGCGGGGCGCGCCTCGACGTGGTGGAACGCCGGGTTCCACATCAACGAGCCGTAGCCGAAGACGAACACGTCTTCGCCCGGCGTCGCCTGCGCGAGGATCGCGCGCAGCGAGGCGTCGCGTTCCTCGGCCGAGAGCACGTTCGCGCCCTGCGAGCGCATCCAGGCGGCGAAGCGCTCGAGGTTCTCCTCGGTGAAGTGCTCGCGACGCAGCCCGCCGCCCGTCGCGAGCGGCGGCAGCAAAGGACCTCCGTCGTCCGCGTCGTCGCTCAGGCGGAGCCCGCGAAGCCACGCACGAAGAGCGGCGCGATGCCGAGCCGCTCGGCATCGGCACGAAGCTGGAGCTCGCTCGGCGCCGCCACGAAGCGCTCGGTTGCGGAGACCATCGCCGGCAGCAGCGCGAGATCGCCGGCGGAGTTCACGAACAGGTCGGGCTGCGCGAGCACGAACTGCACGGCCCGCTCGATCTCGCGCGGCTCCTCCAGGGGCTCGTACCACGTCGCGCGCTTCGGTCGCGCGCCCTCGGGCCAGCGGCGCCGCGCGATCGACTTGATGGTCTGCACGGCGACGCCCCGCTCGCGGCAGAGCCGCCGCAGCGCGTCGAGCTCTTCGGCGTAGCGCGCGTCCTGGAGCGCGACGTAGCTGTACGGCAGGAGCACGGAGTCGAAGTCGAAGCGCTCGAGGCTCTGGAGGTGCATCGCGGCGACGCGCGTGCCGTGGCCGGTCACGCCGAGGAAGCGCACGAGCCCCGTGTCGCGGGCCTCGACTGCGGCGCGGAGCGCACCGTCGTCCGAGAACGCGCGCTCCCAGTCCGCGACGTTCACCAGGTTGTGGAGCTGCAGGAGGTCGACCTGGTCGACGCGCAGCCGGTCGAGGGAGCGGCGGATCTCGTCGCGCGCCCCGGCGTAGCCTCGCTCGCCCGTCTTCGTCGCGAGGAAGAAGCGGCGACGGTGCTCGCGCATCCACGGGCCGACGCGGAGCTCGGCGTCGCCATACGAGGCGGCGACGTCGATGTGGTTCACGCCGTGGACGAGGAGCAGCTCGAGGGCACGATCGGCCTCGTCCTGGGTCGACTTCCAGAGGGCGGCGGCCCCGAAGATCAGGCGCGAGCTCTCGTGGCCGGTCCGGCCGAACGGCATCCGCGGCAGCAAGCGTCCTCCCGTCGATCCGCGCCTCATCGTACACCCGCCCGCGCTTCGTGACGGCATAATGTGCGCGATGACGATCCGGCTCTACGCGCTGCGTTGTGGATCGGTCGTGGGCGACGCGGGCACCTTCGCCGAGGGCGAGCGCGGCGAGATCCGCCTGCCGGTCCCGAGCTGGCTGATCGAGCATCCGCGCGGGCTCGCGCTGTTCGACAGCGGCCTCCATCCCGATCTCGTGGACGACCCCGAGACGCGCCTCGGCCCGCTGTCGCGTGTCATGCGCATCGAGCTCGGCGCAGGCGAGACGATCGGAGCACGCCTCGCCGTGCTCGGCGTCGATCCGCGCGACGTACGCTTCCTGGTGACCTCGCACCTGCACTTCGACCACGTCGGCGGACACGTGCAGGTTCCGAACGCGCGGCTCGTGGTGCAGCGCGACGAATGGAGCGCGGGACACGATGACGCGTCGATCCGCGCGAGCTTCTACGAGCCTCGCGACTACGACCTCGGCCACGATGTCGAGGCCGTGGAGGGCGAGCACGACGTGTTCGGCGACGGCCGCGTCGTCTGCCTTCCGACGCCCGGTCACACGCCGGGGCATCAGTCGCTCCGGGTGCGCCTCGCGAGCGGCGAGGTCGTGCTCACGGCCGACGCCTGCTACTTCCGCCGGACCCTGGAGGCGCTCCGACTCCCGCCCTTCGCGCACGACTTCGAACGGATGCGGGCCTCCCTCGAGCGCCTCCGCGGCCTCGCGCGGGATGGCGCGCGCCTCCTGTTCGGTCACGACGAGGAGCAGTGGGCGGGCCTGCCAGAGGCGCCGTCGGCGGTCGAGTAGCCCCGCGGCGTCCCCCGAACAGGCGGTGGTGGCGCCTCTTCGCGGGAGTAGGATGGGGGCATCTGCCTCGGGGCGGCCGGAGGGCCCATGGCCGGGGATTCGCCTCGATCCTTCTTCGCGACCCTTCCCGGGATCCTGACCGGTCTCGCGGCGGTGCTCTCGGCCAGCGTCACCGCGTACGGCGTCTACCGCTCCGAGCGAGAGCCCCACGACGAGCGGCCTGCCTCGGTCGCGTTCCGGAGCTTCGAGGCGAGCCCGCTCGAGGTCGAGCCCGGGGGCGCGGTCGTCCTCCACTGGCGCGCGGAGAACGCCGACGAGTGCAGCCTCGAGCCCGGCGTCGGGCGCGTCGGCGCGGCAGGATCGCGCAGCGTGAAGCCGACCGAGGACACGACCTACACCATCGTCTGTCGCGGGTCGAGCGGCGAGTCCGAGCGGAGCGTGAGCGTCTCGGTGCTGTCGTCGGAGCCCGAGGCTCCCGTCGCGCATGCCCGGCAGGCGGCGGCGGCTCCGCCGCAGGAGAGCCGCCAGGTCGAGACGGAGCGCGCCCGACGCGAGACGCTGGATCGGCTCGCGCGCCTCGCCGACAAGCTCGATGCCGAGGACGAGGACGGCGGCGCCTCCTCGGGCTTCGACGTCGCCGCCCCGCCGCCCGCCCAATCGGCTCCCCTCGCGTACCACTGCTGCGATCTCTCCGGCATGCCGCGCTGTCCCCTGGTCTCGCCCGTGATGCTCGGCTCCGGCTGCTTCTGTCCGTTCCAGGGCACCGGCATCGCCTGTCCGTGAGCCGCGACCGAGATCGCTAGAGCACGCCCGCGCTCCTCGCCGCGCGCGCGAAGTCGTCGGCGAGGGGGGCCTCGGCTTCGAGGGCGCCGCTCGCGAGCACGCCCGCCACGCGGAGCGAGGCGGCGTGGAGCATGCAGCGCGCGGCCGCCGCGGGATCGCCGTAGACCGGGTCGCCGAGGATCGGCGCTCCGCTCGCCGCGAGGTGGACGCGGACCTGATGCGTGCGCCCCGTCTCGGGCCAGGCCTCGACCAGCGCCGCGCTCCCCGACACGCGGAGGAGTCGGAAGGAGGTCGCGCTCCAGCGACGCGCGGGACCCGACTCCTCGCGCACCGCGAAGCGGAACCGGGCGCGATCCGCGGCCCGCTCCATCCAGCCTTCGATGCGCCAGGTCTCGCGCTGGGGCGCGGGAGAGGCGAGGGCGAGGTATCGCCTCGTGACCCCTCCGGCCGCGAAGGCGCGACCCGCCCGCGCGGCGCTCGCAGCGTCGCGAGCGAACAGGGCCAGGCCGCTCGTCTCGCGGTCGAGGCGATGGACGGCGCGCAGGGACGGGCACGCGAGGCGCTCTCGGAGAACGGCCTCGAGCGAGAGGCGCCGGCTCGCGCGGGTGCCCTGGGTCGGCCACCAGGCGGGCTTCGCGACCGCGACGAGCCCATCCCGATCGAGCAGCACGACCGGCTCGGGGAGCGGCGGCGTCTCGGGCTCGCGCGCGAAGACGTGGACACGCACCCACGCGTCGGCCGCGACGTGCTCCGGGATCTCGTGCGACAGGAGCGGGCGCCCGCAGAGATGGACGCCGCCGTGGGCGAGCGCGCTCGCGAAGCGCTCCGCCGGTGCGCCCGCCGCGGCGACCCGCGCGCGTGCCTCGGCGAGGAACGCGTCGCGCGCGAGCAGCGCGCGGTTCACCCACGCGACGCGGAGGAGCGGCGGATCGAAGCGCTCGCGGTCGGTCATGCAGGCGGCCATGCTAGCCTGCGCCCATGGCTCAGGTCCGCGCATGGTGGCGCGCGCAGCGCGCCCGGCGTCCCGGCTGGATGAACGCGGTGATGCTGTTCTGTGCGTTCATGGCCTTCGTCTACGTTCCCTGGGACCTGCTCGCCAAGCCCGTGGCCCGCGACGAGGAAGTCTGGCTCGGCTTCCGCCTGCACGGCTTCGCGGCGAAGCTCACGGAGCCCTTCCACTGGGCGATCTACGCGGCCCTCACCTACGGCTTCTGGCGCATGCGTCCCTGGATGTGGCCCTGGGCCGGCGTCTACGCGGGCGTCGTCGCCGCGTCGATGCTGGTCTGGAGCCTGCTCTACGGCCCCGAGCCCCTTCGCCTCGCCGCAGGGCTCGCCGCCGCGGCGCCCTTCCTCGCGCTGCAGATCGCGCTCCTGCGGTCGCGTCCGCGGTTCCGCCGTCGCGAGACGGAGCTCTCCGAGCGCTACCCGGGGTGGGCGGTGATCACGGGCGCGTCGGCCGGGATCGGCGCGGAGTTCGCCCGGAAGCTCGCCACGGCGGGCTTCTCGTGCGTGCTCGTGGCCCGGCGCGAGGACCGGCTTCGCACCCTGGCGGAGGAGCTCGAGAAGCGACACGGGATCGCGACACGCATCGTCGCGACGGACCTCGCCGCCGACGGCGGGCCGCAGCGCGTGGCCGACGCGGTGTCGGATCTCGACGTCTCGCTGCTCGTGAACAACGCCGGCTTCGGCCTCGCGGGCCGGTTCGAGGCCCAGGACCCCGGCCGCCTGCGCGAGATGGTGCTCCTCAACTGTCTCGCGCCCACCCTGCTCGCGCGTCTCCTCCTGCCGCAGCTCCGGCGCCGGCCGCGCGCGGCCATGATCGTCACCGGCTCGGCCTCGGGCCGGCAGCCGCTTCCGCTCCACGCCGTCTATGCCGCTACGAAGGCCTTCGACCAGCTCCTGGGCGAGGCGCTCTGGGCGGAGCTCCGGGAACACGGCGTCGACGTGCTCGTGCTCGAGCCCGCGAGCACGGAGAGCGAGTTCCACCACGTCGCGGGCGAGCTGCCTCACGCGGGTGCGCCGGCCTCGGAGGTCGTGGACGCCGCGCTCGACGCCCTGGGCCAGGTGCCGTCGATCGTGCCCGGCTGGTATCCGTGGCTGCGTGCCAACGCGGGAATGCGTCTCCTCCCGCGCTCCCTCCTCGCCCTCGCCGCACGTGGGTACACCGTGAAGCAGACACCGGAGGAGCGACGCTGAGCTCGCGGCGCCGATTCGCCGGGCTCGCGCTCGCGCTCGCGCTCTTCGCGGGCGAGGCGCACGGGCAGGCTCCGACGGCGCCGTCCGCTCCGGCGGCGCCTGCCCCCGCTGCCGCTCCGACCCCCGTCCCGCCCACTCCGATCGCGGTGCCCGTTCCCGAGGTGATCCAGCGCTCCGACGCGCTCCTCGCGCGGCTCCAGCACGTGGGAGACGACCTCGCGAGCGACGGCACGATCTCCGCCGCGCGCGACCGGATCCTCGCGATCGACGCGCGGCTGAAGCGCCACGTGGCCGACGTCCACGAGCTGATCTGGGCGGGCGCGCGCGTCGGCGCGCTCGCGCCCCCGGAGCGCGGCCTGCGCGAAGCCCGCGTCGATCTCCAGACCCTCGTCGACGATCTCACGAAGGTCGCCACGCGGCTCGAGACGGCGCTCGACGAGCTCGCGACCGAACGCGACTCCTGGAAGCTCACGCGGAAGGAGGCCACGGCGTCGGGAGCGCCGCCTGCGACGGTCGAGCGCGTCGACCAGACCGTCGTCGCGATCGATGCGGCGCGGAAGATGCTGCGCGACCGCCGGAGCAAGCTCCTCGAGCTGCAGGAGCAGGCATCCGGCGACCTCACGCTCGCGAGCGCGACGATCGAGGAGATCGACACCTTCCGGCGCGAGTTCGCGGGCCGGCTGCTGCAGCGCGACAGCCAGCCGATCTGGCGGCTCGACTTCTCGTCCGTCGAGCGCGAGCGGATGGTCGAGCGCTTCACGGCGATGCTGGCCGCGGAGTACGAGGACCTTCGCCTCCTCGTCCCCCAGGCGAGCGGACGGCTCGCGCTCCAGGGGCTCCTCTTCGCCGGGCTCTATCTCGCGTTCCGGACCGGTCGCCGCAGCACCAAGAAGTGGAGCGAGGAGGATCCGGGGATGGAGACCGCGGCGACGGTCTTCCAGTCGCCGATCGCCTCGGCCCTCTTGCTGACGATCGCCTCGACGCGGGTCATCCAGCCGCAGGTCCCGTACATGGCGGGTGTGCTGCTCGGCCTGATCGGGCTCCCGACGGCGCTGCACACCCTGGTGCCGCTCGTGAACGCGCCGCTGCGGCCCGCGCTGTACACGCTCGCGGCCTTCTTCCTGGTGGACCGGATCCGCGACACGGCGGAGCCGGTGCCCGAGCTCGAGCAGGTGCTCCTCGCGGGCGAGCTCGCGATCGGGCTCGTGCTGCTCCTGCTCCTGCTGCGCTCGGGACGCCTCGCCGGCGTGAAGCTCGCTCCCGAGCAGATCGACCGCCTGCGCTGGCTCGGCCGCGGTGTGAAGCTCTTGACGGGCCTCGTCGCAGGCGCCCTGCTCTGCACGCTGGTCGGCCTGATGCAGCTCGCGCGCCTCCTCGGAGGCGGCGCCTTCGTGATCGTGTACAGCGGCTTCGCGTACCTCGCGCTCGCGCGTGCGTTCGACGGCCTCGTGACGTTCGCGCTGCGCGTGCGCCCGCTCTGCCACACGCGCGCGGTGCAGGTGCATCGCCGCCTGATCGAGCACCGCGTGCAGCGCGCGACGGCGTGGGTCGCGGGCGCCCTGTTCGTGTTCACGGCGCTCGGCGGGCTCCATCTGTGGGCGCCGACCCACCGCCTCGTCCGCGAGCTCCTCGCGGTCGAGTTCGTGCCGGGAGAGTCGAAGCTCTCGGTCGGCGACGTCTTCGCCTTCGGCCTGATCCTGCTGGGCTCGTACGGCGTCGCGCGCTTCGTGTGCTTCGCCCTCGAGACCGACGTCTATCCGCGATTCCACTTCGGTCGCGGCGTTCCCTACGCGATCACCACCCTGACCCGCTACGCGCTGTTCGTGGCGGGCTTCCTCCTCGGCGTCGCCGCCCTCGGCATCGACCTCTCGAAGGTGACGCTGCTCGCGGGGGCGCTCGGCGTCGGCATCGGCTTCGGCCTCCAGAACATCGTGAACAACTTCGTGTCGGGCCTGATCCTGCTCTTCGAGCGTCCCATCCAGGTCGGCGACACCGTCCAGCTCGCGAACCTCTCCGGCGAGGTACGCCGCATCGGGCTGCGCTCCAGCACGCTGCGCACCTTCGACGGCGCCGAGGTGATCGTCCCGAACGCGAACCTGATCCAGGACGCCGTCACCAACTGGACGCTCTCGGACAACTCGCGCCGGATCGAGATCACCGTGGGCGTCGCCTACGGGACGGAGCCGGAGCGGGTGATCGCGCTCCTGCACGAGGTGGCGGGCAAGCAGCGCGAGGTGCTGCGGAGCCCGCCGCCCGCCGCGCTGTTCGTCGGCTTCGGCCCGAGCAGCCTCGACTTCGTGCTCCGCTGCTGGCTCGTGCAGTCCGAGAACTGGGTCACGGTGCGGAGCGAGCTCGCGATCGCGGTGCACGACGCGCTGCGCGACGCCGGGATCGCGATCCCCTTCCCGCAGGTCGAGCTGAGCCTCAAGCCCGGGTCGACCGGCCTCGCTGCCGGCCCGCCGGCGCGTCCGCGGGAGTGATGGCGCGGGCGGCGGCGCGGGCGGAGGCGGCGGCGACGCTCCAGCAGGAGCGCGCCGGCGACACGCTCGTGCTGCGGCTCGCCGGTCGTCTCGACGCCCCCGGCACGGCCGCGCTCTGGGCCGACGCGGTGGGCCGCGCCGAGTCCGAGGCCGCGCCCCGCCTCGTGGTCGACGCCGCACGCGTCGACTACTGCGACGGCAGCGGCTTCGCGCTGCTCTCCGCGCTGGAGGATCGGCAGCGCTCGCGGGGCGCGGCGTTCGAGCTCGGAGGGCTGCGCGAGGAGCTCGCGCGCATCTACACCCTCGTGCGTCCGCCGGCGACGGTCGCGCCCGCGGCCGCCCCGGCGGCCCCGCAGCCTCGTGGATTCTTCGAGAGCTTCGGCCGCAGCGTGTTCGAGCTCGACGTGCAGCTCCGGGCCCTCGTCACCTACACCGGCGAGCTCACGGCGGCGCTCTTCTGGGCCGCGACCCATCCCCGCCGCGTGCGCTGGCGCGACGTGCTGCGGGTCGCCTCCCAGGCCGGGAGCGGAGCGCTCCCGATCATCTGCCTCGTGGGCTTCTTGATGGGTCTCATCATGGCGTTCCAGTCCGTGGTCCAGCTTCGCTGGTTCGCCGCCGAGATCTTCACCGCCGACGCCGTGGGCCTCACCCTGATCCGGGAGCTCGGCGCCCTCATGACGGCGGTGATCCTCGCGGGCCGCTCGGGCTCCGCGTTCGCGGCGGAGCTCGGGACGATGAAGGTCAACGAGGAGCTCGACGCGCTCACCACCATGGGCCTCTTCCCCGTCCGCTTCCTCGTCGTCACGCGGGTGCTGGCCGGGGTCGCCGTGACCCCCTTCCTGATCTGCTTCTTCAACCTCGCCGGCCTCTTCGGGGGTCTCGTGGTGCTGATGGGGATCGGATACCCGCCCATCACGTTCTACCGGCGCGTGACCTACATGGTCGACCTCAACGATCTCTTCGGCGGCCTGTTCAAGGGCTTCGTGTTCGGGATCCTGGTGACCGCGATCGGCTGCCTGCGCGGGCTCGAGACCCGCCAGGGCGCGCGGGCCGTGGGCGAGTCGGCGACCTCGGCGGTCGTCTCCGGGATCGTGCTCATCGCCGTGGCCGACGGCATCCTGTCCGTGATCTACTACGTGCTCGAGATCTGAGGAGGGGGCGTGAGGGAGCCGGTGATCCGGGTCGAGGAGCTGGTCGCCGGCTTCGAAGAACGAGTGGTGCTCGACCGGTTCTCCTTCGACGTGTACCCCGGCGAGATCTTCGTCGTGCTCGGCGGCTCCGGAAGCGGCAAGAGCACGCTCCTCAAGCACATGATCGGCCTCTACGAGCCGGTCGCGGGACGCATCCTGGTGAAGGGCGAGGACGTCGCGACGGCACAGGGCGAGGCGCGCCGACGCATCCTGCGACGCTTCGGAGTGATGTACCAGGGCGGCGCGCTCTTCGGCTCGATGACCCTGCTCGAGAACGTGCGGCTCCCGCTGGAGGAGCTCACCGACCTGCCGCCCGAGGCGCGCGACCGGGTGGCCCGCGCGAAGCTCCGTCTCGTGCTGCTCGAGGACGCGGCGGGCAAGCTGCCCGGCGAGCTCTCGGGCGGCATGCGCAAGCGCGGAGCGATCGCGCGCGCGATGGCCCTCGATCCCGAGATCCTCTTCCTCGACGAGCCCTCCGCCGGCCTCGATCCGGTGGCGTCGGCGGGCCTCGACCAGCTCCTGCTCCGCCTGCGCGACGCCCTCGGCGTGACGCTCGTGGTGGTGAGCCACGAGCTCCCGAGCATCTACACGATCGCGGATCGGGCCCTCATGATCGACTCGCGCACCGGACGGATCGCCGGCATCGGCCCGCCCGCGGAGCTCCGCGACGGGAGCACCGATCCGTGGGTCAGGCGGTTCTTCCATCGCGAAGCGGTGCCGATGCCGGAGCTGCGTCCGTGAGCGATCGGGCGCGCTACTTCCGGCTGGGGGTCTTCGTGCTCGCGGGGATCGCGCTCCTCGTCGCCCTCACGCTCGCGCTCGGCAGCGAGCGCATCTTCACGCGCGGCACCGTCCTCGAGACGTACTTCGACGAATCGGTGCAGGGCGTCGACATCGGCTCGCCGGTGAAGCGGCGCGGCGTGGAGATCGGGCGCATCCAGAGCATCGGCTTCCTGGCGCAGTACTACCCGCTGCCCCGGGACCCGAACGAGGCGATCCGCTACGGCCGCCTCGTCGTCGTGCGCATGCGCGTCACGGGGAGCTGGGCCCGCGACCCGGGCGATCCGAAGTTCCAGTCGGATCTCGCCCTCATGGTGCAGCAGGGCCTGCGCATCCGGATTGCCGCCCAAGGGCTCACGGGCACCTCGTACCTCGAGCTCGACTTCCTCGATCCCGCGCGCAATCCGCCGCTTCCGATCCTGTGGAAGCCCTACTACACGTACGTGCCGTCGGCGCCGAGCGCGATCAAGAGCTTGTCGACCGCCGCGGAGCGCGTGTTCGATCGCATCGACCAGATCCAGATCGAGGAGCTCGTGGCGAACCTCGACGCCGCCCTCGTCTCCGTGAAGAAGGCCGTCGAGGACGCGAAGGTGGGCGAGACCGGTGCCGAGGTGCGCCGGCTCGCCCAGCAGGCGCAGCGCACGCTCGCCGATGCGAGGGAGACGAGCGTCGTGGTGCGCGACGTGGTGTCGCGGACCGACGTCTCGACCACGCAGCGCGCCCTCGAGAGCGCGCTCGCCCAGATCACGGCGACGGTACGACGGCTCGACCTCCTCGTGGCGTCGGAGCAGGGCGACGTCGACTCGGTGGTGGCCGATTTGCGGGAGGTCGCGAACAACCTGCGATCGGTGACCGAGGGCGCGCGGTCGTATCCCTCGGCGCTGCTCTTCGGCGAGCCGCCGCCGCCGTTCCGACCGCCGGAGAAACGAGAGTGACGGCGTCGCGCGGCCGGAAGGGACGGAGGATCGCCGCGGTCGTCGGATGGGTCGCGGCGAGCGCGCTCCTCGCGGCCTGCGGCCCCCTCCTCGCGAAGCGCTTTCCGGAGAAGCAGCAGTTCGTCCTCGAGGCGCAGCGGCCGGAGGATCCGCACGCGACGCAGGTCGGGAAGAGCCTCGTCGTGCGACCCTTCCGCGCGTCGCCGCGGCTCGACGGCGTGAAGTTCGTGTACAAGACCGGGAGCGGCACCTACGAATCGGACTTCTACCACGTCTTCTGGACCGCGCCCGAGGCGATGATCGCCGACGAGGCCCGACGCTGGCTCGAGGCGTCGGGCCTCTTCGGATCGGTCTGGGACGCGCGCAGCGTGCTGCCGCCGGCGTTGATGCTCGAGGGCGGCGTCCTCGAGCTCTACGCCGACTACACGACCGGCGGTCCGCCCCACGCGATCCTCGCCGTGAGCTTCGCGCTGGTCGACGTCGAGCAGCCGATTCCCACCGTCGCGTTCCACGCGGACTACCGATCGGACGTCGCGGCGAAGGCCGACACGCCGGAGGCGATCGTCGCGGCCTGGAATGCGGCGCTCGGCGACGTGCTGACGCGCTTCGAGACCGACCTGGCGACGCGCGGGCTGCGCTGAGCGTGCGGCCGCGCCGGAGGGCGCGCTGGAGCTGCTCGAGACCGTGATCCTGCTCCTGGTGGTGGTGCTCATCGGCGCCGCCCTCGCGCGCCGCCTGGTGGTTCCCTATCCGATCGTGCTCGTGCTCGTCGGCCTCGCGATCGGGGCCGTGCCCGGGCTGCCCACGGTGCGCCTCGAGCCGGACCTCGTGTTCCTGGTGTTCCTGCCGCCGATCCTCTGGGCGGCGGCCTACTTCACCTCCTTCCGCGACTTCCGCTTCAACCTCCGGCCGATCCTCCTGCTCGCGGTGGGCCTCGTGCTCGCGACGAGCTCGGCCGTGGCGGCGGTCGCCCACGCGCTCGTGCCCGGCCTCGGCTGGGCCCCCGCGATCGCCCTCGGCGCGATCGTCTCGCCGCCGGACGCGGTCGCCGCGACGGCCGTCCTCGGCCGGCTCGGCGTTCCGCGACGCGTCGTGACGGTGCTCGAGGGCGAGAGCCTGGTGAACGACGCGGCGGCCCTCGTGCTCTACCGGGTCGCCGTCGGGGCCGCGGTGACCGGAAGCTTCGCGCTGCAGGACGCCCTGATCCAGTTCTGCGTCGCGACCACGCTCGGGATCGGGATCGGGCTCGCCGTCGGAACGGCCACGCGCTTGGCGCTGCGCGCGACCCACGATTCCTTCGCCGAGATCGCCATCACGCTGCTCGCGCCCTACGTCGCCTGGGTGCTGGCGGAGCGCGCCCACGTCTCGGGCGTGCTCGCCTGCGTGGCCGGGGGCCTCCTGATCCGCCGCCACCTGAGCACGCTCGTCTCCCCGTCGACGCGCCTCCAGGCCCGGGCGGTGTGGGACGTGCTCGTGTTCGTGCTGAACGGCGTGATCTTCATCCTGATCGGCCTCCAGCTCGGCGCGCTGCGGGCCGGGCTCGGGGCGGGCGGACGCATCTCGGCGTGGACCGTGGCGCTCGCCCTGTTCGGCACCCTCGTCGTCGTGCGGGCGCTCTGGGTGCCCGTCTTCACCTGGCTTCCGCGCGCGCTCTCGGCGGGCCTGCGGGTGCGCGACCCGATGCCGCCCCGCCCGGCGATCGTGCTGATCGCCTGGGTCGCGATGCGCGGCATCGTCTCGCTCGCGGCGGCGCTGGCGCTCCCGCTCTCGACCGCGAGCGGCGAGCCCTTCCCGTTTCGCAGCGAGCTCGTGCTGGTGACCTTCGCGGTGGTGGTGCTCTCGCTCCTCGTCCAGGGTCTCTCGATCGCACCGCTCGTGCGATGGCTCCCGTTCGAGACCGACAACACCCACGACCGCGAGGAGCTCCAGGCGCGCGCCCAGACCGCCGTCGCTGCGCTGCGACGCCTCGAGGAGCTCGCGACGGAGCCGTGGGCGCAGGAGATCTGCGTCGAACGGCTGCGCGGAGAGTACGAGGCGCGGCTCGAGCGGATCACGGGCCTGGACTTCCGCTCGCCCCATGCGCCGCCGACGGACGAAGAGGCCGCGACGCAGCGCCTTCGCCACGAGGTGCTGACGGCGGAGCGCGTGGCGGCGATCGCGCTGCGCGACCAGGGCGTGGTGAGCGACGAGGTGCTGCATCACCTCGAGTCGGAGCTCGACCTCGAGGCGATGCGCGCGGGCGTCGGAGACTGGCGCGCGCGCTGACTAGGCGCGGCGGAGGTAGCTCGCCGCGAGCGCGTCCACGTACTCGTTCCAGCGCGTCCCGTCGTGGGCGCGGATCCACTGGAGCTTCACCCGCGGATGGGCCTTGGCGAGGGCGTAGAGCGTCTTCACGAGCTCGAGGTTCTTGATCTCGCCAGTCTTGCGCCGCCAGCCGCGGGCCTCCCAGCCGGCCGCCCACTCGTTCACCGTCTTCACGCAGAGCTCGCTGTCGCTGTGCACGGTCACCGCGGCGTCGGGGGGCAGCGCACGGTAGGCCTCGATCAGCGCCGTGAGCTCCATGCGATTGTTGGTGGTCGCGGGATCGACGCCGTGCTTCTCGGCGCGGACCACGTCGTTCTCGACCCAGACGAAGGCCCAGCCACCGGGACCCGGATTCCCCTCGCAGGATCCGTCCGTGAAGACGCCGTCCTTCGGGCCGGAGCGGAAGCGCGCGAGCGCCTCCTCCGGCGTCAGCAGGGGGCCGGCGGGCCGTGCCACTACGCGCCGACCCGGAAGTGCATCACGTCGCCGTCCTGCACCACGTAGTCCTTCCCCTCGACGCGCATCAGGCCCTTGCCCTTGGCTCCGGCCTCGCCGCCGCACGCCACGTAGTCGGCGAAGGCGATCACCTCGGCCCGGATGAACGTGCGCTCGAAGTCGCTGTGGATCTCGCCGGCGGCCTGGGGGGCGAGGGTTCCCCGCCGGATCGTCCAGGCGCGCACCTCCTTCTCGCCGGCCGTGAAGTAGCTGATCAGGTGGAGGAGGTCGTAGGCGGCGTGGATCACGCGGTGCAGGCCCGGCTCCTCGAGCCCGAGGTCCTTCAGGAAGTCGGCCTTCTCGTCGTCCGAGAGCTCGGCGAGCTCCGCCTCGACCTTCGCGCACACGCGGACGACGGCCGCGCCCTCGCCGCGGGCGCGCGCCTCGAGCGCGGCGGTGTAGGCGTTGCCGGAGACGAGGGCCGCCTCGTCGACGTTCGCCACGTACAGCACGGGCTTCGCGGTGAGCAGGAAGAGCTCCCGCGCGACGTCGCGCTGCTCGTCGGGCGTCGGGAACGTGCGCGCGGGCCGGCCGTCGGAGAGATGGGCGAGCAGCCCCTCGAGCCAGGCGAGCTCCTCCTTCGCGCCCTTCACGCCGGCCTTCGCCGTGCGCTGCGTGCGGTCGAGGCGCTTCTGCACCGTGTCGAGGTCGGCGAGGCCGAGCTCGGTCTCGATCGTCTCGACGTCGCGCAGCGGATCGGGCGCGCCGTCGACGTGCACGACGTTCGGGTCCTGGAAGCAGCGCACGACGTGCAGCACCGCCGCGGTCTCGCGGATGTGGGCCAGGAACTGGTTGCCGAGCCCTTCGCCCTTCGACGCGCCGCGCACGAGGCCTGCGATGTCGGTGAACTCCACGGTCGCGGGGATCACGCGCTGGGAGTGGACGATGGCGTCGAGGGCGGCGAGGCGCGCGTCGGGCACGGGCACGATCCCCGAGTTCGGCTCGATGGTGCAGAACGGGTAGTTCTCGGCCGCGATGCCGGCGGCCGTGAGCGCGTTGAAGAGCGTGCTCTTGCCGACGTTCGGGAGACCGACGATGCCGCAGCGAAGCGCCATGGGGACGGGAGAGTGGCCGCCCTCGCGCGCGGGCGCCAGAGCGCGCGCGAGTGCAGCGCCGGGCGGCGCCCCCGCCGGCCGCCCCGGGCGAGCCGCGGGCCGATGCGGCGCCGCGGGCCGTGGGCTAAGAGGCAGCGGGACCCGTGTCCGAGAGGGGGTGACATGCGCTCCGTCCGAATCCCGGTCGTCTTGGGGCTCGTCTTCGCGCTCGGCCTCGGCGCGGCGCTCGCATCCGCCGAGGACGTCGGCACGCCGACCGAGCAGGTCCAGAGCTGCCTCGGGAAGGTGCGCCTGCGCGGCCAGACCTTCGCCACCGGGAGCGCGGAGATCGTCGCCGACGCGAAGCCGGTGCTCGATCTGATCGCGACCGCCATCCAGAAGAACTGCGTCGGGAAGAAGATCACGATCGAGGGGCACACCGACGTGCGGGGCTCCGACGCGTACAACCAGAGGCTCTCCGAGGAGCGGGCGGCGGCGGTGAAGACGTACCTCGTGGCCCAAGGCGTGCCCGCCGACGAGCTCGAGACCGTCGGCTACGGAGAGACCCGGCCGCTCTCGCACACCCACGACGCGCTCAATCGGCGCGTCACCTTCGTGGTCGACGGAACCCCGGCCCGGCCCGTCCAGTAGCCGCCGTGGGCGGCCTCGCGATCGCTCGCGCCCTCCACGTGCTCGGTGTCGTGCTCTGGATCGGCGGCGTCGCGTTCGTGACGACGGTGCTGCTCCCGACAGTGCGTCGCCTCGAGGATCCCGCGCGCCGCGTCGCCGTGTTCGAGGAGGTGGAGTCGCGCTTCGCGCGCCAGGCCCGGGCCACGACGCTCCTCGTCGGCGCGAGCGGCTTCTGGATGATGGTCGAGCTCGACGCCTGGCCGCGGCTCCTCGTCCCCGCCTACTGGTGGATCCACGGCATGATCGCGGTGTGGCTGCTCTTCACGCTGCTCTTGTTCCTGCTCGAGCCGCTCTTCCTCCACCGCTGGTTCCTGGCGCGTGCGCGGCAGGAGCCCGAGCGGACGTTCGCGCGCATCGAGCGGATGCACCGCGTGCTCCTCGTCGTGAGCCTCGCGACGCTGCTCGGCGCGGTCGCCGGCGCGCACGGCCTCCTGCTCTTCGCCGGCTGAGCGGCGCTCTCACTTCGACTGCTGGCCCTGCTTGTACCCCTGCTCGTAGGCCGCGGCCTCGGCGTCCTTGCTCTTGCCGTACAGGTAGCCGCCGAGGAGGCCCACGCCGCCGCCGATCGCGGCGCCCATGCCCGCGTTGCCGGCGATCGCGCCGATCACGGCGCCCGCCGCGGCGCCGCCCGCGCCGCCGGTCACGGTGCGCTGCTGGGTCTGGGTCATGCCCGCGCAGCCGGGCAGCGCGAGGCCCGCCGCCAGGGCGAGCACGACGATCGTCTTCGTGCGCGTCACTTGCCGCCCCCCTTCGCCGCGCCCGTCGCGACCGACGGGCAGGGCCACTTCTCGATCAGGAACTTGAAGAGCGACTCGATGGACGACTCGTTCGCGTACTCGGGATGGGCCTTCGCCCAGTCGATGTACATGCCGATCGCCTCGGCCCGCGTGGGCGCCGGATCGGGAGGGCAGATCAGCTTCGGGACGCCGGGCCCCGAGTGCTCCGTCTGATGGGCCGAGTACGCACCGATCAGGAAGCCGTGGCAGAAGGCGATCGACTCGGGCTGGAGCGGATCGTCGTCCGCGGCCGTGCAGAGGTCGACGACGTTCTGCTGCGTGCGCGCGAAGAACTGGGCCTGCTCGACGGCGAAGGCCGGGGCGGCCCAGGCGACGGCGCCGAGCGCGAGCCAGCCGAGAACGCGATTCATGGCGCTTCCTCCCGGCGATCACGATGACAAGCGACCGGAGGGGCGTCAACGCGAAATCGCGTCTCCGATGCGTCGGCGCCGCCGCTACTCGGCGTCGCGCGTCCCGCCCGTGTAGCCGGCGAGGAACTCCCGACGCCACTCCTCGAATCGGCCCGCCACGATCGCCTCGCGCGCGAGACCCACGAGACGTTCGTAGAAGCGCACGTTGTGGATCGAGGTGAGGATCGCCGAGAGCACCTCGTTCGCGGCGAAGAGATGGTGCAGGTAGGCCCGCGAGAAGCCGCCGGCACACGCGGCGCAGTCGCAGGATGCGTCGATCGGATAGGCGTCTCGGCGGTAGCGCCGATTGGTGAGGCGGATCCGTCCGCGTACGGTGAAGGCCGACGCGCTGCGCGCGTAGCGCGTCGGGATCACGCAGTCGAACATGTCGATGCCGAAGCCGATCGCGGCGAGGACGTCCTCGGGCAGACCGACGCCCATCAGGTAGCGCGGCTTCTCCTCGGGCAGGAGCGGCGCCGCGTGCGCCGTCACCTGGCACAGGAGCTCGTGACCTTCGCCGACCGACACGCCGCCGATCGCGTAGCCCGGAAGGTCGAGCGCGACGAGCGCCGCGGCGCACTCCTCGCGCAGCTTCGGATAGACGCTTCCCTGCACGATGCCGAAGAGCGCCTGGTCGGCGCGACGCCCATGGGCGCGAAGGCAGCGCTCGGCCCACGCGAGGGTGCGTCGCACTCCGCGGGCGGCCAGCGCCTCGTCGGCCGGCCACGGCGTGCACTCGTCGAACATCATGATGACGTCCGCGCCGAGGGCGTTCTGGATCTCGATCGAGCGCTCGGGCGTGAGCTCCATCGAGTCGCCCGTGACCTCGTTCTGGAAGCGCACGCCGCGGTCGCTGATCTCCTTCTTCGGGATCGAGAACACCTGGAAGCCACCGGAGTCGGTCAGGATCGTGCGCCGCCAGCCCATGAAGCGGTGGAGCCCGCCCAGCTTCTGGACGAGCCCTTCGCCGGGCCGGAGCGCCAGGTGATAGGTGTTGGCGAGGACGACTTCGGCGCCGGTCGCGGCGACCTGGTCCGGCGTCATGGCCTTCACCGCGCCGTGGGTGCCGACGGGCATGAAGGCCGGGGTGCGGAACGGGCCGTGGGCCGTCGTCGCGAGGCCGGCCCGCGCGGCACCGCAGCGCGCCTCGAGTGCGAAGGAGAGGGGCGAGCCGTCGCGCGTCACGGGGGCAGCCTAGCCCGGCGCGCCGAGGGGAGCGGCCGGCGCAGCGCCGGGGCGGCTATCGGTAGGTCGAGCGGTGGCCCTTGCTCATGCGCTTCCGGGCCCGCGCGTGCTTCGCCTTGAGCTTCGCGCGATGGCGGGCGCTCTTGCTGCGATTGCGGTGGGGGAGGGGCTTGGCCTTCTTCACGGGAGACCTCGTCGCGCGGCGGCGGTTGCCTGGGTGTCACGGGCTCGGGTCGAAGCGGGCGCAGGTTAGGAGAACGGCTCCGGGGCGTCCACGGGCCGCCGGGCTATCGTGGGCGCGGCCGCCGTGGGTGCGGCGCCTCCGAGGAGAAGCCCATGACGCTCGCCCCGCCCCTCCAGCGCATGGCCGACTTCGAGCTCAGCCCCGAGCAGCGCCTCGTCCGCCAGGCGGTCCGCGAGTTCGCCGAGAAGGAGATCCTGCCCCACGTCGAGCGCTACGAGCGGGAGGAGCGCTACCCGCTCGAGCTCATCGCGAAGCTCCCGCCCCTGGGCTTCATGGGCCCCATGATCCCGGAGGAGTACGGCGGCTCCTACAGCGACGTCCTGACCTACGGTGTGATCTGCGAGGAGCTCGCGCGGGTCGACTGGGTGGTTGCGTCGGTCGTCTCGGTCGCGAACTCCCTCGTCGCGGGCTCGATCCTCCGCCACGGCACGAAGGCCCAGCGGGAGCGCTGGCTCCCGGGCATCGCGAAGGGCGAGATCCTGTGCTCCGCCTGCCTCACCGAGCCCGGCGGGGGGACCGACCTCGGGAACATGCGGACCGCCGCGAAGAAGGTGGAGGGCGGCTTCCGTCTCACCGGGACGAAGGTCTTCATCTCCCACGCGGCCCATGCCGGGCTCTTCTTCTTGGTGGCCACGCTCGACCGCGCGCAGAAGCACCGTGGTGTCACGGCGCTCCTGGTCGACCCGAAGACGCCGGGCATCACGATCCGCGACTTCCCGATGCGGACGCTCAAGCGCGACAACCTGGCCGAGGTGCACTTCGAGGACGCCTTCGTCCCCGCCGAGAATCTGCTCGGCGCGGAAGGCGGCGGCTTCCCCGTGCTCGGCTCGGCCCTCGACACCGGACGGTTCTCCGTGGCGGCGCGCTGCGTCGGCCAGGCCCAGCGCGCCCTCGAGCTCGGCGCCGACTACGCGATGCAGCGCGAGGCCTTCGGCCAGAAGATCGGCGAGTTCCAGATGATCCAGCAGAAGGTGGCCGACATGGCGTGCCGAACGGAGGCGGCGCGCGCCCTCGTCTATCGCCTCGGACGCATGAAGGACGCCGGCATCGAGCGGGCGTCCCTCGAGGCGTCGATGGCGAAGCTCATGGCGAGCGAGGCGGCGACGAAGAACGCGCTCGACGCGATCCAGATCCACGGCGGCTACGGTCTCTCGTCGGAGTACGAGGTCGGGCGGCTCCTGCTCGAGGCCAAGGCGCTCGAGTTCGGCGAAGGCACGAGCGAGCTCCATCGCAAGCTGATCGCCGAGTTCACGCTCGGCCTGCGGAAGCAGTAGGAACTGCGGGAAGGCGGCGCGCATGAGCAATTTCGAGGACACGATCCGGCGCGTCGAGGAGACGCTCGTCGGGAGCCGCCGCGAGCTCCTCGACCTGATCCTCCAGGTCTCCTTCGAGAAGCGAAGGGTCACGCTCGCGAGCGGTCGCGAGAGCGACTTCTACCTCGATCTGCGTCGCACCATGATGCGCCCGCGCGGCGTGAAGCTCGCGGGCGAGCTCCTGCTCGCGCGTCTCATGGCCGGGCCCTGGGTCGACGCGGTGGGCGGCATGGCCGTCGGCGCGGTGCCCGTGGTCTCGGCCGTGCTCGCGGCGGCGGCGGGCGATCCACAGACGAAGCTCCTCGGCTTCTTCGTGCGCAAGGAGACGAAGAAGCACGGTCTCGGCCGCCGCATCGAGGGAGCCTTCGAGCCGGGGATGAGCGTGGCTCTCGTCGAGGACACGACGACGACCGGGACCTCGACGCTCGAGGCGCTCGACGCGGTCGCGGGCGCGGGAGGGAAGGTCACGCGCGTGCTCTGCCTGGTCGATCGCGGCGAGGGCGCAAAGGAGGCCTTCGCGGAGCGCGGGCTCAAGCTCGAGCCGATCTTCTCGCGCGAAGATCTGCCGATCTAGAGACGGACGCTGGAGGGATGGGAATGCGGAAGCTCCTGCTCGGACTGCTGCTCGCCACCACGATTCTCCTGCCCACGGTCGCGTCGGCCCAGACCGCCGCGCGCAAGGTCGGTCGCGGACTCGCGGGGATGACCTGCGGATTCCTCGAGTTCCCGGGCAACATCGTCGCCGAGACCCAGAAGAGCGGCGCCTCTGGCCTTCCTCTGGGCTTCGCGAAGGGCCTCGGGATGATCGTGACGCGCGAGCTCGTGGGCGTGTACGAGTTCCTGACGGCGCCCTTCCCGGTGCCGGCGGGGTACAAGCCGATCCTCGAGCCCGAGTTTCCCTGGGGCTACTTCAAGTAGCGCGCGGCTCGCGTCACTCGAGCCCCAGCGACCGTACGATCTCCACGGCTGCGGCGGGGGCCTTCGCCGGCGAGCCGGCGTCGAAGGGCGGCTGGGGGTCGTACTCGATCGCGAGCTGGATGGCCTGGGCGATCGTGTCGCCCTGCATGCGTGCGGCGAGCGCGAGCGCCATGTCGATGCCGGAGCTCACGCCCGCGGCCGTCACGATCCGGTCCTGGAACACGACACGCGAGGGCGTCGGCTTCGCGCCGAACCCGGTGAGGCGATCGAGCAGCGCCCAGTGGCAGGTCGCCTCGAGGCCCTGGAGCACTCCGGCGGCACCGAGGAGCAGCGAGCCGGTGCAGACGGAGGTCGTCCACGTCGTCGCGGGATGGACGGCACCGATCCAGTCGATCACCGGATCCTTCCGCTCGACGACCTTCATCGTGCCGATGCCGCCGGGCACGACGATCACGTCGGGATCGCGGAAGTCATCGAAGCTCCGCGTCGCCTCGAGCGCCGTGACGCCGGTGTGATCTCGCACGCCGCCTCTGCGCTGCCCCACGAAGGCGGCCTCCACGCCGGGCAGTGCGGACAGGACCTGGAACGGGCCCACGATGTCGAGCAGGGTGAACCCCTCATAGAGGGCGAAGGCGATCTTCATGGAGGACCTCCCGCTGCCGAGGAAAGCGGTGGGGTCGGATGCAGTAAAGGCGCGCGCCACGGATTGGCAGGATGGGAGGGCGCTTCGTCCGGATTCGTGGGCAGCCGCCGTGCGGGGGGACGATCGTCGGAGCACGATCTTTGTAGAATGCGACGCCGGAAGCCTCCCGCCGCTCGATCCTCGTCTCGCAATGCGGGCACACGCCTTGCACCGAGATGAGACGGGAGGCCTGCCATGCCGACGAAGCAACGAAGACGAACGCAACGGAAGTCCGCGAGCACGCGCGCCGGCGAGTACGTCCGCGAGGAGATCCACCACGTGCGAGAGGGCAAGCACGGCGCGCGCTCGACGAAGCAGGCGATCGCGATCGGACTCTCGAAGGCGCGTCGCGCGGGCGTGAAGCTCGGGGCGCCGAAGCGGGGTGCGGCGTCCGCGACGACGCGCAAGCGCGCGCTCCGCGACCTGCGCAAAGCGAAGCGCGGGTCCGCTCCGTCGCCTCGCCGCTCGCGTGCGACGAAGCGTGCGCTCGAGCGCGAGGGTCGCGCGGCCGCCTCGAAGCGGGCGCTCGCGAAGCAGGCCGCGTCGGCTGCCCGCCGGCGCGGGGCGGGGGCACGCTCGCGATCCGCACGCAAGGCCGTTCGAACGAAGGGCCATGCGGAGCTCTCTCGCGCGGCGCGGAAGGCGGCGCGCACCCGGGCCCGCGGAAGGAGCCGAACGTGATCCGGAAGCTGAAGACGGGCGAGTACCGCCTCTACTCGCGGAAGAAGGACCCGAAGACCGGCAAGCGCCGGAACCTCGGCACCTTCCCGAGCCGCGAGGAAGCGGAGAAGCACGAGCGCGCCGTCCAGTATTTCAAGCGGCGCTGAGCCGGGAGCGCTCGAAGAGCCGCCAGGCGGTGCGCCGCGCGAAAACGGGGAGCGCCCATCGGCAACGCGCCGGTGTATCGTGCGGTGCGCGGGGCCCGTCCTGGGGCTCCGGGAGACGGGATGTCCCCTGCCGAGTCCGTCCCGACGGCGAGCGGTGCCTCGCGAAGCGCCCCGACGATCCGGCTCGCGCTGGCCGCCGCAGCGCTCGCGTGCACAGCCGTCGCGATCGGCCTCGCGCTGGGCGCGGACTCCGCGGAGCGCTGGCGCCTCGCCGCACGCTACACCGCGCGCCTCTCGTTCCTCGTGTTCGTGCCGGTCTTCGCAGCGAGCGCGTGGCACCGCCTCTCGCCGGGGGCCGCGTCGCGCTGGCTGATGCGGCGCCGCCGCTCCCTCGGCCTCTCCTTCGCGACGTCCCACACCGTCCATCTGGGCGCCCTCACGATGGCCAACCTCGTCGCAGGCACGATGCCGAACGCGACGACGCTGGTCGGCGGCGGCGGCGCGTACGGGATGCTCTACCTGCTCGCGGCCACCTCGAACGACGCTGCGGTGCGTCGCCTCGGAGCGCGCCGCTGGCAGCGCCTCCACCGGACCGGCGTCTACTGGCTCTGGTTCGTCTTCACCTTCAGCTACGCGGGGCGCGTCGCGGGCGGGCGGCTCGAGCTCGCGCCGCTCCTCGCCCTCGCGCTCGCCGCTTGGGCGCTACGGATCGGCGCCTGGCGCGCCCGCCGTGCGCGGCACGGGGCCCTGCCCGCCTCGGCCGCCGCGGACGCGGAGGGCCGCGTGTAGACTCCGGCTCCTGCCGCGAGGAGTCCCATGCACCTGAACCTTGCGACCATCCTCCGGGCGAGCGCGGCCGCGCGGCCCGAGAAGGTGGTGATCCGCCACGACGCGCGCGCGATCTCCTATGCCGAGCTCGACCGCGCCGCCCGCGGCGTCGCCGAGGCGCTCCACGCCCGTGGAGTCGCCCGGGGCGATCGCGTCGCGCTCCTCGTGCACAACGTTCCCGAGTTCACGGTCGCGTACTTCGGGATCCTCTACGCCGGCGGCGTCGTCGTTCCCGTGAACGTGCTCGCGGCGGCGCCCGAGGTCACCTACTTCCTGCAGGACGCCGGGGCGAAGCTCCTGATCGCCCATCCGCTCTACGGCGATGCCGCGCGCCGCGGCGCCGCGCAGGCGGGCGTGCCCGTCGCATGGACGGCCGACGGGGTCGACGACGGCCAGAGCCTGCCCGCGATGATGCAGACCGCGCCCGTCGACGCGCTCGCGCCGACCGAGGCGACCGACACCGCCGTGATCCTCTACACGTCCGGCACCACCGGGAAGCCGAAGGGCGCGGAGCTCACCCACTCGAACCTGCTCTTGAACTGCGCGGTCGTCCTGCCGCGGCTCCTGCCGATCGGCGCCGACGACGTGGCGCTCGCCACGCTCCCGCTCTTCCACTCCTTCGGCCAGACCTGCATCCAGAACGCCGCGATCGCGGCGGGCGCGAGCGTGAGCCTTCTACCGCGCTTCTCGCCGGAGGCCGCCCTCGAGATCATGGCGCGCGATCGCGTCAGCCTGTTCGCGGGCGTGCCCACGATGTACTTCGCGCTCCTGAACCACCCCGGCGGCGAGCGTCACGACCTCTCGCGCCTGCGCTTCTGTCTCACGGGCGGCGCGCCCATGCCGGTCGAGGTGATGAAGGCCTTCGAGGCCCGCTATCCCGTGGAGATCCTCGAAGGCTTCGGGCTCTCGGAGACCTCGCCCGTCGCGAGCTTCACGGTGCCGGGGCGGCCCCGGAAGCCGGGATCGATCGGCTATCCGGTCTGGGGCGTCGAGCTCGCGATCGTCGACGACGCGGATCGGCCGCTCCCCGACGGCGAGCGGGGCGAGATCGTGATCCGCGGCCACAACGTGATGAAGGGCTACTGGCGGCGCCCGGACGCGACGAAGGAGGCGCTCCGCAACGGCTGGTTCCACACCGGGGACATCGGGGTCCGCGACGCCGACGGCTGCTTCTTCATCGTCGATCGGAAGAAGGACATGATCCTGCGCGGCGGCTTCAACGTGTACCCGCGCGAGGTCGAGGAGGTGCTCTACGCGCATCCCGCGGTGGCGGAGGCCGCCGTGGTGGGCGTGCCCCACGAGAGCCACGGCGAGGAGGTGAAGGCGGTGGTCGCGCTGCGCCCGGGCGCGACGGCGACGGGCGCCGAGCTCGTCGCGTTCTGCAAGGAGCGCCTCGCGGCCTACAAGTATCCCCGCCACGTCGAGATCCGCGACGCGCTGCCCAAGGGCCCGACGGGGAAGATCCTGAAGCGCGAGCTCAGGTGAGGGCCGTGAAGACGAGGTCCGACAGGCGCTGGTGACGCTCGAGGCTGTAGGTCTCCTCGATCAGCCCGGCGGACAGGAAGGCGTAGCTGATCTCGCGCTCGGGATCGATCCAGAACGCGGCGGAGCCGGCGCCGAAGCCGCCGAACGTCTCCGGGGAGGCGAGCGTTCCGAAGGGCGTCGGGTGCATTCCCTCGCCGCGCAGGAAGAAGCCGAGGCCGAGGCTCGCGGGGAACGGATCCCAGCCGCGCATCCCGATGGCGTAGTCCCAGAGGCTGTTCGGCGCGTCGCCCGTCTGGTTCTGTCGCACGCGCTCGAGCAGGAGCGGCGAGAGGAGCCGTGCGCCGTCGAGCTCGCCGCCGCGGCGCAGCATCTCGGCGAAGCGGTGGAGGTCGCGCGCGGTCGAGACGTACCCGCCCGCCGGGATCTCGGCGTGCTCGTCGATCGCGTTGCCGAGGAACTCGAGGAGCTCCGGCTCGAGCAGCCCGGGCCGGCGGTCGCGTACGACGACGGGCGCGAGACGCTTCGCGAGGTCGGGCCGCGCGCCGAGCGACGTGTCGCCCATGCCGAGGGGCTCGAACAGGTCCTCGCGCACGATGTCGCGGAAGGCGCGCCGGGATCCATCGATCCGCCGCACCAGCTCGGCGAGGATCGCGTGGCCGACGATCACGCTGTAGTTCACGCGCGTTCCCGGCTCGCTCTCCGGGAGCGAGGCGCAGGTGGCCGCGACCACCGCCTCGAGATCGCCCACCTGCTCGGGCGCGAGGCCAGGCAGCATGCCGGCGAGGCCGCTCGTGTGCGTCAGCACCTGGGCGAGCGAGATGCGATCCTTGCCGCGGCAGCCGAACTCGGGGATCACGTCGGCGACGCGCGTGGTGAAGGCGAGCTCTCCGCGCTCGATGCGCTGCAGCACCGTCGCCACCGTGAACTGCTTCCCGACCGACATCGTGACGAAGGGCTGGGGGCTCTCGACGCGCCGGCCGGCCGCGCGGTCGGCGAAGCCCGCCGAGACCTCGAGCACGACGTCCCCGCGCCGTGCCACGACCAGCTCGCAGCCGTCGTAGTGCTCCTCGGCGATGTCGGAGGCGACGCGCGCCTCGACGCGCCGCAGGCGGTCCGGATCGAAGCCCTGCCGGCCGGCGCGCTCCGCGTGGACGGTCATCGTTGCCTCCTTCTCGTCGGCCTGCGATCGGGGCGCCGCCGGGCCCCGCGCCCCGCCATCCCTCCCTCGCGGCCGTCCTCGTCTCCGACGCTGCCCACGGTCGCTCGCACGAGCGTGCGGACGAAGCGCGCCACGCGTTCCGGCGCGGCCTGCAAGAGCTTCATCTGGGCCACCATGTGCGCGGCCCCGACGATCAGGCGGGCGTCGTCCTCCGGGTCCACGTCGACCGAGACGGTGCCGTCGCGCAGCCCGCGCTCGAGGGTCGCCTCCACGATCGCGACGATCTTCTCCTGGAACGCGAGATAGCGCGGCCAGACCTCCTCGCGGATCGCCGTGCTCCAGTCGAGCCACACCCGGGCGTGAGCCGGATGGGTGTCGATCGAGTGCGCGAAGGCTTCCGCGTGGGCGAGGATCACGCGCGGCACGGGCGCGCGCGTGTCGTGGATGCGCTCGGCCATCGCGATCAGGAAGTCGGCCACCTCGTCGAGCACGGCGGAGACGAGCTCGGCGCGGGTCGGGAAGTAGACGAAGACCGTGGGCACCGAGACCCCGGCCTCCTGGGCGATCTCGGCATGACGCGCCTCGCCGAGACCGCGTCGGGCAAAGACGCGCAGCGCCACGCCGAGGAGCTGGGCGCGACGCTCCTCCGGCGAGAGGCGAGCGGCCCGGGCCCGCGGCGCGTTCGCTCGTGACGCGCCGCGCGCCGCGGCGCCCCGGCGAGCGCGGCCCCTGCCGCCTCGGGTCTCGATCCCGCCGCCTTCCATGGAATTTATTATTGACAGAAAACTCAATAGAAGGGAAGCTGGATCGGTCACAGGAGGAGTGCGCCCATGTCCCAGCCTCTTCGCACCGCCGAGATCGCCCCGCTGCCGCCCGAGCGGCCGCTCTCCGAGGAAGGCCTCGCGCACTACGAGGCGTCCTTCCGCCAGCACTACACCGAGTGGGCTGCCGTCCTCCAGCGAAACGCCGAGCGCCTCGCCCGCGGCCAGTACTCGCTGCACTGGCTCGACACCGAGGGCGCGAACTGGGGCCGCCGCGCGAAGCCTTCGTCGCGCGGCCTCACCTACGACGACGTGAACCGGGTGCGCGCCTACGGCGAGCCGCCCGAGACGGCGACGTGGCTCAACTTCGCGCCGCGCGGCGCCGTGCGCGACCGCTACGCCGACGAGATGCCCGTCGTTCCCGCCTACGACGTGCTCGACCGCAACGAGCTCTGGGCGGAGAACGTGACCACGCTCTACGAGGAGGCGAAGGCGCGCCAGTGGAACGCCACGCGCGACATCCCCTGGAGCGAGCTCGAGGCCCTGCCCGACGACCTCGAGAAGGCCACCTGCCAGCTCGCGACCTTCCTGACCGAGGTCGAGTTCGTGGCCGGCGACTTCCCCGCGAAGTGGCTCTACCGCATCCCGCAGGATTTCCTCGAGGTGAAGAGCTTCCTCGCCACGCAGCTCATGGACGAGGCGCGCCACCAGGAAGTGTTCCGCAAGCGCGCGATCGCGGGCGGCGGGCTCCTCCACGCGGCGCCGGGCTTCGAGTGGGCGCTGAAGGCGATCCTCGAGGCGCCCACGCACACCATGGGCACGTTCCTCTTGAACCTGCTCGGCGAGGGCCTCGTGCTCTCGATCTTCCGCTCCGGGGAGATGATCGCGAAGACGCACGTCGACAAGGAGATCTTCCGCCGCTGCCTGCAGGACGAGGCGCGACACGTCTCCTACGGGACGATGGAGCTCAAGTACTACCTCGACCACGTGCGCGACAGGCAGGCGGCGCTCGACGACATGCACCGCTTCGCCGACGTCGGCGAGCAGGTCATCCTGTCGTCGTTCACCGAGGCGGCGCTCGTCGAGCCGATCGCGGTGCTGCTGGGCGGCGGCCTCGCGAAGATCGACCAGGGCATGGAAGGCATGGCGCACCTCTGGCGCATGTCGATCGAGGAGTATCTGCAGCGCTGCGACCGCGCGGGCTTCTCGCGCCGGGAGCGCTGCACGATCCCGATCGACGCGCCGTGGGCGGCAGCGTGAGCAGCGTGGCGGGTCTGGCGGCCGGCCCCGCCGTCGGGAGGGAGACCGTGGGAGCGGTTCCCGCCGCGGGGTCGGCCGCCATCCCCTTCCCCTCGCGCGCCTGGTTCGAGGCGCTCGCGGCGCGCGTGCGGGAGCAGCGCGTGCGCTGGGAGCACCTGGGCTACGTCGACTGCGTCGCGGGCTTCACGGTGCTCGACGGCCCCGGCGGCGCGCCCTTCCGCGTCCAGGTGAGCTTCGACGAGTTCGACGTGGTCGACGTGCGCGAGGCGCGCGAGGACGAGGGAGCGCGCGCGGACTTCGTGCTCGAGGCCGACCTCGCGACCTGGCGTGCGATGATCGAGAGCATCGCCGCAGGACACGGTCGCCCCGCGCTCGAGCAGACGCTGAACCGGCTCTCGCACATGGGCAAGCCGATCGCCGTCCGCTCGGACGATCCGCTCCGGCGCGATCTCTACTTCCGCTACAACCAGAGCCTCCAGGAGTTCGTGAACGCGTCGGCCGGCTTCCGCACCGCGTTCCCGGACTGAGGCGCGGGATGGCGCGCGGCCCGGGCCACTTCTACATCGACGAGACGTGCATCGGCTGCGGGGCCTGTGACCACGCGTGCCCCGGGAAGGTCGATGCGATCCGGCGCCTCGAGCACGACTTCCTGGGCCGCTTCGTGATCGACCTCGACGAGTGCATCGATTGCGGGATCTGTGTTCCGCTCTGCCCCGTGGCCTGCATCCACGACGCGCGTGCCGACGGAATCGTCGAGGGGAGTGGCGGCTATACGCGCATCCGCGAGCTCCAGGCCTGGGCGCGAGGTCGCGCGTAGCGCGCTCCGCCCGCCCCCTTCAGTCCCCGGCCACCTCGTGCGTCCCGGAGCCGGGATCGAGCCGGAGGATCCGCGGCACGCCGGTCTCGATCTGCCAGCCCGGCAGGTTCGAGTTCGACGTCCAGACCCGCCCTTCCTCGTCGAAGTCGAGCTCGCGGGTGTAGGTGACCTGCGTCGGAAGCGGGTAGACGGTGAAGCGCTCCGTCGCCGGCTCGAAGCGGATCAGCGTGTCGCTCTCCGTGCCGCAGATCCAGACCGTGTCGCTGCGGCGATCGACGTTCAGCGCGTACGGCGTCTCGCTGCCCTGGGGCTGCGTCGGCAGGCTCCAGGTCTTGAACTCGTGGGTCTTCGGATCGAAGCGCGCGAGCACGCTCGAGCTGAAGCCCGGGATCCAGAGCGTTCCCTTCGAGTCGAAGCGCATGCGCCGCGGAGCCGTGAAGGGCGTCGGCACCACCTCGACCTCGAACGTCGCGGGATCGATGCGCACGATGCGGTGGGCGTTCAGCTGGCTCACCCAGACGGCGCCGTCGGGCGCGATGTCGACGCCGTACGGCACGGGCAGCGCGTCGCCCTCGCCCGACGGGAGCCCGCCGATGTCGACCTTCCGCGCGAGCCAGAAGATCGCCGGCAGGAGCCGCAGCCCGACCTCCTCGCCGGTGCTGCGGGCCGGGAGCCGCACCGTGCGGTGCTCGCCGGTCGCGGGATCGAACATGCCCACCTGGTTCGAGACGGCGATCGAGTACCAGACGCGCCCCTTGCCGTCGAAGCGCAGCGTGTGGGGATAGAAGCCTTCCTGCAGCGTCACCTTCCGCCACTCCGTGGTGACGGGGTCGAAGCGGGCGAGCTGGTTCCCGATCGCGAGCGTGATCCACACGCCGCCGTCGGGCGCGACCTGGACCGAGTGGGGGCCGACGCGCGCGTCGGCGTTCGCCGGCAGGATCGAGGCGCTGCCGAAGGCGCCGCCCGGCCCGACGTCGTCGCGCGGGATCTTGAACTCCTCGCGCGTTCCGTCCGGGGCAGCGGGGTCGAGCCGGTAGAGGACGTCCTGCAGCATGTCGACGGAGTAGATGCGGCCATCGCCCGGGTGGCGCGCGATGTCGTGCTGCATCGAGCCCGCGCTCCCGAGGCCGTACTCGTCGATCACGGCGCGCCGCACCTCCGGAGGCGGCGCGGGCGCGAAGTCGGGCTCGTTCATGCGCGCGGTGAGGGTCGGCACCGCGGTCGCAGGGTCGTAGGCCGTGTTGAAGAGCTCGGGAATGCGCGCGCGCAGCTCCGGATCGATGCCGGCACCCATGCGCCCCATGAGCGTCAGCACCTTGTCCCACTCCTCGGGCGAGCGCTGCTGGCGCGTGATGCGGCTTCCCTGCTGGTGGCAATAGGTGCACTGGCGCTTCAGCTGCTCGCGCAGGCGGTCGTCGTCGAGCTTGGAGAGCGCGAGGTCGTACCAGCGGTTCGCGGGGAGCTGGGCCGCGACGGCCGCCGGATCGGTCTCCCGCGCGAGCACCACGTCGTGGATCGTGTCGCCCTCGCCGCCGACGTGGAGCCGCTCGACGCGCGCGTCCTTCCACCCGATGCGCCGCACGCGCAGGTCGTGGTCGGCGTCGTCCACGAGCCCCGACACGCGGTAGCGACCGTCGTCGTCGGTGAAGACCGTGCGCTCGTGGAGCGGCCAGCCGTGCCCCGCGGTGACCATCGCGCCGACGATCGGCTTTCCGTCGTCGCCGACGACGCGGCCGGCGAGGCTCGCGGCCGGCGCCGCGGACGCGGCGACGAGGGTCGCGACGATCGTGCCGAGGCACGCGCGCGCCGCCTCCGCGGTGCGCGACCGACGAGACCGTTGCGCCATGGCGATCCCCTTCACGCTGGGCGCGGCGAGCCGCGCGGGCGCCCCCGTGGTGGAGCGCCGGCCGCCGTGCGAAAAAGGAGGCGATCCGCACCGAGGCTCGCACGATGATGGGAAGCGCGTCAATTCGCATGCTCGTGTCCGGCGCGCTCGCCCTGACGTCCCTCGCGCTCGCAGCCTGCGCGGCGGCGCCGAGCCGAGAGCCGGCCCCCGAGCCCGACGCGACGGCGCGCGCCCGCAGCCTCGCGACGCTCGGCGCTGCCCTCGACGCCGAGGGCCCGCCGAGCGCGGGGCCCGGCGACGCGGGGGTCTCGGTCCGCCTCGCCTTCGGCGCCGAGGCCGACCTCGATCTGTACGTGACGGATCCCAGCCTCGAGACCGTCTACTTCGCCAAGCGCGAGAGCGCGTCGGGGGGTCGTCTCGAGACCGACCGACGCTGCGACGCGCCCGCGCCGAGGATCGAGGTCGCCAAGTTCCCGACCGCCACGCCGGGCGTGTGGCGGGTGGGCGTGGACCATCCGCGCCGCTGCGACGGAGGGAAGGAGGCGTCACCCTTCGTGGTGGAGCTCGTCGCGCCGGGGATCGTGCGGCGGGGGGAGGGCACGATCGGGCCGGGCGAGTTCCGGATCGTCGTGCTCGAGGTGAGCTTGCCGCCGGCGACCCCCGACGCCGGACCCTGAGGAGGAGAAGGCCATGCGCGCCGTCGCGATGCGCGACCACAAGCTCGCGGTGAAGGACCTGCCGAGCCCGGAGCCCGGGCCCGGCGAGGTGCTCGTGAAGACCCTCGCCTGCGGCATCTGCGGCTCGGATCTCCATGCGCTGAAGCACACCGAGAAGCTCGTCGAAGGCGCGCGCCGCTCCGGCGGCGCCTTCGTGATGGACCCTGCCCGCGACGT
Organism: Myxococcota bacterium; assembly: GCA_035542715.1. GTDB lineage: Bacteria > Myxococcota_A > UBA9160 > UBA9160 > UBA9160 > DATKKW01. The sequence goes on from DATKKW010000071.1 coordinate 67,935, forward strand.
CGTGATGGGCCACGAGTTCTGCGCCGAGATCGTCGATCACGGGCCCGGCTCGCCGAAGACGCTGAAGCCCGGCACCCGCGTCTGCGCGCTGCCGATCCTCGTCGGCGCGAAGGGGGTCGCGACGGTCGGCTACTCGAACGACGCGCCGGGCGGCTACGGCGAGCTGATGCGGCTCATGGAGCCGCTCCTCCTGCCCGTGCCGGCGGGCGTTCCGACGGAGCATGCGGCGCTCACGGAGCCCATGGCCGTCGGGCTCCACGCGGTCAAGAAGGCGCGCATGGCGCCGGAGGACGTTCCGCTCGTGATCGGCTGCGGGCCCGTCGGCCTGGCCGTGGTCGCCGCGCTTCGCCTCGAAGGCGTGCGCCCGATCGTCGCGGCCGACTTCTCGCCGCGTCGGCGCGAGCTCGCCCTCGCGATGGGCGCCGACAGCGTGGTCGACCCGGCCGCCGCCTCGCCCTACGCCACGTGGCGCGAGCTCGCGGCGTGGAAGGACCCCTCGAAGGCGCCGCCGCTCCCGCCCTGGATGCCCGGGCCGCCGCTGCGCCCCGCGGTGATCTTCGAATGCGTCGGCGTGCCCGGCGTGATCGACGCGATCCTCGCGAACGCGCCGCCGGCGGCGCGCATCGTCGTCGTCGGCGTGTGCATGGAGCGCGATCACTTCGAGCCGATGTTCGGCATCAACAAGGAGCTCCAGATGCAGTTCGTGCTGGGCTACACCGCGGAGGAGTTCGCGGCGACGCTCGGGCACATCGCGCGCGGCGAGATCCCGGTCGAGCCGCTCGTCACGGGCAAGGTCGGGATCACGGGCGTCGCGGGCGCCTTCGACGCCCTCGCCTCGCCCGAGACCCACGCGAAGATCCTCGTCGAGCCCTGGCACGACTAGCCGCGCCGCCGCTCGGCGCTCACCAGCGCGTAGACGCCCGCGAACACGAGCGCGCCGCCGAGGAGGGCCCACGGCGAGGTGCGCTCGCCGAGCACGAGCGTGCCGAGCAGCACGCCGGCGACCGGCTGCAGGAAGACGAAGCCCGCGAGGGTCGAGGCGTCCATCTGCTCGAGGGCGCGGTTCCAGAGCAGCGTGCCGAGCGCCGAGGCGAAGAGGCCGAGGGCGGCGGCCCAGGCGAGGGCCGGCAGGAGCGTCGGCCCGAGTCGGATCGCCGGCAGCTCGAGCGCGGCGAGCGCGACGAGGAGCGGCAGCGCGACCACGATCGCGGCCGTCGTCACGACGAGCGACGGGTGACGCCCGACGAGGCCCTTCGCCGCGATCGTGTAGATCGCCCACGCCGCGCCGTGGGCGACGAGCACGAGATCGCCGAGGAGGTGCGGCGCGTAGCGCGTGCCGAGGAAGGGGATGCCGTTCGCGACGATCGTGGTCGCGCCCACGAGCCCGAGCCCGATCGCCACGCTTCGCAGGGGTGCGAGACGCTCGCCCAGCACGAGCGCCCCGAGGAGCATCACCGAGATGGGCTCGACACCGATCAGGAGCGCGGCGTTGGTCGCGCTCGACCACGCGACGCCGTAGCTCCCGAGCGCGAGCGGGAGCGCGTAGCCGCCGATCCCCATCGCGAGCAGCGGGAGCCAGGTCTCGCGTCCGCCGCCGAAGAGCGTGCGCAGCGGCCCGAGCCCGGTGAGCGGCACCAGCACGAACGCCGCGACGATCGTGCGCAGCGCGACGACGCTGAGCTCGGGCAGTCCCTCGAGCGCGCGCTTGGTGCCGAAGTACGTGGCGCCGAGCGCGAGGTTCAGCCCGAAGGCGAGGCCGAGCGCGCCGGGCGTCGCGCGCGCGGTCGCGCGCGACGGCGCGCTCATCGCTTCGCGGCGTCCGCCAGCGCGCGCATCTTGAACAGGTCGACCGAGATGAAGATGCCCTCCGCCTCGGCCGTCAGCACCTCGCCCGCGTACATGCGGCCGACGGTGAAGATCTTGCGTCCCTCGATGCGCGTGATCTCGCCCTCCATGCGGATCTCGCGGTGGAGCGGCGTCGGCTTGCGGTAGCGGATCGTGAGCGTCCCGGTCATGCCCGGGTTCCCGCCCATCGACTGCGCGAAGCCGAGCACCTCGTCGAAGGCCGCGGCCACGAAGCCGCCGTGGACGTGGCCGGGCGGCCCTTCGTAGGCTGCGCCGAAGACCGCCGTGCCGCGCACCCTCTTGCCGTCGACACCCATCGTGAGCGGCGGCGCGAGGGGGTTCGAGCGACCGATCAGCGGGCTGTAGTCGAAGAAGCCGACCACGCTGCCCGCGTTCGCCGACTCCGCGAAGCCCACGGGCCTCGTGCGGCGTGGATGCCGCTCGAGGCGCGCCGCGTAGCGCTCGAGCGCGTCGGCCGCGGCGTGGAGCTCGTCCTCGGGCGCGTCGGTCGTGACCAGACGCTCGATCACCGCACGCATGGCGGTCGCCAGCCGGCGCTTCTCGGCCCATGCGCCCGTCGCCTCGACGGCCTGGGCGCTCCAGTACGGCCAGCGCTGCGGGTCCTTCGAGGGATCGGGGTCGGGCTTCTCGGCGTCGCTCACGTCGTGCTCCGTCTTCGGGGGGCCGCGGGCGCAGGCTACCCCGGATGCGACGCCCCGCCGAGGCGTCGCGCCGGCGTGACCGGATCCGACACGGAGCCGTGGTCTCCTCCCGTTCGAAGGAGGACCGCCATGGGATCGCTCTCTCGCACCACGCTTCGCTGCTGCGTCTGTGGCTTCACGGAGATCCGGACCGACGTCGCCTTCGACCGCGGGTACGTCCTGCTCGCGTCCTGCGGGCGCTGCGAGCACCGCTGGACGAGCCGGTCCGAGCCGCCGTACGGCCTCGAGCGACCCGCCGCCGCGCGCGTGCGCCTCGCGCCGGAGGCGGACGTCGCCTTCGCCTGAGGGACGCAGGCACCGAGCTTGCCCGGCGCGCCGTGGTAGCGTCGTCGGGTGCGACTCGTGCTCTACACGGGCAAGGGCGGCGTCGGCAAGACGACGACGGCGGCCGCGACGGCGGTCTGCGCCGCCGCGCGCGGGAAGCGGACGCTCGTCGCCTCCGCCGACGCGGCCCACAGCCTGGGCGACGTCCTGGAGCGGCGCCTTGGACCGCATCCGGCGCCCATCGCGCCGCGTCTCGACGCGCTCGAGCTCGATGCGCGCGTCGAGATGGCCCAGCACTGGGGGCGGATTCGTGACTGGCTCGTCCAGGTCTTCCGCTACCAGGGCATCGAAGACGTGGTGGCCGAGGAGCTCGCGCTGCTCCCGGGCGCCGAGGAGCTGACGACGCTCCTGGCCGTCGAGGCCCACGCGCGCTCGGGCCGCTACGACCTGATCGTGGTCGATTGCGCTCCCACCGACTCGGCGCTGCGCCTCCTCACGTTGCCCGAAGTCGCGCGCGGTGCGCTGCGCGTCCTGCTTCGCGTCCAGGAGGCCGTGACGCGGGTCGTGACCCCGCTCGCGCGCGCCGTGGTGCCGGTGCCGCTGCCCGACGCCGCCGTCTTTCGCGACGTCGATCGACTGCTCTACCGGCGCCTTCGGGCGCTCCGCCGGCGCGTGACGGCGCCCGAGTCCAGCGTGCGCCTCGTCGTCACGCCCGAGCGCATGATCATCGACGAGGCGCGCCGCACGTTCACGGAGCTCTCCTTGTTCGAGCTGGGATGCGATGCGGTCGTGATGAACCGGCTGCTCCCGCCCGAGGCCGCCGGCGAGGCGTTCTTCCGCGACTGGGGTCGACTCCAGGAGGAGCGCCGGCGCGAGGTCGAGGAGCTCTTCGCTCCGCTCCCGGTGCTGCCCGCGCCGCTCCGGGACGACGAGGTCACGGGTCTCGTCCGGCTGCGCGCCCACGGCGACGAGCTCTTCGCCGACGCGCCTCCCGACGCCGTGCTCTGCCGCAGCGAGGGCGTGCGCTTCCGACGTGACGACGCGGGCCACTTCCTCGAGCTCCCGCTGCCGAACGCGGAGCGCGATGCCCTCGACGTGGCGAAGCTCGACGACGAGCTGATCGTGCGCGCCGGCCCCCGTCGGCGGGCGCTCAAGCTCCCGCGCCGCCTCGTCGGGCTCGGCCTCGCGAGCGCGCGGCTCGAGGGCGGACGCCTCGTGGTGCGCTTCGCGCGCGGTGCGGAGGCGTAGCGATGCGGGTCATCCTGCTCACGGGGAAGGGCGGCGTGGGCAAGACGAGCCTCTCCCTCGCCACGGCCCTGGGCGCCGCGGCGCGCGGGCATCGCACGTTCCTGCTCTCGACCGATCCCGCCCACAGCCTCGCCGACGCCGCCGGGGCGAAGATCGGCGCACGCCCGGTGCGCCTCGCGGAGCGGCTCGTCGCCCAGGAGGTCGCCGTGCTCGAAGAGCTCGACCGCTCCTGGGCGGCGATCCAGAGCTGGCTGCGCGAGCTGCTGCGGGACGAGGTGGACGAGCTCGTGGCCGACGAGCTCCTCGTCTTCCCCGGCCTGGAGGAGCTGATCTCGCTGCGCGCGGTGCGCGAGGTCGAGGCCACCGGCGAGTTCGACGTCTGCGTGGTCGACTGTGCGCCGACGGGCGCGACGCTCCGCATGCTCCGGTTCCCCGACGCGCTGCGCATCTTCATGGAGAACTTCTTCGACCTCGAGCGCCGCGGCGCGCGGCTGCTGCGGCCCCTGATCGAGCGCGTGCGCGGCGCCCGGCGCCTGCTTCCGCGCGAGGAGTTCTTCGACGCCTTCGAGCGGCTCTACCGCGACGTCGAGGACGTGCGGCGGATCCTGCTCGACGGGGCACGCACCACCGCGCGCCTGGTGCTGAACCCGGCTCGCGTCGTGGTCGAGGAGACGCGGCGCTCGTTCGCCTATCTGTCGCTGTACGGCGTCGCGACGGACGCCGTGATCGTGAACCGGCGGCTTCCGCGCGAGGCGAGCGAGGGCTTCTTCGCGCGCTGGGCGGAGCGCGAGCGCGAGGAGATGGCGGAGATCGAGGGCGCCTTCCCGATCCCGATCCTGCACGCGCCCCTCTTTCCGCACGAGCTCGTCGGGCTCGAGCCGCTGCGCGGGCTCGCCGCTGCGGTGTACGAGGAGCGAGATCCGGCGGCGGTGTACACGCAGGCGCGTCCCATCCGCCTGCGGAAGCGGGGAAGCAGGACGCTGCTCGAGATCGATCTCCCGGGCGCCTCGAAGGAGGAGGTGGACGTCTCCGTCCGCGGCGAGGACCTCTTCGTGCGGGTGCGCGACGCGCAGCGCAAGATCGCGCTCCCCGCGTCCGTCGCGGGGCGCGGCGTGTCGTCGGCGCGCCTCTCGGACGGCGTGCTCGAGGTGGTGTTCGAGCCGTGACCCCGCGCGGGGCTGCGGAGCGGATCGTCTGCCTCGTGCCGAGCCTGACCGAGGCCCTGTTCTCGCTCGGGCTCGGGTCGCGCGTGGTGGGCGTGACGGAGTGGTGCGTCCATCCGGCGGAGGGCGTGGCGGCGCTCCCGAAGGTCGGCGGCACGAAGAACCCGGACGTCCCGGCGATCGTCTCGCTTCGGCCCGATCTCGTCCTCGCGAACCGCGAGGAGAACATGCGGCGGGACGTGGAGCGGCTCGAGCGGGCGGGGCTCCAGGTCTGGGTCACGTATCCGCGCACCGTGCGCGAGGGCGCTGCCCTGCTGCGGGAGATCGCGGACCTCGGGGCGTCGGCCGACGCCGTGCGCGCGGTCGTCGAGCCGGTCGAGCGTGCGGTCGCCGATGCCGAGCGGGCCCTCGGGTCGCGAGGGAGCCGCCCCGTCCGCGTCTTCTGCCCGATCTGGCGCGATCCCTGGATGAGCGTCGGGGCCGACACCTACGCGCACGATCTCCTCCGGCTATGTGGCGGCGAGAACGTGTTCGGCGAGCGGGGCGACCGCCGCTATCCCCGGGTCGCGCTCGAGGACGTGGTGGCGGCACGGCCCGAGGTCGTGCTGCTCCCGGACGAGCCCTATCGCTTCGAGGAGGCGGACGCGCGCGAGCTCGCGGCGCTGCCGATCCCGTGCCGCGGCCGGATCCATCGCATCGACGGTACGTTGGTGTCATGGTACGGTCCGCGGATCGCGCGCGCGGTCGAGACGATTCGCGCGCTCCTGGCTCCGTCCCCCCCGGACGCAGGGCCGTGCCCCGTGGACGGCCAGAACGGATCGCGAGCGCCGGCCCCGAGGTGAGAGACGGGAGCCGGAGCTCGAGCAGGACCGCGTGGCGTCGCACGCACCGCGCGACGGGTCGAGACGGGGAGGGGGCCGTCAGCATGATCTCGTATCGCAATCTCCGTCGCGGGCTCGCCGCGGCGGCGCTCGTCTGGGTCGCTGCGGGAGCGGCGGGCCCCGCGCTCGCCGCCGGCCGCATCGTCGACGTGCGCGTCGGACGCCACGACGAGTTCACGCGCATCGTGTTCGAGCTCGACTCGCCCGCCTCCCACCAGGTCGAGCAGAAGAACGGAGCGTCGGAGCTCGTCGTGCGAGTCGGCGCCGGCTCGGGGGCGCGCGAGATCCTGACGAACAGCGAGATCGTGCGATCGGTCCGCCTCGAGCCGAAGGGCGCCGAGACGATCGCGCACCTGAGCCTGCGCTCTCCGCAGGTCCGATTCTCGGAGCTCACCCTCGAGTCGCCGCCGCGCCTCGTGATCGACGTACGGTCGGCGGCGGGCGAAGCGCCCGTGGCGAAGCCGGCCGCCCCGCCGGCCCCGACCACGGCCGCGACGCCCGCGCCTGCGAAGCCCGCCGCGCCGCCGCCGGCACCGGTCGTCGCGGTGGAGGAGAAGGGGGAGGCCGTCGCGCTCGGGTCCGACCAGTCGGTCGCCGTCGTGGAAGAGGAGGCCGCGGCCGACGACGAAGCCGATGCCGCTGCCGTTGCGCTGGCCGCGGCGAGCCCGCCCGCCGCGGCGCCGTCACCGCCCGCTGCTCCGGCCCCTGCGGCCCGCCCGCCCGCGGCGACTCCGGCGAAGCCGCCGCCGCCGGCCGCGCTGCCACCTCCGCCGAGGCCGTCGCTGCTGGATGGGATCACCGCCCACCTTCCGGAGTGGCTCGACCCGCGGCTCCTGCTCGCGGGCCTGGTCGCGCTCCTCGCCGCGTTCCTGATCTGGGGCCTCGTGAACCGCAGGGATCGCACGACGCGGGAGGTCGAAGCGGCCGACGTTCCGCCCGCGAACGTGTTCGCGGATCGAAATGCGTCGGGGCTCGCCGAGGCCGGCGAGCGCGGCGCACAGGCTGGCCTGTCCGCTTCGATCGACGTCCCTCCGGCCGCAGAGGCCGAATCCACGAGCGACCTCCCGCTCTTCAGCCCCCGGCTGGAGGAAGCCGGCCCGGGTGAGGCGACAGGCGAGGACGACATGCCCGTTCCGCTGGAGCGCGGGGCCGCCGCGCGGCACCTGAGCGTCGTACCCGAGACGCCAGCGGTCGCTCCGATCGCGGAAGCGGCTCCTCCGCTCGTCGCGCCGGCTCCGGGCGCGACCTTCGACGCCGGGAGCCGGGTCGCAGACCTCGAGCGCCGGGTGGCCTTGCTCGAGCGCAAGCTCGAGGACGCTGCCGACACCCGGGAGCGCCTCGAGCGACAGGTCGTCGCCCAGACCGAGGAGCTCCGCGTGCAGCGGGCGGCGATCGCGCGGACGCAGCGCGTCCTCCGGACCCTCGCCCGCCCCGACGATCTACCGATCGAGCCCGCCCCGCGCGGCTCGGGGCCCGGCGGGACGGGCGGCTGAGCGGGGCGAGGAGCCCCGCCCGTGGGGTTCGCGGGGCGAGCGTCGGGCGAAATTCCGATCAAGTTGCGCCGGAGGCCACCGATCTCCCCAGAAGATGCTCGCGGGATCTCCGGATCCCGGGGCCGGAGCGGGGGGATCGTCATGGCCACCACCATCGTGCTCGCGGACGACCATCGCATCGTGCGCGAGGGCATTCGGCGCATCCTGAAGTCGCGCGAAGACTTCGAGGTCGTGGGCGAAGCATCGAACGGCGAGGAGGCCGTCGCGCTCGCCCAGGCGAAGCATCCCGACGTGGTGATCATGGACATCACGATGCCGCGTCTCTCCGGCGTCGATGCCACGCGCCGCATCTGCAAGGGGGGCTGCAACGGCACCCAGGTGCTCGTGCTCTCGATGCACGACGACCGGAGCTGCGTGGAGGAGGTGCTGCGCGCCGGCGCCTCGGGCTACGTCGTGAAGGACGCGGCGCCGGCCGAGCTGATCAACGCGATCGATGCGGTGCGCGCCGGCGAGTCGTACCTCTCGCCCGCGATCACGCACCAGGTCGTGAACGCGCTGGCCCGGCCCGGCGAGCGCGCCACGTCGGCCGCGGCGTCGCTCACGGAGCGCGAGCGCGAGGTGCTCCAGCTGATCGCCGAGGGGCTCTCGAGCAAGGAGATCGCCCAGAAGCTCGGCGTCTCCTTGAAGACCGTCGAGTCGCACCGCGCGAACCTGATGGAGAAGCTCGACATCCACAAGGTGTCGGGCCTCGTCCGCTTCGCGATCCGCGCGGGCCTCGTCGCCCCGTAGCGCGTCAGCGGCTCGCCGCGAACAGCATCGCGCCGAGCGCCCCCGCGAACTCGCCTTCCTCCAGGAACACAGGCTCGCGTCCGAGCGCTGCCGTGATCGTGCGCAGCACGTCCGTCAGCGCGGGATTGCCCCGCAGCGTCGATCCGGCGTACACGATCCGTCGCACGCCGAGGGCGGAGGCGAGCCCGCCGCACACGAGCGCCACGTTCTCGCCCACGAGGCCCATGAGCGCATGCGCCAGATCGGGGCCGGCCTCGGCCGCCGGCGCGGCGCCGGGGCGGCCGAGCTTCCCGAAGTTGCTGGCCGTGAGGTCGCCCATGAGCGCGATCTCACCGGCCCGGTAGATGTCGGAGACGAGGAGATCGATCCGGCGCCGGTCGCCGCGCGCCGCGAGGGCGGCCAGGGCGTCGAAGCGCGACTCACCGACGAGGAGTGCGCCGAGCCCGACCAACGTGCCGCCGCCGAGGGCCGTGCCACCGACGCGCGTCACCGAGAGGCCGTCGACGAGCATCACCGAGGTCCCGGTGCCGAGGGAGACGAGCAGGTGGCGGTCGCCGGGCGCGTGGCCGTTCGAGCGCAGGAGCGAGGCCGCCCCGGAGCCCCAGGCCGCGAACTCGTTCACGCGCGCGGTGTCTCTTCCCAGGAGACGCGCGAGCTCGGCCGCGCCGCCGCCGGTCAGTCCGACGCTGCCCGGCGCAAGTGCGACTACCTTCTGGACGACCCGGGCGAGGTCGCCGGCCGGAGCCAGGTCGAAGCGCACCGGCGCACTGCCGTGCCGGCTCGCGATCTTCGCCAGGGTGGCGCCGACGTCGACCCCCACGGCGAGGTCGCCGGCGGGCTCTCCGGAGAGACCGGTTTCGGGCTCTCGGGGCTGGTGATAGTCTCGCGGAATCAACGAGTTGCACCCCGGTCGGACCCGGATCGAGGACGCCGCGCCGATGTATACCGCGTTCTACGGCCTGCGCGAGAAGCCGTTCGCGCTGAGCCCGGATCCCCGCTTCCTCTTCCTCGCCGAGTCCCATCGCGAGGCCCTCGCGCATCTGCTCTACGGAATCGAGCAGGGCGAAGGTTTCATCGCGATCACCGGCGAGGTCGGCACCGGGAAGACGACCCTCTGCCGCACGCTGCTCGGCCGGCTCGGCGCCGACACCGAGGTGGCCTTCCTGTTCAACCCGAAGCTCTCGTCGCTGGAGCTCCTGCAGTCGATCCATGTGGAGCTGGGCCTGCCCGGCAGCGCGACGTCGTGGCGCGTGCTCGTCGAGGAGCTGAACCGCTTCCTCGTAGCGAAGAGGCGCGAAGGCAAGCGCGTCCTGCTGATCATCGACGAAGCGCAGAACCTCGAGCGGGAGACGCTCGAGCAGATCCGTCTCCTCTCGAACCTCGAGACCGAGACCTCGAAGCTGATCCAGATCGTGCTGCTCGGACAGCCGGAGCTCGACGAGATGCTCGATGCGCCGGAGCTGCGACAGCTTCGCCAGCGCATCACCGTACGCTGGCGGCTCGGCGCGCTCGACGCGCACGAGACGGCCGCCTACGTGCGACACCGCCTCCGCATCGCCGCCGGCGCCGAGCGCGACCTCTTCCGCGAGACGGCCCTGCGCGAGCTGCAGCGCCTCTCGGGCGGCATCCCGCGCCTCGTGAACGTGCTGTGCGACCGTGCGCTGCTCGCGGGCTACGCCGCGGGCGCGCGCGAGCTCGGCCCCGAGCTCGTGCAGGAGGCCGCACGCGAGCTGCACCTCGCGAGGGGCGGCGCTCCCACGCGACCGGCGAAGGCGCGCCCTCGCCGCGCGCGTCGCATCCTCGCCGTCGGCCTCGGCGTCTGCGCCGCGATCGCGCTCGGCGTGGGGCTCGGATTCGCGGCGGACCGTCTCCTCGGGCGGACGGCGCCGGCCGCTCGGACGATGGACGCCAGCGCGGGCTCGGCGTCCGCCCCGCCGTCGGCGGCCACGGCGCCACCGTCCGTCGCTTCTCGGGCGGCATCCAGTACGGCCGCCTCGGGCACGTCTCCCGGCGTGGGGACACCCGATGGCGCTTCCGATCCCGATCCCCGGCTCGCGCAGCGCGTGGAAGACCCGGCCGCGGGAGAGCCGAGCCCTGTCGTCGTCGCGGCCGCGCCGGCAGCGACCGCCACGGAATCGGTGGATGCCGCACCGGCCCCGGGCGGATCGGTGGACGATCTCGAGCGCGCGCTGCGCGCCCGCCCGGCCGGAGCCGTGACGGCATCGGCGGTCGACGCAGCCCTCGGCGCGTGGGGCGGAGAGCCCGTGCGCGCGAGCTCGCTCGCGCTCGCCGAGGCGCTCGAAGCGCTCGGGACCCGCGGCCTCTCGGTGCTCGCGCTCCAGGGCACGACCCTCGACACCCTTGCCTCCCTCGGATACCCGGCGCTGCTCGTGCTCCCGAGCGACGACGGCGAGACGCGTCTCGCCTGGCTCGCGTCCCTCGACGGGGACGTGCTGACGCTCGCAGGTGTCGAGGGCGTGGCCCCGGTCCGCCTGACGCGGAGCGAGCTCGCGTCGCGCTGGAGCGGTGAGGCCTTCGTGGCGTGGCGCGACTTCGAGCGCCTGCCGGAGACGCTCGCCGAGGGCGCGACCGGCAAGGAGGTCGCGTGGCTCCAGGGGGCCCTCGCTTCCCTCGGCTTCCGGCTGCCCGCACCGAGCGGGCGCTTCGACGTGCCGACGCTCGCGGCCGTGATGGCCTTCCAGCAGGGCCACGACCTCGAGCCCGACGGAGCCGTCGGCCCGCGCACCAAGATGGCGCTCTACCGCGCGCTCGCCCGCTATCCGGTGCCGCGCTTGAAGCCCGAGCTCGTCGGGGATCGCGGATGAGCTCGATCCTGAAGGCGCTGCGTCGTGTGGAGGAAGAGACCGTCGTCGAGGCGCAGCGGCCTCTGCGCGACGAGGTGGTCGAGGCGAGCGGACGGCCGGGACGCCCGCGAGGTCGCGCGATGCAGCCGCTCGCGCGCACGGTCGCCCTCGTGCTCGCGGCCCTGGCCCTGCTCGCGCTCGGCGGATGGCTCGGCCTCACGCTTCGGATCCGACCCGAGCTCGCGGCCGCGCTTCGCCCGGCGCCCCTGCCGGCGCCCGTTCCGCCCGCCACCGTTGCGCGCGACGCCGCGGCCGTCGCCGCCGCGCCGGCCGCCCCCGCAGAGTCGGTCGCCGCTGCGTCGCCCGATCCGACCGCGAGCGCGCCGTCGGAGGACACAGCGGCGAAGACGCCACCCTCGCTACCTCCGCCCTCCGCGGCACAGCCCTCGCCCGTCGTCGCGGTCGTCGCGCCTCGACCCCTGCCTCCCCCGAGCGCCCTCGCAGCCGAGGAGCCTCTCGGCTCGGCCGATCGCGACGAGAGTGACGCCGATGCGAGCGATGCCGACGCCGATCGCGCGCCCGGCACCACGCGCCCGGACTGGGACGAAGAGCCGGCGTCGCCGTCGCCCGCTCGCGCGGTCATGCGTCCGACGCCGACGCCGGTTCGCATGGCCGCTCCGGCGGCCGCTCCTGCACCTGCGGCGACCGCGCCGCCGAGGCTCCGGCCGCGATCCGCATCGGCGCCGATCGTCGCGAGCACCGTCTGGCACCCGGATTCGGAGAGGAGGCGGGCGGTCGTCGAGCTCGGCCCCGGGGAGCGGCGCGAGGTGCGCGAGGGCGAGACGATCGGCTCCTACCTCGTGCTCGCGATCGGACCGGCCGGGGTCGTCTTCCGCCGCGACGGAGACGACGTCACGCGCCGCGTGGGCGAGCGCTGACGGGAAGGGAAGACGCGGGCGTCAGCGCAGGCAGATGGATCCGTTCGAGGTGCGGAGCTTCACGGGCGGACCGCCCTTCCCGAGCACGCCGCGCACGCGTCCGTTGGTCTCACGGACCGCGCGATCGAGGCTGCGGTCGTTCCGGATCATCCCGTTGTCGACGTGGAGGTCGACGTCGGCGTCGACCACGTGCGGCAGCACGAGCACGATGCGTCCATTGCTCGTCGCGAGCAGCACGCCGTCGCGCCCCACCTCCTCGACGGACGCCTGGATCAACCCGTTGGACGTCGAGGCGTCGATCGAGCCGCGGTGATCCTCCACCTCGATCTTGCCGTTGCTCGAGCGCGCGACGAGCCGCCCGCACGTGTCGTGGCACTCGACCTTCGCGTTCGACGTGGTCACCTCGACGTCGCCCACCACGTCGCTCACGGTGACCGAGCCGTTGCTCGACTTCGCCTTCACCGAGCCGCGCAGACCGGCGAGGCAGACCTTCCCGTTCGACGCGACGACCTCGACGCGCAGGCCCTTCGGGACGCGCACGTCGAGGTTCGCGCTGCCGTGCCGGTTCCACTTGCGTGGGATCACGACCTCGAGCTCGAGCACGCCGGGGGTCCCGCTCTCGAGCACGCGGATCTCGTCGAGGAGGCCGTGCGCCGCCTCGCCCGACTCGGCGCGCGCGCGCTTGCAGGCCGTGACGCTCACGTCGTCGCGTTCCTCGCCGAGCACGCGCGTCTTTCCGTTCGAGTTGTGGATGCGGAGCGTGCCGCCGGGCGGCGCCTTCACCGAGGAGACGTCGGTGCGCTCGGCCGACTCGCTCCACGGGATCCCGGCGAGCAGGCTGCGGAGGAAGCCGCCGATCCCGCCGTGGGGGGCGGAGAAATGCTGCCTCTCGTGTCGGTTCGCGCGTCGCATCAGATCGTGGCCTTCCAGTCCTTCGACGCCCGCGGCGCCGGCTCCATTCGGCTGCCCCGCGGCCTAGTGCAGCGTCCGGTCGTCGCGATCGCGATCGCGACGGCCCCGCGCCCGCCAGTCCGACTCCTCGCGCTGCACCGCGCGCAGGCGCTTGCGCATGCGCATCCGGCGCCAGCGCAGCTTGATCTGCGCCACCGACGGGAGCAGGCGGTGGTCGCTCTCCCGCGACATCCACAGCCACGCGACGAGCGCACCGCCGAGGTGTCCCACGTGGCTCACGTTGGCGGGCCCGAACATCACCTCGAGCAGGAACAGGATCGGGATCAGCCAGATCGCGCGGAACGCGACCGGTGGGAAGATCAGCACGATGGTCCGGTTCGGGAAGGTGAACGAGTAGGCGAGGAGCACGCCGAAGATCGCCCCGGACGCTCCGAGGGTCGGGATGTTGGCGCTCAACGAGGGGAAGTGGAGCCCGACGGCACCGAGCACGTACGGCAGCGTGGCGATGATGAGCCCCGCACCGACGCCGCATGCGAAGTAGAGGCGGAGGAAGCGGCGCGCGCCCCAGGCGAGGGCGAGCGGCGAGCCGAACATCCAGAGCATCAGCATGTTCATCGCGACGTGGCCGAGGCCGCCGTGGAGGAACATGTACGTGCAGGGCTGCCAGAGGCTTCCGTGCCAGAACTCACGCGGCGTGAGCGCGCCGAGATCCGTGAGGACGTCGCCTCCGGTCCAGCCGTAGGAGAGGAGCTGCAGTACGAAGATCGCGAAGTTCGCCGCGAGGAGCTGCTTGACGACGTCCGGCGTGATGGGCGGGCCGAAGCCGAGGCCTCCACTCTGATAGCCGCGCCCGTACATTCCGCCCTTTCCGGCCGACGCGAACTGCGAGCGAGCAACGCTCGGCGCGCGGCCTGGTCGATCTCGTCTCTTCTTCGTCCTGCCCCAAGCGCCGTGGGAGCCGCGCTTCGGGCCGCTTCGAGGCGACACGCCCCGCCGGCCCGATCGGCAGGGGGAGGCGGCGCCATGCACCGCGGGAGGGCGCAGGAGCCCGCGGGCCGACAACAAGCCTAAGGAGATCCCCAGCGGGGGTCAACGCTGTTTTGCGCCGGGGAGCGCTCGGGGTTTCGCCCGATGCCGCGGCAGGGGTCTCGCATCGCGCTCAGTCTGCGAGCGCGTCGAGGGCATGCCGCGCTGCGTCGGCATCGAGACCGGAGACGTCGGCGACGGGGTGGGCGAGCCCGAAGCGGCGGGCGAGCTGCGCCAGCCGTCCGCGGGCATCGGAGGCCGGCCCGGCCACGACCGCCTCGGGGATCTCGGCGTCGGTCACGCTCCCGAACCAGGGGTTCCATCGCCGATACTCGGCGCGAAAGGCGTCTCTTCGCGGGTCGGCGCCCGGCCGCGTGAAGATCCACATCGAGCGCGCGATCTCGGCAGGATCGCGGCCGTGGCGTCGGCAGGCCGCTTCGAGGGAGGCCGTCGACGGGCTCACGAAGCGCTCGAGCGGGGGCAGGTTCAGGTCCCACACGTCCGCATGACGCGCCACCACCTCGAGCAGGCGCGGGCCTCGTGCGGCGATCTCGACGGGCATCCGCCCACCGCGCGGCACCGGTCGGATGCGGGCGCCCTCGAGCCGAACGAAGCGCCCGGCGAAGCTCACCTCCTCGCCCCGCCACAGGGCGCGCATCGCGGTCAGGGTCTCGTCGAGCCAGGCCACGCGCTCGGCGGCCTGCGGGAAGGGCAGGCCGAAGCGCGCGTCGGCGGGCTGCGCGCCCACCGAGCACAGGAACCGCAGCCTGCCGGGCGCGACACGCTCGAGCGTTGCCACCGCCTGGGCGAGGCGCGCGGCGTTCCAGTGGTGCACGAGCCGGATCGAGCCGATCGCGATGCGCTCGGTCTTCGCGAGCAACGCCGTCGTCACGGTGAAGCCGTCGAGGACGTCGCCGTCGCCCCGGCTCTCGAGCTGGCTCACGTCGCCGTCGACGAACACCGCGGCGAAGCCGGCGCTCTCGGCGCGCCGCACGAGCGCGAGGAGGTCCTCGAAGGCGAGCCGATGCCAGGTGAGGGCGAGGCCGAGATTCAAGGCTGGAGGCGCCCGAGCCGGTGCGCCGCGTGGACGAGGGCGAGGGCGCTCTTCGCGTCGACGATCTCGCCGCTCCACACCATCTCGAGCGCGCGCGTGAGGGGAAGCTGCAAGACCTCGATCACCTCGTCGTGCTCGAGACGCTGCGGCACCGGCGACAGGTCGAACGCCGCGAAGAGGTGGATCTTCTCGTCGGTGAAGCCCGGTGTCGTCCAGATCCAGCCGAGCTTCTCGAGGCGTCCGGCCCGCCGTCCCGCCTCCTCCTCGAGCTCCCGCGCGGCGCACACGGCCGGCTCCTCTCCGTCGAGCTTGCCCGCCGGCACCTCGAGCACGCTGCCGCCCGCGGCGTAGCGATACTGCCGGATCAGGAGCACGTCGTCGGCACTGGCGAAGGGTACGACCGCCGACGCGCCCGGGTGACGCACGATGTCGAGCTCGACGCTGTGGCCGTTCGGGAGCTTCACCCGCTCGACGTACACCTCGATCGCGCGCCCCGCGTGGACGAGGCGACGTGTCACCGTGCGCCCCGGGAGCGCCGCTTCGCGGGGCGCCGCGCCGAGACCGCGGCCCGCGAGCGCGGGAACGGGCAGAGCTCCCGCAGCGCGCAGCGCTCGCACTCCGGACGGCGCGCGATGCAGCAGGTACGACCGTGCTCGATCACGCGATGGGAGTAGAGGGTCCACTCGCGCTCCGGCACGAGCGCCATCAGGTCGCGCTCGATCTTCACCGGGTCGTCGTGGGAGGTGAGGCCGAGGCGCCGGTTCACCCGCGTCATGTGCGTATCGACGGTGAGGCCGGGCACCTCGAACGCGTTCCCGAGCACGACGTTCGCGGTCTTGCGCCCGACACCGTGCAGGCTCACGAGATCGTCGAGGGTACGCGGCACCTTGCCGCCGAAGCGCTCGACGATGTCGCGCGACGCCTCGAGGATCGACTTCGCCTTCTGCCGGAAGAAGCCCGTGCGCTGGATCAGCCGCTCGATCTCCGAGGGCCGCGCCGCCGCCATGGCGCGCGCGTCCGGAAAGCGCGCGAACAGCTCGGGCGTGACCTGGTTCACCATCTTGTCCGTGCACTGGGCCGAGAGGATCGTCGCGACGAGGAGCTGGAACGGGCCGGCGAAGTGGAGCGCGCAACGCGCGTCGGGGTAGGCCTCGGCGAGGCGCTTGCAGATCTCCCCGGCTCGGGCGCGCTTCGCGGCCTGGGACTCGCGCGGCATGGCGGCAGGCTAGCAGCCGGCGCGCGTGCGCGGCGGTGGAAGCTCGGGAATGCTCGCCCACGGAGGAGCGGATCGATGCGAGCACCCGAGGAGCGCGCCGTCGTGATCGGCAGCGACCTGCCCGAGGCCGAGACCCTGGAGGGTCTCTACCTGCGCGCCGCGCCGGACGAGGACGGCGCCGGCGGCGGTGCGATCGTGGCCGCGCCCCACCCGCTCTATGGCGGCAGCATGGACAATCCCGTGGTGAGCGAGCTGGCCCACGCCGCCGGCAAGGCCGGGATGGCCTCGCTGCGCTTCAACTGGCGCGGCGTCGGCGCGAGCGCCGGCGCGCGGAGCGGCGACCTTCGATACGCGGCCCTCGACTGTGCTGCGGCCCTCGCCCAGATCGCGGAGACGGTGGAGGGCCCCCTCGTCGCGAGCGGCTACTCCTTCGGAGCCGCCGCGCTCACGCGCCTCGCCGCGCTCGCGACGCGGGACGCCGGCCTCGGCGCGCGCGTCCAGTGGCCGCGCGTACGGCGTCTCCTCCTCGTCGCTCCGCCGCCGGCGATGCTCGAGGGGGACGCGCTCGCGGCGTTCCGCGGGAGCGTGCTCGTGGTTGGCGCGGAGCACGACGACATCGCCCCGCCCGCGGAGCTCGAGCGACTCGCGGGCCGTCTCCCGCGAGCTCGCTTCGTGCGGATCGAGGAAGCCGACCACTTCTTCGGAGCGGGCCTCGGGCCGCTCGGGCGCGAGGCCTCGGCCTGGCTCGGAGCGCCGACCGGCTCCTAGCCGCCCGCCGAGGGCAGACTGACGCGGAATCGTGTCCCGCCGCCGGGGCGGTCATCGATCGCGATGCGGCCGCCCGCCTCCTCGACGATGCGCCGCGAGATCGCGAGCCCGAGCCCGCCGGGCCGCTCCGCCTTGGTCGAGAAGAATGGCTCGAACACCCGCTCGCGGATCGCGACCGGAACGCCCGGGCCCTCGTCTTCCACGATCAGCGCGAGCCCGTCCTCCGCAGCCTCGGCCGAGAGCCGCGCCGTTCGCCCGGCGGGCGTGGCGTCGATCGCGTTCAGGGCGAGGTTCAGGACGACCTGGCGCAAGGCGTCCTCGCCGAGCCCGACCCGCGGCAGGCCGGCCGGCAGCGCGGTCTCGAGCCGAACGTCGCGCTCGAGGGCGCGGTGGGCGACGAGGCGCACGACGCTCTCGACGACGCCGCCGATCTCCGCCGAAGACTCCGCGCCTGCGCCGGCACGGGGCCGCGCGTGCGCGAGCACGCCGTCGAGCAGCCGCTCGATCCGACGCAGCTCGTCTGCGACGACGCCGAGGAACTCGGTGCGGAACTCCGGATCGTCGATGCGCTCGGGCAGGAGCTGCAGGAACGTCTTCACCGACACCAGCGGGTTTCGGACCTCGTGGACGATCTCCGCCACCAGCTCGCCGAGCGCCGCGAGCCGATCGAGGCGACGCACCTCGGCGTCGAGCGAGGCGAAGCGCGCCGTGGCGTCGGCGGCCGCGAGCCGAGGCGCGGTCTGGCGTGCGATCGCGTCGAGGGCCGCGAGGGCGCGGGGCGGCGGCGGCGCTCCGCCCGGCATGCCGCCGAACAACAGGAACGTGCTCGGCGGGCCCGCGTCGCGCTCGATGGGCGCCGCGGCCTCGAAGCCGTGACGCGCGCCGAGGTCGCGCAGTTCTGCCTTGGCGCGGGCCGCGAGCCGGCTCGCACGCTCGAGCGTCGCGAGGGCGGCGAGCTCGTCCGCGTTCGGCGCGAGCGCGGCGCCTTCCGAGAAGAGCGAGGCCGCCACGAACGGCGTGCCGTCCGGCCGGGTCGACCACGCCGCGCAGCGGCTCGCGCCGGTGCGCTCCGCGAGCCGGCGCAGCGCGAGCGCGACGGCGTCCTGGGCGCCGGCGACGCGCCACTCCCGCTTGCGCGAGCGCGCCCGCCGGGGCGCTCGCGGCACGGCGGTGTCCGGGACGTCCACGTACGGTTGACTAGCGTTTCGAGGCGGGCGCCGTCAACGTGGCGTCGGTGTCCGCGCTCGATCTCGCGCGTGCGCCGCTCAGAAGGCGCCGTCGCGCAGCGGATCGTACGAGTCGTCGCCCTCGGCGGGCTCGGCGGCGTCCGGCATGCGCATGTTGCGCGGCTTCGCGCCGTCCAGGAATGGGAGGAAGATCGAGCTCGGATCGTCGGCGCTCGTGAAGCGCCCCGTCGAGCGGCTCACGCGGGCGAACAGGATCCCCTCCGGTGCCTCGAAGTCGCGCACAGGACGGTCGGCGAGCGCCGTCTCCATGAAGTCCATCCAGATCGGGAGCGCGGCATGGCCCCCCGTCTCCTTGTCTCCGAGCACCTCGCGGGAGTCGTGACCGATCCAGACGCCCGTCGCGATCTCCGGCGAGAAGCCGACGAACCACGCGTCCTTCTGATCGTTCGTGGTGCCGGTCTTTCCCGCGATCGGTCGCTGCAGCCGTGACGCGGCCTTGTGCGCGGTGCCGTAGGGCTCCTCGACCACCGCGCGCAGCATGCTCGTCATCATGAACGCGGTGGCCTTCGGAATCACCTGCACGCCCTCTTCGGGGCCCGCGGACGGGGGCGCGCCGACGGAGGCGGTCTGCGTGACGGGCGCTCCGTACGGCGCGCTGCCCTCCAGCGAGACGTCGCCGAGCGGCACGTTCTCGAGCAGCACCTTGCCATGGCGGTCGAGCACGCGCTTGATGAAGACCGGCGGGCGGCGCACGCCACCCGCGGCGACGGTCTCGTAGGCCCCCGTCAGCTCGAGGAGCGACACCTCCGTCGAGCCCAGGGCGAGGGACAGATGGCGGCCGAGCGGCGAGCGGATCCCGAGCTTCCGGGCGAACGCGATCGTCTTGTCGATGCCGACGTCCATGTAGAGCCGGACGGTCGCGTTGTTGAGGGAGCGCGCGAGGGCCTCGCGCGCGGTCACGGCCCCGTAGAACCGCTTGGTGTAGTTCTCGGGCTTCCAGAGCTCGCCCGAGCCGGGGTCGACGACGACGACCGGCGTGTCGACGATGATCGACGTCGGCGCGTAGCCGTCCTCGAGCGCCGCGCCGTACACGAAGGGCTTGAAGGCCGAGCCGGGCTGGCGCCGCGCCTGGGTCGCGCGATCGAACTCGCTGCGCGAGAAGTCGTAGCCCCCGACGAGGGCCACGACCGATGCGGTGTCTGCGTCGAGCGAGACGAGGGCGCCCTCGACCGTCGGGTCCTGGGTCAGCACGAGGTGCGGGCCGTCCTCGCCCTCGGCGGCCGGTCGCAGCCGGAAGCGCGCGACGTCGCCCACGTGGAGCAGGGCTCCGAGCGAGCTCGTGCCGCGGGCCGCCCACTCGGCATCGGCGAAGCCGAGCGGGAGCTCGATCTCCGGCGAGAGCCGGACGAGCGCCTCGCCCGCGCGCGGATCCACGTCGACCACGACGCCGGTGTAGTTGCGCTCGAGCTCGAGCGGCACGTGCTGCTCCGGGTTCGCGCGCACGAGCTCGTTGTCGCGCGCGAGGGCGGCGAGCTCGGCCGGGAACGCTTCCGGCGCGACACGGCGCAGCGGGCCGCGCCAGCCTCCGTGCCGCCGGTCGTAGGCCTCGAGGCCGCGACGCACGGCGGTGACGGCGGTGCGCTCGAGGTCGAGGTCGAGGGTGGTCTCGATCCGGAGGCCGTCGCGCAGCACCGTCTCGCGCCCGAGCCGTTCGTAGAGCGTGCGCCGGACCTCCTCGGTGAAGTAGCTGGCCGTGCGGTAGTCGGCGTGCTCGGGCGGCGGCGAGAAGCGCGGCGGCGTGGTCGACGCCTTCTCCCAGGTGGCGTGGTCGATGAAGCGCTCGTCGAGCATGCGCTGCAGCACGTACTGGCGCCGCTGCTCGGCCGCGGCCGGAGCGTTGAAGGGCGAGTAGTCCGTCGGCGCCTTCGGCAGGCCCGCGATGAGCGCCGCCTCTCCCACGGAGAGCTCCTTCAGCGGCTTGCCGAAGTACGTCCACGACGCCTCGCCCACGCCGTAGGCGCCGTGGCCGAGATAGATCTGGTTCAGATACAGGAAGAGGATCTCGTCCTTCGTGAAGCGCTCCTCGATGCGCTTGGCGAGCAGCATGTCCTTCGCCTTGCGCAGGTAGCTCCGCTCCGACGAGAGCAGGCTCTTCGCGACCTGCTGCGTGATCGTGCTGCCGCCCTGCTTCACCTTGCCGCCGGCGCGGAAGTTCACCCAGGCGGCGCGTGCGATCGACTCGTAGTCGATGCCGCCATGCTCGAAGAACGTGTCGTCCTCGCCCGCCACGAAGGCCAGGCGCACGATCTCCGGGATCTCGTCGATCGGGACGACCTGCCGCCGCTCCTCGTAGAACTCTCCGATCGGTCGGCCCGCCCGGTCGTAGACCCGGCTCGTGAGGAAGGGCTCGTAGTCCTCGAGCTTGCGGAGGTCCGGAAGGCCGCGCTCGATCTCGCGGACCGCGAGCCAGAGCCCTCCAGCGCCCGCGAGCACCAGCAGGAACGCGAGCCCCAACAGGACCCGGACGACCCGCCACACGAAACGCATCATCGATCGATTTCCCGTCCGTCCCGTCTCGCCGGCTTCGCCGGTCTGGTCCGCTGGCCGGTCATCCGGCGCCTCGCGGCGAACGTACCGACTCGACGGATCGCTGGCGGCGCCCGCGCCGCCCGCCCCCTCCGCCGCCGGCGACCGCCGTCGGGCTCCTGGGGTCGTCGCCGGCGCCCCTGCCGCTAGGCTACCGATTCGGCAGACCGGGGGTTCCCCTGAATGACGAACCGCAGCCTGAGCCTCGCCTTCGTGATGGATCCGATCGCCGCGATCGACATCACGAAGGACACCACCTTCGTGCTCATGCTCGAGGCCCAACGCCGGGGCCACCGCCTGCTCTATCTCGAGCCCGGCGACCTGATCGTGGATGATGGGCGCGCGGGTGCAAGGGTGCGACCGCTCTCCTTGCGCCGGGAGGTCGGGAACCACTTCACCCTCGGTCCGCCCGAGACCGTGGCGCTCGACGATGCGGCCGATGCGGTCTTCCAGCGCAAGGATCCGCCCGTCGACGCCGACTACGTCACCGCGACCCAGATCCTCTCGCTCTGCCGGCGCGCGCTGGTGCTGAACCGGCCCCAGGGCATCCTGGCCGCGAACGAGAAGCTCTACGCCCTGCACTTCCCCGAGCTGATGGCCGAGACCCGGGTCACTCGCTCGATCCCCGAGCTCGTGGACTTCCTGTCGAAGCTCGGCGGCGAGATGATCGTGAAGCCGCTCGCTGGCAAGGGTGGCGAGGGCATCTTCCACCTGCGTCACGACGACCGGAACCTGTTCTCGATCCTCGAGCAGTCGACGCGCTTCGGAACGCAGTGGGTGATGGCCCAGCGCTACCTGCCCGAGGTCCGCACCGGCGACAAGCGGATCGTGCTGCTCGACGGCGAGCCGCTCGGTGCGCTCCTCCGCGTCCCCGCCGCGGGCGAGACTCGCGCGAACCTCCACGTGGGCGGGCGCGCGGTGAAGACGACGCTCGACGCCGACGACCGTCGGATCGTCGACGCGATCCGGCCGTCGCTCCTGCGCGACGGCCTGTTCTTCGTCGGAATCGACGTGATCGGCGGGAAGCTGACCGAGGTCAACGTCACGAGCCCGACGGGGGTCCAGGAGATCAACGCCCTCGAGAATGCGTGCCTCGAGGCACACGTGATCGACCGCGTGGAAGGCCGGCTCGGCGTCCGCTAGCTCGCTCCACCGTCGGAAGACTCGCAAATTCCGGCTCCAAACCCCTGCCAGAAGGCCGAATTGGCGTTGACACCGGGAAGCGGCCGGCCGATCCTGTGCCGCGACGCGCGCGGTTCCCGTCCCCCCCAAAGGCGCCGTCTTCCTCCTCGGGCTCGCGCAGACGCGCGGGCCGCCCAGGAACCGGGTCCGTCGCGAGCGGGACTCCGCTCGTGCTCGGCCCTTCACGGCAAGGAGACGAGACGATGGCAACCAAGATCGCGAGGACGGGCGTCCGCCGGGAGCGCGGCTGGCTCTACTTCCTCGACAAGCAGGGCGACGTCAGTCGCGCGCGCATGGCGCGAGGCGGCGGCAAGGCGCCGAAGAAGGGGCGCCCGGAGAAAGTCGCGAAGGCGGGCGTGACGCGCGAGGACGGCTTCCTCTACTTCATCGACAAGCAGGGCGACATCGCGCGCACCAAGATGGCGCGAGCCGGTGGGAAGCGCCGCCGCAAGGTGGCGAAGCGTCGCTCGGCGGCGAAGAAGGGCGCCGCGCGGCGCACCACGGCGCGAGGGCGCAAGGCTCCGAGCCGGCGCGCCCGGCGCTGATCGCACGCTCCGGCGCCCGGAGCCGCGTCGCGCCGAAGCTCGGCGTGGCGTGGCGGCCGGGCGCCGGAGCCGTTCGCTCCCGCGGCCCCGCCGGGCCGCATCCCGCGGCCTGTCTGCTCCCCCACAAGCTCGTTATCCTGACCCGAAATCGCGACGCGTGACGCACACCGACTCGCGTCACCAGTCGCTCCTCGTCCAAGCGGAGCACGTGGCATGAGCGCCGGCGGCATCGAGGGAGCCCGACGGGAGGAGGGCGAGCGCGCCTACGGGATCCTCTGCGTCGACGACGAGCCGGCGATCCTCGAGGCCCTCGAGATGACGCTCGGCGACGGCTATCGCCTGTTCACGGCCACGTCCGGCGAGCGCGGCCTCGAGCTGCTGGAGCGCGAGGAGATCGCCCTCGTGATCGCCGACCAGGTGATGCCCGGAATGACGGGCGTGCAGCTCCTGGAGCAGGTCGCGGCGCGGCGGCCCGACACCATCCGCATGCTGCTGACGGGCTACGCCGACGTCGGCGCCCTGGTGCGGGCGATCAACGACGGGCGCATCTACCGCTACGTGCAGAAGCCGTGGGAGACCGACGAGCTGCGGCTCGACGTGAAGCGCGCGCTCGAGGCCTTCGAGCTCGGCGTCGCGAACGCGCGCCTCGCGGAGCAGCTCGCCGAAGCGAACGAGAAGCTGCGCAGCGAGAACCTCTTCCTGCGGCGCGAGGTCGAGCGCCGCTACGCCTTCGACCAGATCATCGGGGCGAGCCCGGCGATGAACCGGGTGTTCTCGGTGATCGAGAAGGTCGCGGAGACCGACGCGACGGTCCTGCTCACGGGGGAGACCGGCACCGGCAAGGACCTCGTTGCCCGGGCCATCCACTGGCACAGCGCCCGACGCGAGGGACGCTTCGTGGCACAGAACTGTGGAGCGCTGCCCGAGACGCTGCTCGAGAGCGAGCTCTTCGGCCACAAGCGCGGCGCCTTCACGGGCGCGATGCAGGACAAGAAGGGCCTGTTCGAGCTCGCCGACGGCGGTACGATCTTCCTCGACGAGATCGGCGAGACCTCTCCCACGATGCAGGTGCGCCTCCTGCGCGTGCTGCAGGACGGCGAGCTGCGGCCCCTCGGCTCGGGCGAGACCATCAAGGTGAACGTGCGCGTGATCGCGGCGACGAACCGCGACCTGCGCAAGGAGGTGCAGGAGGGGCGCTTCCGCGAGGATCTCTTCTACCGCCTGCGCGTGGTCGAGATCCCGCTTCCCCCGCTGCGCGAGCGGCGCACCGACATCCCCGCCCTGGCGCACCACTTCCTGGACCGCGCCACGGCGCGCATGGGGCGCAGCCTGCGCGGCTTCACCCAGGCGGCCATGGACCGCCTGCTCGGCCACGTGTGGAGCGGAAACGTCCGCGAGCTCGAGAACGAGATCGAGCGCATCGTCGCCCTGGCCGGGGACGCGACCGTGGTCTCCGCCGAGATGCTCTCGGAGGACGTGCGCGGCCCCACGCCGCAGATCGCGCTGCCCGAGACGGAGGGGCCCGAGGCCTGGGACCTGAACCAATCCCTCGACGCGTTGAAGAAGCGGATGATCGAGGGCGCGATCGCGCGCACCGGCAGCAAGAGCCGCGCCGCCGAGCTCCTCGGCATTCCCCGTCAGTCGCTTCAGAAGATGATGAAGCGGCTCGGCATGAAGGGCGGCGACGAGGGCTGAGGGCGCGGCCTCAGAGCTCGCGAATCATCTTCAGCACGAAGAGATCCGGCCGCGCGCGCTCGATGCGCCAGAGGTCCGGATCGCCGTGCTGTCTCGCCATGCGGTTCACGAAGCCCTCGAGCGTGAGGGCGAGGGGGTCCGGGAAGTCGAGCGCTTCCGAGATCTCGATCCGATAGCGCCGGCTCTGGTCGGGATCGACCTTCGTCGTCCACTTCGTGAAGTTGAAGATCGCCGCGCTGATCGAGCTCAGGAGCTTCAGGTCCTTGCCGAAGGCCACGAAGCGCTGCTCGGAGCTCTCGAAGCCTTTCGACTGGAGCCTGTCCAGGTACTCGAGCTGCTGGTAGAGGCCTGCGTTCAAGAGCCGCTCGGCGGAGCGCGCGCCGCGCGCGCGCAGATAGTCGTCGTCGCCGTGGCCCTCGAGGTCGCGCAGCGCGGCGAGCAGGTGGCCGTAGGCGCGCACGTCGTACCACTCGATCTCGAGGAGCTCGGCGTCGTAGAGCTTCAGGTCGGAAGGCCCGAGCCAGCGCTTCAGATCTTCGCGCGACACCACGCCGTGGGCGACGAGCTTCCGCAGATCCTCCATCGCCGGCGCGAAGATCCGTCCTCGGATCGAGGGCTTCGTCGCGCTCACCCCGGGTCCTCCCTCTCGGTCCCATCTCGGGCATCGGCCCGACGGACCGCTCTCTTGAGCCGATGCCGACGCTACGTCAGGGCGCACGGATCGTGCGCATCGCGAGCCGCTCCGGCGCCATGTGCTCGATCCGCGGGCCGGCGCGAGGACGCGGCGCGGGGGGAAGGGAGCGAGGCCATTCTGCGTCCCTGTCCCTCCCCGGTGTCATCGACGACGCGGAGCCCGGGCCTCTCGAGCCCGGAGCCCTGCTCGGGCGTTCCCCCGACGGCGCTCCAACGCCCCGGCGCCTGCGCGCCGCGCGTCACCGGTCGGGGCCGCGGGGTGGTATCGTGCGCCGGATGGAGCGCGTCTACGTCGCCGAGCTCGAGGCTCCCGAGTCGCCGATCGGAACGCTGCGCCTGGCCTCCACCGAGCGGGGCCTCGCTTGCGTCCAGCTCCCGGCGGCGGGCGGAAGAGGCTTCGCGGGCTGGCTCGCGCGCCACGCGCCCGGCGCGGTGCTCGAGACCGCCTTCGCTCCGAACCGCGAGGCCGCGCGCCAGCTCGCCGAGTACCTCGCGGGCAAGCGCGCCGAGTTCGAGCTTCCCGTCGACCTGCGTGGCACCGACTTCCAGCGCGCGGTGTGGAGCGAGCTCCGACGCATCCCGTACGGGGAGGTGCGGAGCTATGCCGACGTGGCGCGGGCCATCGGCGCCCCCCACGCCGTGCGCGCGGTCGGCGCGGCGAACGGCGCGAACCCCCTCGCCATCGTCGTGCCGTGCCATCGCGTCGTCGCGACGGGAGGCGCCCTCGGAGGCTACGGCGGCGGTGCGGCGCTCAAGCGCTGGCTCCTCATGATGGAGCGCGGGCACGTCGAAACGGGAGCGCAGGGGCGGCTCCTCTGAGTCGCGCGTCGGGGGGTGGGCGGTTGGGCGGCGAGATCGGTCTCCTGTTCGGCGGCCCGGCGCGCGAGCGCCTGGTGTCGGTCGCCTCGGCGCAGAACGTGGCGACGCTCCTCCCCTCGCCGCGCTGCTTCTTCTGGGCCGTCTCCGGCGGCGTGTTCGAGCTCACCGTCGAGGAGCTCGTCGGCCACGCGCGGCCGTTCGAGGTGGAGCTCGCGCCGCGGCGCCCCGCCCGCTGGCCCGACATCAAGGCGGCCCTCGCCGACTGGGCCGAGCGCGGTCTCCTGCTCTTGCTCGCCCTCCACGGCCAGATGGTCGAGGACGGCGTGCTGCAGGGCTGGCTCGAGGAGCGGGGCATCCCGTTCACCGGCTCCGGCAGCCGCGCGAGCCGCGACGCGTTCGACAAGGCACGCGCGCGCGAGATCGCGCGCGCTGCGGGGCTGCGCGTCGCCGAGGCGACGGTCGTCGATGGCCGGGACGTGCCGCGGTCGCGCGCACGTGTGCTCGACCTGCTCGAGCGGTTCTCGCGCGTCGTGCTGAAGCCCGTGGCGGACGGCTCGAGCATGGGCCTGCGCTTCGTCGCGAGCGGGCGCGAGCTCGAGGAGGCCCTCGTCGCGATCAAGGACGACGCCCATCCATACCTCGCGGAGGCCTTCGTCTCCGGCACGGAGCTCACGGTCGGCGTGATCGACGACGAGGGCGACGTGCTGCGCGCCCTGCCCTGCTCCGAGGTCCGTCTGCCCGAAGGCGGCGCCTTCGGCTACGAGGCGAAATACCTGGGACGCGGGGCGCGCGAGATCACGCCGGCGGAGGTCGCACCGTCGGTCGCCCGGGCGGCGCAGGAGGCAGCGCTCGTCGCGCACCGCGCCCTCGGCTGCGAGGGCTACTCGCGCACCGATCTCATCGTCGACGCCGAGGGTCCGGTCTACCTCGAGACGAACACGCTTCCGGGCCTCACGAAGGCGAGCTTCGTGCCGCAGCAGCTCGCGGCCGCGGGCATCCCGATCGAACGCTTCCTCGCGCGCCAGATCGCGCTCGCGCGACGCCGCGCCCGCGGCGGCTGACACGGCGTCCGTGAGCGCGCTCGCCGGACGCGTCGCGCTCGTGACCGGCGCCGGGCGCGCGCTCGGCCTCGGAGCAGCGATCGCGCGCGAGCTGGCGGGCGCGGGTGCCGACGTGTTCGTGACCTGGTGCGCGGCCTACGACCAGGATCGCGGCCTGCGCGGCGATCCGCGCGATCCGACGCTCCTGCTCGAGGACCTGCGCGCGCGGGGCGTGCGCGCCGAGGGGATGGACCTCGACCTCTCCGACGCGAGCGCGCCGGGCGGGCTGCTCGAGCGCGTCGAGTCGTGCCTCGGCACGGTGGACGTGCTCGTGAACAACGCCGCCCACTCCGTCGAGACGCCGATCGAGACGCTCGACGGCACGCTGCTCGACGCGCACTACGCGGTGAACGTGAGGGCCATGGCGCTGCTGTGCGCCGAGTTCGTGCGACGGCGCGGATCGCGCCGCGGGGGCCGCATCGTGAACCTGACCTCCGGCCAGGGCATGGGCCCGATGCCGCGCGAGCTCGCCTACGCGGCGACGAAGGGCGCGGTCGAGGCCTTCACCGTGAGCCTCGCGAGCGCAGTCGCCGCCCAGGGCATCACGGTGAACGCCGTCGATCCCGGGCCGACCGACACCGGCTGGATGAGCCTCGCCCTGCGGCAGGCTCTCGAGGAGGCGAGCCCGCAGGGCCGGGTCGGCCGACCCGAGGACGCTGCGCGCCTCGTACGCTTCCTGGCGTCGGACGATGCGGCCTGGATCACCGGCCAGATCGTTCGCTCCCGCGGCGGGATGGTGTGAACGAAGCGCGACGCGGGGCGCCGCGCGATCGCGCCGGACTCGCGCTATGCGCCGCGCACGATCGAGAGGAAGCCTTCGCCGTAGCGCTCGGCCTTGGCAGGACCGATGCCGTGGGCGAGCTGGAGCTCGCTCCGGTCGCGCGGTCGCAGCAGCGCGATGTCGCGCAAGGTGCGGTCGCTGGCCACGACGTAGGGCGGTACGCCCTCGCGCCGCGCGAGCGAGAGACGATGGGCGCGCAGCGCCTCGAAGAGCGCGCGTGCGGCCTCGTCGAGATCCGCCGCGACCGGCGCTGCGCGGCCGGCGCGGGTCCCGCGGCCCTCCGCCGCGCCCGCGTCCGCCCCCCTTCCCGTTCGAGGCGTGCGCACCGGCGGCAGCATCAGCCGCACCGCGCGCTCGCCGCGCATCACGGCGCGCCCCGCCTCCGTGAGCACCGCGACGGGTCGCTCCGCGCCCAGGAAGTCGATCCAGCCGGCGGTCACGCAGCGCCGCAGGAGACGCTGGAGCCACTCCTCCGTACGCTCCCGCAGCGCGCCGAAGGTCGGCGTCTCGCGCAGGCCCGAGCGCGCGACGCGCGGATCGTCGACGCCGCGCAGCAGCGACACCGCGGCGTTCACGCCGAATCGACCATGGACTCGCGCCACCGCGGAGAGGGCCTTGCGCACCACGAGGTCGCGCGCCGACGCGTCCATCGCCTCGTCGGCGTCGCCGTCGAGGCGGCGGCACACGTCGCAGCGGCCGCAGCCGGCGAGCGTCTCCTCCTCGTCGCCGAAGTAGCGCAGGATCGCGTCGTGGCGGCAGCTCCCGCCCTCGGCGACGCGCAGCAGCTCGAGGAAGAGACCCCACTTGTGGCGGACGATCTCCGGGTCGGGGGCGCGGCCGTCGACCTCCCTCTCGAGCAGACGGCGGCGCAGGCCGAGGTCGCCCGGCGAGAGCAGAAGCAGGCCGAGGGCCGGCTCGCCGTCGCGTCCGGCGCGACCGACCTCCTGATACCACGCTTCGACGGACGCCGGCGGCGCGAGGTGCACGACGGCGCGCACGTCCGCGCGGTCGATGCCCATGCCGAACGCGTTCGTCGCCACCACGACGTCGCAGCGGCCCTCGGCGAAGGCCGCCTGGGCGGACTCACGCCGCTCGGGCGCGAGCCCCGCGTGGTACACGGCGCTGCGCCAGTCCGCCTTCGCGAGACGCCCGCCCTCCTCCTCCGCGGCGCGTCGCGTGGGCGCGTAGACGATCGCGGCGCCGCGGGCGCGCGCCGGCGAGCCGAGGGCCTCCTGCAGCGCCGCGTCGACGTGGAGCGCCCGCTCGCGCGCGCTCGCGATCTCGGCGACGCGGAGCCCGAGGTTCGGCCGGGCGAAGCCGCGCACGAGCTGGGGCGTGGAGGAAGGAAGCCCGAGGCGCGCCAGGATCTCGTCCCGCACGATCGGCGTCGCGGTCGCGGTGCAGGCCAGGACGCGCGCCCGTGGGAGCGTCGCCACGAGCTCGCCGAGCTGCCCGTACTCGGGACGGAAGTCGTGGCCCCACTCGCTGATGCAGTGCGCCTCGTCGATCGCGACGAGCGGACAGGCGAGCTCCGCCAGCAGCGCGCGAAAGCCCGGAAAGGCCAGGCGCTCCGGCGCGACGTAGACGAGCGAGAGCTCGCCGCGCGCGACCCGTCCGAGGCGGCGTCGCATCTCGTCCGAGGGAAGCGTCGCTGCGAGGTAGGTCGCCGCGACGCCGCGCCCCTCGAGCGCGCGCACCTGGTCCGCCATCAGCGCGACGAGGGGGGAGACGACGAGCGTGGTGCCCGGGAGCAGGAGGGCCGGGAGCTGGTAGGTGAGGCTCTTCCCGCCGCCCGTCGGCGCCACGAGCAGGAGTCGACCGGCCGCGAGCAGCGTCTCGATCGCCTCGCGCTGGCCGGGCCGGAACGACGAGTGGCCGAGGCGACGCAGTCCGACGTCGAGGTCGAGGGGCACGGCGTCCGGGTGGCTC
Source organism: Myxococcota bacterium (assembly GCA_035542715.1). Lineage (GTDB taxonomy): Bacteria > Myxococcota_A > UBA9160 > UBA9160 > UBA9160 > DATKKW01. Next base: position 97,575 of record DATKKW010000071.1, read on the forward strand.
ATGGCGCGACGGAGCTCCCGCCCGCGCGGTTGCAGCGGTGGGAGGCGCGGGCCAATGCGCGCGTGCGGCAGAGAGTGCGTCCCATGGGGCTCCCAATTGCCGGTGGCGCGCAGGGTATCCCTCTGCGACGCCCTCGCGTAGAGTCAGCGCGCGTTCACGCGCGCTCGAGGAGGTCTCGGCATGTCCACGCTCCCCGCTCTCTCCCTCGCCGCCATGCCCGGCCGGCGCCGCGCCACCGTCGAGCTCGCGAGCGAGATCGAGCGCCGCGGCTTTCCGGGCATCTACTGCGCGAGCTTCGGGGACGGCCTCGGCCTCTGCCTCTCCCTCGCCTTCGCCACGAAGACCCTCCGCTTCGGCACCGCGATCGCCAACATCTACGCGCGCACGCCGTTCGACATGGCGCAGAGCGCGGGCTTCGTACACGAGCTCTCGGACGGACGCTTCACGCTCGGCCTCGGCGTCTCCCACGCGCCGGTGAACCAGCGCCTCGGCGTCGAGACGGGCCGGCCCCTCGCCGACATGCGCCGCTACGTCGAGACGGTCCGCAGCCAGGCGAAGCAGGTGGGGGCGCTGCCGCCGATCGTGCTCGCGACCCTCCGTCGCCGCATGGTGTCGCTCGCGGCCGAGATCGGCGACGGCGCGGTGTTCGCGAACGCGGCGCGCAGCCACATGCCGGCCTCGCTTCGCGAGGTCCCGAAGGAACGCCTCGCCGCGGGCTTCTTCGTCGGCAACATGATCCCGACCTGCATCGACGACGATCGCGCCGCTGCGGCCGCCGTGAATCGCAAGACCCTTTCCGGCTACCTCCTCCTCCCGAACTATCGGAACTACTGGAAGGAGGCCGGCTACGAGGAGGAGATGGCGGCGGTGGAGGCGGCGCTCGCGAAGGGCGAGCGCGACGCGCTGCCCGGCCTCATGAGCGATCGCTGGCTCGCAGACACCACGCTCTTCGGAAGCGCGGCGCAGGTGCGCGACGGCCTCGAGGCCTGGCGGGAGGCGGGCGTGACGACACCGATCGTCGTGCCGTCGAGCACGCGCGGCGGCCAGATGAAGGCCTTCGAAGAGGTGATGGCCGCGCTCGCCTAGCGGCAGCGAAGCGCAGGCTCAGATCTTCGCGAGCGCCTGCTCGAGGTCGGCGAGGAGATCGCCCGCGTCCTCGATCCCGCAGGAGAAGCGCACGAGGGAGTCGGTGATGCCCCACTCCCGGCGCTCCTCCGGCGTCTTGTCCCAGTAGGACATCAAGACGGGCATCTCGATCAGCGACTCCACGCCGCCGAGGCTCGGCGCGATGTACGGGATGCGGCAGGCGTCGACGAAGCGCATCGCGCCCTCGAGATCGGCGTCGAGCTCGAAGGAGACCACCCCGCCGAATCCTTGCATCGTGCGGCGCGCGGTCTCGTGGTCGGGGTGGCTCGCGAGGCCCGGGTACCAGACGCGGCGCACCTTCGGATGCGCCTCGAGCATCTGCGCCACGGCCTGGGCGTTCGCGTTGTGACGCGCGACGCGGAGGGCGAGGGTCTTCATGCCGCGGTTCAGGAGATACGCGCTGTTCGCGTCGGTCACGCCGCCGAGCACGCCGACGGCGTCGCGCAGCGTCTGGACGATGCGCTTCGGTCCCGCCGCCGCTCCGGCGAGGAGATCGTTGTGGCCGCCCAGGTACTTCGTGGCGCTGTGGATCACGAGATCGGCCCCGTCGGAGAGGGGACGGTGGTTCACGGGCGTCGCGAACGTGCCGTCGATCACGACGCGCACGCCCCGGGCGTGACAGACGCGCGCGGCCTCGGTCACGTCGATCACGCGCAGGTAGGGATTGGTGGGCGACTCCGTGAAGAAGAGGGCCGTGTTCGGGCGCAGGGCGTCGGCGAGCTTCTTGGTGTCCGCCGGCTCGATCACGCTCGTCTCGACGTCCATCTTGGCCAGGTACTGCTGGATGAACTGCCGCGTGCGCCGGTAGCAGTCGCTCGTCGTGACGAGGTGGGCGCCACGCGGGAGCAGCGCGAAGAACATCGTGGTGGCCGCGCACATCCCCGACGCGAAGAGGACGGCATCCTCGGCGCCCTCGAGCTCCGCGAGCTTCCGCTCGACCGCGCGCCAGGTCGGGTTCCCGTAGCGGCCGTACTCGTCGCGGACGAGGCGGCCCTCCTGGTAGGCGCGGACCTCCTCCGAGTCGCGGAACCAGTACGTCGCGGTCTGGAAGATCGGGGTGGGGACCGCGTCGCTCGCCGGTCGGCTGCGCTCACCGCCGTGGACGGCGCGGGTGGAGTCGCCCGGCGCAGGCTTGCCGGGGGGTCGCTCGTTCATGTCCGTCGCTCCGGGGGATGCGGATGCGAAGTGGAGCGAGAGTACGTGGGTGCCCTGGGTGCGTCAACGCGCCGCGCGGACGCTCCGCGCGCAACATCCGTCGCTCGCGCCCGTGCGCGCGGGCGATTCCGCGGTCGCAGCCCGCTCCGCTGCGAGGCCCCCTTCGTCTCGCCGCGCGATGCGCCGAAGAGCAGGCAGCAGGGCGATGGGTCGGGGGCGAACGGGCTCGCCCGAAACGCCGGTTTGCCCGGCCCGGGAGCCCGTGCGTCACCCGGGCCAGAGCTCCCCGAGAATTGTGAAAAGTCCACGAGAACAGGAGGTTACGAGACGTTCGGAGGGTGGAAGGAAGGGCCGTTGCGCGTGTCTCCTCTGCTATGATGCCTCCCGCCAATCCCCCTGGCCGGTCGCCCTCCGGCGCCGTCGCGAAGGACCGATGAAGGACAAGGATCGCTACTGGGACTGCCTCGATCAGGCGATGGAAGCCTCGAGCGGTGGTCGCACCGACGAGGCGCTGGCCTGGCTCGACGAAGCGCTCAAGGTCGAGCCGAACGGTGCCGAGGCCCACAACAGTCGCGGCGAGATCCTCTGGGAGGAAGGGCGCTGCGAAGACGCCCTGTACGAGTTCGAGCTCGCCGCCAAGGCCGATCCCAAGTACGTCGTCGCCCGCCTGAACCGCGCCGAGGTCCTGATCGAGGACATGGGCGAGACCGAGCTCGCCCTCGAGCAGCTCGACGAGATGCTCGCCGGAGGCGCCGACCAGCCCCGCCTCGACCGCGCCAGCGAAGCCGAGATCCACTACCTGAAGGCGCGGGCACTGTTCCTCGACGACGACCTCGAGGGCGCCCTCTTCCTCGTGCGCCGCGCCCTCCAGACGGGCGGAGACCAGGGCACCTTCCGCGGCTTCGAGGGCCAGATCCTGTTCGAGCTCGGCCGCTTCGAAGAGGCGCGCCGCCAGCTCGAGATCGCGCTCGCGATCGACCCCGACTACTCCCACGCCGTCTACCACCTCGGCCTGACCCTCGAGCGCCTCGGCGACGACGAGGGCGCGGCGAAGTGCTTCGAGAAGGCGGCGGCCCTCGCTCCCGACGTGCACAGCGTTCCGTGCGAGCTCGGAGAGGAGGAGCTGCGCAAGATCGCGAGCGAGACGCTCGACGACCTGCCCCGCTCGATCCGTCGCTACGTCCAGGACGTGCCGGTGCTGATCGAGGACTTCCCGTCCGACGAGATGATCTCGCGCGAGAACGTCTCGCCGCAGATCCTCGGCATCTTCATCGGGACGCCGCGCACGCAGGAGGCGGTGACCGCCCAGCCCGAGGACGTGACGCGCGTCATCCTCTTCCGCCGGAACCTCGCCAAGCTGCGGTCCGAGGAGCTGGAGGAGGAGATCATGAAGACGGTGAAGCACGAGATCGGCCACTACCTCGGCTTCGACGAGGAAGCGCTGGAGCGCCTCGGCCTCGCCTGATCCCCCGCGCGGGGTACGCTCGGACGCCGATGCCGAGCGCCGGCCCGCGCCACCCCCTGCCTCCTTCGGCCCTCTCCGCGGCCCTGTCGGCCGTCGTCGGCGAGGCGGCCTGCCTCGTGGGTCGCGAGAGCCTCCTCGTGTACGAGTGCGACGGCCTCACGCACCACACGGGCCTTCCGAGCGCGGTCGTGCTCCCGTCGAGCGCCGCCGAGGTGGTGGGCGTCGTGCGGGCGTGTCGGGCCGCGGGCGTCCCGTTCGTTCCCCGCGGCGCCGGGACCGGCCTGTCGGGAGGCGCCGTCGCGCTCCAGGGCGCCGTCGTGATCGAGTGCTCGCGCCTGAACCGCATCCTCGAGATCGACCCCGACGACCGCGTGGCCGTGGTGCAGCCGGGCGTCGTGAACGCAGACCTCTCGAAGGCCGCCTCGCCCCACGGCCTGTTCTTCGCGCCCGATCCCTCGAGCCAGCTCTCCTGCACGATCGGCGGAAACGTCGCCGAGAACTCCGGCGGCCCGCACACGCTGAAGTACGGCACGACGACGAACCACGTCCTCGGTCTCGAGCTCGTGCTCGCCGATGGCAGCGTCGCGCGTCTCGGGTCGCGCAGCGGCTTCGAGGCTGGATACGACCTCGTCGGCGCCGTGGTCGGGAGCGAGGGCACCGTGGGCGTCGTCACCGAGATCACGGTGCGTCTCGTCCCGGTCCCGGAGTCGGTCGAGACGCTGCTCGCGATCTTCCCCGACGTCGTGTCCGCGTGTCGCGCCGTGGGCCGCGTGATCGCGAGCGGGCTCGTGCCGGCCGCCCTCGAGATCGTCGATCGGCGCACGATCGAGGCGATCGAGGCCAGCGTCTACGCCGCAGGCCTCCCACGCGACGCCGGCGCGGTGCTGATCGTCGAGCTCGACGGTCCGCGCGAGGCCCTCGGCGCCGAGGTCGACGTCGTGCGCGCGTTGACCGCGGCTGCGGGCGCGACACGCGTCGAGGTCGCGCGCGACGCCGCGGAGCGCGCGCGCTTCTGGCGCGCGCGCAAGGGCGCGTTCGGAGCCATGGGGCGCCTCGCGCCCGATCTCTACGTGCACGACGCGGTGGTGCCGCGACCGAAGCTCCCCGAGGTGCTCGCGCGGATCTGCGAGATCGGCGATCGCTACGGCCTCCGTCTCTCGAACGTATTCCATGCGGGCGACGGCAACGTGCACCCGAACATCTCGTTCGACCGGCGCGACCCCGACGAGATGGCGCGCGTCCTCCAGGCCGGCGAGGAGATCCTGCGCGCCTGCGTCGCGGCGGGCGGCGTGATCAGCGGCGAGCACGGCATCGGCACCGAGAAGCAGGACTTCATGTCGCTCGTCTTCGGCGCGGCCGACCTCGACGCCATGCGCCGGCTGCGCGACGCGTTCGATCCCGAGCACGCCTGCAACCCGGGGAAGGTCTTCCCCACGACGCGCTTCTGCGTCGAGTCGGATCCGAAGGCGCGGGGCTACGACCGCGTGGCGTTCGAGGCATGAGCGTGGACGACGCGCGCTGCGAGACGCCCTCCGACGCCGAGGCCCTCTCCCGGACGCTCGCGGCGCTCTCGCGGAGCGGTGCCCGCGTGCGCGTCCGCGGGGGCGACACGAAGCCCGCGCTCGGGCTCGCCTCGGCGCCCGCCGACCTCGTGCTCTCGACCGCGCGACTCGACGAGATCGACGTGGTCGATGCGGAGGAAGGCGTGGCCCACGCGGGCGCCGGCGTCACGCTGGCGCGCCTGCGCGCCGCGGCGGCCACGGTCGGCTGGGGGCTCGGCCTCGACCCCGCGAGCGGCGATTCGACGCTCGGCGGTGTCCTCGCCGCGGCGGAGGTGGGGCCCCGCCTGCGCGGCTTCGGTCGACCGCGCGACGTCGTGCTCGGCCTCGAGGTGGTGCTCCCGACGGGAGAGCGCACGCGCTGCGGCGGCCGCGTCGTGAAGAACGTCACCGGCTACGACCTCGCGAAGCTCCACTGCGGCGCGCTGGGCACGCTCGGCGTGATCGAGGGCGCGTGGCTGCGCCTGCACAAGCCGCCCGAGGCCGCACGCACGCTCGTGCTCGAAGCGCCGGACGCCGCCAGCGCCGTCGTCCTCGCGCGCGCCGCCGCCGATCTCGCGACCGCGCGTGCGGTGGTGGTGCTCGACGCCGCGACCGCGCGAAGCCTCTTGCCCGACGCCGTCCGCTCCGACGGGCCTGCGCTCGTCGTCGAGCTCGCGGGCGCCGCGCCCGTCGTGGCCGCCCACGCGGAGCGTCTCGCGCGGGGCACGCGGGCGACCGAGCCCGCCCGTGCCTCGGACGGCGAGTGCGAGCTCCTCGACCGCATCCGCGCGTGGCACCGCGCCGCGTTCGAGGGCGGCGACCTCGCGGTGCGCATCGGGGGTCGATCCTCCCGCGCGGCGGCGCTCCTCGTCGCGCTGCCGCGGGCCGGCGCGAGCGTCGTCGCGCACCCCTTCGCGGGTCTCGTCTTCGCGCGCCTCCCGCTTCCCCCCGAGCGCGACGACGACGCGCTCCGCGCCGCGCTGGCGGCGCTCGACGACGCGCGGCGCACGGCTGAGGCGAGCCTGCGGCTCGAGGGCGGGCCCGAGTGGGCGCGCCGGCCGCATGCGCTCTTTGCGCCGAGCGGGGCGGTGCGCGAGATCTCCCGGTCGATCGCCCGGCGCTTCGATCCGGCCGGCGTGCTCAGTGCCGAGCGCGCGATCGGCGACGCGGGGGCGGCGTGACGGCTTCGCCCACGGCGTCGGGCCCCGGCCTCGCGGCGATCTACGAGAAGAGCCTCGACTGCGTGCACTGCGGGCTCTGCCTTCCGACCTGCCCGACCTACCGCGAGACGGGCCGCGAGAGCTCGTCGCCGCGCGGCCGGATCTATCTCATGCGTGCGATCGCCGAGGGACGCATGCCCCTCGCCGAGGCCGCCGCCGAGGAGATGTATCTCTGCCTCGGCTGCCGCGCGTGCGAGACCGCGTGCCCTTCGGGCGTCCAGTACGGCGCCCTGCTCGAGCTCGCGCGGGCCGAGATCGAGCGCGCCGATCTGCGCCGCGGCCTCGCGAAGCGGGTCGAGTCGTTCGTGCTGCGCGGAGTGGTGCCCCATGCGCGACGGCTGCGGCTCGCCATGGACGCGCTCGGCGTCGTCCAGCGCCTCGGGCTCGATCGCATGGTCGCGCGCCTCGGCCAGGTCTTCGGCCGCGACCGCCTGGCCGATCTCGTCCTCCGTGCGCCCCGCGTGCCTGCGCGTCGCGAGCGGGCGCCGCTGCGCGCCTTCACGCCCGCCGAAGGCGCGCGTCGCGGGCGCGTCGCGTTCTTCGTGGGCTGCGTCATGCCCGAGCTGTTCGGCGCCGTGAACCACGCCACCGTGCGCGTGCTCGCGAGGAACGGCTTCGACGTCGTCGTGCCCGAGGGACAAGGCTGCTGCGGCGCGCTCCACGCCCACGCAGGGGATCTCGCGTTCGCGCACGATCTCGCGAGGCGCAACCTCGCTGCCTTCCGCGCCGGCGAGCTCGATGCCCTCGTCGTGAACTCGGCGGGCTGCGGCGCGGTGCTGCGCGAGATCGGTCACTGGCTTCCCGGCGAGGGCGACGCGATCGGCGCGAAGGTGCGGGACGTCTCGGAGGTGCTCGTCGAGGCGGGGATCCGAGCGCCCGCGCACGGTCGGCCGCTGCGCGTCTGCTACGACGATCCCTGCCACCTCGTGCACGGCCAGCGCGTGGCCGACGCGCCTCGGCGCCTGCTCGAGGCGATCCCCGGCACGAAGCTCGTCTCCCACGACGACCCGACGAGCTGCTGTGGCGCGGCGGGCATCTACAACCTGACCCACCCCGCGATGTCGGACGCCGTGCTCGAGCGCAAGCTGCGCTCGCTCGCCGCCGTCGATCCCGACGTGATCGCGAGCGGGAATCCGGGCTGCATCCTGCAGCTGCGTCAGGGCGCCGCGCGGCGGGGGATGCGGGCACGCGTGGCGCACCCGATCGAGCTCCTCGACGAGGCCTACTTGTAGAGGAAGGCGTCGGGCGTCTGCTTCGGCATCCGGATGCGCGGGAACGCGCCGAGCCCGAGGCTCGGGAAGCTTCCCTGCAGCACGAGATCGACCGGGAGGATCGACTCGCGCGTGCGGACGAGACCGTACTGCTCGCGCATCGAGCGGAAGGCGTAGCTCGACTCCGCCGTCGCGCGCAGGTCGGGCTCGTCGAGCAGGCCGAGCCGCGCCTGCTCGAAGAACCGATCGCGCTCCGCGTCGGCGGCGAAGGTGGCGTCGGGATCGACCAGCGCGTTCCGCTCGGCCGTCTCCTCGAGCACCGAGACGATGCGGGCCATGCGCTCCGGCGAGACGCGCTGGCGCTTCACTTCCGGCGGGTCGTCCTCGCTCCCCCCCGGCGCCACGTACCGGAACTCGATCACGCTCCCGCCGGCGAGCACGACGCCGTCGGGATGGAGCTCGCCGTTTCCGAGCTTGCCGTCGATCAGCTCCGGCCGGAGGCCGAGCGCGTCCTCGCCGGCGATGGCGGGGTTCTCCTGCAGGTAGCCGCGCGAGATCCGGATGCGCTGGGGCGAGGCCTCGAGCACCTGGGTCCGGGCGAGGTTCCCCGCCTTGCGACCCGATTCGGTGTCGGAGTAGTCGGCCGCGATGTGGCGCAGGAAGGCCTGCCGGGCGTCGCGGCGCTTCTCGTCCTGGGCCGTCTTCAGGAGCTGAGCCGCGGCCTGCTCGCGAAGCGGGGCGAGCGTCTCGGCCGACGCGCCGTCCTGCTGCGCCAGCTCGACGGCCGCCGCGTAGTTGCCGCGCGACCGCTCGAAGTCGACGAGCCACGAGCGCACCTCCTCGGCGTGGACGCCATCGGGGCGACGCGCGAGGTAGCGGCGACCGAAGGCAGCCGCCGCGCGTCCCTTTCGTGGGTCGTCGAGCCACGGATAGCGGATCAGCCGGTTCGGAAGCCCGGTCGCGATCTCGAGGGTGTTCGGCACCTCGATCAGCCACTCGAGCGGCCGCGGGAGGTCCATGTCGGGCGGGCCCTCGGCGAGGCTCCCGAAGAGGAGCCATCCGATGGAGCGGCGCGTGTCGGCGGAACGCGCCAGCTCGAAGGCGCGCTCGGGGTTCTCCTCCGGGCTCGACACGAGGGCCTGGGCATGACGCGCCATGCTCGAGCGCTCGGGCGGCTCGGCCGCGAGCTCCTGCAGCTCCTGCCACATCTCCACCTCGCGGCCCGCTTCGCCGTCGGCGGTGGCGAGGGAATAGCGGGCGACATCCCGCAGCGTCGCCGAGCGGGCGTCGCGCGCGTCGGCCGGCGTCTGCAGGATGCGCCGGGCCGTGCCGCCGAGATCGCCGCCGTGTCGCAGCATCTCGATCGCGAAGTCGTGGGACGGGGCGTCGAGGGGCCCCGACGACGGGCCCGCCTCGAGGCTGCGTGCGCGGGCCGCGCGGGCCTCGGCGAGTCGCCGCTCCGCCTCGGCGCGCAGCTCGAGGGCGTCGGCATCCTCGGGCATCACCTGCAGGGCGCGGGTCGCCGCGAGATAGGCGGTTCCGGCCTGACCGTTCGAGAGCGCATGTCGCGCCAGCCGGAGCTGCCGATCGCGCTGCGTGCGATTCCAGCCCGACTGGTAGTCGGCGATCCGCTCGCGCAGCGCGGGCGTCTCGGGCGCGTCGGGATTCATCGCGACGAAGCGCTTCCATTGGGCGAGGGCCTGCCGCTCCTGCAGGGAGAGCTCGTCGGAGAGATGCTCCTTCACCGCGAGCCCGAGGATCCCGGTCACGAGGTCGGGGAGCGCCCGCATCGGATTCGTCACCGAGCGACCGAGGGGCTCTGCGATGGCGTTGAAGGTCGTGCCGAACGCCGCGATGTGCGCCTCCTCGAGGCGATCGGAGGCCAGCTCGAGGGGATCGTCGGCGAGCTCCTCGTCGAGACGCGCCCGGAGCGCCGGATCGAGGTCGCTTCGCTTCGTGAGGGCGCGCGCCGCCTTCCGGCGCTCCCGCGCCGTGGGGAGCGCCGCGTTCGCCGCATCCTGGGCGAACGGAGCGAGGCCCGTCGGCGCCTCGCCGGAGCTCTCCCTCGTCTGGTCGAGGGCATCGAGACGCGCGCGCGCCGCGCTCGCGCCGGCGGGATCGCCGAGCAGGCTCGCGACGGCGGCGTCGCGCGCCGCGTAGTCGGCGTCGTCGGGAGGGAAGACCGGGCGGCGCGCCATCGGCTCGAGCGCCCCGACCGCGGGTGCGCCGGGCGGGCTCGCGCAGCCGGCGAGGAGCGCGGCGGCTGCGCAGGCGACGGCGGCGATCACGCGCTCACGGCGTGAAGCGGTCACTGTCCACCTCGAGCGTGAAGGCGAGAAGCGCTTCCAGACGCTGGGACGCCTCGAGCTTCTCGGGCGTTCCGTCCTGGGTGCCGACGGCCTCGTACAGGCGCGAGGCCGAGTCGACGAGCTCCTGGAACGTCGGCGGATCGAACAGCAGCCCCTCGGGCGGATGCTTCGTCACGTACTCCCGCGCGAGGTCGCCGTAGAGGTCGGCGAGGGCGATCAGGTGGCGGTTCGCGTTCTTGCTCTCCTTGTGCCGCTCGGTCACCCGCTGGAGCTCGGCGAGGGCGCGGACGTCGCCGTCCGGGGAGAGCCGCCGCGACGCCACGAAGTACTGGGCGCGCGCCACGTCGGCCCGCTCCATCTCCTCTTCGATCACGTAGACGTAGTGGGTGCCCTGGGCCTCCGCGAGGAGCGCCTGGAGCAGCGCGAGGCGCTGGTCCGATGCGGCGACGATGGCCTCGCCCTCGGTGGGCGGCGGCGCATCGGTGTCCTCCTCCGGGCGGTCGGGATCGAACCCGATGCGCGCGGCCTCGGCGAGGGAGTCGCAGATCGAGGCGCTGCGCAGCGCGTCCTCCCGGAGGGGCCCGTCGCGCTCGGCGGCGCGGCGGTAGCTCGTCGCTGCGAGCTCGAAGGCCCGGAGACGCTCCATGGCGCGGGCCTTCGAGAAGGCGATCACGTCGTCGAACTGGCCCGCGCGCAGGGCCTCCTCGTGGGCCTTCTCGATGTTCTCGAGCCGCAGGAGCGAGCTGCGATAGACGTTCCGCCCGGTGAAGTCACGGGCCGGCACGAAGCGGTAGGTGTCGTCCGGCACGTGCCGACGCAGCACCGCCACGACCTCGAGCACGCTCGCCGCGGGCTTGTGCTGCGGGTCGGGCTCGACGGGCTTCGCGCACGCGGCGAAGAGCACGCCGAGCGCGAGCGCGAGAAGGAGGCGGCAGGCGTCCGGGCGGTGGGCGTTCAACGGGACTTGCGGGCGCGGCGCGGCCGGGCGAGGAGGGCGTTCAGCATCTTCTCGGTGGCGATCACCGCCGCCGCCATCTGATCGGAGTCGACGCCGCGGGTCGAGAAGCTGCCGTCGCTCGCGCGCGGCCCGCGCCACGTGATGAGCGTCTCGACCAACGCCTCCGTGCGTCCGCCGGGCGGAATGCGCACGCGGAAGTCCTCGAGCTCCGGCAGCTCGAGGCCCGTGCCCTCGAGCGCGCGCACGAGCGCCTTCATGAACGCGTCGTAGCCGCCGTCGCCCGTGGCCTCGGCCTTCGACGTGCGACCGCGGAACGAGAGCGTGACCTCCGCCGTCGGCAGCGCGCCGGTCGCGACCGTCACGCGCCATTCGGTGATCCGTAGCGCTGCCCCGGTCGGCGCCTTCAGCACGTCGGCGATGATGAGCGGCAGGTCCTCCGGCACGACGGTGTGCTTCTTGTCCCCGAGCTCGATGATGCGGCGGAGCACGAGATCGCGGTCGGCGTCGGGCAGATCGATCCCGAGGTGCTTCAGGTTCTGGTCGAGGGACGCCTTGCCGGAGAGCTTGCCCAGGGCGTAGCGCCGCTCGCGACGGAAGCGCGCCGGCGAGAGCGCGGTCGCGTAGAGGTCGCCCTTCGCGTCGCCGTCGGCGTGGATCCCGGCGGTCTGCGTGAACACGTCGCGGCCCACGACGGGGGAGTTCGCGGCCACGTCCTTGCCGCTGAAGGTCTCGACCACGCCCGACACCGCGACGAGACGGCTCTCGTCGACGTTCGTGCGCCGGCCCGCGAGGTCGTGCAGCACGGCGACCACCTCGGCGAGGCGGGTGTTGCCGGCCCGCTCGCCCATGCCGTTCACGCTGGTGTGGACGCCCCGCGCGCCGGCCGCCACGGCGGCGAGGCAGTTGGCCGTGGCGAGGCCATAGTCGTTGTGGCCGTGGTACTCGAACACGACGTCGGGCCAGGTCGCCGTCATGAGGCCGACGTACCGCGTGACGTCGTCGGGCGCGAGGATGCCGAGCGTGTCGGGCAGGTAGATCCGCTCCACCCCGAGCTCGCGCAGGTGTCGCGTCATGGCGAACACGTAGTCGAAGCCCTCGCGCACGCCCTGCGACCAGTCCTCGAGGTAGACGTTCACGAGCAGGCCCTTGCGCCGGGCGTGGCGAACGGTCTCGGCGATGCGCTCGCGGTGGGCCTCGGGCGCCATCCCGAGCTGGCCGCGGCAATGACGTTCGGAGCCCTTCACGAGCAGGTTGAGCACGCCGCCGCCCACGCCCACGATCCAGTCCACGCTCGCCTTGCCGTCGACGTATCCGAGGATCTCGATCCGCGGCAGCGCGCGCGCCTTGCGCGCCCAGCCCGCGATCCGCTTCGCCCCTTCGCGCTCGCCCTCGGACACGCGCGTCGACGCGATCTCGATGCGGTCGACCTTCACGTCGAGCAGCAGGATGCGGGCGAGCTGGAGCTTCTCGGCCGGCGAGTAGGAGACGTCCGGCGTCTGCTCGCCGTCCCGCAGCGTCGTGTCCATGATCGCGATCGCGGCGCCGTCGGGCGCCGGCGGAACGGAATGCGGGCTCTGGCTCGAGATCGGGCTCATCGGGGCTCCGGCGAGCCCTGACTTTGCCGCAGAAGAGACCCCCGCGATAGGCTCGCGACGTGGCCCGTGGGGTGGCGTTCACGGTCGAGCCGGGCGAGGCGGGTGCGCGACTCGACGCCGTGCTCGCCGCGCACCTCTCCCTCTCGCGTGCGGCGGCGAGGCGCCTGCTCGAGGGCGGCACGGTGCGGATCGACGGCCGTCGCGCGAGCGAGCGCGCGAAGGGCCGCCCGCTCCCGGCCGGCGCGCGCATCGAGATCGCCGACTTCGCGCCTCCCGGCGAGGCGCGCCCGCTGCCCGACGAGGGTGCCCCGCTGGTCGTGCTCGCGCAGGGCACGGGCTGGCTCGCCGTCGACAAGCCGCCGGGCGTCCCCGTCCATCCGCTCGCTCCAGCCGAGCGCGGCACGCTGCTGAACGCGCTCGTGGCGCGGCGGCCCGAGATCGTCGGGGTGGGCGAGGGAGGGCTGCGCAGCGGCGTCGTCCATCGCCTCGACGTCGACACCTCCGGCGTCGTGCTGTTCGCGCTCGATGCCCCGACCTGGGCCCGACTTCGCGCCGCGTTCACGGAGCACCGCGTGACGAAGCGCTACCGGGCGCTCGTCACGGGCGCGCCGAAGGACGGCGGGCGCGTCGAGCTCTGGCTCGCCATGGCGGCGCATCGGCCGGCGCGGGTGCGCGTGCTCGAAGGGCCGCGCGATGCGCCGCGCGGCGCGCGGCGAACCCGCCTCGTGTACCGGACGCTCGAGCGCTTCCGCGCCGCCGCCCTCGTCGAGGTCGAGCTCGAGACGGGCTTCCTCCACCAGGTTCGCGCGACGCTCGCGCACCTCGGCCACCCGGTGCTCGGCGATCGCCTCTACGGGGGCGCCGCGCTGCCGGGGCCTGGCGCTCCCCGGCAGATGCTCCACGCCGCGCACCTCGCGCTGGACGAGATCGCCGCGTCTTCTCCCGACCCGCCCGACTTCGCGGGGCTCCTCGGAGCGCTGCGGGAGGGGCGCGCGGACGCATCGTGATAGGCTGCGCCGCATGACGAAGCCCTCCGACACCGATCGACGACGTGCGCCGCGCGTCCTCGTGGTCTTCGCCTCCGCCACGGGTCGCACCGCGCGGCTCGCCGACGCGCTGGCCGAGGGCGCGCGCGAGGCGGGCGCCGACGTGACGCTGCGCAGCGCCGAGGAGGCGGGCGGCGAAGACCTGCTCGCGGCCGACGCCGTGGTGCTCGGAAGCGGCGTGCACATGGGCGGGATCAACGCCTCGATGCGCGCCTTCTTCGAGCGCTGCGCGCCGCTCTGGCTGGAAGGGCGTCTCGTCGGACGGCTCGGCGCGGCGTTCGCGACGGCGGGCCTCGGCGCGCGCGGCGGCGCGGAGCTCGCGCTGCTCTCGATGCTCGCGAACCTCGCGGAGCACGGGATGCTGCTCGTGTCGATGCCGAACCGGCTCGAGGGCTTCCGCCAGGGCGGCTCGCATTGGGGGCCGATCGCGTGGACGAATCCGCGCAAGGGAGTGGCGGGTCCGACGCCGGAGCACGTCGCCGCGGCCCGGGCCCACGGGCGGCACGTGGCGGAGTGCGCGATGCGCTGGGCCGCGGGGGCACCGGCCTAGCGGCGCGTCGGGCTCGATTCCGCCGGAGGCGCGGCTCCTTCGGCGTGCGCAGCCTCGTCGGACGTCACGAGGATGTGCGAGATCCTCGTTCCCTCCTGCGCGCGGACGGCCGCGACGACGGCGGCGTCCGGCTCGACGAAGTAGACCGAGCGCCCGCCCGGATCCCCATCGGGGTACGCGAACACGTAGACCGCCGCGAGGCCCGGGAAGTTCGCGGGCGGGACGAGCCTGCGGATCGCGCTGACGCCGCCGAAGGTCGCGTTCGGGATGTACACCGGCGCGTTCGGAGGCGCCTCGTCGAGCCGGCGGCGGAGCTCGGCGCGCGCGTCGGCGAAGCTCGCACGCATCTGCGCGGTGAAGCGGAGCTCGATCGCGCGTGCGGCGGTCTCGTACGGCAGGGCCGCCGCCAGGATCCCGAGCACGACGGCCCCGGGCGCGAGCCAGCCCGGAAGCCGGAGAGGCTGCGCGATGCGCAGCCCGACGCGGTCGGCGATCTCGGCGAGGACCAGGCCGACCGAGCCGGCGAGGCTCGCCGTGGCGACGTAGTGGTAGCGGGGCACCGAGGCCATCCAGTCCAGGGGAAGGCCGAACCATACGGTCATGGGGCTGCGCGCCAGCGCGATCAGGCCGTACACGGCGATCGGTAGGATCGCGAGGGCGAGCATCTGGCGGCGCCGAGCCGGGGCCGCGCCGCGGAAGGCCCACGCCCAGACGAGGGCGCTCGCCGCCGCGATCCCCCAGGCGATGGGCAGGAGCGCCTCGCGTGGCACGCCGCGCAGCGGGCCGAGGGCGACTCCGTCGTCCCCGAACGTGAACAGGGGACCGAGCAGCACGGCGGAGAGGCCGTAGCACCCGAGATCCACGAAGAGCTCGACGATCGTCCGTCCGAAGAGCGCGTGGGGATCGAGCAGCTCGACCGACGACGAAGGCCGGATCGTCGCGTAGAGCACGACGAGCACGACCGCCGCGGGGGCGACGCCGAGCGCGGCGCGGAGCCTGCCGCTCTCGGGGGGAAGCATCAGCCAGACGACGGCCGCGAAGGGCAGCGTCGCAGCGACGCCGGGCCCGTAGCTCGTGGCCGCCACGAGCAGGAGGCCCGCCCAGCGCAGCGGCGCGAGCGCCGTCGGCGGCTTCCCGCGCGCCGCGAGGCCGGCGACCTCGGCCAGCACCCCGAGAACGCAGGCCGCAACGACGATGTTCCCGTAGATGCAGACCCAGTTCAGTGTTCCCTGGCAGACCGGCGCCATGCCCCAGAGCGCCGCCGTCGCGCCCGCGATCGCCGCGCGACCACCGAGGCGGAGCACGAGGGCGAACAGCAGACGGACGTTCAGCAGGTGGGTCGCGAGCGCGGCCACCATGTAGGGCAGGGGATGGAGACCGAAGGCCCGCCAGAACGCGAAGTAGAGCGCGTTGCAGGTGAGCATGAGGTGGCCGGCCCGGTTCTTCAGCAGGAACGCGAGCGGGGGCAGGTTCGCGGCCTGGTAGAAGTAGACGAAGTCGTCGTGGCGGAAGGTGCTCCCGAGGGCGGGCCACTGCGCGAAGGCGGAGCCGGCGAGCGCTGCGCAGAGCAACACGAGGTTGCGCCGGATCGACGCCTTCTCCGACCGATCGCGCGGGGCGAGAGCCGGTTCGCCCGGCCGGGGGTCTATGGGCGCGCTCCGCAGTGCTGGCCCAGGAGCGGCATCACGTCGCAGAGACGGGGGATCGGCGCGCTCGGCGGCTGCGCCTTCGAGGAGGCGGTCGCCGGATCCGAGGAGCGGGCGGCCGCGAGGAGCGCGCGCTCCGCGTCGTCGGGCCGGTCCGTCGCCATGAGCGCGATCGCGAGCATCCCCGAGACGTGCGCGGCGGCGAGGCTCGTGCCGTCGCCGAACGCGAAGGCGTCGCCCGGCGCGGTGGAGAGCACCTCGACGCCCGGCGCGAGCAGGCGCACCCAGCGGCCGTGGTTGGAGCGCGGCCAGGGCCGGTCCGACGCGTCGAGAGCCCCGACACCGAGCACGGTCGGATAGGCCGCCGGGTAGCGAGGATCGGTGCTCCCTTCGTTTCCGGCCGCGGCGACGAGGAGGATTCCGAGCTCGTGCATCCGCGCGACCGCGCGCTCGAGGAGCGCGTCGGGCGGTCCGACGAGGGAGAGGTTCGCGACGCGCGCGTCCTCCTTCCATGCGACGTCGAGGCCTTGCAGGAGCGCGTCGAGCCGACACTCGTCGCCGGCGCCGTCGCCGGCCGGTGCGCACACGGGGATCGCCACGATCTCGGCCCCGGACGCCACGCCGGCGATCCCGAAGCCGTTGTTCTCGGTCGCCGCGATCACGCCGGTGACGAGCGTCCCATGCAGCGCCGCAGGCCCCTTCTCCTCCCCGGCGAGAGGCACGATCCGTACGCGCTCGAGCTCGCGGTGCGCGACCTCGGGCGTCGAATCGAGGACGGCCACCCGGACGCCCGCGCCGTCGAACGCGGGGCGGCCCTCGAGCACGCCCGTGCGATGGAGCCCGTATTGGAACCGGAGGTACGGGTCGACGCCGTGCGGTGTAGGGGCCGCCGCGGGCGACGGGGCGCCCTGCGCGTCGGCCACGACGAGCGGCCGGAGCGTGGTGGTGGAGGTGACGTAGCGCTTGTTGGGGGAGAGCCGGCTTCCCTTCGGGCGCTTCACGACGAGATCGCCCGGGGCCGCGCCGGCCGGTCCCGCGATGCGCACGACCGTCGCGCAGAGCACCGGGCTCCAGTAGGAGCCGAGGATCCGCGCGCCGGGAGCGAGCACGAAGTCGGTGTCGACGCGGCCGTCGGGGCCCTTCGGCAGGACGAGCAGCGCCTCGCCCGGCATGGCGTCGACGCGACGGACGCCGCCGCCCGCCGGAAGGTCCACGATCCGTCCACGCGTGGTGTCACCGGAGGGGTGCTCCCCCTCGGCGGGCGTCACGCCGCTGCAGACGCGGCTCGAGGCGGACTCGCCGCCGAGCTCGTCCGCGGGCAGCGGCGGGCAGGGCTCGTCCGCCGCACGCGCCGTTCCGCCGGCCAACCACACGACCGCCACCGCGAGCATCGCAGCGGCGAGGCGGCGGCTAGGGCATCGGCTGCGCGAAGCTCGCAATGCCAGTCCCCTGTGCGCTCAGCACGGCCGCCACCGCGGCCGCGTCGGTGCCGGGAGGCAGGCGCAGCTCGTAGCGGCCGAGCGGGGACGGGCCCTGCACGATCTGCGCGCCGACCGCGCGCAGCATGTCCCGCACCCGGCCCGCCGGCACGTCATCCCGTAGCACGACGTCGAGGGCGGGGCCGCCCTCGACGTCGGCGACCGCCGGCGCGGAAGCGGTGCGGTAGGCGGGGTCGTGCCCGCGGAGCCAACGCCCGGCAGCGAGACCGAGCGAAGCGCCCAGGACGAGAGCGAGGGCCGCGGCAGCGGCCCAACCCGGCCGCCACCGTGCAGGCGTTCGGTGGCGACGCGGCCGCGCCGCGACCCCCGCTCGGGACCCCTCCAAGGCCGGTCGACGCCGGAGCGGCGCCACGACGCCCGCCGGCGCGGGCATCCGCGCTTCGCTCTGCGGCGGCGTGTCGGACGACGCTCCGCTCGCGACGATGCGATCGAAGACCCGGGCGAGCACGCGCTCCGGCGACGGCGCGTGCTCGGGCAGCGTCGCGCCGCGGTGTAGCGACTGGAGCTCGCGCCGGCACTCCGGGCAGAGCGCGGCGTGGGCCTCCACGAGCCCCCGCTCCTCGCTCGTGAGCCCGCCGTCCGGGTACCACGGAAGCAGATCGAGGACCTCCGCGGGGCACTCCGACGCTCCCATCCGTTCGACCATTCAAGGCTCCTCTCGGGGGGAGGTGTCCGGATCGATCCGCGAGAGCTGGCGCCGGAGCTGGGCTCGCGCGCGCGCGACCCGCGTCTTCACGGTTCCCTCGGCGATGCCGAGCCGATCTGCGATCTCCGCGTAGGGGAGGCCGTCGAGGAAGGCCATCTCCACGACTTCCCGGTGTCCCTCGGACAGCCCGTCGAGGGCGACGCGCACGCGGCGCATGTCGTCCCGACTCTCGAGCTGGCCCACGAGGTCGTCCGGGTCCGGCGCCTGCGCCAGGATCTCCTGATCGGTCGGGATCACGGCCGAGCGCTTCGAGCGGCCCTGGGCGCGCACCGCTGCGAGCGCCTTGAAGTGGGCGATGCCGCAGAGGAAGGTCGAGGGGCGGGACTCGCCTCGGAAGCGGCCGGCGCTGCGCCACACCTCGTAGAACACCTCGACCACCGTGTCCTCGACCAGCGACGGGTCCCGCAGGCGCCGCTGGAGAAAGGCGAAGACCCTGGGATAGAAGCGCCCGAAGATCGTCCGGAACGCCTCCAGGTCGCCGCGTGCGATCCGATCGAGGAGCTCGGCGTCTCGAGCGTCCGCGTCCTGCCGCTCCCGATCGTCTTCCAGGTCTGCGCTCACGTGTCGGCCCGTAGGTCGCTCCGCCTGCCGGAATGGTTCCGGCCGATCGGTGCCGGCGCGCTCGATCCTTCCTCGTCCGACTCGCGCCCCCTCGTCTAGACTGGCCCGCGTGCTGTCCCACGCCAAGGTGTGCCCGCGCTGCCGGACGGAGTATCTCCCGCGGGCGACGCAGTGCGCCGACTGCGGGTCGGCCCTCGTCTGGGAGGGAGAGGCCGGCGCCGAGGCGGAGCCTGCTCCGATGGAGGGGCTCGCGGGCGCGCTCCAGGAGGAGGGCGTCCTGCTGCGCGAGTGCGGAGCCCGCTGGGCCGGGGCACTCGCCGACGCCCTTACCGAGGCAGGGATCCCGTGCCGCGTCGGACCCACCCCGGCCTTCGAGCAGGGCCGGGCCCAAGGCCAGCCGGTGACGAGCCTGCCCCTCGGCGTCTTCGTCCGGGAGCAGGACCTCACGGCGGCCCGTCGCGTCGACGTCGAGCACCTCCGCGCCGAGGTGCCGGAGCTTCGGGACGCCCAGGCGGTCGGATCGGGCGACGCGCTGGAGGCGGGCGAGGGCTGCCCCGCCTGCGGCGCCGCGGTCGCCTCCGACGCGCCCGAGTGTCCCGAGTGCGGTCTCGGGTTCGTCGCGTAGCTAGCGCTTGCGAAGGAGCGTGAGGCCGTCGGCGATCGGGAGCATGACGCAGTCGACGCGGGCGTCCTTCGCGACGACGTCGTTGAAGGCGCGGATCGCGTTCGTCGACTCGTCGTCGGCCGCCGGATCCGCCACGCGGCCCATCCACAGCACGTTGTCGACGAGCAGCAGACCGTTCGGCCGCAGCCGCGTCACGATCTCCTCGAAGTAGCCGGGGTAGCCCGGCTTGTCGGCGTCGATGAAGGCGAGGTCGTAGACCGGATCGCGCGGCAGGGCGCGCAGGGTCTCGAGGCCCGGCGCGATCCGGAGCTCGATCTTGTGCGCGATGCCCGCCTTCTCCCAGTGACGACGCGCGATCGCCGTCCACTCCTCGCTTACGTCGCAGCAGAGGAGACGGCCGTCCTCGGGAAGGCCGCGCGCGATGCAGAGCGCCGAGTAGCCGGTGAACGTGCCCACCTCGATCGCGCGCCGCGCGCCGAGCAGGCGGGCGAGCATCGTCATGAAGGCGCCCTGCTCCGGCGCGATCTGCATCAACGAGATTCCGCCCAGCGTCCTCGTCTCGTCGATCAGCGACTGCTGCACCGCGTCCGGCGCCGTGCCGTGGGCGAGCAGATACGCGTGCACCGCCGGAGAGAGCTGGAAGGACTTGGGCTGGTCCATGGGGAGCCTCCTCAGCGGCCTTGCTGCTTCATCTGGAGCCGCATCGCCGTCGCCTTCGCCTCCTCGGCCTCCGGGATCCGACCCTGGCGCTGGTAGAGCTGCGACAGATTGGTGTGGGAGAGCGGATCCGCGGGCTCGAGCTCCGCGAGCCTTCGTGCGGCCTCGAGCGCGCCCTCGACGTCGCCTTTGCGCTCGAGGCTCTTCGAGAGCCCGTTCCAGGCGAGGGCGAGCGTCGGGTCGAGCGCGAGCGCCCGGCGGAAGCCGTCGATCGCCTCGTCGAGGCGGTTCGCGAGGAAGCTCGCGAAGGCCGCCTTGTAGATCGCACG
The DNA here is from genome assembly GCA_035542715.1 of Myxococcota bacterium. Lineage (GTDB taxonomy): Bacteria > Myxococcota_A > UBA9160 > UBA9160 > UBA9160 > DATKKW01. The sequence goes on from DATKKW010000071.1 coordinate 117,794, forward strand.
GGCGTCGGACATGGGGCGAGTATACTCGCGCGCCGATGTCCATCCGCACGCTACGGCCGCACGAGCGCGCGGCGCTGCTCGAGCTCCTCGACGGCTGGCAGCTCCCCGACGGATGGCGCGGTCGCGACTTCTTCCGCCGCTACCTCGACGACGACCCGAGCTACGCCGACGAGAACGTCTTCGTCGCGGAGGAGGCCGGACGCCTCGTCGCGTGCGTGCAGATCTTTCCGCGCGCGCTCCGCGTCGCGGGCCATGGGATCGCGACGGGAGGGATCGGCAGCGTCTTCACGCGGACCGAGACACGCGGAAGCGGCATCGCGAGCGCGCTCCTCGACGCCGCGGTAGAGACCATGCGCGCGCGCGGGATGCTCCTCTCGCTCCTCTTCGCCGAGCGCATCGCCTTCTACACGCGCGCGGGCTGGACGTCGTGGGCGAGCACGCGGACGCTGCTGCGGCGCGAGGCCGACGCCGCACCGCCCGCCCGCCTCGAAGGAGACGACGCGAGCGTCGACGCCTTCGAGGTCGGCCGCGATCTCGCGGCCGTGCGCGCGATCCATGCGTCGTACTCCGGCGTCCGTGACGGCACCGTCGTGCGCGACGAGACCGGCTGGCGGGGGAGCCTGCACCTCGCCGGGAATCCGGCGGAGGACTTTCGCGTCGCGCGGCGCGGCGGCGAGCTTCTCGCCTACGCCCGGGCGGTGCGGCTCCACGGTGTCCTGGTCGTGTCCGAGGTGGGCCGACACGGCGACGGCGCCGGCGCGGCGGCCGACCTTCTCGGCCGGATGCTCGAGCCCCGAGCCGACGACCCGCTCGCAGCTCCGGAGAAGCCCTCGGGCGAGCTGCGACGCTTCGCCGTCGCGCCCCCGCTCCTCGACGCCGCGCTCGAGGATGCCCTTCTCGCCCGCGGCATCGCCGCGAAGTCCCTGCCCGATCCTTCCCCGATGCTGCGCTGCCTCGACGCGGCGGCCCTGGCGCACGCCCTCGACGACCGGGTGGGTTCCGGCGAAGACGGCACGGCCTATCTTCGTCGCATCCTTCCGCCGGAGCGCTTCGGCTTCTGGCCGGCGGACCGGTTCTAGCGGCGACCCTGCGGCTTCCGCGCCCTTGTGAAGCCCACGTCCCGTGCCGATGCATCCTGGGAGCGCGGAGGGCGCGAGGTCGATGGATCGCAGCTCGCAAGGTTCGGAGGCGTTGCTGGGCGTTGCGGAGACGGGCCCGCGCGGGGACGGGACGCCGCCCGCGACCTCCCGCCCCACGCTCCGCGAGCGCGTCGCCCACCACGGCCGCGGGCTCTTCAAGCGGATCGTATTCGAGAACCTCCTGATCTCCCTGGGCGCCCTCCTCGGCGTGATGCAGGTGCTCGTCGGCCACTGGGTCCTCGTCGTGTTCGCCGGCCTCGAGGGACCTCCTGCCTCCCTCGCCTGGACGCTCGCCGGGCTCCTCGTCGCGGCCAACGTGCTCGCGATCTTTCCGGTGCGGATCGCGGTGCGACGCGGCGGCCTCGCGCGTCGCGCCGCCCGCCTGTACATCGCGCTCGGGCTCGCGACGCTGATCTTGGGGGGCGTGATCGCCCTCGCCTGGGCGGGCTACCTGCCCCTCGCCGCGGCGCTCGAGGCGCTCGGCGTCGGGCCTGCGACGGCGATCGTCGTGTTCCGTGCAGCGACGCTTCCCGTTGTCGCCACGCTCACGTTCCTCGTGCTCTGGGGCTTCACGGCCGGCCACCGGAAGATCGACCACTCCGAGCAGCGCATCGCGCTCGCGGGCCTCGACGAGCGCCTGCGGGGCCTGCGCGTCGTGCAGATCTCCGATCTCCACATCGGGAACGCCCTCGAGGGGCGCGCCCTCGCGAAGCTCGTCGAGCGCGTGAACCGTCTCGCGCCGGATCTCGTCGCCGTCACCGGAGACCTCTTCGACCACGACCCGCGCTTCGTGGAGGAGGGCGCAAGAGCGCTCGCGGGGCTGCGCGCGCGCCTCGGCGTCTTCGCCGTGCTCGGGAACCACGACTGGTACACGGGCAGCGAGGTCGTCGCGGCCGGGCTCGCGACCCACGCGCCGAGCGTGCGTCTCCTGCGCGGCGAGCACGTGCGCCTGCCGACCGAGGCGCCGCTCTACGTCGCCGGCGTGGACGATCCCGGCAAGGACTGGACGCTCACGGGCCTCGAGCTCCCCCAGCTCGAGACCCTCGGCCGCGCGATGCCGGCCGACGGGCCGACGATCCTCCTCGTGCACCGGCCGGAGGCGTTCCCGCAGGCCGCACGCCTCGGCTTTCCGCTCGTGCTCGCGGGCCACACCCACGGCGGGCAGATCGCGCTCCCGCTGCCGGGCGGACACTGGAACCCGGCGCGCATGCTGACGCGCTTCTACCGCGGGCTGTACGAGGAGCACCGCTCGATCCTGTACGTGAACCGCGGCTACGGCGTGGCGGGGCCGCGCATCCGCTTCAACTGCCCGCGCGAGATCGCGACGCTCGTGCTCTCCTAGCGCTCACTCCCGCTCGGGGGTGAAGGTCACCCGCATCTCCTTCACGCCGTTCACGAAGTTCGAGCGCAGGCGGCGCACCGGGCCGACGAGCTCCATGTCGGGGACGCGCTTCAAGAGCTCCTCGAAGATCACATTGAGCTCCATGCGCGCGAGATTCGAGCCGATGCAGAAGTGCTCGCCGATGCCGAAGGCCAGGTGGTCGTTCGGCGAGCGGCGCACGTCGAACGTGTCGGGGTCGCGGAACACGTCCTCGTCGCGGTTCGCCGACGGGTACCACATCGTGATCTTCTCGCCCTCGCGGATCTTCACGCCGCGGATCTCCGTGTCCTCGGTGACCGTGCGCCGGAAGTAGTGAACTGCCGGCGTGTAGCGAAGGATCTCCTCGACCGCGCTCTCGACCAGGGCCGGGTTCTCGACCACGAGCCGCCGCTGGTCCGGGTGCTCGATCAGCGCCTTCATGCCGTTCGTCGTGACCGTGCGCGTGGTCTCGTTGCCGGCGATCGAGAGCAGGAGGAAGAAGGAGTTGAACTCGAAGTCGCTCAGGCGCTCGCCGTCGACCTCGGCGTGGAGCAGCGCCGTCGCGAGGTCGTCGGCCGGCTCGCGCCGCGCCCGCTCGGCGAGCTTCGAGGCATACATGAACATGCCGGCGGAGGCCGCCTGCGCGTCCTCGATGCCGCCCTGGAACTCCGGATCGTCGAAGCCGACGAGCTTGTTCGACAGCTCGTTGATGTGCGCCCGGTCCTCCTCCGGGATGCCCATCATCTCGCAGATCACCTCCATCGGGAGGAGCGCCGCGACCTCCGACACGAACTCGCACTCGCCCTTGCGGGCGATCCCGTCGACGATCTTCGTCGCCATCTGGCGCACGCGCGGGAGCAGGGCCCTCACCATGCGCGGTGTGAAGGCCTTGCTCACGATCGCGCGGAACTGCCGGTGCTTCGGCGGGTCCATGTTGAGCATCATGAGCCGCACCTGGTCGAGCTGCGGCTGCGGCAGGTCCCAGATGTTCGTGCCGCCCTTCCACGACGAGAAGAGCTGCGGCGAGCGCGACGCCATCTTCACGTCGTCGTACTTCGAGAGCACCCAGAAGCCCGGGCCCGCCGGTCGGTAGCCGCGCGGATCGGCCGGCTCCTTGTGGAAGAAGACGGGCGCCTCGCGGCGCAGCACGCGAAACGCGTCGTGGGGCGGGCCGTCGACGTAGATGTCCGGGCTGAAGATGTCGATCTCGGAGAGGTTCACGGGCGTCACTCCTTCGGGTCCTTGGGGGGTGGGGTCACGAGAAGCCGCGTCAGCTTCTGCAGGAAGCGCGTCTGGCGAGCGAGGACCTCGGGCGAGAGCGGGTCTTCGTCGAGCACGTCGGCGAGGAGCGGCGCCATGGCGAAGTGCCCGAACAGGAGGTGCATGAAGCCCGCGATCACGAGCGGCAGCTCCGACTCGGGCCAGTGTCGTGTGTCCGGGCTCTGCTTCATCGCGGCGGTGCCCTGGACGAAGAGCGGGCGGATGAAGCGGCGCGCGAGCTGCGAGAGGTTCTCGGCGCCGCGCACCGCCTCGTGCTGGATGAGCCGCGGGAGCTGCGGCGTGTGGCCGAGCTGCGCCATCAGGGTCGCGATGATCTGGTCCGCGTCCTCGGTGGCGGCGCCGCGCTCCGCGATCCGCCCGACGAGCGCGAGGAGCGGCGCGAGGCCGCGTTCGAGCACCGCCTCGTAGAGGGCCTGCTTGCCGGGGAAGTGGTTGTAGAGGCTCGCCGCATTGAGCCCGACCCGCGCCGCGATGTCGCGCACGGCGACGCCGTCGAATCCCCGCTCGGCGAACAGGGTCTCCGCCGCGTCCAGGATCCGGTCCCGGGTCGCCCGGGGGTCGTGCTCGCCGCTGGACGGTATGACGGGGCTCGGGGGCGGCTGCATCACGGGAGCTCCAGCTCGGGGCACGAACAAACGTTCGTTTACGCCTTCGGCCGCACGAGATCAAGTCTTGAGTGCGATCTCAGAGCTCCTTTTCGAGCACGTCGACGACCCGGTGGCGCCGGAACCCAGCCTTCTCGTAGGCCCGGATGGCAGTCCGGTTGGCGGGCGAGAGGAGCAGGAGGGCCTGCCGGGCCCCCGCGGCGAAGCGCCGGTCGAGGGCCCACGAGACCAGCGCCGAGCCCAGGCCCCGGTCGCGAAGCCCGGTCGCGACTCCCACGAACGACACCCAGACCCGCCGGGGCCAGTGGACGTCGAGCTCGGCGAAGGCCACGACCCGGCCTTCGGAGAGCGCCACGGCCGTGGAGCGGAGGGGATCGGCCAGGACGCGCTCCATCTCCTCGATCGAGCGTGTCTCGAATCCGCAGCTCTCGTAGAGGCCGAGAACGCCCGGGGCCGCGGCAGGGCTGGCGAGCTGGAACGCGAGCCCCGGCAGCGCGGGCTTCGCAGCCTTCGGCGGCGCATCGCTCCGCATCAGGAAGTGCTGCCGAACGGGACGGAAGCCTGTGCTCGCGAGGAGCGAGTAGCCGGCGGAGTTGCGCGTCCCCACCGCGGCGGCCGCGAGCTTCACGCCGAGCCGCTCGGCCCCCAGGTGGAGCGCCGCCCGCAGGAGCTCGCCGCCGAGCCCCCGCCCGCGCTCGCGCTGCTCCACGATCGGGACGTAGAGGCCGGCGAGCGCCGCCCCCGGCCGGCACAGGAATCCCGCGAGGCCGACGACCTCCCCTTCGCCCGCATCCGCCACGAGGAGGTGATCCTCCGGCGAGATGCCGAGCCGCGCGAACTCGCCGAAGAGCTCGTCGGCGCTCTCCCAGAGAGGATTCAGGACGAACTCGGTCTCGGTCCGGGCGCAGGCGGACGCGAGCTCTGCAAGGGCGGGAGCATCGGCGGGACGGAACGGTCGAATCACCATCGCGGCCTCCCGCGTGCGGGTCGCCCCATTGTAGGCGCGCGTCTCCGAGCCGGAGGCGCGAGCTTCTTTGACATGCCAGTCGGCCGTTCCTTAGACTCGCCCGATCGCGTTCCCCATCCCAACCCATCCAGCAAGCAGGAGATCCCCAGCATGGCCCGCACCGCCAAGGCCGTCGTGTGTCGCGAGTGGAACAAACCGGTCGTCGTGGAGGAGGTGACCGTCGAGTCGCCCCGTCGCGGCGAGGTGATGGTGAAGATCGCCGCGTGCGGCGTCTGCCACAGCGATCTCTCCGCCACGAACGGCACGATTCCGATGCCGCCGCCCACGGTCCTCGGCCACGAGGCCGCGGGCACGATCGCGGAGGTCGGCGAGGGCGTGACCGGTCTCGCCGTCGGCGACACGGTCGTGATCTCCTGGGTCGCGATCTGCGGAAAGTGCCGCTACTGCGTGATGGGCCGCCCCGCGCTGTGCGACAACGCCCAGCGCGCCGCGCTCTCGCTGCCCGACGGCACGCGCCGCCTGAAGGACAAGGACGGCAAGGAGCTCAACCACTTCGCCGGCGTCGCCGTGATGGCGGAGTACGCGACGCTTCCCGTCGAGAACATCATCAAGATCGACCCGTCGGTGCCCCTCGACAAGGCGGCCCTCGTCGGCTGCGCCGTGATGACGGGCGTGGGCGCGGCGATCAACACCGCCAAGGTGGAGCCGGGCTCGACGGTCGCGGTGTTCGGCGCCGGCGGCATCGGCCTGAACGTGATCCAGGGCGCCGCCCTCGCCGGCGCGGCGACGATCATCGCCGTCGACATGGCCGACAAGAAGCTCGAGATGGCGCAGCAGTTCGGCGCGACCCACGTCGTGAACCCGAGCACCGACGGCGACGCCGTGCAGAAGATCATGGCGCTCACGGGCGGCGGCGCGGACTACGCGTTCGAGGCGATCGGGCTGCCGGCGACGATCCAGCAGGCCTACGCGTGCGTGCGCAAGGGCGGCACGGCGGTCGTGGTCGGCGTCGCGAAGATGATCGACCAGGTGCAGCTCGGCGCGTTCATGATGCCGTTCCAGGAGAAGATCCTGACCGGCTCGATGTACGGCTCCGCCCGCCCGAGCGTCGACTTCCCGCGGCTGCTCGACCTCTACAAGACGCACCGCCTGAAGCTCGACGAGCTGGTGACGGCCACCTACCGGATCGAGGACATCAACCGCGCCTTCGAGGACATGACGAAGGGCGTGAACGCACGGGGCGTGATCGTCTTCTAGACTCGGCGGCGAGACGACCGAGAGGGCTCCTCTTGCCGCGTTCGCGCCGACCCACGTCCGCCACGCCGCTCGCGCTTCCCGCGCGCTTCGGGGTGGCGGACGTCGGCTCGAACGCGATCCGCCTGCTCGTGGTGGAGATCCGCGAGGCCGCGTCCCAGCCCGGGGCCGCCGGAGCGGGCGCTCGCCCCGCCGTGCTCGAGAGTGCGCGCGAGCCCGTGCGCCTCGGCCAGGACGTCTTCCTCACGGGCTCGATCCCCGAGAGCTCGATCGCCGCCGCCGTCGAGGCGCTGCGCCGCTTCAAGCTCCTGTGCGACCGCTACGAGGTGCGCGGCATCCGCGCCGTCGCGACCGCCGCCGTGCGCGAGGCCACGAACCGCGACGTCATCCTCGAGCGCATCGAGAAGGCGACCGGGATCCGGCTCGAGGTGATCTCGGGCACGGAGGAGGCGTATCTCCTCACGCGCGCCGTCGAGACGCGCGTCGACCTCTCGAAGGGCCGCTCGCTCGTGGTGGACCTCGGCGGCGGCTCCGTCGAGGTGACGCTGATCGAGGACGGCCAGATCGCGCTCAGCGACTCGTACCGGCTCGGCGCGGTTCGCCTGCTCGAGGCGCTCTCGGCCGACGCCAAGGGCGGCGAGGGCGCAAGCCTGCTCGACCTGCTCGACCAGTACGTGGGCTCCCTCGACTCGCGGATCGCCGAGCGCCTGGGCGGCGGAAGGATCGAACGCTTCGTCGCGACCGGCGGGAACATCGAGGCCCTGGCCGAGCTCGCGGCCCGCGAGGCGCCGCTGCGCAGCGAGGGGGGCGTCGACGCGCTGCCGCGCAAGCTCCTCGCGGACTGGATCCAACGGCTGGCGCGCATGCCGTTCGCCGCGCGCGTCGAGGAGCTCGGGCTCTCGCGCGATCGCGCCGACGTCATCCTGCCGGCGGCCGTCGTCTACTACCGGCTCGCCTCGGTGGCGCGTGCCGATCGCATCCTCGTCCCGCGCGTGGGCCTGCGGGATGGGCTCGTACGCGACGTGGTGTCGGGGCATCTCGAGACGGCCCTCGCGGCGGACCGGCGCGAGACCGTGCTCGCCGGCGCGCGCGCCCTGGCGCGGAAGTATCACAGCGAGATCGCCCACGCCGAGAAGGTGCGGGAGCTCGCCGTGGAGCTCTTCGACGCGCTGCTCCCGCTCCACGGCCTCGGCGCCGAGGAGCGGGTGCTGCTCGAGGCCTCCGCCGTGCTCCACGACATCGGCGCCTTCGTCTCGGCCTCGGGCCATCACAAGCACAGCTACTACCTGATCCGCGCGAGCGACCTGGTCGGGCTCGCGGCCGACGAGCGCGAGCTCGTGGGGCTCGTCGCGCGCTACCACCGGCGCAGCCATCCGAAGCGCACCCATCCCGGCTTCGCCGAGCTCGCGCGCGAGGACCGGGACGTGGTGACGAAGCTCGCCGCGCTGCTGCGCCTGGCCGACGCCCTCGACCGCGAGCACCAGGCCAAGGTGGCGCGGATCGAGGTCAAGCTCGGCAAGCGCGCGGTCGAGCTCGTGCTCGTGCCCGAGGACCGGCGGCAGCGCGAGCTCGCGCTCGAGCGCTGGGCCGTGCGGAGGAAGGGGACGCTCTTCACGGAGGCCTTCGGGCTGCCCGTCCAGGTGGCGCCGTGAGCGACGACGATCCGCGCCCCCCCGACGCGCGCCGCGCGCGGATGGAGCGCGAGCTGAAGCTCCTGGCGCCGGGCGGGCTCGGCGTCGACGAGCTCGTGCCGGTGGCGCGCGCCGCCGGCTTCGAGACCGACGGGCCGCGCGTGCACGCGCACGTCGATCGCTACCTCGACACCGACGCCTACGACCTCGCCCGGGTGGGCCTCGGCCTCCGGCTCCGCGTGCGCGGCCGCGAGGCGCAGCTCGGCGTGAAGCTCCGCGGAGACGGTCCGGTCGTGGCCGCGCGCGCGCGCGCGCGCGACGCCCTCTGGCAGCGCGTCGAGGTCGAGCTGCCCGTGTCCGCGGCCGCGAAGCTTCCGGCCGTCGCCGCGGAGCTCCCCGAGGCGCTGCGCCATCGCGTCGAGCCCTTCGCCCTCGCGCATCCGCTGCGCGAGATCGCGCGCCTCGAGACGGAGCGCGCGCTCGTGCCGTTGCGCGACGCCGAGACCGGCGGCGAGATCGAGCTCACGCTCGATCACGTCGAGATCCCCGGCCCGGGCCGCACGCTTCGCTTCGCGGAGGTCGAGGCCGAGGCGGCGGCGGGCACGAGCAACGACCTCCTGGCGCGCCTCGCCCCCGCCCTCGCGCGCGGTCTCGGCCTCGTTCCGTCGACCCAGGACAAGCTCGAGCGCGCGCTGTCGCTGCTCGGCGCCGAGCCTCCGGCTCCGTGGCCCGCCCGTCTCTTCCCCGACACACCGTTGCGCGAGGCCGCGCTGCGCGTGCTCCGGCGCGCCCACGCGCAGCTCCGCGAGGCGGAGCCCGTGGCTCGCGTGGGGGAGGATCCCGAAGGCGTGCACCGGATGCGCGTCGCGACGCGCCGCATGCGCGCGGCGATGAAGCTCTTCGAGGGCGCCCTCGCCGCGCGGTCCCTCTCGGTGCCGCGCCGGCACCTCGAGCGCACGGCCGACGCGCTCGGCGCCGTGCGCGACCTCGACGTCATGCTGCTCGAGCTCCCGCGCGTGGCCGAGAAGCTCCCGGGCGGCCTCGGCCCCGACCTCGAGCCGCTGCGCGACGTGCTGCACGTGCTCGACGAGCGCGCGCGCAAGCGTCTCGTCGGATGGCTGCTCTCGCCCGCGCGGCTTCGCGGCGAGGATCGCTTCCTCGCGTTCCTCGCGCCGCCGCCCTCGCCGGGGCGGGGCGCTGCGTCCCGGCCCGTCGGAGAGGTGGCGCCGTTCCTCGTGGCCGACGCCGCGCAGCGCGTCTTCAAGCGCGGCGAGAAGCTCAAGAAGGGCTCGCCGGCCCGCGACCTCCATCGCCTGCGCCTCGCCGTGAAGCACCTGCGCTACACGGTCGAGGCGCTGGCCGACGTCCTCGACCACGAGCTCGACGCGCTCCTCGAGCGCATGACGCATCTCCAGGACGTGCTCGGACGATTCAACGACGCCACGGTCGCGGGCGCGCATCTCGCGGAGTGGATCGACACGCCCCTCGGCCGACGGCTCCCTCGCCGCACGCTGCTCGCCGCGGGCGCGCTCCTCGCCCGCTACGAGCAGCGTGCGACGAAGGCGCGCGGCGAGTTTCGCGAAGCCTGGGGCGAGTTCGCGACGGGGCGCACGCGGCGCGAGATCGCGGGGCTCGGCGCGGGCGCGTAGGCGTGGACGCGACGCTCCGCCTGCCCGACGGCCGCACGCTCGCCTACACCATCTCCGGTGACGCCGGCGGCTTCCCGCTGCTGTTCTTCCACGGCGCCTACGGCTCGCGTCGCGAGCGCCATCCCGACGACGGGATCGCGTCGGCGAGCCGCGTCCGCCTCGTGACGCTCGACCGGCCCGGCTACGGCGCGTCGACCTTCGCGCCGCGCCGCCGCCTGCTCGACTGGCCGGGCGACGTGGCCCTGCTCGCGGAGACGCTCGGCCTCGCGCGCTTCGCCGTCGCCGGCTGGTCCGGCGGGAGCGCGTACGCGCTGGCGTGCGCGCACGCGCTGCCCGAACGCGTGACCCAGGCCCTCGTCTCGGGAACCGTCGTGCCGTTCGACGAGCCCGGCGCGACCGAGGGCTGGCCGCTCGCGACGCGGGTGCTCTTCGCGCTCGCCCGCCGCGCGCCGCCGCTCGCCCGCGCCTGGCTCGCACGCAGCTACCGGCGCCGCACGCGCGACCTCGATGGCTTCGGGCGCGAGGTCGAGGCGTCCATGGCGCCGTGCGACGTCGCGCTCGCGCGGGAGCCCGCCGTCCAGCGGATGCTGGCCGAGAGTCGCGCCGATGCCTTCCGCCAGGGTGTCGACGGCGTCGTGCAGGGCCACGTGATCAACGCCCGCGCATGGGGCTTCGATCCGAGCGGGATCCGCGTGCCGGTCCACGTGTGGCACGGGAGCGACGATCGCAACACGCCGATCGCGTTCGCGCGACGCCTCGCGCGGCGCGTACCGGGTGCGCGGCTGCGCGAGCTCCCGGGCGAGGGACATCTCCTGCTCCTCGCACACTGGCGCGAGATGCTGGACGCGCTGGCTGCCGGAGAGTGCGGGGCGCGCCCGCGCGCAGATCCCGTCGCGGGCTGAGCTAGATGCCTTCGCCGGCGCTCGGCGTCTCCGGCTCCGCCGGGGCCGCCCGCCCGAGGCCGCGGCGCAGGAGCCCGGCGATCCAGCCGAGATCGAACGCGCGGCTGCGGGGGATCGAGAGGTAGTGATCCCCGTCGTCCTTCACCAGGAGCTTCACGGTCTGGCCGGCGAGCAGCTCCTCGATCGACTGGCCCTCCTCCGGCGGCGCGTCGAGCCGTGCGAACACGCGCCGGCCGTCGATCCTGACCAGCGCGACGTGCACCGGCGCGGGTACACCATCGGCGGTCACGTGGATCGTGGTCGCAGCCTCCACCACCGCGCGGCCGCCCGGCCAGCGCTGCTGCTGGGCGGGCTCCTTCGCGCCGGGCCCCTCGAAGCGCGTGCGCGGGCGCGGCACGGGCGTGTGGGGCCGGGCGTTGTCGCTGCGTTCGATCACGGTCACGTAGACGTTGTTCCCGGGGCCGCCGATCGAGTGGGCGAGGCCCACGCGGGCACCGCGAACCTGGGCGCGCGGGTTCGGGAAGCGCTCGGTGAGCTGCAGGTAGGTCTCGCAGATCTGGAACAGGCCGGTGCCGCCCACGGGATGACCGCGCGCCTTGAGCCCGCCCGAGAGGTTGGTGGGGACCCTTCCGCGCACGCCGGTGACCGGGTTCTCGTAGGGATCGCCGACCTTCGCGCGGAGCGACCCGACGAGCGCGTCCACCGCGTCGTCCGCGTCCACCAGGCCGAGGTCGGCGAGGTCGATCGGGAGCAGCGAGTTGAAGGCGTCGTGGGCCTCGACCACGAGGCCCTCGATCTCGCGCGGGCTCGCGATGCCCGCGCGCCAGTAGGCGACCTGCGCCGCGCGTCGCGTGGCCTCGAGGCGCGAGAGCGACGCGCGGTCGAGGATCGAGCTCGTGTCCGTGGCCGAGCCCAGCCCGGCCACGCGCACGGCCTGCGGCTTCGCCGTGAGGATCACCGCCGCGGCGCCGTCGCAGATCGGCGAGCAGTCCTTGCGCATGAGGGGCGTCGCGACGGGCAGGTTCTTCGTGGCGTCGAAGTACGCCTCGATCGGCTCGGGCTTGTCGTGGAAGGCGGCGAGCGGGTTCTCGCTGCCGAACGCGTGGGCGCGGTTCATGAGGCGCGCCAGGATCTCCGCGACCTCCCGGCCCTTCTTCTTGCGCTCGCGAAGCCAGGCCTGGGTCACGAGCGCGATCAGCGCGGGCATCGTGAAGCCGAAGCGTCGCTCCTCGGGCGCCACCGTCTTCGACATGATCGAGGTCGCGACCTCGGTCGTGACGGTCTTCATGCGCTCGCCGCAGAGCACGAGCACGCTCTCGAACTGGCCGGAGGCGATCTTGTAGCAGGCCTCGTGGAAGGCCGCGGCGCCGGTCGAGCTCGCGGTCTCGCTGCGGATCGCCGGGATGCCGGTCAGGCGGAGATGGTCCGCCACCTTGGCCGCGACGTTGGCGCGGTTCTCGAACTCCTCGCTGTCCATGACGCCGATCTGCACCGCGTCGAACGAGCGGAGGGGGCTGTCGGCGACCGCGTGCCGGTAGGCCTCGCCGAACAGGTCGAAGGTGCTGCCGAAGATCCGTCCCGTGAGATCCACCTTCGTCAGGCCGACCCCGGCGATGTAGACCTCCTTCGACATCGGTGCCTAGGATACCCTACGAGCCCGAGCCGATTCGACGGGATCGCGGACGCGCGACTCGTGTGCAACTCGGATTGGCTCGTGGGAGGGCTCGATGCGCATCGTCCGTCGTCTCCTGATCCTGCTCGCCGTCGTGGCGATCGGGTGGCTGGTCGTCCACCGGAGCAGGGGCTTCGCGCCGGCGCCCGGCAGCGCCCTCGTGATCGACCTCGGAGGCAAGTACGAGGAGACGGCCGACACGCCGCTCTTCGCGAAGCTCGCCGGGGAGCAGAAGCAGCCTCTGCTGCCGCTCCTCTCGCAGCTCCGCATGGCCGAGCGCGACGCGCGCATCACGACGGTGCTGATCAAGGTGCACAGCCTGAGCCTCGGCTGGGGGAAGGCCCAGGAGCTGCGCGACGCGATCGCCGCCCTGCGCGAGAAGGGCCGCCACCCGATCGCGTACGTCGAGGTCGAGGGCTTCGGCGCGAATCTCGAGTACTACGTGGCCTCGGCCGCCGAAGAGGTCTGGCTCGCGCCCGCGACGCGCACGCCCTTCGTCGGCCTCGCGGCGGAGTTCCTCTTCCTGGGCGGGCTGTGGGAGAAGCTCGGCGTCCAGATCGACGTCGAGCGCATCGGCGAGTACAAGAGCGCGGCCGAGATCTTCGCGGCGAAGGAGATGTCCGAGCCCCACCGCGAGATGGCGAACGCGCTCCTCGACAGCATGTCGGAGCAGTTCGTGGCGGGCGTCGCGCGCTCGCGCGGGATTCCCGAGGAGCAGGTTCGCAGCGCGATCGATACGGCGCCGATGACGCCCGAGGGCATGAAGGCGGCGGGCCTCGTGACCGGCATCGCCTACCCCGACGAGATCCTGAAGCAGCGCGGCGATCCGCCCGTGGTGGAAGCCGAGGACTACGCCCGCGTCGACCCGTCCTCCCTCGGCTTCGCGCCCAAGGCGAGCTTCGCGGTGATCTACGGCGCGGGTCCGGTACAGCTCGGCGAGGCGCGGCTCACCCGCGAGGGCCCGACCCTCTCCTCGGAGCCCGTCACGAAGGCGCTGCGCGACGCGGCCGACGACCCCGAGATCCGGGCGATCCTGTTCCGGATCGACAGCCCCGGCGGCTCGCCCCTCGCCTCCGATCTCGTCTGGCACGCCGTGCAGGACGCCCGCCGGAAGAAGCCCGTCGTCGCCTCGGTCTCCGACATGGCCGCGTCGGGCGGCTACTACGTGATCGCCGGCACCGACGGCCTCGTCGCCCCGCCCGGCGCGCTCGTCGGCTCGATCGGCGTGTTCGTGCTGCGCCCGGTCCTCGGAGGCCTCTTCGAGAAGCTCGGCGTCGGATACACGGCGCTCCAGCGCGGCGCCCACGCGGACCTCCTGCTCTCGGGCGAGCAGATGAGCGAGGGGACGCGCGATCGCCTCCGAGAGGAGGTGCGCAGCACCTACGACCTGTTCGTGAAGCGCGTGTCCGACGGCCGCGGGCTCGCTCCCGAGAGGGTCGACGCGGTCGGCCGCGGTCGGGTGTGGACCGGCGCCCAGGGCGCGGAGATCGGGCTCGTCGACTCGCTGGGCGGCCTGCGCGTCGCGACGAACCTCGCCAAGGAGAAGGCCGGTCTCGCGAAGGACGACGACGTGCTGCTCGTGCCCTACCCGCCGCCGAGGCCGTTCCTCGAGCAGCTGCGCGACGCCGTGAGCGAAGGCGGCGTGCGCGCCGTGGGCGCGGCCCTGCGCGCGTCGGCGCTGCCTGCCCTGCCCGAGCCCGTGACGCGTCTCGCGAGCTGGCTCGCGAGCGTTCCGACCGGCGCGCCCGTGCTGCTCCCGCCGATCGCCGTCGAGATCCGCTAGGGCGCGCGCGAAGGAGGCTCCCGTGCACATCGAGAAGCAGTTCGACGTGAAACGCCCGCGCGCCGAGGCGGCCAAGGTGCTCGCCGACGACGACACGCTCGTGAGCCTCTTCCCGGACACGGACACGGAGATCGTCGAGCGCAAGGGCTCGCGCCGCACGACCCGCAGCCGCTACCGCGCCCTCGGGCGGGAGGGCGTCGCGACCTTCCACTTCGACGTGTCGGGCGACGGCAACGTGCGCTTCGAGAAGGTCTGCGACGGTCGCGTGTGGAAGGAGCTGCGCGGCGTCGTCACCTTCGAGGAGCGCGGCCAGGGCACGCGGGTGCGGATCGAGATGGAGGGCCGCACCAAGGCGCTCGTGCCCGAGTTCACGATCCGGGGCCCGATGCAGGAGCAGATCGAGCAGATGGCGAATGCCCTGCGCGAGAAGCTGCGCGGCGCCAAGAAGCCGGGCTGAGCATGGCACGCGTGATGGCGCGCGACGGCGTGGCGCTCCACGCCGAGGCGCATGGACGGGGCATCCCCGTCGTCTTCTCCTGCGGCTTCGCCACGACGAGCGAGAACTTCCGCCCGCAGGTCGAGCCCCTGGTCGCCGCCGGCGCGCGCGTCGTGCTCTGGGACTACCGGAGCCACGGCGCGTCGGAGCCCGCGAAGACTCCCGACGGCTACTCGATCGAGCAGGTCGTCGACGACCTCGCACGCGTCCTCGACTGGGCGGCGCCCGGCGAGCGCGCCGTGGTGGGCGGCCTCTCCCTCGGCGGGCTGGTCTCGCTCCACTTCGCGCTCGCGCACCCCTCCCGGACGCGCGGGCTGATCCTGATCGACAGCGGCCCGGGCTTCAAGAACCCCGAGGCCCAGGCGCGCTGGACGGCCCAGATCGACAAGATGGGAGAGCGCTTCGAGGCCGAAGGGCTGCGCGCCTTCGTCGAGAGCCGCGCGGCGGCGACGGCGATCGGCCGCTTCCGCGAGCTTCCGGCGGCGCGCGCGGCCGCCGACGCCATTGCCCGCCAGGATTCCCACGCCGTGGCCGAGTTCGGCCGACGTGTGGCCGGTCCGGCGCCGTGCGTGATCGACGAGCTCGGCCGGATCGACGTGCCTGCCCTGGTCGTGGTGGGCGCCGAGGACGAGGCCTATCTCCGCGCGTCGGAGGTCCTCGCCGCGAAGCTCCCACGCGCGCGCCGTGTCGTGATCCCGGGCGCCGGCCACATCGTGAACATCGAGAAGGCGGCCGAGTTCGACGCCGCCGTCGTGGAGTTCCTGGCGGAGCTGCGCGCCGCCTGAGGCCCGTGCAACCACGGGCCGCGTGCCGGGTTCGACCCCGTTGGGTGGAGAGCGGAGTGGCCGACGCCGCGGACGAAGCCAGGGCAGGTCTTCCCGCGGCGGGCGGGAAGGCCGACGCGGAGCCGGCCTTCGACGCGGCGGAGGCCGCGGACCTGCGCCGCAGCGCCGCCGCAGCGGTCGGAGATCCCGATGCGCGCCTCATGCTGGCCTTCCAAGGAGGAGACGAGTCGGCCTTCGCCGCGCTGTTCCGGCGCTGGTCCGCGCCGCTCTTGCGTCACCTCGAGAGGACCGTGCGCGAGCGGGCCATCGCGGAGGACCTCCTGCAGGAGGCGTTCCTGCGCGTGCATCGCGCGCGGGCGCGCTACGTGCCGCAGGCGCGCTTCTCGACGTGGCTCTACACGATCGCGACGCACCTCGCGCTGAACGAGCTGCGCCGGCCGCGTCACGCGCGGCGGCACCGGAGCCTCGACGACGACCCGGAGGAAGGGACGGGCCGCGAGCTGGTCGCTCCGGGAGCCGGCGCCGACGACGTAGCTCATGCGCGTCGGGTCGGGCCCAGGCTCGCGGCGGCCCTCGCAGCCCTGCCCGAGCGCCAGCGCGAGGCGCTCGTGCTCTCGGCCGTCGACGGCCTCTCGTACGCGGAGGTCGCGACGACCCTCGGCACGACGGAGTCGTCGGTGAAGGCGCTGGTGCACCGGGCCCGCGCGACGCTCGCCGAGCGGCTCGGAGAGGAGGTCGAGAGATGACGCGCCTGCCTCCGCCCTGTGTCGGCTGGGACGAAGATCTCTCCGCCTTCCTCGACGGCGAGCTCGCGCCCGAGCGCGAGGAGGAGGTGCGGCTCCATCTCGACGCGTGCGACGCCTGCGTGCGACGGCTCGAGGCGTTCGCGGCCGTCGGCGCAGCGCTCGCGGCGGAGAGCCCGCACCCCGAGCCCGGACCCGTGCATCGGGTGGGGCGCGCCACCGCGTCGGCCCCGCGCGTCCGATCGAGGCCTCGCGCCGCGGCGCCGCGACGCGGGCGATGGCTCGGCGCGGCGGCCGGCGCCGCGGGCGCGGTCGCCGCGGCCGCCGTCGCGCTGATCCTCGCTCGCTCCGAGCCGCCCGTGCGGGTCGGCGCGCTGCCCACGCCCGCTCCGGCGCTCCCGCGCGTCGCCGCCACCGAGAAGCCCGCGACGTCGGGCGAGGTCTACGTCGCGCGGCGGTCCGAGGACGAAGGGCCGGCGGGCGCGTCGAAGGCGCCGGCCGTCGCGGAGCAGAGGAGCGTGGTCGCGGCGGCCCGGTCGGCGCCGGAGGGGCCGCGAGTCGAGGTGGAGGAGGCCGATGCGCGTCTCGCCGCGGCGAGCGACGACGAGCTCGACCTCGCCACGGACCTCGACACGATCGAAGACCTGGATCTGATCCGGAACCTCGAGCTGGTCGAGCTCCTGGCCGCGCGGGATCACTCGTGAGCCGGGCCCTTCCGCGCGCGTACCGACGCCTCGCGGCCTCGGCCCTCGCGCTCGCCTGCATGCTCGCGATGGCCTCCTCGCCGGCCCTCGCGGGCGACGCCCCTCCCGCGGACACGCAATCCGGAACGCCCGGCCGTGAGCGCTGGTGGCAGGCGACGCCCGAGCAGCGGCAGGAGATGCGCGAGCGCTGGCAGCAGGCCGGGCCGGAGGAGCGCGCACGGATGCGCGAGCAGATGCGCGAGCGCTGGCAAGCCCTGCCGCCGGCGCAGCAGGAGCGCGTGCGCGAGCAGATGCGCGAGCGGGCCGCCGTGCGTCAGGGTCTGCGGAACCTGCCGACCGACGAGCGACAGCAGATGCGCGAGGACTGGCAGCGCATGACGCCGGCGGAGCGCGGCGCCGTCCGCCAGCGGGTGCGCGCGCTCCCGCCGCAGGAGCGTCAGGACCTCGCCGACCGCCTCCAGCGCTATCGGTCGCTCCCGCCGGAGGATCAGCAGGCGCTGCGCGAGCGGCTGGGGGCACTGCGCTCCCTCTCGCCGGACGAGCGTGCGACGATCCAGCGCAACGCCGAGAAGTGGCGCTCCTTCTCGCCCGAGGAGCGAGACCAGCTCCGCGCGCGCTGGCAGGCCTTGCAGCAGCTCCCGCCCGCAGAGCGCCAGCGCCTGCTCGACGGGCTCAAGGGCAAGTAGCGCCGCTTCGCTCCGGGGCTCGCTCGCGCGCGCTAGGCTGCGGCCGATGCCCCACCTGGAGATCGTGGCCGAGCACCACCGCGACTCCGCCCCCGCCTGGCAGCGGCTCCAGGACGCGATCGACGGCTTCAACGTGGAGACGACCGGGGCGCGCGACTACGCGCCCTGTGCGATCTACCTGCGTGACGCCGAGGGGCGCGATCGCGGAGGCGTCACGGGGCACGCCTGGGGCGGCTGGCTGCACGTGACGGTGCTCTGGGTCGACGCGGATCTGCGTCGCGCGGGCCACGGCACGCGGCTCCTGCGCGCAGCCGAGGAATTCGCGCGGGCCCGCGGCTGCCGCGGCGTCTTCCTCGAGACCTTCACGTTCCAGGCCCCGGAGTTCTACCCGCGCCACGGCTACGAGGTCTTCGGCCGGATCGACGACTACCCGCCGGGCCACGCGCAGCTCTTCCTCCGGAAGCGCCTCGCGTGACGAGCCGACCGCTGCGCGTCCTCTCGTGGAACGTGAACGGATTGCGGTCCTGCGGGAGGAAGGGCTTCCGGGCGTGGCTCGACGGCTCGGACGCCGGGATCGTCGGCGTGCAGGAGGTGCGCGCCCGGGCCGACGAGCTGCCGCAGGAGCTCGCGCGTCCCGAGGGCTGGCACGCGCACGTGGTCTCCGCCGCGCGGCCGGGCTACAGCGGCGCCGCGCTGTTCGCGCGCCTCGCGCCCGACTCGATCGACGTCTCCCTGGGCGAGACGCGCTTCGACGCCGAGGGGCGGCTCCAGCTCGCCCGCTTCGGCCGTCTCGTCGTCGCGAACGTGTACTTCCCGAACGGCAGCGGGAAGGACCGCAGCAACGACCGCGTGCCGTTCAAGCTCGACTTCTACCGCGCCTTGTTCGAGCGCCTCGAGCGCCTGCGCCGCGCGGGCCGCCGCGTGCTCGTGATGGGCGACTTCAACACGGCGCACCGAGAGATCGACCTCGCGCGCCCGCGCGCGAACGAGAAGACGAGCGGCTTCCTGCCCGAGGAGCGGGCGGAGCTCGAGCGCTGGCTGCGGGCGGGCTGGGTCGACACGTTCCGCGCCTTCGAGCCCGGCCCCGATCACTACACCTGGTGGAGCCAGCGCTTCGGCGTGCGCGGGCGCAACGTCGGCTGGCGCATCGACTACGTGCTCGCCTCGCCCTCGGCGATGCCGTTCGTGCGGCACGCGTTCCTGCAGCCCCACGTGCAGGGAAGCGATCACTGCCCGGTGGGCGTGGACCTCGATCCCGAGGTCCACGCCCGCTAGGTCGCCGGCGCCTCCGAGACGACGCTCAGTCGTCGAGCAGGCCGTTCAGCTGCTGCGTGAACTTCAGCGGATCGACGCCGTTCGTCGAGAGCGCCTGCAGCAGCTTCGGGCTCAAGAGGCTCGTGTTGCCGGTCTCGAGCACGTTCTCGATGACGTCCTCCTTGATCACGTCGAGCACGCCGTTCGGGCTGCTCACCACCACGCGGTTCGGGCCGTTCTTCGTCACCACGTCGATCGTGAGCAGCGTCGAGCCGCTCGTCACCGCCGAGGAGGAGCTGCCGCCGCTTCCGTTCCCGTTGCCGTTCCCGTTGCCGGGATTGACGACGCTGCCCGCGCCGTTCAGCACGCCTTCGGCGATCTGCTCCTGGACTCCGCGGTACAGGCCGTTCTTGTCCGCGAGGGCGACGGGATCGACCGTCACCGTGTCGTCGGACCCGACGGGCACGGAGGTCGCGCCTGCGACCGGCATCGACGCCGGAGCGCCGCCTTCCTTGCTCTTGCCATGGGCCTCGGCCTCGTCCGAGGCGTCCTTCTCCGTGGAGTCGCGCAGGGCGGCGGCCTCGAGCACCTCCGGCGCCACGGCCTTCAGGGCGGCGCCCTTCGCGGTCTCGACGTCGTCCTTGCCGCGCGACGCCGACGGCGAGGCGGGCCACGGCGGCGCCACCGCGCCGTCCTGCCAGCGCTGCCAGGGATCGACGCTCGACTGCAGCGAGAGCTCGAAGGGGCGGCTCGCGGAGCCCATGGCAGCGAAGCCGCTGCGCACGAGCACCTCGCTCTCCGCGTCGCCGCGCGGAGCGCGCACGCCCACGAGGCCGGTGAACACGCTCACGGCCGCGCCGTCGCCGCCGAGCTGCACCGAGAAGCGCGTGCCCTTCACGCTCGCGACCACCTCCGGCGTGCGAACCTCGAACGGGTCGCCCGGGCGCCGCGGGCGCACCTCGAACAGCGAGTCGCCGTGCTCGAGGCCCACGGCCGCGGGCCCCTCGGCGCGCATCGCGTCCGCGGGGAGGCGGAGGAGCGAGCTCTCGAACAGCCGGACCACGCCCGTTCCGAGATCCACCTCGGCGCGGCCGCCGCGCCCGGTGCGCACGGCATCGCCCGCCCCGAGGACGTCGCCGTCGTGGGCGGGCATCCAGCGCGGCGGATCGCCGCGGCCGAGCTCGACCTCGCCGTACACCGCGACGAGTCGAGGATCGGCGAGGGCACCCGCGGCCGACGCCGCGAGCGCGAGGAAGGCGAGCCCGGCGAGGCGGACGGCCCGCCGGGC
Organism: Myxococcota bacterium; assembly: GCA_035542715.1. GTDB lineage: Bacteria > Myxococcota_A > UBA9160 > UBA9160 > UBA9160 > DATKKW01. The sequence goes on from DATKKW010000071.1 coordinate 137,993, forward strand.
GGGGTTGCGGAGGCTTCGGTATCCCAGCATCGCGATCTCCTTCTCCTTCTTCCCCCTCCGCGTTGCGTTCAATCCGTCTGGAACCGGAACATGAGCGCCACGACGTTGCGGTCGTAGGCGTAGAGGGGGACGTTCGAGATGCGGTTCGTGGCACGCCACTGCAGGTCGACCCAGATGCGCCGGTAGAGCGGTCGCGAGAGCGTCGCGCCGTACTGCCACACGCGATCGCGTCGGCGCTCCGGCGTCGGGTCGAGGAAGCCGTTGTCTCCCGTCAGGAAGTCCACGACGTTCGGGTTGTCGTAGCGCTCGAGCGACAAGCTCCCGGCGACGCCGAGCGTCGTGCGCCAGAACAGGGGCACGCTGAGCGCCACGCTCCCGGTCCAGACGTTCTGGTCGTAGGCGCTCTCGAAGCCGAGCAGGTCCCTGCTCGCGCCCGTGTCGAGGTTCGCGAAGCGGCCGCCGAAGGTCGCGAGCGCGCCGGGCAGCCCCGGCAGCGGGAGCGTGTGCTCGACCCCGAGCGCGAGCCAGCGCCCGTCCTGGTCGAGCGACGAGAGGGTCGGCTCGTCGAAGTAGGAGACGCGCTCCCACTGTCCGTAGACGCTCGACACACCCGCCTGCTCGCCGAGCGCGAAGAACACCGCGGGACGCAACGCGCGCGACTCGGCGTAGCGTGCGTCGCCGAGCCGCAGGTGCGAGAAGGTGCCGTCGAGCCGCAGCGTCACGCGATCGAGCGCCCGCCAGGCGACGGAGGCCACGCCGAGGTGCCCCTGGACGTTGTAGTCGGTGAGCTCGGTGTAGGCGGAGCCGTCGTAGCGGTAGCCGAGCGTGAAGCTCGCACGCTCGTTCCCGAGCACGCGGAACGTGCCGCCCGCGCTCCAGATCCCCGCCACGTCGTCGGGGTCGTGGGTCGCGGTCTGGAGGTGCAGCTTGTTGTCGAGGGTGACGTTGCTGTCGTACTCGACGCCGCTCTGCGCGAAGAGGCCGATCCTCGAGGGTGTCGCCGTGCGGTCCCGTGGCAGCAGGATGCGCGCGCGGCGAGCGCCCTCGCTCGAGGGGTCGACGGAGATCGCCGCGTCGAGCAGGGCGACGCCCGCGTCCCTGCGCCCGGCCGCGAGCTCGTCGGCGCCTCGCAGCAGGAGCGACTCCTGGCGCAGCGCCGGCTCGAGCTCCGCCGCGCGCGCGAGCGCCTGGTTCGCCTCGTCGAGGCGGCCCAGCCGGCGCAGGGCGAGGCCCCGGTGGAGCTGCACGACGCCGGAGTCGGGAGCCTGCGCCGCGGCGCGATCGAAGGCGGCGAGCGCCCGCTCGTCCTGCCCGGCCGCGGCGCGCAGCTTGCCGAGCTCGAGCCACGCGTCGTCGCGGCGGTCGGGCCAGCGCGCCACGTAGGCCTCGACGCGGTCGGCCGCCGCGGCCGGATCCGTCGCGGACTCCGCGCGCGCGAGCGCCCACTGCAGGTCTGGGTCGTCGGGGTGCTCCGCCGCGAGCGCGCGCAGGCGCGACACCGATGCGGTGTCGTCGGCGGCGGACGCCTGGGACAGGAGCCCGAGCGCCGCCGCAGCGAGCGCGACGACGAGCGCCCCTCCGTGGCGACGGCGGTCGGTGACGGATCTCACGCGGGCTTCTCCGGCAGCTGGCCGAGGAGCGATTCCAGCTCCGGCCATTCCTCGTCCAGTAGCTGGAGGAATTGATCGACCACGCCGGGGTCGAACTGGATCCCCTTCTCCTTCTCCAGGTAGGCACGCACTTCGTGCGCAGGAAGCGCCGCTTTGTACGGCCGCTTCGTCGAAAGCGCGTCCCACACGTCCACCACCGCCACGATCCGCGCGCCGAGGGGGATCTCGCTCGCGGCGAGCCGGTCCGGATAGCCGCGCCCGTCCCAGCGCTCGTGGTGGTGGCGCACGCAGTGCAGGGTGGTGGCCCGGAAGCCGTCGATGCGCGCGATGATGCGGTGGCCGATGTCCGGGTGGCGCTCCATGTCCCGGCGCTCCTCGGCCGTGAAGCGCGTGGGCTTCAGCAGGACGTGGTCGCGGATCCCGATCTTCCCGACGTCGTGCAGCAGCGCGCCGAGGCGGATCGCCTCGATCTCCTCGGGAGGAAGGCCGAAGCGCTCGGCCAGGATGGCGGAGAGCGCGGCGAGGCGGCGGCAGTGCGCCTCGGTGTAGCCGTCGCGGGCCTCGATCGCCGTCGCGATCGCGGCGACCGAGGCGTCGAAGGTCGCGCGCAGCCCCTCGAGGAGCCGCAGGTTCTCGCTCGACAGGGCGAGCTGCATGCCGACGGCCGCGATCGTGCGGAGCTGCACGGTATCGAGGGGCGTGGGATCGTCGCGCTCGATCACGAGGACGCCGATCGCGCCGTCGCGTCCGGCGAGCGGCACGTACGCCGCGAGGCCGGGCCTTGGCGACGGTCCCGGGATGCGTCCTTCCGACACGCGGAGGCGACGCTCGCCGAGCACGGTCGTCGCGAGCACCGGGTCTCCCACGGGAGCGTCCGCGCGCGAGCCCGGCCGCCGCCACTCGAGGCGCGTCCCGTCGAGGGCCGGCGGCTCGCCCGCCGCGGGCGACGTCGCGCGCAGCAGCGCGACGGCCGCGGCGTCGATCACGTCGCCGAGGAGCGCGAGCGCGAGCTCGAGGCCGCCCTCCGGCCCGTCGCGTCGCACGGCGAGCTCGCTCACGTCGAAGAGCGTGGCGAGGGAGTGCTCGCGCGCCTCGAGGCGCCGGCCGAACCGGCGCCAGAGGCCCTCGAGCCCGATCACGTAGTGCAGGACCAGCACGCCGAGGGGCGCCACCGGATCGAGGGCGAGGCCGGCGCGCGCTGCGGCGAGCCACGCCCCGCCGACGACCCCGCACGCCCCGCCTGCGAGGGCGAGCGTGCGCGCCGCGGGCGGCGCCAGGCCGAGCAGCGCGAGCGCGATGGAGAGCAGCGCCGCGACACCGATCGCGGTCGCCGGGCCCGGGCTCGTGAGCACCGCCTCGGACGACCGCTCGGCCGCGAGCGTGCGATAGGCCAGGGCCTGGATCACGACCCCGGGCTTCGCCGGGCCGAGCGGCGTCGACCAGAGGTCCTGGAACTCCGCCGCCGTGGCGCCCACGAAGACCACGCGTCCCGCGACGTCGCGCGGATCGAAGCGGCCCGCGAGCACGTCGGCGATCGGGATCACCGGGAAGGGCGCGATCCGGCGGTAGTCGAGGAGGAAGCCCGCCTGCTCGCCGGCGCGCGGCGTCTCGCCGAGCGCCACCGCGAGGGCGGCAGCACCGAGGCAGGGGATCGCCCGGCCTCCGATCTCGCTCGCGCGGGGCGCGTGGCGCACGACGCCGTCGGCGTCGACGGGGATCAGCACGCTGCCGACGCCCGCGGCCGCGCGCTCGAGGGCGGCGTAGGGCGCGTTCGCGACCTCGATCTCGCCGCCGCCGGGAAGCGGCGTCCGCTGGCGGAACGTCGCCAGCACGACGCGTCCGCTGGCGGCGACCGCCTGCGCGAGCCGCGCGTCGTCGGCGGCGTCGCGCGGCGTCGAGAAGTCGATGTCGATGGCGATCGCCTTGGCACCGGCGGCGTCGAGGCGCGCGATCGCGTCGGCGTGGAGGCCGCGCGGCCACGGCCAGGCCGGGAAGGCGCGCAGGCTCGGCGGGTCGAGTGCCACCAGGGCCACGTCGGGCAGGCCGGGCGGCGAGGCCAGGGGCCGCCCGGCGACGAGACGCAGAAGGGCGTCGCCGGCCAGCCGCTGGAGCGGCGCCAGCACCCCCGTCCCGATCGCGAGACCGGCCGCCACCGCGACGGCGGCGCCCAGCCCGAGCGCCCGGGCGACGTCGCGCGTGCGCGCCCCCATCCATCGAACCCCGGAGCCGGTTCCTCATGGGTTCGGACGGCCGACGACGGCGCTTGAGCGACCGGCGCCGCGCGCGGGCCGCGCGCTCAGAGCACGTCGATCGCGACCCCGCGCTCGGCCAGCAGCCCGACGAGATCGCCCGACAGGAGCTTCGCCGCGGCCTCGTGCTCGCGGAGCGCGGCGTCGAAGTGGGCGAGGCCCAGCCCACGCACGAAGGCGTAGGCGTGCTCGCCGGGCACGAGCTCCGAGATCGGCGGGATGTCCGGCGTCCCCGCGAAGCGGTCGACCTTCGGGAGCATGCGGAACATCTCGTGCGTCTGCTCGACGCGATCGCAGAAGTGCATGTGGTCGGAGCGGCGGAGCACGGCCATGCGCTTCGGCGCGGGCGTCCGCCCGTAGAGCTCGCGCATGCCCTCGAGCGGCAGCAGGGTGTCGCGGTCCGCCACGAGGTAGAGGCAGGGAAGCTCGCGCTGCCACGACGTCTCGACGCTCTCGCGCAGCGGGTTCGCCGGGAGCGGCGATGCGCCGCCGGCGGGCGCGAGGGGAAGCGCGGCGCGGACGCGCGGATCGCGCGATGCCGTCACGAGGGTGGTCCAGCCGCCGAAGCTGTGGCCGGAGATGCCGACGCGCGCCGCGTCCGCCAGCTCCGACACGCCGGCGGCGCCGCCGCCGAGCAGCCAGTCGAGCACGAAGCTCGCGTCCGCCGGCCGCGCGGCGATCATGGAGCCGAGCAGCGCATCGGGATCGGGCAGCGGCTTTCCGGCCTGGACGTCCATGAAGGTCTGCATCATGTCGGCGACGGTGTTGCCCACGTGATCCGGCGCGGCGACGACGTAGCCGTGGCTCGCGAGGTGCGTGCAGAGGAAGGTGGTCTGGCGCCGGTGGCCGCCGAAGCCGTGGGAGAAGACGACGACGGGCGCACGTCCTCGGGGCAGCGGCGCCGGCTCGGCGTCGCGCACGGCGGCCTGGGGGGCGCCCGGGAACAGCGCGAGCACCTGGTAGGTGTCCTGCGTCTCCGGCGAAAGGTCGGCGCCGCGGTGCGCCTCGGCCGCCGGGTACCAGACCTCGAGCGGCAGGGTGCGGCCGCGCGCCGCATCGGTGGGCTCGAAGCTGCGGACGCCCACGGGATGGGGGCCGCGCGCGAAGGGGTCGTAGCTCATGTCGTCCTCCGGGAAGCGAGGGCCGACAGGTAGCATCGACCGCGTGGCGCGGCCGCGACGCGCTGCCGTAGGCTCGCCTGCATGACGCAAGCCACGCCGGGGGCGCGCGAGCCGCGCGACGCGGGGCCGCGCCGCGTGATCGTGACGGGCGCGAGCCGCGGCATCGGCCGCGCGATCGCCCTCGCCCTCGCGGCGGACGGCTTCGAGCTCACGCTCAACTTCCGCGCGAACGAGGCCGCGGCGAAGGAGACGCAGGTGCGTGTCGAGGCCGCCGGCGCCCGGGCGCGCCTCCTGCCGTTCGACGTGGCCGACCGCGCGGCGGCCCACGCGGCCCTCGCCGCGGACCTCGCCGCGCACGGCCCGTACTACGGCGTCGTGTGCAATGCCGGAAGCCACCACGACGCCGCGTTCCCCGCCCTCTCGGACGCCGCGTGGGACGACGTGCTGCGCTCGAACCTCGACGGCTTCTACCACGTGACGAAGCCCCTCGTGATGCCGATGGTGCGGGCGCGCCGGGGCGGCCGGATCGTCACGATCTCGAGCCTCTCGGGGATCGCCGGCAACCGCGGGCAGGTGAACTACAGCGCGGCCAAGGCCGGCCTGATCGGGGCCACGAAGGCGCTCGCCCAGGAGCTCGCGAAGCGCGCGATCACGGTGAACAGCGTGGCGCCGGGCCTGATCGAGACCGAGATGATCGAGGGCGCGCCGCTCGAGGAGATCGTGAAGCGCATCCCGATGCAGCGCCTCGGACGGCCCGAGGAGGTCGCGGCGGTGGTGCGGTTCCTGTTCTCCGACGGAGCGTCGTACGTCACGGGCCAGGTGATCTCGGTGAACGGAGGGATGCTCTAGATGGGCAAGACGTACCAGGGAGTCGACGCCGAGCTCGTCGGCTGGATCCGGCGGCAGCCGGTGTTCTTCGTCGCGACCGCGCCGCTCGACCCGCAGGGACACGTGAACGCGTCGCCGAAGGGGCTCGACAGCTTCGCGGTGCTCGACTCCGACACCGTCGCGTACCTCGACCTCACCGGCAGCGGCGTCGAGACGATCGCGCACCTGCGCGAGAACGGTCGCATCACGATCCTGTTCTGCGCATTCGAGGGGCCGCCCAAGATCGTGCGGCTCCATGGCCGGGGAGAGGCCGTCTTCCCCGGCGAGCCGGCCTGGGATGCGCTCGCGGCGCGCTTTCCCGCCGCGCTCGTGGCCGGGCCCGGGGTGCGCTCGATCGTGCGCGTGCGCCTCTCGCGCGTCTCCGACTCCTGCGGCTACGGCGTCCCTCGGATGCGCTTCGAGGGCGAGCGCGACCAGCTCCTGCTCTGGGCGGAACGCAAGGGCGTCGAAGGCACGCGCGAGTACCGGCGCGAGCGGAACGCCAAGAGCCTCGACGGCCTCCCCGGCTTCCCCCCCGACGCGGGGAAGTGACGCATGAAGGAGACGCTGCGGCCGGGGCTCGAGGTCCGCTTCTCGTTCCGCGTGCCCGACACCAAGACCGTGCCGCATCTCTATCCCGAGTCCCCCGAGTTCCAGGTGATGCCCCGTGTCTTCGCCACCGGGTTCCTGGTGGGCCTCGTCGAGTGGGCCTGCCTGCGCGCGATCGAGCCGCACCTCGACTGGCCGCGCGAGCAGAGCGTCGGCACCCACGTCGACCTCTCCCACGCCGCGGCGACGCCGCCGGGCTTCACCGTGACGGTGACCGGGACGCTCGTCGCGGTCGAGGGTCGGCGGCTCCGCTTCGAGGTGTCGGCCCACGACGGCGTCGACAAGATCTGCGAGGGGAGCCACGAGCGCGTCGTGCTGGACGCGGAACGCTTCGTGGCCGGGGTGGCGAAGAAGGCCGGCGCGCCGAGAGGATGATCCGGAGCGAGGACGGGCTCAGAGCTCCGGACCGCCGAGCCCGCGCTCGCGGGCGAGCACGACCGCGCGCTTGAGGCCGCCGCGCAGGTGCGCCGCATCGAGCCCGTGCTTGCGCATGACCTCGGCCAGGTGCGCGCTCTTCAGGGCGAAGTCGCAGTACACGACGTAGCGTCGGTCGGCCGGGAGCCGGGGCGCGACGGAGAGTGCTCGGGGGAACTCGAGCCAGAGCGCCCCGGGCCAGTGCCAGCCCTTGAACGCCGCGAGGGAGCGCAGGTCGATCACCGAAGCCCCTTCCGGGATCGTGTCGACCTCGAGGCCTCCCGCGTCGCACGCCTCGGGATCGACGGCGCGCAGGTCGATCACCTTGCGCGCGGCGACGGCCGCCTCGAGGCGCGCGCGGTCGAGCTTGGCCTCTTCCGCGGCGACCAGCGCGGGGTCGGCCTCCGTCGCCGGACGGCTCGGCACGAGGGCGCAGTACTCGCCGACGACCGCCGACAGCTCGAAGGTGCCGAGGCGGCGCGCGAGCTCGAGGATCTCGTCCTTGTTGAGCCCGAGCACGGGCCGCAGGATCGGCAGGGCGGTGGCCGTCGAGATCGCCGCGAGGTTCGCGAGCGTCTGCGACGAGACCTGGCCGAGGGCGTCGCCGGTCACGACGGCGAGCGCGCGACGCTCTCTTGCGACGGCTTCGGCGGCGCGCAGCATGAGACGCTTCAGCAGCACCTGCCAGTAGCGGGGCTGGGTCTTCGCCTGGAGCTCTTCGGCGAGGGGCTGGAAGTCCACGGCGTGGAGCCGCGGGCGCGTGCCGTAGCTCCACCGGTCCGCGACGACCTTCATCACGCGCAGCACGCCGAGCTCGTGGGCGATCCCGCCGAGGTTGCAGAAGACGTGGTCGAGGGCGACGCCGCGCTTCTGCACCAGCCAGGCGGCGACGGCCGAGTCGAAGCCCCCGGAGACGAGCGCGACGGCCCGTCCCCCGACGCCGAGCGGAAGCCCGCCGGGTCCGGCGACGCGCTCGGGGAAGAAGTAGGCGACGCCTTCGCACAGCTCGACGAACGCCGTCACCTCCGGATGATCGAGATCGACGCCCGCCGAGGCGTCGAGGAGCGCGCGGCCGAGCGCGTGCTCGACGTCGCGCGTCGCGAGGCAGCCCGGCGCGCGCGAGCCCACGCGCTTCGCGCGCACGGCGAAGCGCCTGCCGCGGACGCGCTCGCCGAAGATCTCGGCCCCGCGCGCGACGAGGGCGTCGAGGGGCGTCTCGGGAGCGCGCAGCGCGAGCGACAGCGACTGGATGCCCGGCACGCGCGCGAGCACGCCCACGGCGTCGGGCGACGACGCCTCGAGGTAGAGACGATTGCGCGTCGAGACGAGCCGGCCCTCGATGTCCGAGCTTCGCAGGGCATCGCGAACGTTCCGCTGCAGGCGCGCCACGAAGCGCGCGCGCGTGCCGCGCGCCTTCGTGCCGATGTCGCCGGACAAACGCACCAGCACGAGCTGCGGCGAGGCCGCCGTTCCGCCGATGGAGTCCATGGGGTTCCTCGTCTCGGAGGGAGAGAGCGAGTCTCAGTCTACCGCCGCTGGCGTAGACTCGGGACCCGGGAGGTGGGAGAGATGGCCTGGTGGGTCTGGGTGCTGGTCGGCTTCCTGCTGCTCGCGGGCGAGATGGCCACGCCCGGCGGCTTCTACCTCCTCTTCTTCGGCGTCGGCGCCCTCGCGGTGGGGCTCGCGGCGCTCGCGGGCCTCGAGTTGCCCGGCTGGGGCCAGTGGCTCCTGTTCTCGCTGCTCTCGATCGGTCTGCTCGTCGGCGTGCGGCCGCGCATCCTGGGCCGGCTCCACCGCGGCGGTCAGCGGGCGGTCGATGATTCGCTGGTCGGCGAGTGGGTGCGCGTCGAGACGCGCGTCGAGCCCGGCGACCTCGGGCGCGGCGAGCTCCGCGGCAGCCCGTGGACGATCTCGAACGCAGGGGGCGCCGTGCTCGTGCCGGGCGATCGATGTCTCGTGGTGCGCGTGGAGGGGCTCACGCTCCACGTGAAGAAGGGGGAATGAGGATGGACGGCTCCGGAGCGATCTTCGTCGCGCTCGCGCTCGCGGCCCTGGCGATCGTGGTGGTCGCGAAGACGGCGACCGTCGTGCCGCAGCAGAGCGCCTACGTGGTGGAGCGGCTCGGCCGCTACAGCAACACGCTCCAGGCGGGCTTCCACATCCTCGTGCCGTTCATCGACCGCATCGCCTATCGGCATACCCTGAAGGAGCAGGCGCTCGACGTCCTCGAGCAGGTCTGCATCACCAAGGACAACGTGCAGGTCACGGTCGACGGCATCCTCTACCTCAAGGTGCTCGACGCGGAGCGCGCTTCGTACGGGATCGGGAGCTACGAGTTCGCGATCCAGCAGCTCGCCCAGACGACCCTGCGCAGCGAGATCGGGAAGATCGACCTCGACCGCACCTTCGAGGAGCGCACCACGATCAACGCCCAGGTGGTGTCGGAGCTCGACAAGGCCACGGCGCCCTGGGGCGTGAAGGTGCTCCGCTACGAGATCAAGAACATCATGCCGCCGAAGGACGTGCTCTCCGCCATGGAGAAGCAGATGCGCGCGGAGCGCGAGAAGCGCGCGGTGATCCTGCAGAGCGAGGGCGAGCGCGACGCGAAGATCAACGCGGCAGAGGGCGAGAAGCAGCGCGTGATCAAGGAATCCGAGGCGAAGCAGCAGCAGCAGATCAACGAGGCCCGGGGCCAGGCGGAGGCGATCCTCGCCGTGGCGCAGGCGACGGCAGGCGGGCTGCGCACCGTGGCCGACGCGCTGCGCGCCGAGGGCGGTGTGCGGGCCATGCAGCTGCGCATCGCGGAGAGCTACCTCGCCGAGTTCGGGAAGCTCGCGAAGGCCGGAAACACCTTCGTCGTGCCGGCGAACCTCTCGGACCTGACGAGCATGATCGCGGTGGCGACTGGCACGCTGCGCTCGGGAGCGCCGAGCGCGCCGCCTGCGTCCGGCGGCACGAGCGCGGGCTGATCGCTAGCTTCGGGCATGGAGCTCGATCCGACCCGCCTCGAGGCGCTCTGCCTCGATCTCGACGACACGATCCTCGACTCCGAGGGCAGCGTGCGCGCCGCCTGGGAGCTCGTGGCGGACCGGCTCGTGGAGGCGCATCCCGAGCTCGCTCGCAGCGCAGTGCTCGCCGCGATCGAGTCGGCGACGGACTGGTTCTGGGCCGACGACGAGCGCCACCGCCGCGGCCGGCTCGACCTGCCGTGGGCGCGGCGCGAGGTGGTCGGCCGAGCGCTCGAGACGTTGCAGCGCCGGCCGGACGCCGCGCTCGCGGACGCCGTGGGCCGCGCCTACACCGAGCTGCGCGAGCGCGAGCTGTGGCTCTTCGAGGGAGCGCTCGACGTGCTCGCGCGTCTGCGCGCGCGCGTCCCACGCATGGCGCTCGTCACGAACGGCGCGGCCGAGACGCAGCGGGCCAAGATCGAGCGGTTCGACCTCGCGCGCTTCTTCGACCACGTGCAGATCGAAGGCGAGTTCGGCGCCGGGAAGCCGGACGCCCTGGTCTATCGGCACGTGCTCGGCCGGCTCGACGCGGCGCCGCACGCGAGCCTCATGGTCGGCGACAACTTCGAGTGCGACGTGCTCGGGCCCCTCGCCGTCGGCATGCACGCGGCGTGGATCGATGCAGCCGGGCGCGGCGCGCCCGCCGTGCCCGCGCCGCGGCCGCACTGGACGCTCCGCTCCCTCCACGAGCTCGCGGCGCGGCTGGGCGTCTAGCCGCTCCGGCCGGCGTCCCCGGGCGGTGACGCGCCCGGATCGCCACTCGACGCCGCGCTCGCCGGCGTTAGGCTCGCCGTCGCATCCCGGTTTCGCACCGGCGCGTGCGGAGGAGGCCCGAGAGATGGCGAGCGCGCTGCGATCCCGATGGACGGTCCTCATGTTCTTCCTCGTGGTCGCGAGCGCGGTCGGCGCGTGTGGCCGGCGGGAGGAGCGAGCGGCGCGCAAGGCAGCGGCCGAGGCGCCCGCCAGCGTGCCGGCACCCGCGGTGGTGGCGGCCCAGCACGCCGTCGAGGAGGCGCGCCAGGATCTCGCCGCGCGCAAGCAGGCTGCCGACGAGGCGCAGCAGGCGGTGCAGCAGGCCGAGAAGCGGCTCGACGCGGCCGAGCACGGGCTCGAAGCGGCCAAGCAGGCCGCCGAGGCGGGGAACGACGTCGCGATCTTCCGCGCCGTGCAGTCGCGGCTCCTCGCCGACGAGTCGCTGCAGGCGGCCGCGGTGTCCGCCGCCGTGCGTGACGGCTCCGTGACCCTGGGCGGCCGCGTGTCGACCGCCGCACAGCGCGATCGGGCGGTCGCCCTGGCCCGCGAGACCCCGGGCGTGCGCGCGGTCGAGAGCCGGATCGAGGTCGCCGACTAGCCTCGGACGGATCAAGACGCGGCCTCGCCGTGCCGATCCCCTCCCCGTCGCGAGGGGGCGCATGGCTTCGCAATCCAACGTGCCGGCCGCCGCCGACTCCGGGCTGAAGGACGACCCCGCCCTCGGGGGTGACGGCTTCGGCGTTCGTGAGCTCGCCGCCGGCGGCGCGCTGGCCTCGTCGTCGCTCGTCCCCTCGCGCTGCCGCGTCCATCTCCTCCCCGACGCCAAGGCCACGGATCGCGGGATCGTGTACCGGCGCGGCGAGGAGCGCTTCCTGCTGGCCTGGCCCCGCATCCGCGCCGCCTTCGCGGCGGAGGTGGGTGAGCCGGAGGGAGTGCGGACCCTGGTCTTCGATCTCGCCCTGGAGCCAAGCGGTCCGGAGTGCGTGCTCTGCCGCTTCGACGTCGAGCCCGGCGACGAGGCGCAGGCGCTCGCGCGGGCGATCGAGGTCGGGGTCGGGCGCGAGCAGTGCTCCGCCTCGCTGCGCAGCCTCGCGCGAGAGGGGTCGCCCACGCGGCACTACGCCGATCTCGAGACGCTGACCGAAGCCCACCTGGAAGCCGTCCGCTTTCGTGCCTGATCCACCCGCGCGACGCGCCTGCTAGCCTGCGCGGCCCATGGCCGGCCGCATCCGCACCGATCGCGAAGGCGCCCTCGGCTGGATCGTCTTCGATCACGCCGAGCGAAGGAACGCCGTTTCGGCCGAGATGTGGCGGCAGGTCCCGGAGGCGGTCGCGGCCCTGGAGCGCGACCCGGGTGTCCGCGTCGTCCTGCTGCGCGGCGAGGGCGAAGTGGCCTTCGTCTCCGGCGCGGATATCTCGGAGTTCGAACGTGTTCGCACAGGCGCGGCGGCCTCGCAGGAGTACGAAGCGCTGACGGAGCGCGCCTTCCGGGCGCTCTCGGAGCTCTCGAAGCCGCTGATCGCGTGCATCCACGGCTTCTGCGTGGGCGGCGGCCTCGCCGTCGCCCTGACTGCCGACCTCCGGTACGCGGCCGAGGACGGACGATTCGCGATTCCCGCGGCGCGCCTCGGCCTGGGCTACGGGGAAGGTGGGCTGCGCACGCTCGAGCGCCTCGTGGGGCCCTCCGCCACCAAGGAAATCCTATTCACCGCGAGGCTCTTCGACGCGGCGGAGGCCCGTCACCTCGGGCTCGTGAACGCCGTCTTTCCCAAGGCGGAGCTCGAGGGACGCGTGCGCGCCCTGGCGGAGACGATCGCGGCGAACGCGCCCCTCACGATCGCAGCGGCGAAGCGCACGCTTCGGGAGATCGCCCGAGCCGACGGCCGTGGCGGCGCCTTCGACCACGCGACCATCGACGCCGCGATCCGCCGCTGCTTCGAGAGCGACGACTATCGGGAGGGTGTGCGCGCGTTCCTCGAGAAGCGACCGCCCGAGTTCCGCGGGCGATAGTGCGAGAACAAACCGCGCGTCAGATCGCGAATTCATGCGCGGCCCCCTTGACTTGGGCTGGATCAAGGGGAACCTATGCTGCCCGAAACAGTTTTGTGCGCCTGTGCCTGCGGGCGCGCGTTCGAACGGGCGGGTGGGCCGTCCGGCGTTCATGACATTTTCGCAGGAATTTGGAGGTCCCGAGGGACCAGTATGAGAACGCAGTCCTTCGTTCGCGTGGCCGTGATCTCGATGGCGGTGCTGAGCCTGGCCACCGCGTGCTCCAAGAAGCCGAAGGAGGCGGTCGAGCCGACCAGCCGCAGCTCGTTCGACGAGGGCGCGGCCAGCCGCGAGGCCATCGGCCCGCAGCGCTCGCCCGAGCTCAAGACCGTGTACTTCGACTTCGACCGCTCCGAGATCCGCCGCGACCAGGTGCCGACCCTGAAGGGCAACGCCGACGCGATCAACCGCCACTCCGAGTGGAAGACGATCACGATCGAGGGCCACACCGACGAGCGTGGGACCGAGGAGTACAACCTCGCCCTCGGCGACCGCCGCGCGCTCTCCGCGAAGCAGTACCTCGAGAATCTCGGCATCTCGGGCGCGAAGCTCGCGACCGTGAGCCTCGGCGAGAGCCAGCCCGCGGTGGCCGGCCACGACGAGGCGGCCTGGGCGAAGAACCGCCGCGACGAGTTCCTCTACTCCAAGTAGCCGCGCGCGGACGACGATCCGATCGGGGGACGGGCCGGGGCCCGTCCCCCGATTCGTTTAAGCGCGCACGGCGCCTCGTGTTGACCCCCTTCCGCGGCGAGTGATACCGTCGCGCGATCACCCCACACGAGGTCCGACATGGCCGTTCACGGCGGAAAGCTCGCAGCCCGCGCGCTCAAGAAGGCCGGCGTCGAGTGCATCTTCACGCTCTCCGGCGGCCACATCATGCCGATCTACGACGGCTGCCTCGACGAGGGCATCAAGATCGTCGACGTGCGTCACGAGCAGGCCGCCGTGCACGCCGCGGACGCCTGGGCGCGCTGCAATCCGGGCAAGATCGGCGTCGCCGCCATCACGGCGGGGCCCGGCGTCACCGACGGCGTGACGGGCGTCGCGAACGCGTGGCGCGCGAACTCGCCCATCCTCGTCTTCGGCGGCCAGGGACCGTTCGCGAACCTGCGCCGCGGCTCGCTCCAGGAGATGGACCACATCGGCGTGATGCGCCCGATCACGAAGTGGGCCGATGCCTGCTACGAGACCAAGCGCATCCCGGAGTACATCGAGCTCGGCATCCGCCATGCGGTGTCGGGAATCCCCGGTCCGGCGTTCCTCGAGATCCCGATGGACGTGTTCATGGGTCAGGCCGAGTGGGAGCAGGCGCCCGTGCCGCCGATCCGCACCGCACCGCCCCGCCTCTCGCCCGACCGCGCCGACGTGCGCGCCGCGCTCGATCTCCTGAAGGCGAGCCGCAAGCCGATGCTGATGGCCGGCACCAGCGTCAAGTGGTCGCTCGCGAGCGAGGCGATGAACGCCTTCCTCGACGAGACGCACATGCCGGCGTACACGAACGGCATGGGCCGCGGCACGATCCCGCCGGGCTCGCTGCAGTTCCTGAACCGCTCGCGCCGCGAGGCGATGAAGCAGATCGACCTGATCATCCTCGCGGGCTCGCTCCTCGACTTCCGCCTCGCCTTCGGCAAGACGATCCCGGCCACCGCGAAGATCATCCAGCTCGACATGGACGCGACGTTGATCGGCATGAACCGCCCCGCCGACGTGGGGCTCGTGGGCAACCTCGCCTGCACCTTCGAGCTCCTGCTCGAGGAGATGAAGAACTCGGGCGCGCGCCTCGACTACACCGGCTGGCGCGACGAGCTGCGCGCCATCGAGCTGGCGGCCGAGCGGAAGGTCGAGGCGGCGCTGAACAGCGACGAGACGCCGATCGATCCGCAGCGCATGTGCCGCGAGGTGCGCGACTGGCTCGCCGACCTCGGCGACACGATCGTGATCGGCGACGGCGGCGACATCGTGGCGACCGCGGCCAAGATCATCCCGGTGCCGCGCGAGGGCGCCTGGATGGATCCAGGTCCGCTGGGCACGCTCGGCGTGGGCATGCCGTTCGCGCTCGCGGCGCAGATCGCCCACCCGGGCAAGCGGGTCGTGATCGTCTACGGCGACGGCTCCTTCGGCCTGAACGGCTTCGAGTACGACACCGCTGTGCGTTTCAACCTGCCGATCGTGGGCGTGCTCGGCAACGACGGGGCCTGGGGCCAGATGATGCGACCCCAGGGCGCGGTCTACGGCTGGGATCGCCTGTCGGCGACGCTGCTCAACTACACGCGCTACGACAAGGTGGTGGAGGCGCTCGGCGGTCACGGCGAGCACGTGACGCGGCCCGAGGAGATCCGGCCGGCTCTCGACCGCGCGGCGGCGTCCGGCAAGCCGGCCCTCGTGAACGTGGTGATCCGGCAGGACCGCGAATACAAGGGTGGAGTCTACGTCTAGCGACGGCGCAGGAGGCGCAGCCGAGGGGCCCGAAGCCGCGGGTGAAGCCCCGCTTGCCGAGCGCCTGCTCGAGCTCGGCGCCGACCCGGCCGCGGGCCTCGACGGCCAGACGCTCGCCCGACTCGCCGCGCAGCTCGGGCCTTTCGCCGTGGTCGACTTCGAGACCACGGGCCTCGCGGGCGACGACGCGGCCGAGCTGCTCGAGGTCGGCGCGCTGCTCGTCGACCTCTCCTTCGGTGCGACGCCCGGCGCGCTGCCCCTCCGGCTGCGGACGCTCTCGGGCCTGGTGCGCCCCGTGCGCGGCATTCCGAAGGCGATCCAGCGGCTCACCGGCATCACGCCGGCCGACGTCGAGGGCGCTCCGTCCCTCGCGCGTGTCGCCCCGCCGCTTCGCACGGCGCTCGCCGGCCGCGTGCTGATCGCGCACAACGCCGACTTCGAGCGCTGGTTCCTCGCGCGCCACGTCGATCCCGCCTTCGACCGCGCCCGCTACCTCGACACGCAGGACCTCCTCGCGGTGACGCACCCCGACGCGCCGGACCTGCGCCTCGAGACGTTCACGCGCGGCGAGCTCGGCCGGGAGGAGCGCCATCGCGCCCTCGAGGACGCGCTCGACGCCGCGCGCGTGCTCTCGCGCGTCGGCACGCAGGCGCGACGCGGCGAGCCGCGCTGCCTCGTCGCGCGCGAGGCCCTCGCGGCCTACGCGCCCGACTCGCCCTGGCTCGCCGTGCTCGCGAAGCCGGAGTCCGCGGCCACGGAGGCCGCGCTCGGCGCGCCGCCGGCGCTGCTCGCGATCGGTGCCAGCGACGAGCGGCCCGTGCCGTTCGACGAAGAGGCGATCGCGGCCGTGCTCGCGGACGAGGCGCGCGGCCGCCGACACTTCGACGGCTACCGCGTGCGGCCGGCGCAGATCGAGCTCGCGCGGCACTTCGTGCGCGCGCTGCGCGACGGGAGCGTGCTGCTGCTCGAGGGCGGCACCGGAGTCGGGAAGTCCCTCGCCTATCTCGCTGCGGCGATTCCGTTCGCGATGGAGCGAGCCGCCGCGGGCGCACGATCGCCCGTCGTGATCTCGACCCGGACGAAGCTCTTGCAGGACCAGCTCCTCTCGAAGGACATCGCCGCCGCCGCGCGCTTCCTCGGCTGGCCGGCGCTGCGCGCCGTCTCGATCAAGGGCCGCGCCAACTACGTCTGCGCGCGGCGCCTCGAGAGCGTGCTCGCCGAGGGCCTCGAGCCGCGGATCTTCGCCGAGGACCGCATGGCCTACGCGGTGCTCCTCGGCTGCGCCCGTACGCGGCCCCACGGCGAGATCGCCGGGGTCGCGGCGGCGCTGCGCCGCCGCTTTCCGCCGCTCCACGGCCTCCTCCACCGCTCGGTGGCGACCCGTGCGGAGCAGTGCTCCCGCGAGCAGTGCGGAAGCCAGGGGGACGCCTGCCCCTTCGGCCGCCGTCGCGCCGCGCTCGCGAAGGCGCAGCTCGTGGTCGCGAACCACGACCTCCTGCTGCGCTGGCCGCCGGACTACCCGAGCCTCGAGCACGTGATCGCCGACGAGGCGCACGAGCTGGCCGGCGTCGCCGACGAGGTCTACGCGCAGGAGGTTCGGCCCGAGGACGCGCTCGATCGGCTCGACGACGTGTTCGGGCGCCCGGACGACGGCCGGACCGAAGCTCCGCTGCTCCCTTCCCGCGCGCGTCGTGCCGCGCGGCGCGACGCGGCGGCCTGGCGCCGCGGCGTCCAGCAGGATCTCGTGGCCCTGGGACGGACCCTCGCGCCACACGCGAACGAGTACGGCGAGCTCCAGGTGCCCGAGCGTCCCGGCCCCGAGTACGACGACGCGGCGCGCATCGCCGGCGCCGCGGCCGACCGGCTCGACGCCGTCGCGGCCGCCGTCGAGACCTCGGGCGACGGGCCCGAGGACGAGGAGCGCGAAGGCGCCGCGGCCCTGCTGCGCACCCTCGCGGAACTGCGCGGCATGGCGACGACCTTGCGCCTCGCGTTCGCGGGCGGCGGCGGCGACGCGGTCGCCGCGTTCGAGGGTCTCGTCGCCCCGTTCGACCGCTGGCGCCTCGCGGTGCGCCCGGTGTCGCCGGCCGCCCTCTTCCACGAGCGCTTCCTCTCGGGCCTCGCGAGCTTCTCGGGCGTGTCCGCGAGCCTGTTCGTCGGCGCGGACGCCTTCGCCGCGGTGGGCGATCTCGAGCTCGAGCAGCGCGCGGGCTCGCGACTCGCGCGCGCGCGCGGCGCGAGCCCCTTCGACTACGCGTCGCACATGCGCGTCGTTGCGCTGCGGACGCCCGAGGCGGCCCTCGTGTCCGAGACGGTGGCCGTGCTCGCGCTCCTCGCGCGCCGGCTCGGCGGGCGCGTGCTCGGGCTCTTCACGAGCCTGCGCCGCATGCGCGACGTGGCCGAGCTCCTCGCCGAGGAGCTGCGGAGCGACGGCATCGAGGTGCTGATGCCGCGCCGCGCGTTCGACGATCCGGCGGCTCTCGTCGCGCGATTCCGCGGCGGCAACGCGGTGCTGCTCGGCTCGCGCACGTTCTGGCAGGGGCTCGACATCCCCGGCGTCGACCTCCAGGCCGTCGTGATCGAGAAGCTGCCCTTCGAGGTGCCGACCGAGCTGCGACGGCGTCGCGAGGAGCGGCTGCGCGAGACGGGCGTCGATCCCTTCGCGCGCGCGACGCTGGGCAGGATGCTCCTGAACCTGAAGCAGATGGTGGGTCGGCTGATCCGCACCGAGGACGATCGGGGCGTGGTGGTGATCGTCGAGGGCCGCCCCGACAAGCGCTACTTCCGGCGTCTCGCGGAAGCGTTGCCCGAGGGCCAGACGGTGCGCGTCGTGACGCGCGAAGAGCTCGACGGCGTGCTCGCCGAGGTCGGGCTCGGAGCGCCGCCGGATGCGTGAGCGCCGGAGCGCGGGAGGGGATGGCATCGTGGCGGATCACGAGATCGAGCGCGCATCGACCACCCCGGGCCTGCCCGTCGCGCCCACCCTCGGTCCGGCGCTCGAGGCCGCGGGCATCCGTCGGCAGTCGGCGCTCTTCGACCGGCGCGCGCTCGCGATCTGCTTCCTCGCGATCGGCGTGGGGGCGATCGCGAGCGTGCTCGCGAAGGCGCTCCAGGCGCTGATCGGCCTCGTGACGAACCTCGCCTACTACGGTCGCGTCTCCACGGAGCTCGTCTCTCCGGCCGGGCACGCCCTCGGCCCGCTCGCGATCGCCGTGCCGGTCGTCGGCGGCGTGATCGTGGGCCTCATGGCCCGCTTCGGCTCCGAGAAGATCCGGGGTCACGGGATTCCCGAGGCGATGGAGCAGGTGCTCGTCGGCGGCAGCCGGATTCCGCCGCGCCTCACGTTCCTGAAGCCCGCGTCCGCCGCGATCGCGATCGGGACGGGCGGCCCCTTCGGCGCCGAGGGGCCGATCATCGCGACGGGCGGCGCCTTCGGATCGCTCGTCGGCCAGCTGCTCGAGACGACCGCCGCGGAGCGCAAGCACCTGCTCGCGGCGGGGGCGGCGGCGGGCATGACCGCGACCTTCGGCACGCCGGTGTCGGCGGTCTTGCTGGCCGTCGAGCTCCTGCTCTTCGAGCTCCGGCCGGCGTCGCTCGTGCCGGTCGCCTTCGCCTGCGCGACCGCGATGGGCATCCGCCTCGCCTTCGACGGCGCGGCGCCGTTCTTCCCGGTTCCCCCCCTCGCGCCCGCCGCCGGCGGCGCCCTCGCGCTCTACGCCGCGATCGGCGCGGCGACGGGCCTCGCGGCCGTCGCGATCACGCGTGGCGTCTACTGGATCGAGGACGCGTTCGCCCGGCTGCCGATCCACTGGATGTGGTGGCCTGCGCTCGGCGGCGTCGTGGTGGGCGTCGTCGGCTGGGTGGCGCCGCGGACGCTCGGCGTCGGCTACGCCAACATCACGGACGTGATCTCCGGCCGGCTCGTCGGCTCGGCCGTCCTGATCCTGTGTGGCCTCAAGCTCGTGTCGTGGCTCTTCGCGCTCGGGAGCGGGACCTCCGGCGGAACGCTCGCCCCGCTCTTCACGATCGGCGGCGGCTTCGGCGCGCTGCTCGGCGCCGGCGCGGCCCTGCTGCTGCCGGACGTCGGCGTCGACCCGCGTGTCGCCGCGATCGTCGGCATGGCGGCGCTCTTCGCCGGAGCATCGCGCGCGCTCCTCGCGTCGATCGTGTTCGCCTTCGAGTCCACCCAGGCCGAGGCCGCCCTGCTGCCCCTCCTCGCCGGCTGCAGCACCGCGTTCCTGGTCTCCTGCCTGCTGATGCGCACCACGATCATGACCGAGAAGATCGTGCGTCGCGGCGTGGGCGTGCCCGACGAGTACGTCCCGGACTTCCTCGACCACGTGCCCGTGCGGAGCGCGATGAGTCACGAAGTGGTGTCGCTCGCGGCGGAGCGCGGCATCGACGATGCGCGCGCGTGGCTCGACTCGGGCGCGCGGGGCAGCGGCCATCAGGGCTTCCCGGTGCTCGACGCCGACGGGCGGCTGGCCGGCGTCGTGACGCGGCGCGACCTCCTCCGGCCGGCGGAGCCGGGGGCGTGCGTCGCAGACCTCCTGGCGCGGGCGCCCGTCGTGATCCACCCCGACGACTCGCTGCGCGCGGCGGCGGACGCGATGACGCTCGCGTCGGTCGGGCGCCTGCCCGTGGTCTCGCGCGAGGAGCCCGGCCGGCTGCTCGGCATCCTCTCGCGCAGCGATCTGCTCGCGGCCCACGGGCGTCGTCTGCGCGATCTGCGCGAGCGCCGGCGGGAGGTTGCGCTCGCGCGCGCGGAGAGGACGCATGGGAGCGACCCTGCGCGTCGCCAGTCCCCCAACGTGAAAGATCCGTGAAAACGCGCTCGCGCCCCGCGCGCCGCGTCTTGTCGTCTGCGATCAAACTGTCTACGGTCGGGAACGGTCGAAAGGTGACTTCGAGTCATTTCATGCCCAATTGCGCGGGGCCTCGGCGCGTCGCCCGCCGACGAGGGGCCCCATGAGGGGAGTGCGTGACGGAACGGTTTCCGACCGACTGGTGGGCCGTGATCCTCGGCGGCTCGAGCGGCTTCGGGCTCGCGACGGCCCACAAGCTCGCCGCCCACGGCATGAACCTCTGTCTCGTGCATCGGGACCGTCGTGGAGCGATGGCGCGCATCGAGCCCGAGTTCGAGAAGCTGCGCGCGACGGGCGTGGCGGTGCGCACCTGGAACGCCGACGCGCTCGACGCCGATGCGCGCTCGCAGATCCTGGGCGAGCTCGCGAAGACCCTCGGCGAGGGCGGGCGCGTGCGCCTGCTCCTGCACTCGATCGCCTTCGGCAACCTGAAGCTCCTCGCGAGCGAGACGCCTTCGCCCGCGCGCGCGACCGCGGCGCTCGCGGTCGAGCTCGGCGTCGACGAGGAGCGGCTTCGCGGCGCCGCCGACCGGCTGTTCGAGGCCGGCCACGATGCCCTCGCCGGGCTCGCGTCGCCGCCCGCCTACTCCCAATCGAGCTTCCTCGACGAGGAGGACTTCGCCCGCACCATCCACGCCATGGGCACGAGCCTGCTCGGCTGGGTGCAGGACCTGCTCGCGCGCGGCCTGTTCGCGAGCGACGCGCGCGTGCTCGGCCTCACGAGCGAGGGCAACGAGGTGGCCTGGAAGGGCTACGCCGCCGTCGCCGCCGCGAAGGTCGCGCTCGAGTCCCTCGCCCGCTCCATGGCGCTCGAGCTCGCGCCGCGGGGGCTGCGCACGAACATCGTGCAGGCCGGGATCACCGACACGCCCGCGCTCCGGGCCATCCCGGGCAGCGACCGCATGAAGGCCGGCGCGCGGCTCCGAAACCCGTTCAAGCGCTTGACGACACCCGAAGACATCGCGAGCGCGATCTTCCTGCTCTGCCTCGACGAGGCCGCGTGGATCAACGGCGACGTGATCCGGGTCGACGGCGGCGAGCACGTCTCCGGAGAAGGGCGATGACCGCGCGCTCGACGCCGGTGAACCTGCTCGCGCTCGGTCACTTCCACCCGGAGACCGAGATCACGAACCGTTTCCTCGAGGAGCTCGACATCGGGACCAACGACGAGTGGATCATGGAGCGCGTGGGCATCCGCTCGCGCCGCACCGTGCTTCCCCTCGACTACGTGCGCGAGACGCGCAACCGCGACCCCCGCGGCGCCGTCGAAGCGGCCACCTTGAGCCAGGCCGAGCTCGGGCGGCGCGCGGCGGAGATGGCGCTCGCGCGGGCGGGCGTCCGGCCCGAGGAGGTGGGGCTCGTGATCGCGGGCGCCTCCGCGGCCGACTGGGCGTCGCCCGCCGAGTCCTGCGCCATCGCCGCCGCGCTCGGCATCGAGGCGCCCGCCTTCGACGTGAACTCGGCCTGCACGAGCCTCTTCGCGCAGCTCTGGATGCTCTCGCGCATGCGGCCGGAGGCGCTGCCCGACGTGATCCTGCTCGTCGCTCCGGAGTGTCTGACGAAGACCGTGGACTACTCGGACCGCTCCGCCGCCGTGATCTGGGGCGACGGCGCCGCCGCGGCGGTGGTGTCGTTCCGGCGGCCCGGCCGCGCGCGCATCGTCGACAACACGCTCGAGTCGAGCCCCGCGGGCTTCGAGAAGGTGGTGGTGCCGCGCCTCGGCCACTTCGCCCAGCAGGGCCGCGCCGTGCAGATGTTCGCGATCAAGAAGACGACGGCCCTGCTGCAGGCGATCCAGGAGCGCCACGCGGACCCGGCCCGCCGCCTCCACTTCGTGGGCCATCAGGCGAACCTGCGCATGCTCGAGAACGTATGCCGCGCCTGCGCGATCGCCGACGACCGCCACCACGCGAACGTCGAGCACTACGGCAACACCGCGGCGGCGAGCGCGGCGTCCGTCGTCTCGATGGAGTGGGAGAAGTGGCAGCCGGTCGACGACGTCGCGCTCGTCGGCGTCGGCTCGGGCCTCACCTGGTCGAGCGCGCTGCTGCGCTTCGGGAGCGGCGCGTGAAGTACGCCGAGTTCCTCGCGCGCGACCACTTCGAGCTCGACGAGCTCCTGGCGTTCGGCCATGGCACGCTCGTCGACGACGCGCCCGAGGGCTTCCGCGCGCACCTGCCGGTGCCGCCGATGCTCATGATCGATCGCATCTCCGAGATCCGGCGCGAGGGGAACCGCGGCCGCGTCGTCGCCGAGCAGGACGTGCGGCTCGACGCCTGGTTCTTCCAGTGCCACTTCCTGGGCGATCCGGTGCAGCCCGGCTGTCTCGGCCTCGACGCCGTCTGGCAGCTCGTGGGCTTCTTCTGCGTCTGGGCCGGCGGCCTCGGGAGCGGCCGCGCCCTCGGCGTGGGCGAGGTGGAGTTCTCGGGCCAGATCCGCCCGCGCGACGCCCGCGTGCGCTACGAGCTCGACGTCGTGCGCTTCTCGCGGCTGCCGGCCTCCGGCGCGGCGATCGCGATCGCCGACGCGACGGTCTTCGTGGACGGGGATCCGATCTACGCCATCAAGCGCGCGAAGAGCGGCACCTTCCTCGACATCGACTACGCAGACTATCCGCACGCGTCGGCGCGCGCGCGCGGCGGGAGGATGGATCGATGACGGCCGAGCGCGGCGTCGCGGTCGTGACCGGCGGCGGGACGGGCATCGGGGCCGCGTGCTGCCGCGCCCTCGCCCAGGAAGGCTTCCGCGTGGGCGTCCACTACCGCTCGAGCGAGGAGGCCGCCCGCAAGCTCGCGGCGCAGCTCCCCGGCGCCTTCCTGCTGCAGGGCGACATCGCCCAGCCGGACGATTGCGATCGCTTGATCGGCGAGATCAAGGAGCAGGCCGGACGCCTCGACGTGCTCGTGAACAACGCCGGGCTGAACCGCAACGGCCCCATGCTCACCATGAAGCTCGACGACTACGACGCCGTCGCGGCGGTCGCCCGCGGCACCTGGTACCTGACCAAGCTCGCCCTGCGCCGCTTCATGTTCCGCGCGGAGAGCGGCCGCATCATCACGATCTCGTCGGTCGTGGGCCACACGGGGAACCCGGGCCAGGTGCCCTACACCATGGCGAAGGCCGCGCTCGACGCGATGACGAAGTCGCTCGCCCAGGAGCTCGGCACGCGCGGCGTGCTCGTGAACGCCGTCGCGCCGGGCTTCATCGACACGGAGATGACGGGCGAGCTCCCGGCCGAGGTCCGGGAGTCGATCCTCGCGCGCGTGCCGCTCGGCCGCATGGGGCTGGCCGAGGAGGTCGCCGACGTGGTGGCCTTCCTCGCGACGCGCGGGAGCTACGTGCAGGGCAGCGTGATCCACGTGAACGGAGGGATGTTCGGTGGCTGATTCGGGCCCGGGACGCGTGCTCGCGCCGGCGGAGGTCCTCGCGCGCGTGCCCCAGCAGGATCCCTTCCGCTTCGTGGACGAGATCCTCGAGATCGACGACGCGCACGTCGTCGCCGCGGTGCGCTTCCGCGAGGACGCCGACTTCTACCGCGGCCACTTCCCGGGCAACCCGATCACGCCGGGCGTGATCCTGGTGGAGGCGATGGCGCAGGCGGGCGTGGTGGCCCACGGCGTCTGGCTCGTGGCGAAGGAGTCGGGCCTCGAGGTGCTCGAGAAGCTCGTGACCGTGTTCACCGACGCCCAGGTCGAGTTCTCGGGCATCGTGCGGCCGGGCGAGCGCGTGATCACCACGGGGACGAAGCAGGTCTTCCGTCGCCGGCTCCTGCGCTCGCAGGTGGAGATGCGCCGCGAGGACGGCACCGTCGTATGCTCGGGAACGCTCTCCGGCATGGGGGTCGTGCGATGAGCCGACGCGTGGTGGTGACGGGCCTCGGCGCGATCGCGCCGAACGGAAACGGGATCGGCGAGTTCGAGCTCGCGCTCCGCAAGGGTCGCTCGGGCATCCGCGCGATCCCGAAGCTCGAGGAGCTGGGCTTCGGCTGCCGCGTCGCCGGCGTGCCCCAGGGCGTGGACGAGCTCGCGAGCGCGACCTTCCGCGAGGACGAGCTCCTCGCGATGAACGCGAACCACCGCTTCGCCGCCCTCGCCGCGGTCGAGGCCTGGACCGACGCCGGGCTCGCGCGCCCCGCGCCCGACGGCTCGGAGCCCGACTGGGCGAGCGGCGCGGTGATCGGCACCGGCATCGGCGGCATGGACACGATCGGCGAGAAGGTCGTGCCGCTGACCGACGCCGGGAAGGTCCGGCGCCTCGGCTCGACCGCCGTGGAGCAGGTGATGGCGAGCGGCCCGTCCGCTCGCGTCGGCGGGATCCTCGCGCTCGGGAACCAGGTGACCACGAACTCGAGCGCCTGCTCGACGGGCGCCGAGGCCGTGCAGATCGGGTTCGAACGCATCCGCGCGGGCCTGGCGGAGCGCATGGTCTGCGGCGGGAGCGAGGGCGCGAGCCACTACATCTGGGCGGGCTTCGATGCCATGCGCGTGCTCTCGCGCATCCATCCCGAGGCGCCCGAGCGGGCGTCGCGACCGCTCTCGGCGTCGGCCGCGGGCTTCGTGCCGGGCTCGGGAGCGGGCGCCCTCGTGCTCGAGAGCCTGGAGAGCGCCGAGGCCCGCGGCGCGCGCGTCTACGCCGAGCTGCTCGCGGCGCACGTGAACTGCGGCGGCCAGCGCGGCGGCGGCAGCATGACGGCGCCGAACCCCGCGGGAGTCGTGCGCTGCATCCGCGGCGCCCTCGCGATGGCCGGCCTCGCGGGCCGCGACGTCGATCTCGTGAACGGACACCTGACCGCGACGGGCGCGGACCCGCGCGAGGTGCGCGCCTGGTCCGAGGCCCTGGAGCGCGGGCCCGACGCATTCCCGTGGATCACGGCCACGAAGTCGATGATCGGCCACGCCCTCGGCGCCGCGGGCGCGATCGAGGCGGTCGCCACGGTGCTGATGCTCGCGCGCCGCTTCGTGCACCCGTGCCTCAACGCGGAGGACCTCCACCCCGAGATCGCGCCCTTCGCCCGTGCCATTCCGCTCGAGGCGCGCGAGGCGCCCGAGCTCAAGATCGCCGCCAAGGCCGCGTTCGGCTTCGGTGACGTGAACTCGTGTCTTCTGTTCCGGCGCTGGGACGCGTGAGCCCGGCGCCTCTCGAGGAGGAAACGATGGAGCAGGCAGAGCTGTTCTCGAAGGTGTTGAAGATCATCTCGCCGTTCGCGAAGAACCAGGACGCGCTGGCGAAGGTCGGCATGGACACCCACATCCTGGACGACCTCAAGGTGAACTCGGCGCGTCTGGTCGACGTCGTGCTCGCCTTCGAGGACGAGTTCGGCATCGAGATCGCCGACGAGGACGTCGACGACGTGAACACCGTCGGCGATGCCGTCCGGCTGATCGGCGCGAAGCTCGGCTGACGCCGCTCCGTGGCCGAGCTCGCGCTCCGCACGCGCCTCGCGCTGCAGCTGCAGCGCGTCGTGGTCGCGACGCTGGCGCCCCTCTGGGCGCCCGCGCTCGCCGTCGGGATGCGCCTCGTCCTGCGCTGGCGGATCGAGGGCGCTCGCGAGGCGCGCGCGGAGTACGCGCGCATCCGGGCGACCTCGCGCGCGCCGCTCCTCGTGTGCGCGAACCACCTGACGATGGTCGACTCCGCGATCATCGCGTGGGCGCTGGGATCGCCGGGCTGGTACCTGCTGCACCCTTCGTCGCTGCCGTGGAACGTCCCCGACCGTGCGAACTTCGCGTCACGCTGGTGGCAGCGGATCCTGGTCTACCTGATGAAGTGCATTCCGATCCCGCGCGGGGGCGATCGGGCGGAGGTGGCCGGCGTGCTGCACCGCCTCGCGTGGCTGCTCGCCCGCGGCGACGTCGGCCTCGTGTTCCCCGAAGGCGGTCGCAGCCGCACGGGACGCGTCGAGCGCGCGACGTCGACCTACGGCGTCGGCCGCATCCTGGGCCTCGTGCCCGGCTGCCGCGTGCTCTGCGTGCATCTGCGCGGCGAGGGCCAGGAGGCGTTCTCGCGCGCTCCGCGCCGCGGCGAGCGCTTCCACGTGGCGCTCGAGCTGTTCGAGCCGAAGAGCGACGCCACCGGGCTGCGTCGCTCCCTCGATCTGACGCGCCAGGTGATCGGCCGCCTCGCGGACCTGGAGC
The DNA here is from genome assembly GCA_035542715.1 of Myxococcota bacterium. Lineage (GTDB taxonomy): Bacteria > Myxococcota_A > UBA9160 > UBA9160 > UBA9160 > DATKKW01. Next base: position 164,108 of record DATKKW010000071.1, read on the forward strand.
AGGGGTTCTTCGATGCTCGGCGATGACGTGATCGACCTGCACGACCCGGAGACTGCGTGGGGCGCGCAGCATCCCCGCTTCGACTCCCGCGTGTTCGGCGTCGAGGAGCGCGCGGCCGTCGCCGCGGCGCCCGACGTCGAGTCCGCGCGGCGGATCCGCTGGAGCCTGTTCGCGGCGAAGGAGGCGGCGCTGAAGCTCGTGCGCCGGCTCGATCCCTCGACGCCCTTCGTGCCGCGACGCTTCGCCGTGACGCTCGGCCCGGCCGGCCGCGCGCGCGTGCGCCACGGCGAGCGCGCGATCGACGTGGCGATCGATGAGCGCTCGGGCGCGCTCCACGCCACGGCGACGCTCGCCGGCGACGGCGCCGCCGCGGTGCTCGCCGACGTGGCGCTCCACGACGGAGGGGCGCGCGGCGAGGGCGAGGCGGCGCGCGCCCTGGCGTGCGAGCGGATCGCGCGCCGCCTCGCCGTCGATCCCGCGAGGCTCGGCATCGCGCGGCTCGGCCGCGCCCCGACGCTCCTCCTCGACGGCCGTCCCCTCGAGGCCGCGCTCTCGCTCTCCCACCACGGGCGCTTCGTCGCCTTCGGCTGCCGCCTGTCGCGCCCGGGAGGCCTCGCGCGATGAGCACCGGCCGGCCCGTGCGGCGGCTCGCGATCGTGAACCGCGGCGAGGCGGCGATGCGCTGCCTGCGCGCCGTGAAGGCGCTGCGCGCCCTGGAGGGCTCGGCTCTCGAGGCCGTGGCGCTCTACACCGAGGTCGATCGGGGCGCTCCGTTCGTGCGTCACGCCGACCTGGCGCTCGCGCTCCCCGCGCGGCTCGCGCCGGTCGCGGCCTACCTCGACCACGCGGCCGTGCTCGACACGGTCGCGGCCGGGGGCTGCGACGCCGTCTGGCCGGGCTGGGGATTCGTCGCCGAGGATCCCGTCTTCGCCGACCGCGTGCGCGCGGCGGGCCTCGCGTTCCTCGGGCCGCGCGGCGACACGATGCGCGCCCTCGGCGACAAGATCGCGGCGAAGCAGCTCGCCGAGGCGGCGGGCGTCTCGGTGGCGGCCTGGAGCGGCGAGGCGGTGGAGAGCGAGGAGGCGGCGGCGAAGCACGCCGAGCGGATCGGCTTCCCGCTGCTCGTGAAGGCGTCGGCCGGGGGCGGCGGTCGCGGCATCCGCGTGGTCGAGGGGAAGGAGCAGCTCGCGGCGGCGCTGCGCGCGGCGAGGTCGGAGGCGCGCGCCGCCTTCGGCGACGAGCGCGTCTTCCTCGAGCGCAAGGTCGAGGCGGGCCGACACGTCGAGGTGCAGATCGCAGCCGATCTTCACGGGCGCGTCCTCGCCCTCGGCGCGCGCGACTGCTCGGTGCAGCGGCGACACCAGAAGCTCCTCGAGGAGGCGCCGGCGCCGGGCCTCGCGCCCGCGCTGCTCGCGAGCCTGCAGGACGCGGCCGTGAAGCTCGCGAGCCGCGTGGGCTACGAGGGCCTCGGCACCGTCGAGTTCCTCGTCACCGACGGCGCGTTCTTCTTCCTCGAGATGAACCCGCGCCTCCAGGTCGAGCACGGCATCACGGAGGAGACGACCGGCCTCGACCTGGTGCAGCTCCAGATCCGGATCGCGCGCGGCGAGGCGCTTCCCGAGCGCGCGCCCGCGACGCGCGGCCACGCCATCGAGGCGCGCGTCTGTGCCGAGGATCCGGACGCCGGCTTCCTTCCCGCGCCGGGGCGCGTCGCGCGCTTCGAGCCGGCGCTCGGGCCGCGGCTGCGGATCGATGCCGGCGTCGCCGCGGGCACGCCCATCCCCGCGGAGTTCGACTCCCTCGTGGCGAAGGTGATCGCGACGGGCGACACGCGCGAGGAGGCGCGCGCGCGCCTCGCCTGCGCGCTGCGCGACATGGAGCTCGTGGTGGCGGGCGGCGCCACGAACAAGGGCGTGCTGATCGAGGCGCTCGAGTCCGACGCGTTCCGCGCGGGCGGCGTCGACACGGGCTGGCTCGACCGCTTCGTGGCCGCGCCGCGGCCGGGCGACGACCTCGCCGTCGAGGCGCTCGTCACCGCGGGCATCCTCACCTACCAGCGACGCCGCCACGCGGCGCGCCTCAACTTCTACGCCGATCCCGGGAACGTCACGCCCGACAAGGTGCCGCCCTCGATCGGCCAGCAGCTCGAGCTCTGCCACGGCGGTCGCGACTACAAGCTCCAGGTGTTCGCCCTCGGCGCCTGGCGCTATCGCGTCTGGCTCGACGGGCGATCCGTCTCGGCGACGCTCCGCGAGGACGGCGCCCACGCGGCGCGGATCTCGCTCCGCGGCCGCACGCTCCGCGTGCTCCACGACGCGACCGATGCGGGCCTGCGCCTCGAGCTCGACGGCCACGCGCACCGCTTCGGCTGGCAGGGTGCCGGCGAGGTGCGGGCCGGCACGCCGGCGCTCGTCGTGGCGCTCCACGTGGAGGCCGGTCTGCGCGTCGAATCGGGTCAGTCCCTCGGCCTGCTCGAGGCGATGAAGACCGAGATCGCGTTCCACGCGCCCGTGTCGGGCGTGGTGCGCGAGGTCTGCGTGCGTCGCGGCCAGCAGGTCGCGGCGGGCGACGTGCTGCTGCGGATCGACGCGGGCGACGCCCTCGGCGCGGCCGCCGCCGCCGCCGCGGGGGAGCGCATCGCGCTCTGGGCGGAGCCCGATCCCCTGGCTCCGCTGTTCAAGGCGAAGGGTGACGCGCTCGGAGGTCCCGACCTCGGCGGGCTCGCGCGGCGGGACGAGCCGACCCGCCGCGCCGCGATGGAGGCGGCGCGCGAGGAGATCCGGCGCGTGCTGCTGGGCTACGACGCCGACGCCGAGCGCGCCGAGAAGCTCGCCGCGTTCCTCGAGGCGGAGCTCCCGCGGCGCACGAAGCTCGAGCTCCTGGAGGAGCTCGCGGCGATCGGGCGCGAGATCGTGCTCTTCGCCGACGTGGAGCAGCTCTTCCTCCGGACGCCGCGAGCCTCGGTGGCCGGCGACATCGGGCCCTCGAACGCGGCGCGCCTGCGGATGTTCGTGCGCCGCCTGCGCGCGGGCGGCGCGGGCATCGCCGAGGAGTTCCTGGTGCTCGTGCGCCACGCGCTCGCGCACTACGGCGTGCTCGACCTCGCGCCGAGCGATCCGCTCGAGCGCGCGCTCCTGCGCCTGTTCGCGTCGCAGCGCGCTCCGGCGCTGCGACGCCGGCTCGTGCTCGGCCTCGTGCGCCGGCTCACCGCGATCGCGCGCGCCGGGCGTAGAACGGCCGACGACCCCGCCCTCTCCGACGCCCTCGAGCGTATCGCCGGCATGCGCGGGCTCGTGGGCGACGCGCTCGCCGACGCCGCCGTGGAGGCGCGCCACGCGCTCTTCGAGCGACCGGCGATCGAGCGCGACGCGGCGCGCGCGAGCAAGGAGGTCGAGGCGTGGCTCGCCGTCGCCGAGGCGCAGCCGTCGTCGCCGCCGGGCGCGGTGCTCGCCCACCTCGCGGCGGCGCCGCCCGAGGTCTTCGCGCGCGTCGGGCGCTGGCTCGGCGACACCGACGTGCGGCGGCGCGCGATCGCGCTCTCGGCGCACCTCCGCAGGCTCTACCTCGGCTCGCCGATCTGGCAGCACGCCTCGGGCCTGCGCGGCGAGCACGTGCTCGATCGCCTCGAGCTCGGCGACGGACGCGTGGTGTTCGCGACGAGCGCCGGCGCGACGGAGCTGCAGCACGGCGTCGAGCGCCTCGTCGCGGCCGCGGCCGCCGAGCGCGGCAGCGTCGCCGCCCTCGATCTCCTCGTGCCGGACGTCGAGCTCGCGGACGTGCCTCGGCTCGTGGCGGCGCTCTTCCCGCTCCTGCCCGATCGGCTCGGCGCGACGCGGCTCACGCTCGCCTTCGTCGCTCCCGACGGCGCGATCGAGCACCGGACCTTCGAGGCCAACGGCGACGGCCGGCTGCGCGAGCGCGTCGAGCTCCACGGCCTGCATCCCGAAGTGGCCGTGCGCCTCGATCTCGAGCGGCTGCGCGACTTCGATCTCGAGCGCCTCGACGCCCGCGACGGGATCGTCGCGTTCCACGCCCGCAGCCGGGCCATCCCCGAGGACGAGCGCATCTTCGTCCTGGCCGACGTGCGCGGCCGGCTGCCCGGCGACGGCGACGACGCCCTCGACCTCGCCGGCTTCGAGCGCGCGTTCTACGAGGCGACGCGGCGCCTGCGCTCGATCCTCCTCTTGCGCGATCCCGACCGCCGCCTGCAGTGGAACCGGCTCTCGGTCTTCGTCTCGCCCGCGGTGCGCGTCGACGGCGCGCTCGTGGAGCGGCTCGCGCAGCGTCTCGAGCCCGCGACGCACCACCTCGGCCTCGAGAAGGTCGTGGTGCGCGTCTCGCTGCAGGGCGAGCCCGGCGAGGCGCCGCGCGCGGTCGAGATCGTGATCTCGGACCCGACGGGGAGCCACATGGAGCTCGCCTGGCGCGAGCCCCACCACGACCCGCTGCGCCCTGCGAGCGCCTACGAGCGCCGCGTGGTCGAGGCGCGCCGTCGCCGCCTCGTGTATCCCTACGAGATCGTGCGGATGCTCGCGGGCGGCGAGCGCGGGAAGTTCGAGGAGTGGGACCTCGATCCCGCGGCGACCGCCCCGACGGCGCGCCCCGTGCCCCAGCGCCCGCCCGGGGCGAACGAGAGCGGCGTCGTGTTCGGCGTCCTCTCGACGCCGACGGACGTCGTGCCGGAGGGGCTGCAGCGCGTCCTCGTGCTCTCGGACCCGACCCGCGGCATGGGCTCGCTCTCCGGGCCGGAGTGCGATCGGATCGTGGCGGCGATCGACCTCGCGGAGCGCGAGGAGCTGCCCGTCGAGTGGGTGCCGGTCTCGAGCGGCGCGAAGATCGCGATGGACAGCGGCACCGAGAACCTCGACGCCACGGCGCGCGTGGTGAAGCGCATCGTCGAGTTCACCGACGCGGGCGGCACGATCCACGTCGTCGTGCACGGCGTGAACGTGGGCGCCCAGAGCTACTTCGACGCGCTCGCGACGATGGGCATGCGCACCAAGGGCGCGCTCGTGATGACGCCCGGCGCGTCGCTCGTGCTCACGGGCCGCGCGGCGCTCGAGGCGTCGGGCAGCGTGGCGGCGGAGGACGAGCTCGGGATCGGCGGCTTCGAGCGCGTGATGGGCCCGAACGGAGAGGCGCAGTACTACGCGCGCGACCTCGCCGAGGCGTTCCGCGTGCTCGCGCGCCACTACGACTACAGCTACGTCGTGCCCGGCGAGAAGGGGCCACGCCGGCGCCGCACGCGCGATCCCTTCGAGCGCACCGTCGCCGACGAGGACTACGTGGGCGAGTCGGCCGACTCGTTCCGTACCGTGGGCGAGCTCTTCGACGCGGCGACGAACCCCGACCGGAAGCGACCGTTCTCGATGCGCGCCGTGATGCGCGCCGTGGTGGACCAGGACGGCGGCCACCTCGAGCGCTGGCGCAGCTGGGTCGGCGCCGAGACCGCGATCGTCTGGGATGCCCGGATCGGCGGCTTCCCCGTCTGCCTCGTCGGGATCGAGAGCCACGCGCTGCCGCGCGAGGGCTATCGCCCGCCGGACGGTCCGGCGACCTGGACCGGCGGCACGCTCTTTCCGCTCTCGTCCAAGAAGATCGCGCGCGCGCTCTACGCGGCGAGCGGGAACCGGCCCGCGCTGATCCTCGCGAACCTCTCGGGGTTCGACGGCTCGCCGGAGTCGATGCGCAAGCTCCAGCTCGAGTACGGCGCCGAGATCGCACGGGCGGTCGTCCGCTTCCGCGGTCCGCTCCTCTTCCTCGTGGTGTCGCGCTACCACGGCGGCGCCTACGTCGTGTTCTCGCGCAGCCTGAATCCGAAGCTCCGCGCCGCGGCGCTCGAGGGCTCCTTCGCGAGCGTGATCGGCGGCGGTCCCGCGGCGACGGTGGTGCTCGCGCGCGACGTGCGCGCCCGCGCCCTCACCGACCCGCGCGTCGCCTCGGCCCGCGCGAGCCTCGGCGCCGATCCCAGCGCCGCCGCGCGCGAGGCCTTCGACCGCGTCTTCGGCGAGGTCCTGCTCGAGAAGCAGCGCGAGCTCGCGGCGGAGTTCGACGCCGTGCACACGGTGGAGCGCGCGCTCCGGGTCGGATCCCTCGAGGAGATCATCCCGGCCGACGGGATGCGGCCGTGGGTCATCGCGCGGCTCGAGGAGGAGCTGGGCTAGGAGGCGAAAGCCCGGCGAATCCTCCGCTAGTCCAAATCGGCAGCTCCGCTGGAGACCCCGCACAACAGAAAGAAAAAGGGCCCCTCCCGAAGAAAGGGCCCCGAGGTCGCTCGGCGAGCGTTGCCTCGCGCGGATGTTCTCCGCTTATTGTGATAGGCGGAAAACGTCGCCCAGATACACATCGACCTGTTTATCATGGCTCTCCGGACACCGTCAACCCGGAACTGCCGCCGGGCAGGGAGGGCGGGATGATCCTGGGACTCGATATCGGTTCGAATTCAATCGGCTGGTGCCTCCTGGCGACGGAGAACGGCGAGCCAAGGGGAATCGTCGCCGCCGGCGTGCGTTGCTTCGGCGCGGGCGTCGCGGGCGCCCTCGATCAAGGACGAGAAGAATCTCGGAACGCAAAGCGCCGAATGGCACGTCAGGCACGTCGGCAGACCTGGCGTCGACAACGTCGCCAGCAGAAGCTGTTCCGGCTGCTCCAGAGATACGGGCTTCTCCCGGCCACGGCGTCCATTGATCCCCAGGCGATTCATGACTGTCTCCTCGCCCTCGACGCCA
>DATKKW010000072.1:0-4983 GCA_035542715.1 Myxococcota bacterium
CTCGAAGTAGCGCTGCCCCTCGCGCGACGAGAACGGCGCGCACGCGAGCTGGCGATCCGGCAGCGTGATGCCGTGGCGCGCGAGCGACGCGTCCATCGCGGCGACGTAGTCGGTGCAGACCTGATGCCCGAGCCCGCGCGAGCCGGTGTGGAGGAGCACCGTGATCTGACCTTCGAAGAGCCCGAACGCGCGCGCCGCCGGCTCGTCGACGATCGCGTCGACGATCTGCACCTCGAGGAAGTGATTGCCGCCGCCGAGCGTCCCGAGCTGATCGGAGCCGCGGCGCTTGGCTCGGTCGGAGACGCTCGCGGCGCGCGCGGCCTCGAGGCTGCCGCGCGATTCGATCCGGTCGAGGTCCTCTTCGAGGCCGAGCCCCATCTCGCGGATCGCGAACGCGCAACCTTCCTCCAGCACGCGGTCCATCGCGCGATCGTCGAGCGCGATCCGGCCGTGGCGGCCGAAGCCGGTCGGGATCGATCGACTGAGCTCGTGCACCAGCGGCTCGAGCGCCGGGATCTGCTCGCGACGCAGCCGCGACGCGAGCAGACGCACGCCGCAGTTGATGTCGAAGCCGATGCCTCCGGGCGAGATCACGCCCGTCGCCTCGTCCATGGCCGCGACGCCGCCGATCGGGAAGCCGTAGCCCCAGTGGGCGTCGGGCATCGCGAGGCTCGCCTCGACGATCCCAGGGAGCGTCGCGACGTTCGCCGCCTGGACGAACACCTGGTCGTCCATCTCGGCCACGAGCTTCTCGCTGCCGAAGATCCGCACCGGGACGCGCATCCCCGGCCGGAAGCCGAGGCCGAGCTCGAACGTCGCCGGCCCGACACGCTGCAGCGACGGCGGAGCGCCCATCGTCTCTCTCCCGTTCTCCCGCCGCGCGCCCGCCCGGCGCCCGCGTCAGGGCGCCGGTGCGCCGAGCGGAGGCGCGGCGACGACGGTCGCCTGCATGCCCTTCTCGCCCGCCTCGACCTGGAGCGAGACCCGCTGGCCCTCGTCGAGCTGCTCGAAGCGCAGGGGGTCGCGCACGCAGTTGCGATGGAAGTAGACGCGCTCGCCCTCGTCCGTCAGCAGGAATCCATAGCCTTCGTCGACGAGCACGCGGTCGATCACACCGAGGAGCGGCGGGCTCGTGGACCGCAGGCGGCCCGTGTCGGCGAAACGCTCGCGGCGCTTCCGCACCTCGCGCTCGAACGCGTCGAGCGCGCCGTCGAGCGCGAGCCGCAGCTCGGGCGCCGAGAGCGTCGCGACCACCTCCCGGCCGAGCACGCGCCCCGAGATCGTCGCCACCCGGTCGCCGTGACGGTGGTGCGCGCTCTCGTGGCCGGCGATCCGGACGTCGAGCAGGTCTCCGTGCTCGGCCGCGAGCTCGGAGAGGCGCGCCTCGATCGCCTGCCTCTCCTCCGGCTCGAGCCCCGTGAAGTTCCTCCAGTGGATCTCCATCGCTCCTCCCGCGCCTTCGCCGGGGCGGCGTGCGCTCCTCGGCGGTGGTGCAAGCGATGTGCCTCGGCCGGCCCGCGCGGGGCAGCGGCCGGAGAGGGAGGAGTGTGGCGCAAGGGATCGGGGCGAGGCGTCCCGCCTCGGGACGGCTGCGCCCGGAGGTGGCGCTAGCCGCGCATCCCCGGGGCCTCGTGCCCGCTCGCCGCGACGTACTCGCCGTAGCCCGCCCCGTAGATCCGCGGCGGGTGGCCCGCCTCGAGCTCGAGCACGCGGTTCGTGAGCGCGGACAGGAAGCGCCGGTCGTGGGACACGAGCAGGAGCGTTCCCTCGAAGTCGGCGAGGGCGCGGATCAGCATCTCCTTCGTCGCGAGGTCGAGGTGGTTCGTGGGCTCGTCGAGCACGAGGAAGTTCGGCGGGTCGTAGAGCATGCGCGCGAGAACGAGGCGGGCCTTCTCGCCGCCCGAGAGCAGGCGACAGCGCTTCTCGATCTCGTCGCCGGAAAAGCCGAAGGCGCCCGCGAGGGCGCGGAGCGATCCGACGCTCGCCAGGGGGAAGGCGCCCGAGAGCGTGTCCCAGACGGTGTCGTCGGAGTCGAGCACCTCCATCGAGTGCTGGGCGAAGTAGCCGAGCTTCACCGCCGCGCCGAGCTGCACGCTGCCCGCGTCGGGCGCGGTCTCCCCGGCGACGAGCTTGAGCAGCGTGGACTTCCCGGCCCCGTTCGCGCCCATGACGCACCAGCGCTCCGTGCGCTTCACCGCGAGGTCGAAGCCGTCGAACACCACGCTCGCGCCGTAGGCCTTCCGCAGGCCGGCCACGCGCACGACGTCGTCGCCGGAGCGCGGGGCGGGGCGGAACTCGAACTCGATCGTGCGGCGCCGCTTCGGCGGCTCGACCTTCTCGATCTTCTCGAGCTTCTTGACCCGCGACTGGACCTGCGCCGCGTGGCTCGCGCGCGCCTTGAAGCGCGCGATGAAGGCCTCCTCCTTCGCGAGCATCGCCTGCTGGCGCGCGTACTGCGCCTCCTGCTCGCGCTCGGCGAGCGCGCGCTGCCGCTCGTAGAACTCGTAGTCGCCGGCATAGGTGAGGAGCTCCCCGCCGTCGATCTCGACGATCTTCGACACCATCCGGTTCAGGAACTCGCGGTCGTGGGAGGTCATCACGAGCGCGCCGTCGAACGCGCGCAGCCAGTCCTCGAGCCAGAGGATCGACTCGAGGTCGAGGTGGTTCGTGGGCTCGTCGAGGAGCAGCGCGTCGGGCTGCATCACGAGGATGCGCGCGAGGGCGACGCGCATCTTCCAGCCCCCCGAGAGCGCGCCGACGTCGCCGTCCATGCGCTCGGGAGAGAAGCCCAGGCCCGCGAGCACCTCGCGGGCGCGCGACTCGAGGGCGTAGCCGCCGAGCTCCTCGAAGCGGGCCTGCGCCTCGCCGTAGCGCTCGACCAGGGTCTCCATCTCGCCGGCGCGCTCCGGGTCGGCCAGGGCGTGCTCGAGCTCGTGGAGCGTGCGCGCGATCGCGGAGGCCGGCCCCGCGCCGTCGAGCGTCGCCTCGACGACGCTCCGGCCCTTCATCTCCCCCACGTCCTGGCTGAAGTATCCGAGGGTCACGCCGCGATCGACGGAGACCTGCCCGTCGTCGGGCTCCTCCTCGCGCGTGAGCAGGCGGAAGAGGGTCGTCTTGCCGGCGCCGTTCGGGCCGACGAGGCCCACCTTCTCGCCGCGGTTCACGACGGCCGAGGCCTCGAGGAAGAGGATCTGGCGCCCGTGGCGCTTGCTGATGGCGTCGAGTCGGATCACGCGGGCTCCGGGAGACCGCGTCGCCGGGTCGGCTCGGGCGGCCGCGCGCTTTGTACCAGAGGTCGGCCTCCCCGGCATCCGCCGCCCCGCGTATGTTCATGGCCGCGCTCCGCCGGAGGCTGCACGATGTCTTCCCCGACGCAGCTCGAGCCTCGATCCGGCGGACGCGCTGCGGCCTCCGGTCCGCCGGACGGCTCGAGCCGGATCGCGCTCTACACGCGGATCGTCCGGGCATCCCTCGAGCGGGTCTGGGAGAACGTGCTCGACTGGGAGCATCTGCCCTGGCTCCATCGCGAGGCGTTCTGCAAGGTCGAGCCGCTTGCGGCGGACGAGGCCGGCTGGGAGGCCGTGGTCGAGGCGCCTGCCCGCGCGGCGCGGCGACGCCTTCGCATCTCGGTCGACCTCGATCGCCCCCGCCTGCGCTACGTGACGCGCACGCTCGAGGGGCCGGGCGCCGGCACGGAGATCTGGACGCAGCTCGCGCGACGCAGCGAGCGGGAGACCGGGATCGAGGTCGGCTTCTTCGTACCCGGCGTCGGCCCCGGCGCGGCGGAGGCCCTCGGCCGAAGCTACGTCGCGCTCTACACGACGCTGTGGGATCAGGACGAGGCGATGATGGTCGAGCGCCAGCGCGTGCTCGACGCACGCGCGGCGCGCGGCGGCGCACACCTCGCGTCGAGCGCCGCGCTCGGGCCTGCGTCGACGCTCCTCGCGGGCGGGCCGCGCATCGTCGACGCCTTCGGCGGACGCTGGCGGATCGTCGCCCGAGGCAGCGCGCTCGTCGTCCACGACGCCGTGTGCCCGCACCTGGGCGGGCCCCTCGCGAGCGCGCTCCCCGACGAGCAAGGCTGCGTGACCTGTCCCTGGCACGGCTACCGGTTCGACGTGGCGACCGGGCGCAGCGCCGACGGCCGAGGCTTCGCCCTGTCACGGGCGCCGGAGCTCCGGATCGATCCCGAGACCGGCGAGGCGTCCCTCGTGCGCGTCCGCTGAGCCCGGCACAGACGCGGAAGGCCCGGGCGCACGCGCGCTCCGGGCCTTCGGAATCCGTGGTGGAGCTGGGGGGAATCGAACCCCCGACCCTCAGACTGCCAGGGTGCTTCCCGCCGAACCGCTACTGACACCACATAGCGTCGGTCGAGCGAGCCTTCGCAGAAGTGTCGCGGACTTGGGCGTCTGGCGCGTGCGCCGACGGGTCGGGGAGAGGGTCGCTCCACGTGTGACGGATGGTCGCTCCTGGCCTAGCTTGGCGGCGTGGTCCCCACAGATCCCCCCTCAACACGAATGGGTGTCGTCGACCTCTCGGACCTCGAGTCGGCGGACGGGTGCCGGCGCGTCGTGCGCGACTACGCACGGGTCGCGCTGGAGGGGCTCGAGCTCGAGGGCCCGGAGATCGAGCGGGAGCTGCTCGACCTCGCCGCGCGGCTCGACGGGAGCCTGGCCGTCGACCGCTTGCGCGAGCTGGCGCAGGGCGCGGCCGACCTGCGGACGCTCCTTCACGCCGTTGCCGCGGCAATCGTGGCGCACGGACACGGCGACCGGATCGAACGTCGAGCGGACGCGGACCGACGCGCGTCGCAACGGGTGCTGCGGGACCTTTCCGGCCGCGAGCGGCGGCTGCGGTCGGACGCGCCCGAACTCGCCGATCGCCTCCGAGCCGATCGGGAGCTGATCGAGGACGCCGGGCGGCATGCGCGGCCGCCGTGGCGCCCCCCCGATCCGGTCGGCGCGCTCCTCGCCGCACTTGACG
>DATKKW010000073.1:0-108388 GCA_035542715.1 Myxococcota bacterium
CGGCCAGCTGGTCCTGCCTTCCATCGCCGCTGCGCATCGCGATCCCGCGCGCTTCGCAGACCCGGATCGCGTCGACGTGACGCGCGACCTCTCCGAAGCTGCCCTGTTCGGGCGCGGACCCCATTCCTGCCTCGGAGCGCAGCTGGCGCGACTCGAGCTCTCGATCGCCTACGGCAAGCTCGTGGACGAGCTCCCGGGCCTGAGGCTCGGCTGCGCGTACGACGAGGTGCCGTTCGCTGCGCACCCGCTCATCCGATCGGTAGCGTCCTTGCCGCTCGAGTTCGATGCGCACTCCGCGTGAAATCGTCGACCGCGATCGGCTTCAGCTTCGAGGGCCCCCCGCACCGCTGCCGGCGGCGACCTGCAGCGCCGCGAGACTACAGGACCGCGCCCGTCCGCCGATCAGCGGGCCGGGGGAGATGCGCGTGGAGGCTCGCGGCCTGGCGGAGCTCGAGTGGGCCGTGGTCCCGGCGCGAGGCGGGGAGCCCGTGCTCGAGCTCGCGGGCCGCGCGACGCTGAGCGCGATCCGGCCCCGGGCGGACGTGGCGAGGGTCGCCGCCGCGGTCGAGCGCGACGCTCGGGCGGCCCGCGCCTCCTTCGTGATCCTCCTCGGCGCGGGGCTCGGCGCTGTCGGGCGCGCGCTCCGGCTCCGCCTCGACGTCCCGTTGATCGTGTTCGAGCCCTTCGGCGGGCTTGCGAAGGCCACGGCACCGTGGCTGGCCTCGGCCGAGGGCGAGGCGCCCGACGTCTGCTCGCGCGACGCCCTCGCGCGCGCGCTCGAGCCCCTCGCGATCCCCGGTGCCCGGCCCCACGTGGCCCTCCATCCGGGATACGCCGAGCCCTGTCGCTTCGAGGCGCGCTGGCTCGCGCGGCGGCTGCGCGCGGCGTGCGTGCCCGACGCCCGTCTCGCGCCCGCGGACGCGATCGTGAGCGAGCGCGCGCTCTCGGCGCTCGAACGGCTCGCGCGCGCGCCGACCGTCGACGATCTCGCGGGCGCGCTCGCGGGGCGCACGGTGTTCGTGGCCGCGCCGGGACCTTCCCTCGCGCGGGCCCTGCCCGTCCTCGCGGCGCGACGCGGCGGTGTCGTCGTCGCGGCGCTCCAGGCGTTGCGCGCGCTCGTCGCCGCGAACGTCCGCGTCGACTTCGTCGTGGCACCCGATCCCTTCGACTGGGAGCCGTACCTCGACGGTGTCGCCCCGCGCTTCGGCGCGCTCCTCGCCGAGGCGACCGTGCGGCCCGACCTCCTGACGCGCTTTCCGGAGCGCACGTTCCTGTTCGCGCTGCGGAGCAAGCAGCTCCACCAGGCCGCCTGGCAGCGCCTCGCGCTCGACGTGGTGGACGAGCCGGTGATGACGGTCTCCGAGACGGCGGTCGTGCTGGCACGGCGCCTCGGCGCGCGCCACGTCGTCGGCGTCGGGATGGACTTCGCCTCGGACGACCCACGCTACGCCTTCCGCTTCCGGGCGCCGGGCGCGGACGGCCTCCCCGTGACGACGAACTCCCACTACTTCCACGCCGCGCGCTGCCTCGGCTGGCTCTCGACGGAGCTCCGCGAGCAGGGATGCGAGCTCTCGCGGCTTGCGGGCGGTCTCGCCGTCGACGGCCCGAGCGCGATCGACCTTCCCGCCCTCGAGGCGCTCGCCCAGCGCACGTCGCCCGCGCTCGTGCTCCCTGCGGCAGCGGCCCCGCCGCGGGTGCGTCGCAGGAACGCGTCGGCCGTCCTGCGAAGGGCGGAGGCCGCGGGCGATCGGACGCCCGACGGCGGGCGCGACGGCCCCTCGCGCGAGGAGCGCTGGCGCGTCTTCGCGCCGCTCCGCGAGCCGGAGCGGACGGCCCGCCTGCGCGCCCTCCGCGAGACGCTCGAGGCCGACCCGCGCTGAGCTCGGGCTGCGCGTGCGCTACGGCGTCGGCGCGGGGGCCGCGGCGCCTCCGGCGGCGGCGCCCTTCTCCCGCACGAAGATCGTGATCCCGCCGTGCACGAACTCGATGCGCGGGCGGAGCAGCGACGGATCGCTCCGGAAGTCGATCGCGACGCCGTACGGTGTCGTGCCCTCGAGGAGCGCGCGGTAGAGGGCGCTCTGGCGCGGGTACGCCGCCGCACCCTCCGCCGTGAGGAAGCGCGCGTAGCACTCCTCGGCGACGACGATCACGTCGGGATCGCGCGCGAGGAGCGCCGGCAGCCCCGTCTCGGGCGGCTCCCCCCGCTCGGCCTCCGGGTACGTCCGGAGCTCGAGCCAGGGCAGCCGGCGGACGATGCGCTGGTAGGACGCGCTCTCGAGCATCCGCCGGACGCCCGGCTTCACGTGATGGAACGGGATCTTTGCCACGTGACCGTAGGCTGCGGGCAGGTCGACGCCATACGCGTGGCTGATCTCGATGGAGGCCGATGGCGGCACGTGCGCCACGATCCACGCGCGCGCGCGATCGCGATCGTCGCGGAAGAACTCCGCCGTGCCGAGGACGACCCAGAGCACCGTCGCAGCGAGACAGACGAGCACGCCAGCGCGCAGCGCGAGCCGCGTCGACGGGCCCGCGGTCGCCGCGCGGCGCCACGCCTCGACGAAGAGCGGCGCTGCGGCGAGCGAGAGGAACGGCAGGAGCGGCAACGCATAGCGCCCCGGCGCGAAGTGCATGCTGCCCATCTTCAGGTAGATCGCCGCCACGGCCGAGAGCAGGAGGACAAGGCGCGGGTCGCGCTCGCGCGCGGCGCGTGCCACGAGGAGGGCGAGGCCGGCGAGCGCCGCCGCGGCGAGCGCCGGCCCCTCGAGGTTCACGAGGTTCGCGAGGTGCGCGACGTAGCCCGAGCGGACGTCCCCCGCGTAGTCGGGCTGGTAGAAGTTGAGCTGGACGAAGTCGCCGACGAAGCGCGGGAACGCGGTGAGCGCGGCGGGCGTCCCGAGGAAGAATCCGGCGACGGCGCCTGCGGCGACGAGGGCGCCTCGCTCGGCCCGCCACGCGACGGCCCGGCGCGGCGATCCGCGCCCGGGCGGTGCGAGCAGGAGGGCCAGCCCGAGCGGGACGGCGAGCATCACGCCGGTGTACTTGGCGGAGGTCGCGAGGCCGAGCGCGAGACCGGCGACGAGGAAGCGGGCCCGGCCTCCGCGCTCGAAGGCGACGAGCGTCGCGAGGAAGGAGAGCGTGGCCCAGAAGGTCGCGGCGACGTCGACGGTCGCGAAGTGGGCGAGCCCGACGAGCCCGGCGCTGACGGAGAGCAGCGCCGCGGCGACGAGGCCCGTGGTCTCGTCGAAGAGCCGCCGCCCGATCCGCGCGACGGCGAGGCACGTGGCCGCGGCGAGCGTCGCCGACACGAGTCGGGAGAGGAGCGTGATCTCCGGCACGAGCTGCCAGTAGCCCGGACGGATCCCGTCGAGCAGCGTGCGCCCGTGGGCGACGTTCGCTGCGGCTCGGAGCGCGAGGCCCGGGAGCACGGCCGCGCCACCGAGGGTGATCATGTGGAGCGTCGGATAGGCGAACGACTCCGGCTCGAGGGTACGCTCGGAGACCATCCGCATCGCGGCGCGGACGACCTCGTCGGGATGCCACTCCGCCGGAAGGCCCCAGGTCGCACCGGCGGCGGAGAGCGCGAACGCCGTCGCGGCGATGCCCGCCCGGGCGAGCCGCCGTCGCGCCGGCGTCAGGGCTGCGGGCCCGCCGCGGCGCGGCTCAGATCGTAGAGATGGAGGACCGAGCCCGGCTCGCGATGCGTGTCGAGCCGCTTCCCCATGCGATCGAGGTTGAAGAGGAAGAAGTTCTCCTCGCTCGAGCGCGCCATCCCGCCGTCGATGTCGGAGAACACGAACCAGACGCGCGGGTCGCCTGCCACCTTCTGGAGGTCCTCGACGTCGAGGTCCCAGTGGCTCTCGTCGGAGCGGCCGACCACCACCTTGCCCGGCGTGAGGCCGAAGCGTCCCGAGTAGTAGAGGAACGACCAGAGGGACTCGGAGTAGACGAAGATCGTGTCGCCCGGCTGGAAGCTTCGCGCGAGCGCCTGCACCACGGGACGCGTCTCCTCGACGGGCTGACGCCGGAAGATGTCGCGGTTCTCCGTGACGACGGGATCGTAGAACAGGAACGCGCAGAGGAGCGCCGCCGCGAAGCGTCCGCGCGCGACCGGGGCCGTCCACAGCCAGCGCACGCCCTCGACCAGGAAGAGGATCAGGGCGGGGACGAGGAAGAGCAGGAGCCGGTCGGAAAACGGGTACTTCGCGAGGGCCGAGGCGACGAGCGTCGGGAGGAAGGGCGCGGCGAGGAGCGCCAGGCCGTAGCGCTCCCGCGAGGCGAGCGACGCGATGCCGACACACGACACGAACGCCGCGAGACCCGGATAGATCATGCCGCCGGGGTTCTTCCACGCCCGGACGAACGCCTCCGGATACCAGTGGAGGTCCATGAGATGTCGGGGCGGGAACGGGACGAAGGACGCCTTCCAGTAGTCCTGCATGTACTCGCTCGCGGCGAGGTGCCGGAAGGACACGAGATAGAGCGTCACGAACGCCGCGAGCCACACGGCCCCGAGGAGCGCGAGCGACGGAAGCGCGGCCCGTCCTCGCTCGGAGATCCCGCGGAACGCGAGCACGAGCCCGATCCCGGCCAGCACGAAGATCGCCGAGTGCGAGAACACGACGGCCGCGGCGCCGGCGAGACCGAGCATCGCCGCGCGGGGCCACGTGAGCTCCGCGGGCTCGAGGTCCACCACCGCAACCACGAGGGCGAGGCCGATCGCCACGTCGCTCGTGTACTGCTTGGCATGGGCCGAGTACATGACGAGCTTGTCGGAGACCGCGAAGAGCGCGAGGGCGACGAGCCCGGCCCAGGGGCCGACGATCCGCCGCGCCAGGTGATGGAACAGGAAGAGGCTCGCGATCCCGGCGAGGAGCGGGAAGAGGCGCAGCGCGCGCTCCGTGTCGCCGAACGTCCGGACGGCGGCCTTCTCGAGCGCGAGGAACCCGAAGGGCGCCCCCTGCTCGTAGGCGAGCGGTCCGAGGAGCTGCGGCAGGGTGCGCTCGCGCACGTTCAGGCCGATCGCGGACTCGGCGGCGTCGAACGAGAAGTCCGCGTTCCAGAGCGCGACCCGCGCGCCGATCCCCACGAGGAGGACGAAGAGCACGAGGGCCCGCAGGGCGGCGGGTCGAGGCGGGGCGGGTCCGCGCATCGTCGTCTCTCCGTGCCCCGCAGTGAAGGGCGCCGCCTCGCGGGCCGGACGATTCCTGGCGTAGGGTCCGCGCATTGTAGGCCCGATCCCGGCCCTCGCGTCCGGGGTGGACTCCATGCCGCGGCGAGTCATATTCTCCTTCCGATGACGATCCTCTCCAGCGAGGGCGCGGCCTTTCCCGGCGGAGGCTCGCAGGCCGCGGTCCGCCACCCCGGAGCCCACCGGGCGGTCTCGTCCACCCAGGCGACCTCGTCCACCGAGGCGGCTTCGTCCAGCAGCCAGGGAATGGAGTGGCTCCTGCAGGTCGTGCAGAAGCTCTCCCTGGCCCACTCCCTCGAAGAGGTGACGGCGATCGTGCGCTCCGCGGCGCGCGAGCTCACCGGCGCCGACGGTGCGACCTTCGTGCTCCGGGACGGCGACCGCTGCTACTACGTCGACGAGGACGCGATCGAGCCGCTCTGGAAGGGCCGCCGCTTTCCCATGTCGGCCTGCATCAGCGGCTGGGCCATGCGGAACCGCCAGGCGGTCGCGATCGAGGACATCTACGCCGACCCGCGCATCCCCGTCGACGCCTACCGGCCCACCTTCGTGAAGAGCCTCGCCATGGTGCCGATCCGCAGCGAGGAGCCGATCGGCGCGATCGGGAACTACTGGGCGAAGCCGCACGCGGCGACGGCCGAGGAGCTGCGGCTCCTCCAGGCCCTCGCCCACAGCACCTCGATCGCCCTCGCGAACGTCGAGCTGTACACCTCCCTCGAGCAGCGCGTCGCCGAGCGCACGCGCGAGCTCTGCGCCGCGAACCACGAGCTCGCCGCGAAGAACGAGCAGCTGCAGGACCTCCAGCACCAGAAGGAGGCGCTCTCGGCGCTCCTCGTCCACGACATCCGCAGCCCGGCCGCCACGATCGTGATGTGCGCGGAGATGCGTCTGGACGGCGATGCGCTCCCCGAGCGCGACCGCCGTCAGTGGACGGCCGTGCGCGCCGCGGGCGAGGCGATCACGCGCATGGCGACGAACCTGCTCGACGTCGCGCAGAGCGAGGCGGGCGGGCTCGCGGTGCGCGCGGCGCCGCTCGAGCTCGGATCGCTCGTGCGCGACGCCGTGGCCACGATCTCGCCCCTCGCCGAGGGCCGGAGGCAGACGATCGCGCTCGACCTTCCCGCCGACGAGGTCGCGCTCACGGGCGACGCCGAGCTCCTGCGCCGCGTGCTCCAGAACCTGCTCGACAACGGCCTGCGTTACTCGCCGGGCGGGAGCCGCCTCGTGGTGCGCGCCCGCGTGATCGACGAGGCGGACGCGGAGATCGTCGTCTGCGACGAGGGGCGCGGCATCCCGCCGGAGCTCCGGGAGCACGTGTTCGAGAAGTACGTCCGGCTCTCGGACGCGAGCGCCGAGAGCATGGGGCGGGGCCTCGGGCTCGCCTTCTGCCGGCTCGCGGTGGAGGCCCACGGCGGCCGCATCGCGGCCGAGGCGAACGAGCCGAAGGGCAGCCGCTTCCGCATCACCCTGCCCCTTCGCCCTCCCGCCTGACGCCACGTCGCGGCGCAGCCGGAAGCCGCCGCACGAGCGGATCCGCTCAGCCGCGCGGGGGGATCGGCGCGATCAGCCCTTCGCGCATCAGGAGCTCCGTCGCGGCCCGCGCCTCCGACACCGAGCGTCGCGCGCCGGTGACGAGCTCCTGCTCCGTCCGGGCCAGCCGTGCCACGCCCTCGGCCTGGGCCGCGAGGGCCGTCGCCGCGGCCACGCGCGGCACGAGATCCCGCTCGTCCATGCGCGGCAGGATGTCGTCGTCGCGCAGCCCGCGCTCGCGCGCGAAGCCCGCGATCGCCGCCGCGGCCGCGCGCGCCATGCCCTGTGTCACGCGCCGCGCCCGCACGTCGAGCACACCCCGGAAGACGGCGGGGAACGCCAGCGAGTTGTTGAGCTGGTTCGGGAAGTCGCTCCGTCCGGTGGCGACCACGCGCGCGCCGGCTTCGCGCGCCTCCCACGGCCAGATCTCCGGCACGGGATTCGCGCACGCGAAGACGATCGCATCGCGGGCCATGCGCCCGATCCACTCGCCGCGGATCACGCCCGGGCCGGGCGTCGAGAAGGCGATGCACGCGTCGGCCCCGTCGAGCGCATCGGCGATGCCGCCGCGGATCCGCTCCGGGTTCGTCTCGGTCGCGATCCGCCACTTGTCCGGGAAGCGGCTGCGCTGCGCCTCGAGATCGGCCCGGCCGGCGTGCAGGATGCCGCCGCGATCGCACGCGATCACGCGGCACGGATCGAGCCCGGAGCTCGTGAGCAGGCGGTACACCGACACGTTCGCCGCGCCCGTACCGATCAGCGCCACGCGCAGCTCGCCGAGCTTGCGTCCGGTCACGGCGAGGGCGTTCTCGAGGGCGGCGAGCACGACCACCGCGGTGCCCTGCTGATCGTCGTGCCAGACGGGGATCTCGAGATCCTGGAGCGCGTCGAGCACGTGGAAGCAATCGGGCTGCCGGATGTCCTCGAGGTTGACGCCGCCGAATGTCGGCTCGAGCATGCGCACGGCCGCGATCAGCTCCTCGGGCGAGCGGGTGCGCAGGCAGAGGGGGATCGCGTCGACACCGCCCAGATACTTGAAGAGGAGCGCCTTGCCCTCCATCACGGGCAGGCCGGCCTCGGGGCCGATGTCCCCGAGGCCGAGCACGCGCGAGCCGTCGGAGACGACCGCCACGCGGTTGCCCCGGCCGGTGTGCTCCCACACGCGCTCGGGCCGCGCCTCGATCTCCTTGCACGGCGCCGCGACGCCCGGCGTGTACCAGACCGAGAAGTCGCGCAGGTCGCGGATCGGACAGCGCGGGAGCACCTGGATCTTGCCGGGGTACCGCGGATGCAGCGCGAGCGCGTCCTGCGAAGGCTGCCCCGCCTTCGCGAGGAGGGCCTCGACGTCTTCCTTCTCCATCTCCCCTCCCCCGGCCCGGCGCCGCGACGGGCGCGCGCCGGGGGCCGGTCGTGATACGGTCCCACGATCCGCGCGGGGTCGCCATCGGATGAGCGCGCACACGACGTCGCGGTTCGTCCCCGGAGAGCACGACGCGCTGGTCGTCGTCGACGTGCAGCGGGACTTCCTGCCCGGGGGCGCGCTCGCGGTACGCGACGGCGACCAGGTCGTGGCGCCCCTCCGCGCGGAGATCCGCGCCTTCGCGCGGGCCGGGCGACCGATCTTCGCGACGCGCGACTGGCACCCGCCCGACCATTGCTCCTTCGCCGACCGAGGCGGGCCGTGGCCGCGCCACTGCGTCGCCGGCACGCCGGGCGCCGCGCTCGCCGACGGGCTCGAGCTCCCTCCCTCCACGACCGTCGTGTCGAAGGCCGCGCAGCGCGATTCCGACGCCTACTCGGCCTTCTCCGGCACCGACCTCGCCGCACGCCTCGCCGCAGCCGGCGTGGAAAGGGTCGTCGTGGGCGGGCTCGCGACCGATTACTGTGTCCTCGAGACCGTGCTCGACGCGCGTGCGGCGGGGCTCGAGGTGGTGGTGCTGGTCGACGCCGTCCGCGCCGTCGAAGCCCGGCCCGGAGACGGCGAGCGCGCGCTCGAGCGCATGGAGCGCGCCGGCGCGCGGCTCCATCGGGGGACGGGATGACCGAGCGGGGAGCGGGATGACGGAGCGGCCGCGCGATCCGGGCTCGAGCGCCCTCCTCACCGATCTCTACCAGCTCACCATGCTCCAGTCGTACTGGGAGCGCGGCATGACCGCCCCGGCCGCCTTCGAGCTCTTCGTGCGGCGCCTCCCGCCGACGCGAGGCTTCCTCGTGGCGGCGGGGCTCGAGCAGGCCCTCGACCATCTCGAGCAGCTCTCCTTCGCGCCCGACGAGATCGACTGGCTCGCGCGACAGCCGGGCTTCCGCGCCGACTTCCTCTCGTGGCTCGCGCGGCTCCGCTTCACCGGCGACGTCGACGCGATACCCGAGGGAACACTCTTCTTTCCCGACGAGCCGATCCTGCGCGTGGTCGCGCCCCTGCCGGAGGCGCAGCTCGTCGAGACGCGCCTCCTCGCGCTGCTGCACTTCGCGTCGCTCGTGGCCTCGAAGGCTTCGCGCTGCGTGCTCGCGGCGCCGGGAAGACATCTCGTCGACTTCGGCCTGCGCCGCGCCCACGGCGCCGAGGCCGGCCTCCTCGCCGCGCGCGCCTGCTACCTCGCCGGCTTCGCCGGCAGCGCCACGGCGCTCGCGGGCCAGCGCTTCGGGATCCCGACCTTCGGCACCATGGCGCACTCGTACGTCGAGGCGCACGACAGCGAGCTCGCTGCGTTCCTCGACTTCGCGCGCGGCCACGCCGGGACGACGCTCCTCATCGACACCTACGACACCGAGCGCGCTGCCGCGAAGGTGGCCGCGCTCGTGCCGCGCCTGCGTCGCGAAGGGATCGAGCTGCGCGGCGTGCGCATCGACTCCGGCGACCTCGCGCACCACGCGCGCCGCGTACGGCGGATCCTCGACGACGGAGGCTGCGGACACGTGCAGATCTTCGCGAGCGGCGGTCTCGACGAGTACGCCCTCGCGGAGCTCGCGGAGGCCCCGATCGACGGCTTCGGAGTGGGCACGGCGCTCGTCACGTCGGCCGATCTCCCGAGCCTCGACTGCGCCTACAAGCTGCAGGAGTACGCGGGCGTCGCCCGGCGCAAGCGCTCGGAGGGCAAGGCGACGTGGCCGGGACGCAAGCAGGTGTTCCGCCGCCACCGTGCGGACGGCCGCCTCGAGCACGACGCGCTCGGCCTCGCGGGCGAAGCGCTCCCGGGCGACGCACTGCTGCGTCCGGTGATGCGCGCGGGGCGGCGCCTCGCGCCGTCTCCCGGGCTGGCCGAGGTCCGTGCCCACGCGGCACGGCAGCTCGCGTCGCTTCCGGCCGAGCTCCGCGCGCTGCGCGTCGCCGGCGCGGGCTTCCGGCCGGAGGTGACGCCGGCGCTGCGCGCGCTCGCCGACGAGGTCGACCGCCGCGAGCGCGCGCAGGCCGAGGCGGACGTCCCGCGCTAGAGCGCCTTCGCGAGCACCTCGCCGGCGAGGGCGATCGCCTCGAGCTCGTGGCCGTTCGCCGGCAGGTTCACGACGAGACCGTCGAGCCCCGGCTCGGCGACCTTGCGCCGCACGAGCTCGCCCACGGTGTCGGGATCGCCGACCACGAGCACCTTCGAGATCGCCGCCCTCATGGCCTCCGGCAGCGTGCTCCACACCATGCCGCGTTGGGCGAGGAGCCGGTCGCGTGCGGCCTCGGCCTCGGCGGTCGTGCGACCGACGACGAGCGAGAACAGCACCGACACGCCGATGCTCCGCCGATCGCGTCCCACGGCCTCGCAGTGACGCGCGAGGGCTTCGAGCTTGCGCGGGACCTCCTCGAGCGGACACGGCAGGTTGCTCTCGTCGGCGTGCTCCGCCGCGAGCCGCAGGGTGCGCTTCTCGCCGGCGCCGCCGATCATGAGCGGCGGCCCGCCGTCCTGGAGCGGCCGCGGGCGGTTGATCGCCGCCTTCGTCGAGTAGAAGCGGCCCTGGAACGTCGGTCGCTCGTCGCGCAGCATCGGTCGCAGGATCGCGAGCGCCTCCTCGAAGCGATCGAAGCGCTCGCGCAGGGTGCCGAAGCGGAAGCCGAGGCCCACGTGCTCCTCCTCGAACCAGCCCGTCCCGACGCCGAGCAGGGCGCGACCGCCGGAGATCACGTCGAGGGTCGTGACGATCTTCGCGAGGAGCGCCGGGTTCCGATAGGTGTTGCCCGTGACGAGGGTCCCGAGGCGCGCGCGCCGCGTGCGCGCCGCGAGCGCGCCGAGGAGCGTGTAGGCCTCGAGCATGTTCCAGTCGGCCGGGCCCAGCATCGGCAGCTGGTAGAAGTGGTCCATCACGAAGACCGTGTCGAAGCCCGCGTCCTCCGCGGCGGCCGCCATGCGCGCCACGCGCTCGAAGAGCTCGGTGTCGCGCACGCCGGGGAAGTTGAAGTTCGGGATCTGGAAGCCGAGGCGGGTGAAGGTGCGGGGCATCGATGCTCCTCCGGGGCGCGCTCTCGTGGGGCCAGTGAAGCAGATTCCGCGCGCGAGGGCAGCGCGGGCCGCGACCCCAGGACGCTACACGGAGAGATCGACGATCCAGGCCCCCGGCGCAGCCGCCTCGACCGTCCGCCGCGCGAGGTTGGTCCAGGCGCGACAGCGGTCGAGGACCACGCTGTCCGAGGTCGCGACGACGCTCTCCGTCGTCGAGAGGAGCGCATCGGGGTTGCGGACGAGCTCGACCTCCCATCCCCAGCCGCGCTGCGCCGAGAGGTGGAGCAGGATGCGCTTCAGGCGGCCGCTGTTCGACACGGGGGAATCGAGGAGCCAGCGGCACGGGCCGGCGCCCGAGCGCACGAGCTCCTCGCCGATCGCCTCGATCGCGGGAGCCGTCTCCTCGACGCGGCGCCAGCTCCCGTGCACGCTCGCCACGTCGCGGTGGCAGCCGTCCCGGGCCTCGAGCACGACGCCGCCCGCGAGCGCGGCCTCCACCGTGGTGAGCGCGTTGTAGCCGTCGATCCAGAGCGGCCGGCCGGAGATCGCGTCGGCCGCCTGCTCTCGCGCCCCGCGACCTCGCACGGCGTCGTCGCTCGCGGCACAGCGAGCCACGGCGATTCGCTGGCGCTTCCTCAGGCCGTAGCGGTCGCCCACGAGCGCCGTCGCGGAGGGCGTCGCGTAGCCGCGGGAGAGGAGCCACGAGAGATCCGACGTCGCGCTGCGTAGGGAGTCCAGCGCACGCGGACCGAAGAGCTCGGCGTCCTGCGGGTGCGCACCGCGATGCCTGCGCGCGTCGGGCACCCGGGCTGCTCTAGCCCGCGCGCACGGGCACGCAGATCGAGCCGGCCTCCGCGGCGCAGCCGGGCGACGCCGCCTCGTCGCCCGCGCGGAGCTCGAGCTGGAAGGTCGTGTGGTCGATCTCGAAGCGCTGTCGAGCGATCTCCACCAGCTCGTGCAGCACCGCGTTGCCGTCGCTCCCGCCCGAGACCTCGACGTGGGCCGTCATCGCGTGATAGCCGGAGGTGAGGGTCCAGACGTGGACGTCGTGCACGTCGAGCACCCCGGGCACCTCCCGCATCGCGCGCGCGAGGACGCCGAGGTCGACGTGCTCGGGCGTCCCCTCCATCAGCACGTCGACGGAGGCGCGCAGCAGCCTCCAAGCCGACGCGAGCACGAGCGCCGCGATCGCAACGGCGACGAGGGGATCGGCCACGCGCCAGTCGAAGAGCAGGATCGCGAGCGCGGCGAGGATCGCGCCGATGCTGCCCAGCGCGTCCGTCAGCACGTGCAGGAACGCGGCGTGGAGGTTCAGGCTGCCGTGGCTGCTCCCGCGCAAGACGCCCGCGGCGAGCAGGTTCGCGACGAGGCCCGCGGCGGCGACGGCGAGCATCGGTCCCGTCGCGATCGCGGGCGGCGCCGCGAAGCGGCGCACGGCCTCGACGGCGATCCACACGGCGATCACGCACAGCACGGTGCCGTTCGCGAGGGCGGCCAGGATCTCCGTGCGCTGCCAGCCGTAGGTCTTCCCGGGCGTGGGGCTGCGCTCGGCGAGGTGCAGCGCGAAGAGCGCGAGGCCGAGCCCGGCGAGGTCCGTCGCCATGTGCCCCGCGTCCGCGAGGAGCGCGAGGCTCCCGCTCACGAGGCCGCCCACCGCCTCGATCACCAGGAACGCGCCGGTGATCGCGAGCGCGAGGCGGAGCGCGCGGCGGTCGCGCTCGCGCCGCGGCCCTTGGCTCGCCGGGCGCCGCTCGTGGCGTCCGCTCACGTGAACCAGCCCTTCCGCGCCGCGAGCCCCTCCTTGATCAGCCCGCGGATCGCCTTCTTCACGACCTCGACCTGCTTCTCCACGTGGGCATCGTCGTCGTTCGCGTCGCCGGCGAAGCGCATCGGCTCGCCGAAGCGGATGTGGAACTTGACCGGGAGCGGCGCGAAGCTGCCGAGGCCGAGCCAGGGGAAGGTGAGCGTCAGCGGGAACGCGGGCGAGCCGAAGAGCCGCCCGATCCAGCGGATGTTCGCGAAGCAGGGCGACTGCTCCTCGGCCCCGACGATCCCGACCGGGACGATCGGCGTGTCGGTCTCGAGGGCGAGGCGGAGGAAGCCCAGGCCGAAGCGCTGGAGCTGGTAGCGCTTCGAGAAGGGCTTCACGAAGCCCCGCTCGCCTTCGGGGAAGACCATGATCGCCTCGCCCTGCTCGAGGAGCTGCACGCAGTTCTCAGGCGTTCCCACGACCGACCCGGAGCGGTGCATCATCACGTTGAACCACGGGATCGTCGGCAGGAAGTACTCGGCCATGCCGCGCACGATCCGCGGCGGGCTGGCCTCGAGGAACATCGCCATGCCGAGCATCGCGCCGTCCCAGGCGAAGGTGTTGCCGGCGTGGTTTCCGATCAGGAGCACGCGCCCTTCGGGCACGCGCTCGATGCCCCGCGTCTCGACCCGCAGCCAGTAGCGGTACACGAGCGTGGCCCACAGGAGATACGGCTCGGTGTAGCTCGGGCTCATGCCGAACGGGTCGACGCCGTACTCGTTCACGCGCGTCGGGAGCATGGCGAGGCGCTCGTCGATCTCGGCGCGGAGCGCGCGCAGCGGCGCGGGGAGGAGCGCCGGCAGGAAGGAAGGCAGGCCGGTCGGGGCGGGGAGCGGGCGCGCGGCGTCCCTGCGCGGCGCCCCGTCCGGTCGATGGGACGCGACGCTCCCGCGGCTGCGCCGACGCGGCGCGGTGTCGTCGCTCACGCGAGCTCCGCGCGCAGGAACGCGAGCGTCTCGCGCCATGCCTCGGCGGCGGCCACGGCGTCGTACGCGTCGGCCCTCGCGTCGTTGAAGAAGGCGTGGCCCACACCCGGGAAGATCCGCAGGGATGCCCGCTTGCCCGCCCCCCGGAGCTCGGCCTCGAGCTTGCGCGCCGCCTCCGGCGGCACGAACTCGTCCCGCTCGGCGAAGATCCCGAGCACCGCGGCCTCGAGACGGGAGAGATCGAGCGTCACCGACGGATGGATGCCGTAGAAATCGACGACGGCCCCGATCCGCCGATTGCGCGTCGCCGCGAGCAGCGCGAGCTGGCCGCCCATGCAGAAGCCGATCGCCCCGACACGCGGGCCGGTCACGCCCGTCTGCCCGAAGAGCGTCGCGACCGCCGCGTCGAGATCCGCGGCCGCACGCGGCAGCTCGAGGTGCAGCATGAGACGGCCGGCCTCGTCGGGGTCCGTCGTGGCCGCGCCGCGGTAGAGATCGGGCGCGAGCGCGACGAAGCCCTCGCGCGCGAGCCGATCACAGACCTCGCGCACGTGCGGGACGAGGCCCCACCACTCGTGGATCACGATCACGCCGGGCCCGCGGCCCGAGGCAGGAAGCGCCAGATAGCCGCGCCCGCTCGCGCCCGCGGCGGATTCCGCCGTCGCGAGCGCGATCTCGCGGCCTTCGATCCGGCTGCCTCGTTCCTGGCTCATGCGCGTGCCGCCTCGGGGGCGAGCATAGCGGCCGGAGCCGAGCGCGGAGCCGCGTCTACGGCGTCTTGCCGCCCGGCACGCCCGGAATCCCGGGCGGGAGGCCGATCACCGCCGGCGGCTCGACGACCGGGATCGTGCCGCCCTTCGAGGTCGGGCCGCAGTTGCCGACGAGGCAGCTCGTGACCGGGTTGCCCGGCGCGCCGGGCGGGCCGATCGGCGTGCTGATCGGCGGTGCCGCGACGTCCGTCGGAGACATCCGATCGCTCGCGTTCCCGGCCACGACGTCGAGACCCGTGGGCTCGCCGGCGGGGTAGGTCTTGTCGATGCGACCGCCCCCTGCGAGCAGGATGGGGACGTAGGGCTTCGCGACCGCGCAGTCTCCCGGCTGCGCGAGCACGGCGTCCTTGCCCGAGACTCCCGCTGCTTCGGGCGACGCGGCGGCGGCAGGCGAGGCGATGGCGAAGAGGCCGGCGAGGAGCAGGAGCGGCGGGCGGCGGCGGCGGTTCACCATGAGGTCCTCCTAGTCGTGCAGGCGGAGCGTGAGATACGCCCCGAGCACGTGCTCGTGGAAGTCGAACACGTCCGTGTTCGAGTGATGGTTCTGGAAGGCGTAGCGGACCGAGCACGAGAGCCAGGTCGTGAGCTTGTGCTCGAGGCTCGCGTCGACGTAGCCGATGTCGTCGCTGCGCCGGGGCCCTGCGAGGACGTAGGGCTGACCGGGCACCTCGGCCTGGACCTCGTCGTGGGTCGGGAACGTCGAGCGGTTCCGATACGGCGCATAGGTGTAGCCCCCGATCACGTCGAGCCGCGTGTCGTAGGGCAGGCGGGTGTGCGTCGCGATGCGGAAGTCGTAGGACGTGTTCGACCACTCCGAGCCGTGCGACACGTAGCGCCCGAAGCGCAAGCCCGGGACGACGTCCGTCTGGATCACTCCCAGGGGCACGATGTGCTCCACGCCGAAGGTCGTGCCGAAGCCGTCGGCGTTGCGCTCGTGCGCCTCGTTCACGCCCGGCGGCCCGCACACGCCGACCCCCGGCGGACACGCGCCCGTCGAGGGGACCGCGGAGACCACTTCGTCCTCGTCGACGAAGTAGTTGTTGAAGACGACCTCGGAGAAGACCCGGGTCGTGCCGTACAAGGCGCCCCAGTCGTGGTACCAGGAGGGCGTCAGCCACTGCGTCGCCAGGAACGGATCTCCGCCGACCCAGGCGTAGCCGAAGTCGTACTGCATCCGAACGGTGTCGGCATCGCCGAGCCGGCGGTCGAGCCACAGGCTCAGGCTCGGATACTCCGTGTTGAACTCCGTGAGGTCGTGGTACGCGTTGCCGTAGTAGTAGACGCGGCCGCCCGCGGACCACGGGTCGGACTTCCAGAACTCCGAGCCGAACTCGAAGGACCAGATGCCTCGCGCGTCCTGCTGCCCCGGAGCCTCGTTCGGAAAGAGGACGACGTTCCTGCCGACGAGCGTCGGGTTGGTGTCGGTCTCCATGCCGGCGGTCGCGACCGCCCACCAGGTCGGCAGGTGCGCGCGCCGCTGTGCATCGCGGAGCTTCGCCGCGGCATCCGCCCACGAGGTGCCGGGCCAGCCGGTGATCACGCGCTCGAGCGCGGCCGCGCTCGCCTCTCCTTCGTCCGCCTCTTCCCAGGCGAGGGCCGCATAGTACGTGGCCGCAGGATCGACGGACTTGGAGTCGGCGGCGCTCGCCCGCTCCAGCGCCTCCGCCGCCTCGCGGGCCCGCGCCCGCTGGAGCAGGAGGAGCCCCTCGTAGAGGTCGAGCTGCGACGACGCGCCGCCATGCGCGCGAGCCGCCTCGAGGGACTGGGCCGCTGCGGCGAGATCGCCCTCGTGGTACTGGGCGATGCCGAGGGAGAGGTCGACCTCGGTGAGCGACGCGTCCAGGGCGCGCGCCCGCTCGAGGGCGGCCACGGCCTCGGGATAGTGGCGCAGGCGGATCTGGCACTGGCCGATCACGAGGGGGATCCGCGCGTCGCGCGGCGCGCCCTCGGCGGCCCGCTCCAGCACGGGAATGGCCTCCTCGCAGCGCCCCGCGCTGGCGAAGGCCTCCCCCCGGAGGCGAAGGATCTGCGGGTCGTCGGCGGCGGCGTGCGCGGGCGCGACACTCGAGAGTGCGAGGCAGACGGACGCGAAGAGCGCGGCGCGCCGGAGCGCGCGCCGAGATCGGAGGGCGGTCATCGGGCCCCGCGCGCCCTTCGGCAAGCGGCCACCCCGGCGACGAGCCCCGCGGCGACGAGCAGGGCGGTCGACGGCTCGGGAACGAAGTGGGCGTCGAGCACGCCCGACACGCCGAGCTGCGGCAAGTGGTACTTCCCTTCGACCAGCGGCAGTGGGCCGCCGACGATATAGCGGATCGTCACGCTCTTCGATGCGCCCGGCGCCATCGGACCGAGCGGAATGGCGCCGAAGAGATAGGTCTGTCCCCCGTTCGTGTACTTGAGCACGTCGACCAGCCCGTCGTCGAGCGCCACGGGAACGTTCGGATAGCCGGCGGCGTAGTTCACGAACGTGATCACGAGGAGCGGCGAGCTCAAGGCCTTCCCGGTGTTGTTCTGGATCGTCCAGGTCGAGTCGCCGACGAACGGCACGGTCTTCGTGGGGTTGCCGGGCGGCGTCTGCGGATTCGCCGAGTTCGAAGGCTGCTGGGGATGCTGGATCGGCGGGAGCTGGAGGACCTGCGTGATCGAGAGCGGCTGGAGCGGCGTGCCGGCCGCCGCTGCGACCCAGGTGTTGGTGGTCGACGCGGTCCAGTCGTTGGCCACGTTGCGCTTGATCCCGTAGAGGCCGGGCCCGTTGTACCAGAGGGGCGTGACGGTGATCGGATGGGCGCCGCCCGCGCCGATCGTGAGGGCGCGCGCGCCCGGGGCCGCGAGCAAGAAAGCGAAGCCGATCGCGCCGAGGGCCACCGACCCTCGCCGGAAGGGCGCGCGGCGGCGGGAGTGAGAGCGGAAACGAGCCTGCAGGGGCATGGGCGACGCTCCAAACGGCGCGCCCGAAGGCCGCGCCGCGCGCACCCCCTTCCCCGCATCGTATGTAGCTCGAAGAGGCGAAAAAGTGTCCAGGAGCGTGCGGAGTTTTCGCGGAATCCTGCAGATCCGTTGCCCCTAGGAGACTGCTCTTCTTCGTGGGTCTGCGCGGGAATCTCCGGCGAGATGCGGCCGCGTTGCGCACCCGGCGATCAGCGCCGGGACGCGCGGGGCCTTCCGCTCGGACGGAGCGCGCGTCGCACGAGGAGCCCCTCGAACGGATCGCCTTCCGGGAAGCCTCGCAAGCTCGGGAAGTCGGGGCCGGGCGGGGCATCGGATGGTGCGTCGACGATCGCTCCCGCGCGTGATGCCGCCCCGAGGACGAGCTCGGCGAGACGACCGCGAGCCGCCCGGTCGTTGCGCGTGACGAGGAGATGCCCTCCCGGCGCGAGCCGCCCGAGCGCCGCCTCCACGAGAGCGGGCAGATCGCGCCGGACCGACCAGAAGCGCCTGCCCGCGGCGGCGGCGGTCGGCGGATCGAGCACGATGCCGTCGAACCGCGCGCCGGCGTCGAGGCGCTCGAAGAAGCGCCGACCGTCGCCGCGATGCGAGACGTGCCGCGGCCCCGCGAGACCGTTCAGCGCGAGGTTCTCCTCGAGCCAGCGCAGATACGCCGCCGAGAGATCGACGCTCGTCACCGAGCTCGCGCCGGCGGCGAGGAGCGCGACGCTGAAGGCCCCGGTGTGCGCGAAGAGATTGAGCCAGCGGCCGCCGTCCTTCGCGAGGGCCGCGACCCGCTCCCGGTTGGCGCGCTGATCCGGAAAGAAGCCGAAGGCCGGCGACGGCCGCTCGGGCGAAGCGAGGCCCGGGTCCGCGAGGTAGCGGAGGCCGCGCTCCGACACGACCGTGCGTCCCAGCGCGTCGCACGCGTCGGCCGCGAGCCGGCCACGCACGAGGGAGACGCACTCGGCCCGACCCGGCGGTCGCTCGCGCAGGTGGAGCACGCGCACGACGGGCGGCTCGGCGCCGAGAGCCGGCGCGACGGCGTGCACGAGCGTGTCGATCGCGCGCTCGAGGACCGTCTCGCACGCACGCCCGCTCACGACGACGCGGAGCATCGGCCCGAGCCGATCGACGGCGATTCCGGGAAGGCCGTCGGCTTCGCCGTGGACGAGGCGCAGGCAATCGGTGCCCCCTTCGGCGCACGCGGCGATCAAGCTGCGGCGCCGCGCGAGGGCATCGGCCACCCGCGCCTCGACGCTCCGCGGCCGCTGACCCGCGTGGAGCCCCGCCTCCCAGACGCGGGCGGCGAGCGCGCCGATGCCCTCGATCCGCGCGAGCACGCTCGGCGTCGGAGCGCTTCGGGAGGCGGCGCGCGAGGGCTCGCGTCCCGCGCGTGCGCCCTGGCCCTGCGGCGTCGAGACGAGCGATACGAGCGTGCCGGGACGGAAGCGGCCCGCATCGCCCGTCTCGCCGTCCGTGAGCACCCAGGGATGCCCGCGCCCCACGGCGCGCAGCGTCGCCTCGGACACGCGGAGCTCGACGCGGCGACCGTCCTCGACCTCCGACGGAAAGACCGGCTCCTCGGGCCACGCGAGGAGATCGGCCGGATCGACCGCAGCCGCGCGGCTCCACAGACGGAGGCCGCCCGCCACGAGGATGCCGCCGTGCAGGACGTCGCCGAGGATCGGGAAGCCCGACACCGCAAGGCGACGGCGGAGCTGCGCTCCGCCCTCGCGCCAGGGCTCGATCGCGAGGGCCGCGACCCCGTCGCGCACCTCGAGCGCGCGCCAGGCGAGGCTCTCTCGGCCGCCCTCTTCCTCCCAACGGCCCGAGGGCCAGGGCGGCGCCGGCACCAGGACCAGGAACGCGTCCGCCGCGGCCTCCGCGCGCTCGTCGCGGCCTTCGGCGCCGGCCGCGCCGAGGGCGGCCTCGATGCGCACGCCCGGAGGCACGAGGAGGTCTCCCTCACGCACGACCTCGCCGTCGACGCGCACGCTCCCGCCGCGGATCGAAGCCGCGAGGGCTCGCGCGTCGCCCGCGGCGACGGCCCGGGCGAGGAGCGCGTCGAGACGGAGCGCATGGCCGGGCGCGCGGAAACGAAGGGGAGGCACGGCGCGGTTGTATCGCAGCGGTCGGAGCCTCGCCGTCGGAGGGCGAGCCCGCGTCGGGGCCGGGCCGGTCGCGGCGGGTACACTCGCCCCGATGTCGCCTGCAGAGGGCTCGACGGTCGCCGCGCGGCCGCGCGATGGCGAGGCGGCCCGCGTGGCGGCGGAGGCGCGCCTCCGCGCGGCCGTCCTGCCCACGGCCGTCCTCGAGACGCTCGCGCGCCTCGAGGCCGCGGGCTTCGAGGCCGCCCTGGTCGGCGGCTGCGTGCGCGACCTGGTGCGCGGCGAGGCCGCGCGGGACTTCGACGTCGCGACCGCGGCGCCGGTGGAGGTCGTGCTGCGGCTCTTCCCGCGCGCCGTGCCGACCGGCTTCCGACACGGCACGGTGATGGTGCCGACGCCCGCCGGCCCGATCGACGTCACGAGCTACCGCGCAGGTCCCGCGCTCGAGGCCGACCTGGCCCATCGCGACTTCAGCGTGAACGCCCTGGCCTTTCGTCCCGCCCTCCCCCGCCAGCCGGGCGGCCGCGCGGGCATCGCGCTCGGCGCGCTCGTCGATCCCTTCGGCGGCGCGGCGGACCTCGCGGCCGGAGAGCTCCGCGCCGTGGGCAGCGCCGAGGCGCGGCTCGCCGAGGACCCGCTTCGCGCGCTGCGTGCGGCGCGCCTCGTCGCGGAGCTCGCGCTGCGGCCCGAGCCGGGGCTCGAGGCCGCCCTCGCCGCGAGCGCGCCGACGCTCCAGAGCGTCGCGCGGGAGCGCGTGCGCCAGGAGCTCTCGCGCCTCCTCCTCGCGCCGCACGCGGGGCTCGGCCTCGCGCTCCTGCGCCGGACCGGGCTCGAGGCGGCGCTCGTGCCGGGCGCGGCACCCGACGCGGTCGCGCTCGTGCCGCGCCTCCCGCTCGATCTCGCGCTCCGCCTCTCGGCCTGGCTGCGTGGGGCGCGGGTCGGCGCGCTCCTCGCTCGCTGGCGATTCCCGCGCCGTGTGACCGAGGAGGTCCTCGCGCTCCTGCGCGCGCATCCGGTCGAGCGCGACGTCGACCCGCGCTCGCCCGCCGCGCTGCGCCGCCTGCTCCAGCGCTGCGGCGAGGACCGTGTCGACGCGCTCGTCGCGCTGCGCCGGGCCGAGGCCGAGGCGGCGCGGGAGGAGCGGCCCGCATTCGCCGCGGAGGTGCTACGGGCCCTCGAGCCCCTCGAGCGGGCGCTCGCCGCCCTGCGCGCCTCCGGTCGGCCCGCTCTCGACCGCCTCGACCTCGCCCTCGACGGAGAGGGCGTGATGGCGTTCCTCGGCTGCGGCCCAGGGCCCCGCGTCGGCGCCGCCCTGCGCTTCCTCACGGATCGCGTGCTCGAAGATCCCGCGTGCAACACGCCCGACGGCCTGCGCGAGCTCCTCGCCGCGTGGCGCGACGTCGCTTGCGAGGCGACGCGGCGCAACGCATGATGCCCGGGCCTGGTGGCAGCCAGACGAGCCCCGCACCCGGGGCGAGCGATTCCAGAGGAGATCTCACGTGGCCCAGTTCCTTTCCGATTCCTGGTTCGAGGCGGTGGACAAGATCCGCGCCGAGGCCGGCGACGTTCCCGTCCCGGACATGGTCAAGAACATCAAGATCAACATCGTGGTGAAGGACCATCCGGAGGGCGACAAGCAGATCCACATGGCGGGCGGCGAGTTCAAGCGCGGCCTGCTCGACGGCGCGCCCACGAAGCTGACCGTGCCCTACCCGGTCGCGAAGGCGATCTTCGTCGACAACGACCAGCAGGCCGGCATGCAGGCGTTCATGTCGGGCCAGATCCAGATCGAGGGCGACATGGCGGTCATGATGCAGATGCAGGCCGCCGGCCCGCCGAGCCCGCAGGCCCAGGCGCTCCAGGCGAAGGTGAAGGCGATTACCGAGGCCTGAGCCCGCGCGCGGGCGCCGGGCGGAGGCAGCGCCGCCCGAGGCGTCTCATCTTCCATGGACGGCCGCGGATCCCACGGGATCCGCGGCCGTCGTCGTTTCGACGAGCCGCTTGCGCCCGTCCGCCGCGCTTGATAGAAGTGGTCTGACCAGTCGAGATTGGCCCGACCACTCCTGGAGCGTCGTGACGACCGCGCCCCGCCGCAGACCGCGCCCTCCCGCTGCGAGCCCGCTGCGCCCGCTTCCGGGCGGCGATCCCGCAGCCGCGCGCCCTTCCCGTGCCGCGGAGCTCGTCGCCGAACTGCGCGACGAGATCCTGCGCGGCGCGCGACCGCCGGGCGCCCGCCTTCCGGCGGAGCGCGAGCTCGCGGAGACGCGCGGGCTCTCGCGCAGCTCCGTGCGCGAGGCGCTGCAGCAGCTCGAGCAGCTCGGCCTCGTCGCGATCCGCCATGGCGGCGGCGCCGTGGTGCGCCCCGTCGAGGACGCGAGCCTCGACGTGCTGCCGCACCTCCTCCTCGCGCCCGGAGCGCCGCGGCGCGATCTCGTCGAGCAGGCGCTCGAGGTGCAGGCCACGCTGATGGGCGCAGCGGTCCGCCTCGCGCTGCGCCACGCCGACGCCGGAGAGCGAGCCGGTGCGCGCGCGCTGCTCCGGCGCCTGGCCGATCCGGCGATCGGCGACGCCGAGTACTTCGGCGCGATCGAGGCCCTCGTGCAGCTCGTCTCGAGCGCGAGCCGCAACCTCGTCCTGCGCCTCGTCCGCAACGGCCTGCGCTCCGCCCTGCTCTCGCCGGAGCTCCGCCGCTGGATCGAGGGCGAGCGCGGCCTGCGCGCGCAGCTCCGCCCTCCGCGCGAGGTGCTGCGGCCGGTCGTGCGCCGCATCGAGCAGGCCCTCGCCGACGGCGACGCCGCCGCCGCGGAAGAGAGCGTCCAGCGCCTGTTCGCCGTGACGCGCGAGCACCTGCTGCGAGCGCTCGACGAAGCCAGCGGCGCGCGCCGCCGTGCCACGAGATCCCGCCGACCCGGAGGAGCCCCCGCATGACCGCCTCGCCCGTCCTGCCCGAGAAGCCGACCGATCGCCACGAGACCGAGGCCGCGCTGCGCGCGATCTTCCGCTGGAGCTACGAGCCCGAGATCGAGGAGCTGCGCGACCTCTACGCGAACGCTCTCGAGCGGCAGTGGATCGCGATGCGCGACCTCGACTGGGAGCGCGGGGTCGACCGCGACGCATTCTCGCGCACGTTCACCCTCATGGGCCTGCCGATCCAGGAGACCCGGTTCTGGCAGAGCCTGCCCGAGGAGACGCGCTGGGAAGTATCGCGCCGCACCTCGGCCTTCCTGCTCTCGAACTTCCTCCACGGCGAGCAGGGCGCGCTCCTCGTCGCCTCCCAGCTCGTGAGCGCGGTCCCGCACATGGACGGCAAGTTCTACGCCGCGACCCAGACGATGGACGAGGCCCGTCACGTCGAGGTCTTCGACGCCTATGTCCGCAAGCTGGACGCCGTGCAGCCGATCTCGGCCGCGCTGCAGCAGCTCCTCGACCGCGTGCTCGGCCATCCGGACTGGATGCACAAGGCCGTCGGCATGCAGATCGTGATCGAGGGCCTCGCGCTCTACTCGTTCCGCGACATGCGGAACGCGACGGAGGAGCCGCTGCTGAAGCAGCTCCTGACCTACGTCTCGCGCGACGAGGCGCGGCACACGGCCTACGGCATCCGCTACCTCACGCAGGCCCTGCCGGCGATTTCGCCCGCCGAGCGCGCGGAGCTCGAGGACTTCGCGTTCGAGGCCACGCGGCTCTTGATCGACTCGCGCCAGGACGCCTCGCTCCGGACCGACGCCCTCCGCATCTGGGCCGAGTGCGGCATCGACCCGAAGACGCTCTTCGCCGAGCTCTTCGCCGAGCGCGAGATGCTGATGGCCGAGATGGCGCGCCGGGGCGGCGCCTTCGGCCCGGTGCGAGGCTTCGTGATCCCGACGCTCAAGGGGATCGGACTCTGGAGCCAGCGCCTCGAGGCCCGCTACCGCGAGCTCTTCGACAGCGCCGACCGGCTGGGCGTCCTGCGGGGGGCGCGCGTCGGGTTCGACGTCGTGCTGCCGAAGGACCTCGAGCGCTGGGTGCTCGGCGAGGAGGCCTAGCGGCCTACGCGAGGCCGAGCGCCTCGAGCGCCATCTCCTTGGTGCGCTTGAAGTCTGCCTTGCCCGAGGGGCTGCGGTAGACGTCGTCCACCACGACCACGTGCTTCGGCGCCTTGTAGCCGGCGAGGTGCTGCTTCACGTGGGCCTTCACCGCCTCGCCGTCGATCGGGCCGCCAAGGGTCGAGATCACGGCCGTGATCGCCTCGCCGAACTTCTCGTCGGGCACGCCCACGACCACGCAATCGCGCACGCCGGGGAAGCGCTTCACGACCTCCTCGACCTCCTCGGGAAAGACCTTCTCGCCGCCGGTGTTGATGCAGACGGAGCCGCGCCCGAGGAGCGTCAGCGTGACGCCGTCGTCGTTCACGACGGCCCAGTCGCCGGGCACGCTGAAGCGCTGGCCCTCGAGCTCGACGAACGTCCTCGCGCTCTTCGCGGGATCCTTGTAGTAGCCGAGGGGCTGCGGGCCGCCGGCGCCGACCATGCCCTTCGCGCCCGGCTTCGACTCGACCGGACGCAGCGCCTCGTCGAACAGGCGCGTCTTGTCCGAGAGCTGGAACTTGGCGGTGTGGACCGAGCCCTTCGCGGTCGTCACCGAGAGCCCCATGCCGATCGCCTCGCTCGAGCTGAAGCTGTCGATCAGCGTGAGCTGCGGCGCGTGGCGCAGCAGGCCCTGCTTCGTCTCCTCGCTCCACATGACGCCGGAGGACGTCACGAGGAGGAGGGAGGAGAGGTCGTAGGGCCGCTGCCGAGCCTCGAGCTCGCGCAGCATCGGCTTCGCGAACGAGTCGCCGACGATCGTGATGCTCGAGACCTTCTCGCGCTCGACCACGCCCCAGAGATCCGCGGGATCGAAGCGCTTCGGGTCGTCGAGCACGACGACGGTGCCGCCCGCGAGCCACGTGATCATCGCCGTGAACCAGCCCGTGCCGTGCATGAGCGGCGGGCCGATCAGCGCCTTGCGCCGCACCGGCTGGCTCTTCGCGAAGGCGTGGAGGGCCGCCATCGAGCTCGGCGGCGCCGTGAGCCCGCCGCCGGCGAAGCGCAGGTAGAGGTCGGCCTGGCGCCACATCACGCCCTTGGGCATCCCGGTCGTCCCGCCGGTGTAGAGGAACAGGAGGTCGTCGGCCGAGCGCTCGACGCGGGGCTCGCGCCGGTCGGTCTCGGCGACCTGCTCGAAGCACTCCGCGCCCGGGAGCTCCGCGAGGCCGGCCTCGCTCGCCGCACCTCCGTCGCCGACCACGAGCACGCCGCGGAGCAGCGGGAGGTCGTGGCGCACCTTCGCCAGGGTCGGCGCGAAGTCCTGGTGCACCACGACGAACTCGGCGTCGGCGTTGTCGAGGAGGTAGCGGAGCTCCTCCTCGCGATAGCGGTAGTTGACGTTCACCGGCACGCAGGCCGCCTTCATGGCGGCCCAGCAGCTCTCCATGTAGGCCGGGTGGTTGTAGGTGTAGACCGCGACCTTGCCCTGTCGGCTCGCCCCGCGGTCGACCATCCAGGTCGCGACGTTCCGCGCGCGGCGGGCGGTGTCGGCCCAGGAGAGGCGGCGGCCGCCCTGGACGAGGGCGTCCTCCGGTCCGCAGGCGTCGGCGACGACGTCGAGGCAATCGGCGAGGTTGAACATCGAGGTGCTCCTGTGCGGCGGATCCGGAGCCCGACGGCGTGCGGGCGACGGCGGATCCTACCCCGACACCGGCGGGCCGCCCAGCGCTCCCGGCCTCACGAGATCCGCCGCTCCCGGCCCTGCCAATAGCGCTCGCGAAGCTTGAACTTCTGCAGCTTGCCGGTCGCGGTGCGCGGAAGCTCCGGGACGAGCTCCAGCGAGGTCGGACACTTGAAGTGCGCGAGCCGCTCGCGACAGAACGCGATCAGCGCCTCGGGCGACGCGCTCGCACCCGGGCGCAGCACGACCAGGGCCTTCGGCGTCTCGCCCCACTTCTCGTGGGGCACACCGATCACCGCGCACTCGAGCACCGCGGGGTGCTGGAACAAGGCGTCCTCCACCTCGGGCGAGCTGATGTTCTCGCCGCCCGAGATGATCACGTCCTTCTTGCGGTCGACGAGCTGGATGCTCCCGCTCGCGTCCCAGACGCCGAGGTCGCCGGTGTGGAACCAGCCGTCGCGGATCGCGTCGGCCGTCGCCTCGGGCTGGCGCCAGTAGCCCGCGAACACCACGTTGGATCGGGCGCACACCTCGCCCACGGTCCGGCCGTCCTTCGGCACGGGCCGGCCGTCGTCGCCGCGCAGCACGATCTCGACGCCGAGGCCGGGCACGCCGGCCCGCGCCCGGCGCCCCCAGTCGCGGGGGTCCGTCGCGAAGTCGGGCCTCGAGATGGTGATGAGCGGCGAGGTCTCGGTGAGCCCATAGAGCTGCATGAACTCCCAGCCCAGCTCCGTTTCGAGGCGCTCGATGAAGGCGGAGGGCGGCGGCGCGCCCGCGACGGCGAAGCGGGGGCGCGTGCGCACCACGTGGCGTGTGCGATCCGGATAGTCGAGGACCGTGCGAAGCACGGCCGGCGCCATGCACGCGAAGGTCACCCCTTCGCGCTCGATCAGGCGCCAGATCTCCGCGCCGTCGATCGCGCGCAGCACGACGTGGGTGCCGGCGACTCCGGTCGTGGCGTAGACGCCGCCCCAGCCGTTGCAGTGGAACATGGGAAGCGTCCAGAGCTCCACGTCGTCGTGGCGGACGCCGAGGTGCGCGATCAGGTTGTAGGCGTTCAGCACGCAGTTGCGATGCGTGAGCATGACGCCCTTCGGCCGCGCCGTCGTGCCCGAGGTGTAGTTGATCGAGACGAGGTCGTTCTCGTCGAGCTCGACCGGGGGCGGCTCGTCGGCCGAGGCGTCGCCCACGAAGTCGTCGAAGCTCGTGAAGCCGGCGGGCGCGCCGCCACCGTCCTGCGTCGAGACCCAGTGCCGCACGGCGCCGAGCCGGTCGCGGATCCCCTCCACGAGGTGGAGGTGCTCCGGGTCGACGAGGACGACGGTGACACCGGCGTGATCGAGGATGTACTCGTGGTCGGCGGCGACGAGCCGGTAGTTCAGCGGCACGAGCACCGCCCCGATCTGGCTCGTCCCGTAGAAGCTCTCGAGGAAGTAGTGGCTGTTCGGGCTCAGCATGCAGACGCGGTCGCCCTTGCGCACGCCGTGGGCGAGGAGCGCGTTCGAGAGCCGGTTCACCCGCGCCGCGTACTCGCCGTACGAGAAGCGCTTCGCTCCGTCGACGACGGCGAGCTTCGCGGGATAGAGCGCAGCCGCCCGGCGCAGGAAGTCGTTCACCAAAAGAGGCACCTGCATCGCGCTCCTCCCGCGGCTCGGGACGCCCTCCGCCGCCGCCCGCGATCTGTAGGGGACGTCCGGGCGCCGACGCAAGCGGCGCCCGCACACCTCCGCCGGCCGCCGCACCGGACGCCTCCGTCGGGGCGGCGTATGCTGCGCCCGCCGCCGCTGGATCCGCCCGCGACGAGGAGAACGCCGCCATGAGCGCGACGACCGCCCGCCTTCCCGTCCCCGATCCGACGCCTGAGGAGCGCCTCGCCCTCCAGCGGCGGCTGGTCGAGAGCAGCGGCTTCCGCCTCGCCGAGGACGACCCGCAATTCCTCGACCGCCCGGAGATCACGAGCGTGCGCCTCATGCTCGAGTACATGAAGCCGCAGATGGCGCTGCTCGAGAACGACGTCGAGTCGACGGTCGTCCTGTTCGGAAGCGCGCGGCTGCAGGAGCCGACGGACGCCGCGCGCCGCGCCGAGACGCTCCGACTGCTCGCGGCGCGCGCGCCCGAGGACGCGGAGCTCGCCCGGCGCCTGCGCGCCGCCGAGCACCAGCTCGCGCTCTCGCGCTACTACGAGGTCGCGCGCGACTTCTCGTTCCGCCTGAGCCGGCGCTGCCAGACCACGGGGCGCCGTGAGTTCGTGGTCGTGACGGGCGGCGGGCCGGGGATCATGGAAGCCGGCAACCGCGGCGGCTTCGAGGCCGGCCGACACACCATCGGCCTCAACATCCAGCTTCCCCACGAACAGCTCCCGAACCCGTTCATCACGCCCGATCTCTGCTTCCGCTTCCGCTACTTCGCGATCCGCAAGATGCACTTCCTGCGGATCGCGAAGGCGCTGATCGCCTTCCCCGGCGGCTTCGGCACCTTCGACGAGCTGTTCGAGGTGCTCTGCCTGATCCAGACGCGGACCGTGCCGGCGCTGCCGGTCGTGCTCGTGGGAGAGGCGTACTGGCGCAAGGCCTTCGACGCCGACTGGCTCGCGGAGACCGGAATGATCGATCCGGAGGACCTCACGCTCTTCTCCTTCGCGGAGACCGCCGAGGACATCTGGAACGTCCTGGTGCGCTGGTATGGCGCGCGCGGCGTCGCGCTGCCGAACTACGAGGTGCTGGGCGAGGGCTGCCCGCCGTCACCGTGATGCGTCGGGCGGCGGCTCCGCCAGCAGCTCGAGCGCCCGCTCGACGAGGGCGCGGGGCGCGAACGGCTTCTGCAGGAAGGCGGTGCCGGCCACGGCCGCGCTTCCGTCGCCGAGGCCGGTCGGCGCGTAGCCCGAGATCAGGAGCGCGCGGAGGCCCGGCAGCCGTGCGCGCAGCCGCTGCAGCAGCTCGGGCCCGGAGAGGCCCGGAAGGACCACGTCGCTCACCACCAGCTCGAGCGACGCGCCGAGCCCGGCCGCTGCAGCGAGAGCCTGCTCCGGGGTTCGCGCGAGCGTGACCCGCGCCCCGGCGCGCGCGAGTGCCTCCCGCACGATGTCGCCCACCGCGGGCTCGTCCTCGACCACGAGCACCGCACGGTCGCGCAGCGCCGCGTCGCCCGGCAGCGCCGGCCGCGCCGCGGGCTCGGCCTCCCCGGCCGAGGCGCGTGGCAGGTAGACGTCGAAGCGCGTCCCTCGGCCCGGCTCGCTCGCGACGGCGATCTGTCCGCCGGCCTGGAGCACGACGCCCTGCACGATCGCGAGACCGAGGCCCGTCCCGGCGCCGCCGGGCTTCGTCGTGAAGAGCGGCTCGAAGGCCCGCTCGCGCACCTCGCGCGTCATCCCGACGCCCTCGTCCTCGACGCGGATCCGCACGTAGTCGCCGGGCGCCGTGTCGGGCTGCCGCTCCGCACAGCCGCTCTCGAGACGCACCGCCTGCGTCTCGATCGCGAGGCGCCCGCCGCGGGGCATGGCGTCGCGTGCGTTCAACACCAGGTTCAGCAGCACCTGCGAGAGCTGGGAGCGATCGGCGCGCAGCGCCCCCGCGTCGGGAGCGAGCGAGAGCGTGACCGTCACGTCCGAGCCGATCAGCCGCGAGAGCATGCGCACGGTCTCGCGGATCACGTCGTTCGCCTGGAACAGCTCCGGCGTCTGCACCTGCTGACGGGCGAAGGCGAGGAGCTGTCGCGTGAGCGCGGCCGCCTGCCGACCGGCGGCGGCGATCTCGTCGATCTCCTCGCGCGGCGAGAGCCCGTGCTCGAGGCGGTCGCGCGCCATCTCGGCGCAGCCCAGGACCGCGGTCAGCACGTTGTTGAAGTCGTGGGCGATGCCGCCGGCGAAGCGTCCGAGCGCCTCGAGGCGCTGGCCGTGGGCGAGGCGGCGCTCGAGATCGCGCGTGGCCGTGACGTCGATCGACGTGCCGAGGATCTGCGTGACGCGCCCGTCGGCGTCGCGCGCGAACACCGTGTCGCGGCCGACGTACCATCGCCACTCGCCCGAGGCGTGGCGCAGGCGGTGCTCCGTCGTCAGCACCTCGCCGTCGCGCACGTCCTCCCAGCGCGCGAGGAGCTCCGGCAGGCGCGCGAAGTCCTCCGGGTGGAGGAGGTGCTCGAGGAACCGCTCGCCGAGCGCCGCGGCCTGCACGTCGTCGTAGCCGAGCTCGCGCGCCATGTGCCGGTTCAGGTAGAGCGTGCGCAGGCGGCGCACGTCGAAGAGATAGACGACGTAGGGCAGCGCGTCGCGCACCTGCTCGAGGAAGCGGCGCGTCTGCTCGCCCTCCTCGTTCAGGCGGCGCACCTCGGCGCGCAGCTCCTCGAGCTGCGCGAGGGCGCGCGCGAGCGCGCTCTCGTCCGACATGAGCTCTCCTGCTGGGGGTGCGCCGCCCGATGCCGCGACCCGGCCCCTGCATCGGCGGAACCGAACACCGGCGAGAGTCGGGAAAGCCCTGCTGCGGGCTTCACCCGAGGAGCGTGTTCACGATTCGCTCGACGAGGGCCCCGCCTAGCCACGAGCCGAACGGGAGAAGCAGGTAGAGCGAGAAGCGGAGCAGCGTGAAGCCGTCGATCGGCCACTCCGAGACGCCCGCGATCCGCGCCTCGTAGGCCAGGAGGTCCGCGAGGCGTCCGCTCGTCG
The DNA here is from genome assembly GCA_035542715.1 of Myxococcota bacterium. Classification (GTDB taxonomy): domain Bacteria; phylum Myxococcota_A; class UBA9160; order UBA9160; family UBA9160; genus DATKKW01. The sequence goes on from DATKKW010000073.1 coordinate 30,033, forward strand.
AGCCTGCCTCGGCGCTCTCGAGACGCTCGCGCTCGGCGCGCACGCTCGCGCGCAGGGCCTCGAGCGTGCGGCGCTTCTCGGCGCGCACCCGGTCGTGGGCCCCGCGCACGGGCAGGAGGAAGCTGAACACCGCGAAGCCCACGATTCCCAGCAGGACGAGGGTCGGCGGGCCGTCCCAGCCCGCGTCGATCACGACCAGGCTCGCGACGGCGGTGAGGAATGCCCAGCGCAGCGTCCGCCGCAGCCCGCGCCGCGAGAACACGTGCACGGGCTCGAGGTCGAGCAGGTCGAGGCGCGCGATCGAGTGGGCGAGCCGCGCGAACGCGCGGTCCTGGACCACCCCGGCGTAGACCGTGCGCAGGATCGTGCCGCCGAGCAGGAGGGCCACCGCGAAGTCGAACAGCACGGAGGGCAGCCCGTACGTCGCGGCGTGGAGGAAGCGGGTCGGGTCGCGGTAGAGGAACGGCACGATCCCCGCGAAGAGCAGCGAGCCGAGCACGCCGGCGATCCAGACGTCGTGGTGGTCGGCCACGCACGTGACGTCGCGCAGCGCGGCCTCGCAGCCCGCGTCGGGGCGGAGGTGCGGGCGAAGTCGCGCGACGTCCTCGCGCGAGCCGAGCTCCTCGTAGCGATAGGTCACCCCGACCCCCGCGAAGAGCACCGCGATCACGATGGCGCTCCGCACCTCCGGGTGTCTCCACCAGGAAGTGACGCCCTCGAGCAGGTCGTCGAGCCGGCCCTCCGAGAGGTCGAGCAGGAGGAACGCCGAGCAGAGGAGCGTCGCGACCACCGCCCCGAGGAGCGCCGGCGACCCGGGCCACACGTCGAACAGGTACGACCACGCCGGGCAGATCGAGCGCGAAGGCGCCGCTGCGGGGGCGAGCGCCTCGCCGTCCGCGACGAGGAGCGCGCTCGTCGTCTCGGCCGCTCTCGCCCTGGAATCGCCTCGGGACATCGGGACCTCCCCACGTGGCAACGTGTCGTGCGTCGCCTCGGCTCCGCCCGCGGGCGGAGCGCCGGCGCGATGGATCTCGCGGGACGGGGATGCCGGATCTGCGCTCGCGCGAGCCCGGGCCTCTCGTTCGCCCGGTCGTGCGAGGTCTCTCGTGTCGTGCGGTCTTGCTGCGGCGGGCGATCCGAGCGCTCGGGATCGCCGCCTGGCCCCAGGTTCGAGCCCGCATCCCGCCGCGGCGGAGTAGATCCCGGTCGGGGGCCGCGGACAACCCCCGATTCGCGGGGTCGCTGGAGAAAAGCGCGGCCTTCCCTCACCCTTCCCTCCGCCGACCGCGGCTGCGCTGCGAAGGTCCGCCACGGATGTCCGACCTGCTCGGGAAGCTCCTGCTGCTGCTCGTCACCCTCGCCGCCGCGCTCGGCGGCGCCGAGTATGCCGCGCGTCGTCTGGGCCACCCGCCGACGCCCGCGGTGGGCAACGCGCACTTCAGCGGCGACTCCCAGTTCGGCTGGGCGGAGTTCGATCCCGTCGTGGGATGGCGCAACAAGGCCGGGGTCTGGCTGTCGCTCGAGCCCGGCAACGTCCCGATGACCTTCTGGAGCGACGGCCGGCGTGCGACCCGCCCGAGCCCGGACGTCGCGCCGCTCCCGCAGGTGGTGATCGTCGGCGACAGCTTCTCGCAGGGCTACGGGGTGGTCGACGCCGAGACCTTCGCCTGGCGCCTGGCCGAGGCGACACCGAGCGTGGACGTCGAGAACTTCGGCACGGGAGGCTACGGCGCGTACCAGTCGCTGCTGGCCCTGCGGAGGATCTTCGCGTCGAAGGGCGCCCCGTACGCGCCGAAGCTCGCCGTGTACGGCTACACCGACTTCCACGCCTATCGCGACGTGGCGGGCTACTCCTGGGTGCGGACGCTGCTCGACAGGCACGGGCAGTACTTCGCGCCGCCGAGCGTCGCCGCGAAGGACGGACGGCTCGTCGAGTACCCGTTCGTCGTCTTCCCCCGCTGGCCCCTCGAAGGGAGCTTGTCCCTCGTCGCGCTCGCGAAGGACGCGCGGCTCCGCCTGCTCGTGCGCGATCGGGAGGCCACGGCGGAGGAGGCCACGAAGCTCCTGCTCGCCGAGCTCCGCACGCTCGCGACGCTGAACGCCGCCCGGTTCGTCGTGATGGAGCTGACCCGAGCGCCTACCTCGATCGACGCATTCCTGCGCTCTCGCGGCATCGAGGCCGTGTCGTGCTCCGACTTCGATCCCGGGCTCGTGCTGGCGGATCCCGCGTTCAAGGTCGGCGGCACCGGCCATCCGAACGGGCGCGTCCACGCGAGCTGGGCCCGCTGCCTCGCGCACTGGATGGACGCGCACCCCCTCCGCTAGCGGGGCGCCACCTCACGCGGCCTCGGCGGGCTCGCAGCCGGCGAACGAACGAAGTACCAGAGCACGAGCCCCACCACCACGACGCCGAAGATCGAGAGCAGCCAGGTGCCCTCCGCCGGCCAGCTCGACACCGTGAAGTTTCCCATCTCCTTCGTGCCGAGGATCGGCGGCATGAAGGCGGGCATCCGGATCGGCGCGTGGGGATCGAGCCGATGGCCGTAGGTGTAGAGCATGTAGACGAATCGCCCGAGGCTGAAGGCGCCGAAGTAGCCGGTCAGCACGCCGAGGTCGATCAGGGAGCGCACGTCGCCGATCGCCGCGACGCGCAGGGCGAGCAGGAAGAGCGCGCCGATCGCGAACGGGATGAAGTCCAGCTCGGCGAAGTCGGCGGGATCGAGCTTCTTCATCCCGACGTAGTGGTTCAGCGTGTTGATCTCGGGCAGGTCGTTCCCCTCGTTCCCGCCCTCGATCGTGTAGGTGTAGACGTAGAGATCGAGTCCCTTCGGATACTGCGGCGCGGCGAAGTGCAGCGTCCAGAGCGGCGCCATCGCGGCGAGCGCGAGCGGGATCACCGCCACGACGAGCGCAACCCGCGTCCAGGGCGCGAGCGGAAGGGCGAGCGACGCGTAGAACCGTTTCAGCCAGCGCGACATGCGAGTCCCCCTCGACGCTAGACCGCGTCCCCGCGGCGGAAGGCCCACCAGGCCACGAGCCAGGAGCCGACGCCCACGAGCGCGGGCCATGCGATGCCGAGCGCGAACAGCGCGTCGACGCCGACGTGGTTCGCGAGGAAGAAGCCGACCGGCCCGAGCGTGGCCAGGGTCGGCTCGGCGGAGCACAGGAGCGCCAGGCGCGCGGCCTGGACGGGATTCACGGCGGCCAGCGCGAACACCGCCGGTGCCGGCACGCGCCACTCGAGCAGGAGCGCGATTCCCGCGAAGTCGAGGAGCGCCACGCTCGACGTCCAGATCAGGAACACGAGCGTCGTCGCCCGCGCGGGGTGGCGCACGAGCACCGAGGTGGCGAGCCCGATTCCGACGTACGCCGCCAGCAGCGCGATGCAGACCGCGATGGCCCGGCCGAAGAATCCCCACGGCACCGCCTGGCCCTGCACGAGCACGCTCTCCCCGGCGAGGGCGAGCATGACGAGGGCGAGGGGAAGCGTGAGGGCGGCGAGGCGCACACCCGTGACACCCGTCAGGAACGCCGCCCGGCCGATCGGATGCGAGAGGAAGAGCTCGAGCGAACCGTCGTCGCGGGCGCGATTCACGGCCTGGACGGTCGCGAGGAGGGCGAGGAGCGGAAGCAGGAGCACCAACGCGTGGCACAACGAGAAGAGCACGCGTCCCACGCCCGTGAAGCCGAGCACGCTCGACTCGCGCAGCCCGACCAGCACGAAGACGCCGCCCAGGAGCGCGTACAGCACGAGGCAGAGCAGGAGCCAGCGCGAGCGCAGCACCTCGCCCAGGTCGAGGCGCGCCACCGCGGCGAGCTCGGCGCGACTCATCGGGGTGTCTCCGCCGGCGCGCCGCGGGTGGCGACGCGGAGGCGGGCCTGGTCGAGGGAGAGCGCCCCCGGCGTCCCCGCGTCGACGGCGCCGAGGCCGTAGCCCATGGGCGTGGCGTCGCCCTCCTCGAAGGCCACCTGGGCGGCGTCGAGCCAGCGCTCCTCGCGCACGTGGTGGAACCAGAGCGCGCGCACGCGCGGCGCGCGGTCCTCGAGGGTGGCGAGGAGACAGCCCGGGTCGTCGAAGCTCAGCACCTCGCCGTCCTCGGTCGTGAGCTGGGCGGCGAAGTGCGGGTCGCTGATCAGCATGTGGCAGTGCGCGCACGGCTCGCGGTCCCAGACGATGGGCTCCGGTCCCGCCGTCCGCCGGCAGGCCGCGAGCGCGAGGCAGGCCGCGAGCGCCGCGCCGAAGGAGACCCGTGCGGCGCGGCTAGCCACGGGCTGGCCTCGCCGCGCCGTCGGCTCCGGGCATGGCCCCGCCGAGGTCGACGCCTTCCAGGTCGCGCGCGGAGAGGTTGCGGACACGGGGGCCGAGCGTCTCGAGGAGCTCCGAGACGAGCTTCATCTTCTCGGCGTGGTCGACCGTCCGGCGGAAGGAGCCGCCCGCGCCCCGGCGGAAGCCGCGGCTCGAGAGCCACGCGGCCGCCTCCTCGCCGTCGGCCCAGACGTCGATCGTCGCGAGCGCGCAGCGCTCGAGGAAGGCGGCGGCGGGCCCGTCGTAGCCCACGCGGCCGTCGTCGAGCAGGAGCACGTGATCGACGAGCGGCCGGATCTCGTCGAGCCGGTGGGAGCAGAGCACGAGCGTCACCTCCGGCGCGAGCGCCTCGAACCGCGCGAAGAAGCGCTCGCGCGCGTGGGCGTCGAGGCTGCCGGTCGGCTCGTCGAGGATGAGGAGCGAGGCGCGCGCGGAGAGCGCGAGCGCGATCAGGAGCTTCTGCTTGGTGCCACCCGAGAGGGAGCGGAACGGTCGGCGCGCCACGGAAGCGAGATCGAGGTCGAGCTCCGCCGCGACGCTCGCGACGCTCTTCGGCTCGAGGCCTCGCACGCGCGCGATCGCGCGCACGACCTCGTCGACGGGCGCCGCGAGCTGCGGCGCCGTCTGCGGCACGTAGGCGGTCGCGCGCGCGAGGGCGTGGCGCTCGCGCAGGGGGCAGCGGCCATCGAGCCGCACGTAGCCCTCGCACGCGACCAGGCCCATGAGGACACGATTCAGCGTCGACTTCCCGGAGCCGTTCGGACCGACCAGTGCGACGCGGCTCCGGGGCGCCACCTCGAAGCTCACGCCGTCGAGGGCCGCCACGCGCCCGTAGCGCTTCGTCACGCCCCGGGCCTCAATCCGCACGGGACGCCTCCCAGGCGACGTGGGCCATGCGCGGCTCGGGATCGACCAGCACGAGCCGCGGCTCGAACAGCGGCACGATCCGACCGATCGCCTCCGCGAGGGCGAAGGCCGGCGTGCCGCGGAAGAACGCGAGGGCGGGCGCCTCCGCCACGAGGTCCGACGAGAGGCTGCGGAGCTCGTACGGCACGTCGCCCGTGCCGTCGCCGTCGAGGTCGTAGCCGGCGTAGTCGTCGAAGGCATTGCCTCGCCACACCGCCTGCCGCGCGTCGCCCCGGCCCTCCACCTCGACCTGCACCTGGCTGTCCCGGAACTCGTTCCCGACGAACTCGTTGCCCGACGTCCGGCCGAGGAACGACACGGCGACGGAGTTCAGGCGGAACACGTTCCCCTGCACGCGGTTGCGATCGTCCGGCCAGAGCGGGCTCGTGTCGACGTAGAGGCCGACGGTGTTGTGCGCGAACAGGTTGGCGAGCACGCGCAGATTGCCCGATTCCTTGAGCCCGAGGCCCACGCCGGCCGCGCCGCCGGAGTCGGCGAAGACGTTCCCGCGGATCTCGACGTCGCGGCTGTACATCACGAAGAGGCCCGTCACGTTGCCGGTGAACCGGTTCCCGACGATCTCGTTGCCGTGGCTGTACATGAGGTGCGCGCCGTAGCGCCCGTCCTCGATGCGGTTTCTCGCCACGCGGTTGCGCGAAGCGTACCAGAGCACCATGTCGCGGCTGTGGCGGACGAGGTTGTCCTCCACGCGGGAGTCGTAGGTCTCCCAGAGGCGGATCCCGTCGCCGCGCAGGCCGAGGGGCCGCGTGGCGTCACCCACCACCTCGTTGCGTCGCACGGTCGCCCCGCTCGCCTTCTCCACGAGGATGCCGAACGTCGCGTTGCGGATGAGCACGCCCTCGACCCGCGCGTCGCGCCCCGACACGTGCACCGCCGCGTCGAGCAGGTCGAAGCGGCCGCCGCTCCCGTCGATGGTCGTCCCGAGCAGCGTGGCGCCGTCTCCCTCGAGGCGGACCGTCGTGCCCTCACCCTTGGAGCGGATCACCGCCTCGCGCGGACCCCAGAGCGTGAGCGTTCGCGGCAGGCGCACCGGCGCGGTGTAGACGCCCGGCGCGAGACACAGGGCCGTGCCGTCCGGCGCCTCGTCGATCGCGGGCTGGAGCGCGGCGCCGGCGGGAAGCTCGCGGCAGCCGGGCGGACGGGGCGGCGGCGCCGACTCCGGCGCCGCCGCGACGCCCTCGCCCCCGCGGCCCCCCGCGCAGGCGGCCGCCGCGAGCCCGAGCACGATCGGGAGCGCGCGCCACAGAGGCGCGCGCGCCCGACGCGCCCGTCTAACCCCGCCCACCGTTCCGCGCCGGCGCCTCCGCCGTGTGCGCCGCCGCGGGCTCCACGATCAGGTAGCCAGCCATCTCGAGGTGGAGCGCCGAGCAGAACTCGAGGCAGTAGAACGGGAACACGCCGGCCTTGTCGGCCTTGAAGGTCACGTCGCCCTCCTCGCCCGGCTCGAGCGACATCGAGACGTTGTAGGAGCTGATGCCGAAGCCGTGGGTCGCGTCCCTCGCCTGCTCGAGGTTCGTGATGTGGAGGTGCACGGTGTCGCCCTCCTTCACCCGGATCGTGTCCGGCGTGAAGTGGCTGCGGACCTGCGTCATGTAGACGTGCACGCCGTCCTCACGACGCTCGATCCGCTCGGAGCCGCCCTCCGTGGCGTTCGGGCTCTTCGTCTCCGTGACCGGGTCGGTGCCCACCGGGGCGTAGTGGTCGATCGCGTGGATGCGGTCGGCCGCGATGATCTGCGTGTAGTGGGGCTCGCCGAGCGGGATCGGCAGGTCGTACACGAGCTGCATGTTCGGTCCGCTCACGTCCACGAGCTGGAAGTTCTGGGGCAGGAGCGGGCCCACGTCGTTGAAGCGGTCGATCGCCCACTTGTTCATCGCCACGACCCAGTGGCCCTGGGGGTGCACCGTGTCGCCGTGGGCCGCCGCGATGTGCCCGATGTTGTAGTGGACCGGCAGTTTCTCGATCAGCTTCATCTCCGACAGCGACCACTTCGCGACCTTCGACTCGACGAACATCGAGGTGTAGGCGTTGCCCTTGTCGTCGAACACGGTGTGCAGCGGCCCCAGGCCGAGCTCCACCTGTCCCTTGATCGACTTCTGGAAGTCGAGGATCGGCACGCCGTAGGGATCCTTGCCGACGTAGTCCTTGGCGTCGATCTGGGCCTTGATCTTCTCGAAGTCGAAGACCGTGGCGTGGGTGTCGAGCTTGCCGCCGACCACCACGTACTTGCCGTCGGGCGTCACGTCCGCGCCGTGCGGGCTCTTCGGCTCGGGCACGAACGTGAGCACGCCCTCCGCCGCCGCGACGTCGAGCGGGATCACCGGGAAGCCCGCGATCTTCACGGTCTTGCCCGCCTTGTACAGCTCCTCGGCCTTCTTCCAGTTCACGACGTGGAGGTAGTCCATGTCGTTCTGCGAGGCGCCCGACTCGAGCGGCGGCTTGCCCTCGAGGTCGCCGCCGTGGGCGCGCTCGGTGTCGAAGGAGTTCACGAAGGCCCAGCCGTCGCTCACGAGCTTCCCCGCGTCGGCCAGGTCCTGCATGTAGGGCGGCGCCTCGATCGCGAACGACTCCTCCGGGACGATCCGGCCCTTCGCGCGATCGAACTTCCAGAGGGTGATCGCGCCGCGGTACTTCTCGTCGAACTGCTCGATCGGCGCGTACCCGCCACCGAGGGGCGCGGGGTACTGGGAGCTCTCGATCACGTACTCGGTGTTGGGAGTGACGAACGCCGCGCCGTGATCCGACTGCAGGAGCGGATTCGCGACGATCTGCACCGTGGTGAAGTCCTTCAGGTTGATCACCGCGATGCGCGCGTTGGCCTTGTCGCCGATGAACAGGAATTGCCCGTCGTAGTCGCCGTCGGTCTCGGACAGGTTCGGGTGGTGCGTGTCTCCCCAGCGCATGCTCATGCCGCGGCGGTCGCCCTCGGCGAGCACCTTCTTCGAGGCTTCGTCTCCGTAGCCCCAGCCCTGCCACGGCTCTGGCGTGAAGACGGCGATGTACTTGAGGATGCGCATGCTCGGGATGCCGATCACGATCACCTGCCCCGACTGGCCGCCGGACGAGAACAGGTAGTAGTCGTCCTTCCTGCCCGTCGGCATGTAGGTCTTGAGCGCGGCGCTGACGTCGGCCTCCGTCAGGTTCCGCTCCTTCATCAGGGCAGCCACGGTGGCGCCGCTGCCGGCCGACTGGGGCTGGAGCGCCTGCTGCGCCTTCTCGCCGCCCGGATTGCAGGCGAGTGCGCCGCCCATCAGCAACGCGGGAAGCGCTCCGAGGAACCGGCTCGTGTGTCGCATCGACATGAATTCTCCTTGGTGTGGCTGCGAAGGGCGGTGTCGCGCTAGCGCGGCAGGCTGCGGATGTACTGCTGCAGCGCCGTGACCACTTCGGGCTTGCTCGTGAGATCGGGATTCGACGGCATCGCCGGGCTCTTGCCGACCGCAGCGCCGCCGTACTGGATGATCTGCTCGATGTGCTCGTTGGTGACGGACTTCTGCCACTCCGGGTCCTGGAAGTTCCGCGGCGGCGGCGTGAGACCGGCGGAGGCGGGGCCGTTCCCGGCGCCGTTCGCGCCGTGACACGGCACGCAGCGCTCCGAGAAGATCTTCTTCGCCTCGGCCTTCGCGGCGCCGGTGTCGACCGCCGGTGCGGCGGGAGCGGGCGCGGCGGGAGGCGGCGCGGTGGCCGAAGGCGCCCCTTCGGGCGCCGTGGCCGTCTTCTGCTCCCGGGAGCACGCGAGCGCGAGCACGAGCGCGGCGGAAGCGAGGCAGGCGAGCACGATCGAACGAGGGGATCGATGCGGCACGGGACCCTCCGACGCCGTCCAGGGCGATCTGAGGGGCGAGGTTTTCAAGCGCCGTGCCGGATTCTGCTCGGCGGCGTTCCTAGGGAAGACGCCGGGTTTCGGCGGCGGGAATGTCGAGGCTGAGGCGGATCGCCGCGTTCCGCCGCGAGAGTCGTGGCCCCGCGCCCCGCCCGGCCGTCCGCTAGCGGGTCGCGGGCGGGGCCGACGCAGGCCCCTTCCCTCCGCCGGCGGGAATCGCGAAGGGAAGCTCGTCGCGGGACCGGCGCTCGGCTCGCGGCGGCGCCACCGAGTCGCGCGCAGCGGGCGCGGGCGCAGGAGTCGCCGACCAGAGTGCCCTCACCTCTCCACACGTGCGAGGCATCTCGTTGATCGGAGGCGGCGGCCTCGTGGGGAAAGTCTCTCCGAGCCACACCACGCGACCGGAGGAGATCAGCGCCCGGTGAAGCGCCCCGATGTCGCGCCCGCGCCCGAGCGGGCCGAGGCGCAGCAGGACCTGTCGGTACAGGAACGCTCTCACGCGATCACGGTTGCAGCGCCGCCACCAGCGCGCGATCAGCCCGGCGCGGCCGCTCGCGGGCAGCGGCACCTCCGCCGGTGAATCGTCCCTGCGGAGGTCGAACATGTAGACCGGCTTCCCGGTGGCGCACGCCTCGGAGAGCATGCTCCCGCTGTCGCAGGTCACGACGATCGCGTCGGCCAGCGCGAGGAAGCCGAAGTACGGATTCTCCCGCGAGCCGGGGCTCCAACGGAAGAGATGGTGCGGCACGTCGATCGACGCGAGCAGGCCCTCGAGGGCCGCGCCGGAGGTGCGGCCGCTCGTCGTGACGAGCAGCGAGCCGCCCAGCTTGCGGGCCATCGCGCTCGCCTCGCGCCCGAGGCGCTCGGCCTTCTCGCGATCGAAGGCGTGGGGTCCGGCATAGCCACCGACCAGCACCGCCACGAAGGGACGCGGAAGGTGCGCGACGGCGGGCTCCCAGACCCGCGCCTCCTGCGCGAGCCGCGCCGGTGTCACGCGGTTGAGGGAGAGGAAATTGTGGACGACGTTCGGCCGCCGCGGGTGGTTGTACTCGGGCACCGTGACGACGAGATCGAAGGTCGAGAGCCGCGCCCACGGCTTGCCGAGGTGCACGTACCGCGTCTTGCCGCGCGACTGCTTCCGGATCCAGCGGCACACCGGCTCGTTTCGCATCGCCGCCGAGATCACGAGATCGGGCCACGGGGGCCCGAGGGGGCTCGATCGCGCCTCGTCGATTCCGAGCAGCGTGGTCCCGCGGAAGAGGTCGAGGAGGCGGCCGAGCGGGCGATACGCCAGGCGCTTCACCTCGAAGGGCCAGCCCAGCCCCTCGGCGAGCGCGAGGATCTGCGAGTTGTCGCCTGCGCGGTAGCAGAGCACGGCCCAGACGCGCGGCGTGCGCGGCACGGCCTCGCGCGGCGCCGGGACTGGCTCCGCCGTCCCCGCCTGGAGCGCGCGCACGCGCGCGACGGCTCGTCCGACGGGGTCGAGCGAAGGCGAGCGGGCGGCGCGAAACGGCTCGCCCAGGAAGGTCGCGCGCCCGAGCTCGACGAGCTCCGCGTGGATGCGGCGGATGTCGCGCGAGAGGCGCGGGATCCCGAGGTTGAGCACGCGCCGCCGCACGGCGGCGAGCGCGTCCGTGCGGCGATGCCGCGCGCGCCCGGGATCGAAGATGTGGACCGGCTTCCCGGTGGCGCAGGCCTCGGTCAGCATCGACACGCTGTCGCCGGTCACGACGAAGGCGTCCGCCAGCGCGACGTAGCCCCAGTAGGGATTCTCGGAGGCGTCGGGCGTCCAGCGGAAGATCTCGGCCGGCACGTCGACCGCGGCGCAGAGCGCGTCGATCGCGCCCGACGGCGTCCTCGCGCTCGTGGTCACGAGGAGCGAGCCGCCCGCCTCGCGCACCATCGCGCAGGCCTCGCGCGCGAGCCTCGTCGCCGTCGCGCTGTCGAGCGTGAAGAGCTCGCTGCTGCCGCCGACCAGCACGGCGATCCACGGACGGGGCAGGTGCGCGAGGCGCGCCGCGTGCTCGGCGGCCGCGGCGTCGAGGCGGGCCGGCGTGACACGGTGGAGCGGCAGTGGAATGCGGAGCACGCCGTCCTGGGCGGGGACGGGATACTGGGGCGTCACCACGACGAGGTCGAACGCCTCCGGCTTCCGCCACGGCCGGCCGAGGTGCACCAGCTTCGGCGCGGGGTCCGCGTGTCGCCGGATCCAGCGGGCGATGGGCTCGCTGCGCCGACCGGCGGAGATCACGAGGTCGGGCCACGGCGGGCCGAGGACGCTCGAGCGCGCCCCGATCCGACCGAGCAGCGTGGCGTCGAACGCGAGGTTGGTCAGGAGCTCGCCGCGCCGGTAGCGGAACCGCTTGATCTCGTAGGGCCAGCCGAGCGCCTCGGCCAGCGCGAGGAGCTGGGCGTTGTCGCCCGCTCGGTGTCCCATGAGGAGCCAGACCTTCGGCGTCTCCGCGTGCGAGGCGCCGGCGCCTTCGGCTCTTCTTGCCGACGTCATGCGAGGCGCCCCTCCGGACGGAGGAGCTCGCGCGAGGCGGGGGCGGGGTGGGGCTCTGCGAGGCGGTGTCGGCAGACCCGGTTCGCGACGAAGATCGAGACCAGGGCGACCGCGAGGCCCGCGGGAAGATCCACGAGGTAGTGCCAGCGCGAGACGACCGACTCGATCGCGATCCAGCCGACCACGGCGACGGCGAAGGGAGCGATCAGGAGGCGCGCGCGGACGGCGTAGTACGCCATCACCAGCGCCGCGGCGAGATGCAGCGACGGCATGGCCGCGAGCGGCGCCGTGAAGTAGCCGCTGCCGTGCGCCGCGAGCCACTGGACCCCACCGGCCTTGAAGGCGAGGTACTGGTCGTACATCCGGAGCTGCCCCTCGGTGGCCATGGCGTTGTCGCCACGCTCGAACACGAAGGGCCCCACGGCCGGAGCGACCAGGTAGAGCAGCGCGCCCAGCACCTCCGCGACCACGAGCGACACCATGTTGTGGTAGTGCCAGCGCCGGCGGCTCGCCGCGTGGAACCAGAACGAGAGGGAGAACATCGAGAAGAACCCGAGCTCGTACCAGATGTCCGCGCTCGGGATCAGCGCGGCGAGCGCGCGCCGGACGGCGCGGAGGCCCTCGATCACGGCGTGCAGGCGCTCGTCGACCGCGAAGTACGACGCGTCGTAGCTGCGCGGGTTGACGAGCGGCACCCACATCTTCACGTGGAAGTGCACGTAGATCACGACCACGAACAGGGCCAGGAGGTAGACGTCGACCAGGACCTGCCGGCTCCAGAGCATCCGGCCGACCTCGGCGCCCCGCCTCAGGCGGGAGCCGAACTGCAGCGTCGCGTAGCCCGCGACGGCGGCCACGAGCGGCATCGCGAAGTTGGTGCCGAGCGCGGGGCTCTGGCCCGCTGGCACCACGAAGGGCGCGCCGGTGAGGAGCGACAGCACGACGCCGACCGCCACGAACCCGACGCATCCGAGCGTCAGCACGACGAGGTCGCGCGGGACGGCTCCGAGCCACGGAAACAGCGCGGCGGTGGCGCGAACGCGCCTGCGGACAGCGACGAACGGCGACGCAGCTTCGGACGACGTAGTGAACCCTCCCCCTCGCGGATGATGGCCAAGACGACTCGATTGTCGAGCGCGCTTCGGTGTCGGCGGCGGACGACGCCGCGGGATCTCTCGACGCGTGCCCCCCCACTGCGTCGAAATGTGCCACCGGGTGTCGGCCCGCGTGAACTCTCCCAAGCTTACAAAGCGCTCATCTGGCGCGCGCCTCGTGCGCGCGCCCCCCCTGCGGGGAGAGCGTGCCTCCGCGCGAGGACGGGCTAGCGCCAGTGCGACAGATCGCGCCCGATCACCGCGCCGAGGCGAGCCACGTCCCCGGCGAAGGCGGCGCGGAGCGTCTCTCGCAGCTCCGCGGGGAGCGGCCCCCGGGCCGCCTTCCGCGTGTTCGCGTGCTTGATCCGCTTGCGAAGCGTGCGGACCCACTGGGGCGTCCCGAGCCCGCGCCGCTCCATGGCGGCGAGCCACGCCACGATCGGCGCCGGCGGATTGATCATCAGGCTCTGGAGCCACGGACGGTCCACGTCGCGGTTCTCGTTCTTGCGCTCGAAGCGCGTCCGCCCGTCGTCGACGAGGCCCAGGAAGTCGAGCAGGGCCGAGTAGACCTTGCGCGGGTCGGAGGCGAGATCGTCGAACACCACGACGTGACAGCGCTCGCGGCCGATCGACTTCACGAACGTCTCGACGTGGGCGCCGAGGCTGCAGGCCTCGCGGTACTGCAGCATGCGCGGGTCTCGGCAGCGCCGCGGGATCCGCTCGCCGCGGGCCCGCGCCGCCTGGAGCGACCAGGCCGTCGCGAAGTCCGTCACGTCCTCGTCCGTCGTGTACAGGAGGCGCGCGTGGAAGGAGGGCGCCATCTCCACCGGATTGCGTACCGAGACCACGAAGCGCGCGTCGGGGTCGAGCTCGAGGATGCGCAGGGCGATCGCCGGATCGTAGAGCGTCGAAGGCGACCCCTCGGCGATCACGCGGTGTGCGTCCTCCAGGCGCCGGAAGTGGCGGCGCAGGAGCTCGCGCATGGCGTCCGGCCGCGCGGCCGCCGCCTCGCGCTGGAAGAAGTACGTCTCCTTCGGCTTCGAGAAGCAGACCTCGGGATGGCGGGCGAGCGCCTTGGCGAGGAACGTCGTGCCGCAGCGCGGAGCGCCCACGACGAAGGCGCTGCGCAGGGGCGCCGAGCGCCCGGGGAACACGGCCGACACGTCCGCGGCTGCGATCATCCGGTCGTCCCCCTCAGCCCAGCCGCAGGAGCTTCTTCATGCGCCAGCGCACGCTCCGGCGCTTCTGCTCGTTGCGCTCGATGCGCTTCGGATCGACCCAGTGCACCTGGACCATCCGGCGGTGGCCCGCGTGGGGCCGGTGGCCGTGGAACGACTTCTCGCTGCGCCGGAACGCGAGCATCGTGCCGGCGAGGGGCGCGACCTCGTCGGTGTAGTCGTCGAGATCGGTGGCCGAGCGCAGGATCCGCAGGCGCCCGCCCTCGTGGGGCCACTCGTCGTTGAAGTAGAAGAGAATGGTGATGACCTTCGTCTTCGAATCGGTGTGGATCGATCCGTCGACCGCCTCCACGTACTCTCGGACCGTGGCCATCATCGGATGGCCGGCGAGCTCGAGCCCGAACTTGCGCTCGAAGTGGCGCCGGAACTCGTCGCCCTGGATCTCCTTCCAGAACGCCTCGAACGCGGGGCCGCAGGGCACCTGCTCGATCGGGTGGCTGCCCGCGTCGTCGATCCTCGGATAGTCCCGCGCGATCGCGGCGATGGCCTCGCGCCGCACGAAGCCCGGGACCACCAGGTGGTCGTACGGCTCCCGGCGCAGGGGCGCGGCGGCGAATGCGTCGTAGTCGAAGATTTCCATACAGGCCCCCCCGGCTCGACGGCAACGTAACCACGAACTCGGCGGAAGCCAGCCCCGCCGGCGTGCGCGGCGCATGGCGGCGCCCGATGCGCTCTCTTACCCTGCGCCAGCCTGCCTCTCCCAGACGGGACCTCCGGTCCCCGATCGGGTGCGTCGCCGACCGGGCCGCGCCGACGCCTCGGGGCGAACCCGCGAGCCCTCGGACCTCCGCGTGATCGAACAGACATCGCCAGCCAGCTCGATCGCGCGGCCGGGCCGCCGGCTCGGACCGACTCTGGCGATCTACGTGGCGCGCGAGATCGTGCTGCCCGCGGTCTTCGCGCTCCTCGTCTTCAGCGTGATCGCACTCGCGGTCCAGACGCTCGCGTTCTCGGATCTCGTGGTGAATCGCGGCCTCGGGATGGCGGAGGTGGCGCGGATCGCGCTCTTCCAGACCGTTCCGGCGATCGGCCGGAGCTTTCCCTTCGCCACCCTGCTCGGCGCGCTGATCGGCCTCGGTCGCCTGGGCTCCGATCGCGAGCTGCTCGCAATCCAGGCGAGCGGAGTCGCTCCGGCACGGGTCGGCGGGCCCGTGCTCGCCTTTGCGGCCGCGATGACGGCCGTCGCCTTCGCGATCTCCATCGCGGGCGCGCCCCGAGCGGCGCGCGGCCTCGACGCCGCCCTCGGCCGGATCGTCAGCGAGCATCCCGCCGCCACGCTCCGGGCGGGCTCGGTCACCTCGTTCGGCGACTACCGGCTCGAAGCGCGCGAGGTCTCGAGCAGCGGCGATCACCTGCGCGGCGTGTTGCTCTGGGTGCCATCGATGGGCGAGACCTTCTTCGCGCGCGAGGCCTCGCTCGAGCCGCAGCTCGGCGGCGGCTCGCGCCTGACGCTCGACGAGGGCATCCTGCTCACGAACGCCGGCCCGCCCGGCTACCTGCGCTTCGAGCGCATGGTCTATCTGCTGCAGCCGGCGACGACGAACCTGCACGAGCCCAGCGTCGCGTTGCTCGCGATGCGCGGCAGCGAGCTGCGTCGCGTCGCCCGCGAGGATCCGGATGCGCAGCGCCGCCGCGACGCCGAGGTCGAGTGGCAGCGCCGCCTCGCCCTGCCCTTCGCGACCTTCTGGTTCGGCCTGCTCGCGATTCCGCTCGGGTTGCGCCGGGCGGGCGCGACGCGGACGAGCGCGACGCTGCTGGGCGTCGCGGCGACGATCCTGTACTACGGGCTGGTGCAGACCGGGAATGCGCTGCTGCGGAACCCGATGGTTCCGGTCGGGGCGGCGGTGTGGCTTCCCAACGTGGCGCTGGTCGCGATTGCGTCGGGGCTCGGGCTCACGGTGATGCGCAGGGCGGGAATGCCCGAGGGCGGCCGCGACCGGCCCCGCAGCGAGGCGCCGGCCGACACGAGCGCGAGCCGGCCGCGCCGGCTCTCCCTCGATCGCTACGTGCTGGCGTCCTTCGGCGAGATGGCGGTGCTCTGCTTCGTCGCACTGCTGCTCGTGTTCCTGATCGGCGACGTGATCGACAACCTCCAGTGGTTCGTGAAGTACCAGTCGACCCTCGCCGAGGTGGTTCGCTTCTACATCGCGCGGCTCCCCGTGCTGGCGTCGCGCGTGGTGCCGATGGCGCTCCTGCTCGCGGCTTCGCTCACGATGAGCCTCCTGATCGTCCGCGGCGAGCTCGTCGGGATCTGGGCCTGCGGCGTCTCGACCCTGCGTACGGTGCGCTCGATCCTCGCGACGTGCGTGCTGCTCGCGGTGTCGTACCACGGCCTCAACAACGAGCTCGTGCCGCGGGCGAGCGCCCGCGCGAGCTACCTGAAGCAGACCGAGATCAAGAACCGCGCGCCTGGAGCGGTCCGCTCCTCGCTCTGGTACCGCGTCGGAAGCCAGCTCTACGTCGCGGGCAGCCTCGATCCGTTGGCGGGCGAGGCGCACGACATCACGATCTACGAGCTCGACTCCGACTGGCTCCCGAGGAGCCGCACCGACGCCACGCTCGCGCATCACGTGGGCCACGGCGTCTGGCGGCTCGAGGCGCCGACCCGCGTGGAGGTCGCGGACGGAAGCCCGCGAACGGCCGAGGCCGGCCCTTTCGCGGAGCTCGGCAAGGAAGTGCCGGCCGACGTCGACTCGTCGCACCTCACGATCGGCGACCTGCGCCGGGCGATCCAAGACGTGGAGAGCAGCGGCTACGACGCGACGAGCTACCGGGTGGACTTCCAGCAGAAGCTCGCGTCGCCCCTCGCCTGCCTCGTGCTCCCGCTGCTCGGCCTGATCGTCGCGACCGCCGGGCCGCCCTTCTGGACGCCCGCCCAGTCGCTCCTCGTGTGCGTGCTCGAGGGCGTGGGCTACCTCGCGCTCTCGGGAATCGCCGCGTCGCTGGGCTACGGACGCTTCCTCCCACCGCCCGTGGCCGGCTTCGCGCCCCTCGCGCTGATGAGCGGCGCGGCGGGCGTGGTGGCGCTCCGCCGCGGCCTCCGGAGCTGACGGCGCGAGCGGGGCTCAGGCCGGCGGCGGCGCCGTGCGCGCGAGCACCTCGAAGGCATCGTGGCGCACGTGGTTCTGCCGCATCTCGTCGCGCAGCATCGCCTCCGTCACGATCCCCCGCTCCAGGCACTCGCGCAGCAGCCCGAAGAAGAAGCGCTCCTGGTTGCGGTCGGGATGGCGCACGTAGCGACCGAGCAGGCCGTAGTCGCCGAACACGCGGCGGCGCAGGCGCATCAGGCCCGAGGCGAACGGGATGCCGTAGATCCTCTCCGCCGGGACGAAGTCGACCGGCAGGCCCGTCTTCCACGGCTGCGTGTAGCGCCGCGTGTTGTGGAGCATCTTCGTCTCCGGGGTGAGGCGGTCGAAGTCGTTCCACTCGCGCTCGAGGAGCCCGATCGAGTCGGGCGGCTCGAGGCGCAGGCAGATCCAGTCGTCGTAGTCGCGCTTGCCGTCGAACAGCTCCTGGAAGCCCTCCTCGACGCGCCAGTGCCGGAGCTTTGCGCAGTCGAGCAGCATCACGCTCGACGCGTAGGACGTGCGGCCCTTCCGACCCCGATGACGCCGGCACAGGATCGCCTTGCCCTGCATGTCCCGCGACAGCAGCTCGAAGGGATCGCCGATCGCGAAGATGTCGGGATCGACGACGAGCGCGCGACCCTGGTAGTCCATCGCCTCCGGCGGCATGAAGCGCAGCGGTGTGAAGGACTGGAGGTCGTCGTTGCGCCAGACGCGGCGGCCGCCGTTTCGCAGGTAGGCCTGTCCCTCGTGGGCCGCGAGGAAGGGATGGTCCTTGTGGTGCAGGATGCGCACGTCGAAGGCGTCGTTGTGCTTCGACGCGCGGCGCATCGAGTACTGCGACACGAGCGCGCCGACGACCTGCTTGTGGTTGGTGTGGATGAATACGCAGGGCTTCATCGCTCTCCCTCCGGCGCCACGCGCACCTCGTCCGTGTAGCCGTAGACGGGGGACAGGCGCCCGCGCACCAGGGCGTCGATCCGCGCGGCCTGCGCCTCGTCGAAGTAGTCGCGATACCCGCCCACCTTCGCGCGACGCACCTTGAAGGAGTCCGGATTCGACTTGTCCTTCGGCGTCATGCGACGCCCCGCCAGCCAGAACGTCCGCTTCTCCTCGAGCTGGCGCATGTTCTCGACCGAGGCGTACTCGACGGCATCGCGCGCGGCGGCGGGATCGTCGGGAGTGCCGAGGAAGCGAACGACGCGCCGCAGGCTCCCCTCCGGATCGGCGCGCAGGTCCTCGTAGCGGAGCACGAGCGCCTCCTTCAGATGGGGGATCTGCTCGGCCCAGCCGTTCATGAAGTCGAGCACCTTGGGCAGGCCGGACTCGGGCCGCATCACGAAGTCGTAGACGGAGACGTCCGTGCCGTGGGCGGGGTACCGGTTGATCCGCTTCTTCTGCGGCCGCATGCGGTGCTTCCACTGGAAGTACTGCGAGACGGCGGTGTCCTGGGGGCTGCGCACGAGCAGCACCACCCGCTTGTCGGCGAAGTCCCGGCGCGAGCGCTCGTCGCCCCGGTAGTCGCGCAGGTAGTTGTCGTGGGTGAAGAAGATGCGCGGGATGCGGGCGTCGCGGCGGTGGAAGTTGTCGAAGCCGAGGAGCCGCTCGCCGCGCAGGCCGTAGACGAGCTTCAGGTAGCGCGAGAGCATCACCCGCAGCCACGTGCGCCCGCTCTTCCCATAGGAGACGACGACCGCGTCGGCCAGCCGGAGCTTCCGGTACTCCTCGCGCCCGCGCAGCCGCCGGTCGAGCGCGATCCGGCGCTCGGCGGGGAGGAAGGACGCGAGCAAGAGGGCGACCTGCCGCGTGATCGTGTTCCAGAGCTCGGACATGATGTGGTACCTGGCTCGATCGGAGGGTGGCTTCGTCCCCGCGGACGCCCGACGGCCCGTGCGCGCGGGCCGAGGCAACCTACCAAACGAAATCGGCCCTGCATCCCGCGGGCCCACGCGCTCAGCCGCCCGCGGCGAGCGCCCGCATGCGTTCGACGACGAGGGGCAGATCGTCCGGGGTCGGCCCGGCCGGTGCGCGGAACGGCTCGCCCAGACGCACGGCGAGGCCGCGTGAGAGCAGGAGCTGCGGGACGGCCTCGAGATCGCGCTTCCGGCCGAGCCGGCCGAAGAAGCGTCCCTTCGCCGTCGGCAGGGCGAAGATCGCGAGCGGCCGCCCGAGGCGTGCGACCTCGACCATCATCGTGAGGCTGTCGCTCGTGACGACGAAGCGGTCGGCCAGACCGAGGAGAGCGAGGTAGGGATTCTCGCCCGCGCTCCCGAAGCGGTAGACCGGCGAGCCGGCGGGCAGGCTCGCGGCGAGCGCGTCGGCGACCTCGGGCGGCGTGCGCCGGCTGGTCGTCACGTAGAGCGTTCCGCCGTCCGCGACTGCGACGGCTCGGCTCGCAAGCTCCCGGGCGACGCTCGCGTCGAGCCGCAGCGGCTTGGTCGGCCCGCCCACGAGCACGGCCGTGAGGGGCCGGCGCAGGCCGGCGAGCCGCGGCTCCCACGTCCGGGCCGCCGCCGCGACCGCGTCGGGGTCGACCCGCATCAGCGGAAGCCCGAGGCGCAGCACGTTGGGCCGCGGCGGCCCCGGGTACTGCGCGCTCGCCAGGATCAGGTCGAAGCGGTCCGCGAGGCGCCGTGGCTGGCCGATCAGCGCGATCCGCGTGCGACCCTGGGACTGCTCGCGAATCCAGAGCGCCACCATCGAGAGCCGGCGTCCGATGGTGAGCACGAGGTCGGGCCAGGGCGCCTCGAGCGCGTCGGAGCGTTCGCGATCGACGTGCTCCAGCGATGCGCGCACCCGGGGCTTCCCGATCCGCCAGCGCTCGAGCATCACGATCCGTCGCGTCTCGCAGGGCCAGCCGAGCGCGTCCGCGATCACACGCGCCTGGGCGTTGTCACCGGCCTTCTCGCCCAGCACGAGCCACGTGCGCGGCGAGGCCGCCGCACCCGTGCCGGGCGCCGGGCCGGGCGCCCCCCCGGCGCGCGCATCGTCCCCGAGGATCCCCATGCGGCGCAACGGAAGCAGACGCGGACTCCGGGTCAAGCGCCGGACCGTGCCTCGTCGCCCTCGTCCGCTACCTTGCGCCGCGTCTCCATCCCCTGGGAGGTCGCGCGTGTCCGAGAAGCCGTGCGTCTTCATCCATACGAACCACCGCCAGCACGTGGGCGCCCTCGTGTCGGAGCACTCGATGCGGCGCCGCTCCAAGCACGCCGACCTCTTCGACGTGCGGATCCTCCACACCCGGGACTTCCCGTTCCTCCGCGCGCGCGAGGGCCAGCGCTACCTGCGGGAGGGGCGCCGGGTCGCCTGGCGCTACGAGGACCTCCAGTCCTTCACGCCCCTCCGCTTCTTCCCGCCCGAGGCGATGGGCTACCGGGGCCGCGCCCTCGTCGTCGATCCCGATGTCTTCGCCGTGGGCGACGTCTACGACCTCTTGTCCCGCGACATGCAGGGCAAGGCGATCCTCTGCCGCGCGCGGAGCGGCTCGAAGGGCAAGAGCGGCGGCATGGCGAGCAGCGTGATGCTGCTCGATTGCGCGCGGCTCGCGCACTGGCGCTGCGAGCACGACTTCGGCGAGCTGTTCGAGGGTCGGCGCGACTACATGGACTGGATCTGCCTGAAGCTCGAGGCGCCCGAGACCCTCGGTCGGTTCGAGGACGAGTGGAACGACTTCGATCGGCTCTCGCCCGCGACGAAGCTGATCCACAACACGAAGCGCCAGACCCAGCCCTGGAAGACGGGCCTCCCGGTCGACTTCACGCCGGCGAGCAAGCGCTTCCAGCCCCTCGACCCGAGCACCTGGCTGCGCCCCCTGAGCCACCTGATCCACCCCCGCGGCGGCGCGCCCGCGGTCTACGCCGCGCATCCCGATCCGAACCAGGAGCGGTTCTTCTTCGGGCTCCTGCGCGAGTGCCTCGAGGAGGGCACGGTGAGCGAGGCGCTGCTGCGCGAGGAGATGCGGCAGAACCACATCCGCCACGACGCGTTCGAGGTCCTCGAGCGCACGCCGCCGCTCGCGGCCTAGTCGCGACGGGCGGGGCGGAAGCATCCGATGCGTGTCGTGCTCGCCTTCGCGCGCGCCTATCCGGGCCAGACGCTCCTCGTGCTCCTCGCCCTGATCGTGGCGGCGCTGGTCGAGGGCGTGAGCATGACGGCCCTGCTGCCGGCGCTCTCCGCCGCAACCCAGGACGGTGCGGTGCCGACGTCCGGAGTGGGCAGCTTCATCGTGCAGAGCCTGCACACGCTCGGCATCCACCCGGACCTGACGAGCCTCCTGCTCGTGCTCGTGCTCGGCACGACGGTCACGAGCGTGATCGGGCTCGTGGCCAAGCGTCGGGTCGGGTACACGGTGGCCCAGGTCGCCACCGACCTGCGGCTGGAGCTCCTGCGCTCGCTGCTCGCGGCGCGCTGGGAGTACTACCTGCGGCAGCCGATCGGTCGCCTGACGAACGCCATGTCGTTCGAGGCGGACGGCGCCGCCCGCAGCTACTTCAACGCCGCCCAGATGATCGCCTCCGCGGTCCAGGCCGTGGCGTACACCTGGGTCGCGATGCTCGTCTCGTGGCGCGCGACGATCGTCTACGTCGTGGCGGCGGTCGTGATCGCCGTGGCGCTCCAGAGCATGGTCCGGATCACGCGCCGGGCCGGCAAGAAGCAGACGAAGATGATGTCCCGCCTGATGGCGGGCCTCACCGACAGCCTGCAGTCGGTGAAGCCGCTCAAGGCCATGGCGCGGGAGAACCTGGCCGACCGGGTGCTCGTCGCGAAGACCCTCGACCTCAACGCCGCCCTGCGACGCCAGGTCATCTCGAAGGAGGGCCGCAGGGCGCTGCAGCAGCCGCTCCTCATGACGCTCGTGGCCATGGGGGCGTGGGCCGGCCTCGTGCTCTGGAAGCTTCCGATGGCCCAGGTGCTGGTGCTCGTGCTGCTGCTCGCGAAGGTGCTCAACAGCTTCGGCAAGGTGCAGGAGGCCTACCAGGACGTCGTCACCTCCGAGAGCGCCTATCTGTCGCTGCGCCGGACCCTCGACGAGGCCAAGCGCGAGCCCGAGCCCCAGGGTGGTCGCCTCGCGCCGCACTTCGACCGCACACTCTGCCTCGACGCCGTGGAGTTCGCGTACGGCCACAATCCGGTGCTCTGCGACTGCTCGCTCACGATCCCCTTCGGCTCCCTGACCACGCTCACGGGATACTCCGGCGCCGGGAAGACCACGATCCTCGACCTGGTCGTGGGTCTCGTGCGACCCCAGGACGGCGCGGTGCGCATCGACGACGTCGATCTCGCCGACCTCGACCTGCGCGCCTGGCGGCGGATGATCGGCTACGTGCCCCAGGAGAACCTCCTCCTGCACGATTCGGTGTTGCGCAACGTGACGCTCGACGATCCGGAGGTCAGCGAGGCGGACGTGGAGTACGCGTTGCGTGCGGCGGGCGCCTGGGACTTCGTCGCGAGCCTGCCCGAGGGCGTACACACGCTGGTGGGGGAACGCGGCTCCCGGTTCTCGGGCGGCCAGCGCCAGCGCATCACGATCGCCCGCGCCCTCGCCCACCGGCCCCGGCTCCTGATCCTCGACGAGGCGACGGCCTCCCTCGATCCGACGACGGAGGCCGCGCTCTGCGAGACCCTGGCGGGCCTGCGGGGCTCCGTCACGATCCTCACGATCTCCCACCAGCCCGCCCTCGTGGCCACCGCCGATCGCGTGTACCGCGTCGAGAAGGGACGGGCGTCGCTCGAGGCGGACCGCCCCGAGCTCCGCGCCCCGGCACGCCGCGGCGCAGCCAGCGCCTGAACGCCGGAGCTGCCGGCCCGGAGAAGGCTGCGTGAAGATCGGGATCTATCTCCGAAGCGTGGCGTCGAGCCGCGGCGCCGAGCAGGTCGCGGCGGCCATCGCGCGCGGCCTCGCCGCGCGCGGGCATCCCGTGGACCTGATCGTCGAGGACTCGGGCGGCTGGCTGCTCGAAGAGCTCGCCGCGCACGTTCCGCCGGTCGGTGTCGTGGTGCTCGGGACCTTCGCCTCGGGCCGCCTCGGCCATCGGATGGCACAGGCGCGTGCGGTCGCCTCGGCGTTCCTCCGCCCCTCGGGCTGGCGCCGCGCCGGGACCGCCTGGGTCGCGCCGTTCCTGCGCGTGATCCGTCGCGACGACCCTCCCCTGGCGGCCCTCGCCCGCTACGTCTCGCAGGCTCGACCGGACGTCCTGCTCTCGCTGCTGAACTACCCGAACCTCGTCCTGGCGCTCCTCGCGCCGCTCGTGGGCGATCGGGTCCGTCGCGTGGTGTCGGTCCACAACCACCTCTCGACGGCCGCCGCGCGCAGCGAATCGCGCTGGGTCCGGAGCGTGCCCGCCCTGATGCGGCGCTTCCTCCGCGACGTGGACGCGATCGTCGCGACGTCGCATGGTGTCGCCGCGGACCTCGAGGCGCTGGCGGGACCGGCGGCGGGCGCCGTGCGCGTGATCCACAACCCGGGCTATCGGCCGGAAGCCGATCAGCTGGCGGCCGAGCCGAGCGGCCACCCGTGGCTCGACGCGCCCGGCCCGCCGGTCGTCCTCGGCGTGGGCAAGCTCAAGCCGCAGAAGGACTTCGCCACCCTGCTCCGCGCCTTCGCCCGCCTGCGCCGGGCGCGCTCCGCGCGCCTCGTGATCCTGGGCGAAGGGAGCGAGCGGGAGGCGCTCCTCGCCCTCGCGAAGGAGCTCGGCATCGGCGACGACGTCGACCTCCCGGGCTTCGTGCGGAACCCCTATCCCTTCTACGCAAGGTCGGCGGTGTTCGCCCTCTCGTCCGCGTGGGAGGGCTTCGGGAACGTGGTGGTCGAGGCGTTGGCCTGCGGCTGCTCCGTCGTCTCCACCGACTGCCCGAGCGGCCCCGCGGAGATCCTCGACGGAGGTCGCTTCGGTCGCCTCGTGCCCGTGGGAGACGACGCCGCGCTCGCCGCGGCCCTGGTCTCGACCCTCGACGCGCCGCAGGCGCCCGAGACTTCGCGGGCGCGAGCGCGCGACTTCTCGCTCGACGCCGCCATCGCCGCCTGGGAAGCGTTGCTCGCGGGGAGCGACGAGACGTCGCGGCCGGAGGGACGCCGCCGGGCGTGACAAGCCCGGCGGCGCCCTCTACGGTGCGAAGGAATGCGCGTCACCGTCTGCGCCTGCACCTACCGTCGCCCGGAGGGGCTTCGCGCTCTGCTCTCGGGCCTCGCCGCCCAGCGTCTCGCCTCGGAGGCGCTCGACGTGGACTTCGTGATCGTCGACAACGAAGGGAGCGACGAGGCGCGGTCGATCTGCGACGGCTTCTCCCGCACGTCCGGCCGGAGCGTGCGCTACGTGGTCGAGCCGCAGCGCGGGATCTCCTTCGCGCGCAACGCGTGCCTCGACCATCTGCCCCCGGCGAGCGAGTTCTTCGCCATGATCGACGACGACGAGGTCCCGGAGCCCGACTGGCTGGCGGAGCTCTTCCGGATGCAGCGGGCTACGGGCGCCGACGTCGTGCAGGGCGCGGTCGTGCCCCACCTGCCGGAGGGGGCACCCGACTGGATCCGACGCGGGCGCTTCTTCGGCTGGCCGGGCGACCCGTTCGCGGCCGCGGACGCCGTCCCTCGCGACGGCGCGGAGATCCCCTCCGCCGCGACCAACAACGTGCTCGTGCGCTGCGACTGCGTGCGCCGGAGCGGGCTGCGCTTCGACACACGGCTGAGTCTGCGGGGCGGCGAGGACGCCCTCTTCTTCCGCGCCTTGCGCAGGGCCGGCGCGCGCCTCGTCTACGCCGAGCGTGCACGCGTGCAGGAGATCGTGCCGCCGGAGCGCGCGACGCTCCGCTACCTCGCCCGCGTCCAGTACAGGCAAGGGCACAAGCCGCTCCCGATGAAGCTCCTGGCGCAGAAGGCGGGCGCGCCCCTGGCGGAGCGCCTCCGTCTGCGCGCACGCACGGCGTTCCGCGGCGGCGCGGCGATCCTGCTCGCCGCCGCTCGCAGCGTCCGTGCGCTGGCGGCTGGCGGCCGTCGCGCGGCCCTCACCCTCGAGCTGCTCCGGGCGTGTCGCGGCACCGGCCTGATCGCGAGCGCCGCCGGCGGCTCCTACGATCACTACCGGTGAGCGACGCACTTCGACACGTCGTGGAGCTGCTCGACCGGCTCGCCGTCGACGTCGTCCTCGACGTGGGCGCGAACGAGGGGCAGTGGGCGCTGGGCCTGCGCCGCGCCGGCTTCCGAGGCCGACTCGTCTCCTTCGAGCCCATCGGCGCCTCCTTCGAGCGGCTGCGCGCGACGTCGGCCGGAGACCCCGCGTGGGACGTGCGGCAGGTCGCTCTCGGACGCGAGGATGGATCCGTCGTGCTGCGGCGCACGAAGAACACCCTGCTCGCTTCCGCGCTCCCGCTGTCCGCCCGCGCGCGCGCATGCTTCCCGGAAGACACGATCGTGGAGGGCGAGGAGCGCGCGCCCCTGCGCCGGCTCGACTCGATCCTGCCGGAGCTCACGCCCGACCTCGTTGCGCCGCGCCTCTTCCTCAAGGTCGACACGCAGGGGCTCGACCTCGACGTCTTCGAAGGCGCGCGCGGCATCCTCGACCAGATCGTCGGGCTCGAATCCGAGCTCTCGGTGCTGCCGCTCTACGAGGGTGCGCCGGCCTGGCTGGAGGCCCTGGCCGTCTATGCAGCAGGCGGCTTCTCGCCGACCGGCTTCTTCCCCGTGATACGCAATCCGTCGTCTCTCGTGCTCTCCGAGCTCGACTGCGTGATGGCGCGGCACGCGCGCCTCCGCGCGCGGGCCCGTCCGCTCGAAGCGCCGGCCGTCAGCGTGATCGTCACCGCCTGCGACGACTCGCCCGCCCTGCGACGCTGCCTCGAGACCGTGGCGAAGCAGGCGCGCCCGCTCTCCGGCGAGGTGGTCCTCGCCGTGAATGCGGCGCAGGACGTCCTCGCAGCCGACGTCCGCCGCGCGCTCGAGGCCGCCTGCGACCGGATCGTGTTCGAGCCGCGGGTCGGCAAGTCCCACGCCCTGAACGCGGCGGTGCGGGCGAGCCGCGGCGAGGTGATCGCCTTCACCGACGACGACGCCGAGCCCCAGGAAGGCTGGCTCCGGGCCCTCGTCGAGCCGCTCCTCGATCCGGACCGCGACCCGGCGCTCGTGGGCTGCGGTGGCCCGGTCGAGCCGGTCTTCGCGCCGGACGCCCCGGAGTGGCTGCGCACGCTCGTGTCGAGCAAGGCGACGCACTTCCTCGGCCCGCGACACGACCTCGGGTCGGACCCCGTCGACTACGTCTTCGACTCGGAGGCCGAGACCGGCGCGCCCCTCGGCGCGAGCTGCGCCTATCGGCGCGAAGTCTTCGACGCCTACTTCTTCGATCCCCGTCTCGGGCCGAACCGCGCGACCGGGCTGCGCGGCGGCGAGGACTTCCTGCTCGCGCGCCGGCTCCTGCGCGACGGCTATCGCTTGCGCCACCTCCCCGAAGCGCGCGTGCGCCACCCGGTGGAGCCCTCGCGCACGACGGAGGCGTACGTGCTGCGCGGCTACTACCTGCAGGGCATCGAGCGGGTGCGGATCGAGCGGGCGCTCGGGGTCGAGCTCGAGACCCTGTCCGAGCTCCGCGCGATGCGCCGGCATCTGCAAGGGAAGCTGCTGTGGAAGCTCCTGCGCGGGCGCCGCGATCCCGTCTGGCGCCTTCGTCTGCGGACGAAGCTCGAGAACTACCGCGGCCTGATCGAGGAGACGCTGCGCGGCGCGTCTCGCTCTACGCCATGACGCTGAACCCGGCCACCGCCGATTCGCGCGCGACGAAGCCGCGCCAGCGCTCCGACGTCGCGGGCCTCGGACGGCGCTTGGTGATGCGGCTCCAGGCGCTCGGCCTCGCGCTCCTCTGGAGTGTCCTCGGCCTGCTCCGGCCCGAGCACGCCTCTGCCCTCGGACGCGCGCTGCTGCGTCGGATCGGTCCGCACCTGCGACGGCACCAGCACGTGCGTCGGAACCTCGACTTCGTGCTGCCCGACCGGTCCGCGGCGGAGCGCGAGGCCGTGGCTCGCGAGGTCTGGGGAAACTTCGGAGCGGTGCTCGGCGAGTTCCCCCACCTCGAGCGGATCCGGAACGAAGCCGCGGAGCGCCTGGAGATCGTCGTCGAGGGAGAGATCCCGGCGTTCGCCCGGCCCCCCGAGCTCGCGCGACCCGTCGTTTTCGTCTCCGCCCACGTGGGGAACTGGGAGCTCACGACCGTGGCCATCAACCTCCTCGGTGCGCCGCTCTCCGTGGTCTACGCGGCGCCTGAGAACCGGTGGGTCGAGCGGCTCCTGCTGCGACGGCGGCGGGCCCTCCGCTGCGAGCTCGTACCGAGACTGGGGGGCGTGCGCGCCCTGCTCCGCGCCCTCGATGCCGGGCGCTCCATCGGGCTCGTCGCCGACACCCGCCAGGACGACGGCGACCCCGTGACGCTCTTCGGCGTCGCGGCGCCCACGACGACGGTGCCGGCGCGGCTCGCGCTGCAGCGGGGCTGCGCCCTCGTGCCCGTCAACGTCGAGCGCACGGGGCCCGTGCGCTTCCGCGTGCGCATCGGACCGCCCATCGCGGCGGATCCCGCGATCACGGACCGGCGACGACAGGCGCTCGACATGACGCGTCGGATCCACGAGCGCTTCGAAGGGTGGATCCGACCGCGTCCGGATCAGTGGTGGTGCATCCGGCGTCGCTGGCCCCGGAACGCGGCGCCGCTGGCGCCGCCTCCGCTGCTCGCGAAAGACCCCGCTCCTTGAGCCCCTGCTCGATGCAGTCCGACCAGAGCGCGTGGCGCACGCCGTTCGGGTGGCCGACCCCGCCGACGCGGTACTTCGGATCTCTCGTGTAGTCCGGCTCCGAGCAGTCCAGGAACGTGATCTGCTGATGCTCGAGGAAGTCGCGAACGCGGGTCGGCGGCTCCTCGAGCAGGACCACGACGAGCTGCGACCCCGCCTCTCGCGCCTCACGATCCATGCGCGCGAGGAGGAGATTGGTGGCTTCACGGCCTGCGCGATCCGGCGGTCGCCGGAAGGCGAGCCAGGCATCGTGCAGGGCCGCGACCCAGGACGAGACGCCTTCGAGGGGCCAGGCGCGGATCAACCCCGCTGGGTGCTCGACGAGCGCGCCGCCCTCGACCGAGACGTGCGGCGGAACGTTGTACAGCCCGCGGGAGGACTTCAGGACCTTGAGCCATCCGATGTCCGCCACGTTCCGTCTGGGATGGTCGCTCATGAAGTCGTAGACGACGAAGTCCGGCGGATGGTCCCGCGACTCGCGCAGCAGCCGCTCGAGCATGAGCAGCGCCTGATACGTGCCATAGCCGCCGACGCCGTAGTCCTCGAAGCGGACGTCCGGAAACGCCTCGTTCAGATGCCAGGCGAACGTCTCCTCGTCCGTGACTCCCCAACCCTGGGTGAAGCTGCAGCCCAGGAGCAGCACGCGGTGGGGCGCGGGCTTGTCCGGCTGGCTCGCGCTCACGCGCTCGCCGTCGGACCAGAAATGCATGGGGACACGTCCGGGATCGTCCGGATGTCCCGTGCCGGGTCGGTTGGTCCATCCGATCACGGGATCGCTCTGGGCCCAGTCGGGATCGTCGCGCCCCGGCGGCGCGGTGGTCGTGCGGGGCGTGATCCCGACGAGCCGGAGCACGCCCTCGCCGAGGGCGAGGGAGAACGCGAAGGCGACGAGCGCGAGCAGCAGGGACCGCACCCGCGGCAGGATCGTCGGGAATCCCGCCGCCTGTCAATCCGCCCGTGGGCGATCCGGCCGCGAGCCCCCCTGCGCTATCTCTGCAGCGTCGCCCGGGGCCCCTCCCGGCGACGAGCGGATGGCGGAGAGCGTGGTGACAGGACCGACCCCGAGCCTGCAGCGTCCCCTCCGCCCCTCGACGCCGGAGCGGGTCCTCCTCGTGACTCTCTTCGGAGTCGTCGCGGCCGGCGTCTTCCTGTTCGACCTGGAGATGCCGATCGGGATCGGCGTGAGCGTCCTCTACACGCCGCTCATCCTGCTCACCCTGCGCTCGCCGGGCGCGGGCCCCACCTGGCTCGCCGCCCTGGCCGCGACCGCCCTCACGGTGCTCGGACTGCTGATCGACGTCGGCTCCGAGGCCGAGGAGCATTGGAAGGCCTACGTGAACCGCACCGCCTCGATCCTGAGCTTCTGGGCGATGGCGGCGCTCGGCGTGGCGTACAAGAGGCGACGCGAGCGCTACGAGATCGAGCGCACCGCGGCGCTCCGCGCCGAGCACCTGGCGACGCTCGGCGAGCTCACGGCGGGCCTCGCCCACGAGCTCGGCACGCCGCTCGGCGTGCTCCAAGGCCGCCTCGAGCTCCTCGACCAGAAGCTCGCCTCGGGCCGCGCCGATCTCGACGAGGTATCCCGCACCGTCCACATCGCGTCGGCCCTCGGCGACCGCATGGTGCGCATCGTGCGCGCCGTCCGAAGCCTCGCCCGCGACGCGTCGGCCGATCCGCTCGAAGAGGTGGCGCTCGGGCCGCTGCTGCAGGACGTGCTGGCGGTCGCGGAGGAGCGGCTTCGCAAGGCCGAGGTCGAGGTGCGCGTCGAGCCCGTCGCGGAACGGCTCCGGGTGCCGTGTCGCGAGGCCCAGCTCTCCCAGGTGCTCCTCAACCTGATCTTGAACGCGGCCGAGGCGGTGCAGGACCTGCCCGAGCGATGGATCCGGATCGAGGCCTCCGAGCGGCCGGACTCCATCGAGATCGCCGTCGTCGACAGCGGCCGCGGGGTCCCCGAGGCGATCCGCGACAAGGTGATGCAGCCGTTCTTCAGCACGAAGGCGGGCAGCGAGAGCAGCGGGCTCGGGCTCAGCGTCTCGCGGACGTTCGTCGAGTCCCATGCAGGCACGCTCTCGATCGACGCGAGCGCGCCGCACACCCGCTTCGTGGTCTCGCTTCCAGTCCATCGCTGATGTCGAGAGCGCGCGGCGACGAGCGAGCGCGGCCGCCTCAGCCGCCGTCGGGGGCGAGCACGCGACCGATCTCGGCGGCGAGATCCGCCAGCCGGAAGGGCTTCTCGAGGTAGCCGCTCCGGCCGAGGCCGAGGGCCTCCTCGGCGAGGCGACGCTCGCCGAAGGCCGTCATGAGGATGATCGGAACGCGCGGATGGGCGCGGCGGACGGCGCGCGCGAGCTCGAGGCCGGTCATCCGATCCATGCACATGTCGGTCAGCACGAGACCGGGCGCCTCATGCTCCGGGGCGCTCATGTGGCGGAGCGCCTCTTCCGCCGATGCGAAGCCCCATACGGAGTGCCCGTTGGACGTCAGGAACTCGAGCAGCAGGGAGCGATAGCCGTCGTCGTCGTCGATCAGCAGCAGCTTGAGAGACATGGCACTTCCATCGCAGCAAACTTGATGCCACTTCCGGCGACCCGGCCCGTGGCGGCACGAAGGATCTCTCGCTGCGCCGAGCCCCGCCATGATAGGGTCGGGCCGGCGGAGAAATCGATTTCACGGAGGCCTCGATGGACGTCGGCCTTCGGGACGGCGTCGCGCGCGATGCGACGCGCGTCGCCACGGCGATGGCCTTGCTCGACGATGCGACGGTCGAGAACGGCTGCCTGCACGTCGTCCCCGGGAGCCACCGGAGCGGCGTCTGGAAGGGCCGCACGGACGGCGACGCCTTCGCGCGGAACGAGATCGACGCGAGCGCCTACACCGACGTGATGCCCGAGCCCCGGAGCTCGTCGCGGGCTCGCTCGTGATGTTCGGACCCTTCCTCGTTCACCAGTCCGCGCCGAGCCGCTCCTCCCTCGAGCGGCGCGCCCTGCTCTTCAGCTACCAGCCCGCGGGACACCCGCACATGGTCGAGGGCCTGCGTCGGCTGCCGCGGAGGGAGCGGCGGGACTGAAGCTCGCCGAGGCGCGGAGACCGGGCGCAGCGCGCGTCAGTGCAGCGGCTCGGCCTCTTCGGCCAGGAGCCCGCGCCGCCCCGCGGCGAGGCTCCTCGCCTTCGCGCCCGCGTAGCCGAGACCGAAGCGCGCGAGACGGACGAGATGCGCCGGATGGCGGAGCGTGAGCCGCGCGTAGTGGCCCGCGACCTTCCGGCGGCGGTAGAAGTCGAGCAGCAGCCGCTGGTAGGCGCGATCGAGCTCCTCGATGGACATGCCATCCGGCGCGAACACGAAGTTCATGCCGTTCATCTTCTTCCAGTGGTCCGGCCGGATCTTCGTGCCGTAGAGGTCGAGGTAGATCGGAGAGCCGGGATACGGCGTGAACTTCGAGAGATTCATCACGTCGAGCGGGATGCGGCGCACGAAGTCGCGCGTCGCACGGATCGTCTCGGGCGTCTCGCCCGGGTAGCCCAGCATGAACAGGCCCTTCGTGCGGATGCCCGCGGCGTGGGTCCAGCCGACGGCCTGCTCCGAGCGCTCGACGCGCGCGGCCTTGTCCATCTTCGCGAGGAGCTCGTTCGAGCCCGTCTCGAGCCCGAAGCTGATCTCCCAGCAGCCTGCGCGTCGCATCAGCGCGAGGATGTCGGGCTTCACGGTGTCGACCCGGGCGGTGCAGGTCCAGCTGATGCGCGGGCCGGTGGCGAGGAGGCGCTCGCAGAACGCCGTCACGCGCGTGCGGCTCGCGAGGAAGAGATCGTCGACGAAGAGGACGTGACGCACGCTCCAGCGATCGTGCAGGTGGCGGATCATCTCCACGACCTTCTCGGGTGAGTAGGCGCGCACGCGCGCGCCGAAGGTCGAGGTGTCGCAGAACTTGCAGTGGAAGGGGCAGCCGCGCGAGGCCGCGAGGGTCGCCGTGGGGCCGCGCGGGTAGTCGTAGATCGCCGGCGGATACGCGTGCGGGAAGCCGGGCAGGAGGTCCCAGGCCGGCATCGGGAGATCGTCCAGGTCCTGGGGGATCGGACGGGACGGGTTCTCGCGCAGCGCGCCACCGTCGCGCCAGATCAGCCCGGAGATCGCCCCGAGGTCGCCGCCGCCCCCGAGGGCGCGCAGCAGCTCGACCAGCGCCCACTCGCCCTCGCCCACGACGGCGAGATCGAAGCAGTCGAAGCGCGCGAGGGTCTCTCGGCCCATCGACGAGACGTGGGGCCCGCCGACGATCACGGTCGTGTCCGGCAGCGCCGCCTTCACGCCCTGGGCGATCCGCGCTGCGGCCCAGACGCCGACCGTGAAGAGCGTGATGCCGACGTAGCGCGGCGCGCGCGCGACGATGCGCCGCACGACCGCGGCCTCGTCGAGATCCTCCGCGTCGCTCTCGATGATGGAAGGCTCGTAGCCGTGCTCGCGCGCGATCGCCGCGAGGTGGAGCAGGCCGAGGGCCGGCGCGCGATTCGTCACGTGCCGCACGAACCCGTAGCCCGGGGCGACGCGATCGTAGGGCGGATCGACGAGCACGATGGCGTCGCGCATGGCGCCACTCTAGCTAGTTCCCGAAGTCCCAGCTCTCGCCGGCGTGGTGTCGGCCGAGCACGTTCTTCGCGATCAGGATCTTGTGGACCTCGTCCGGACCGTCCGCGATGCGCAGCGTGCGCGCACCCTGGTACATCGCCGCGAGCGGCAGATCGCCGGACACGCCGGCCGCGCCCCAGACCTGGATCGCGCGGTCCACCACCCGGTGGTAGGCCTCGGGCACGAAGATCTTGATCGCGGAGATCTCCGTCCGCGCGTCGAGGCCGGCGTCCATACGCTCGGCGCAGTGGATCGTCATGAGCCGCGCGGCCTGCACGTCGATGTATGAGTCCGCGATGAAGCCCTGCACGAACTGCTTGGTCTCGAGCTTCCCGCCGTGCACCTCGCGCTCGGCGGCGCGCTGCACCATCAGATCGAACGCCCGCCACATCTGGCCGACCGAGTTCATGCAGTGGTAGACGCGACCGGCGCCGAGCCGATCCTGCGCGGCGTGGTGGCCGGAGCCGGTCTTGCCGAGCTGGTTCGCGAGCGGCACGCGCACGTCCCGATACAGGATCTCGCAGTGGTCGCTGTCGCGGCCCCAGACCGAGACGCCGCGCACGATCGTGAGGCCCGGCGCGTCCGCCGGCACGATGATCTGGGTCATCTTGCCGTTGCGCTCCGCCGGGCCCGTCGGGTCCTCCGTCCTGCACATCACGATGAAGAAGTCCGCGCGTTTGCCGTTCGAGGTGAACCACTTGTGGCCGTTGATCACCCACTCGTCGCCCTCGCGGCGCGCGGTGGTCTTGAGCGAGCGCGGGTCGGAGCCCGGGGAGTCGGGCTCCGTCATCGAGAAGCCCGACTCCATCCTTCCCTCGGTCAGCGGGATCAGCCATTTCTGGATCTGCTCGGGCGTGCCGTACTTCGCGAGGATCTTCTGGTTCCCGGAGTTCGGCGCCACGACACCGAACAGCGCCGCGGCTCCCATGCTGTAGGCCAGCACCTCGTTCATGTAGGCGTGCTCGAGGAAGCTGAGCCCGCAGCCCCCGTACTCCTCGGGCAGGTGCGGCGCCCAGAGCCCCGCCTGCTTCACCTTGGCCTTGATGCCGTCGCGCAGCTCCTTCGCACGCCGCCTGGTCGACTCCGGCGCATCGTCGCTTCGCGCGACCCAGAGCTCGTTCTCGTGGGGGAGGATCTCCTTGTTGACGATCTCGGCGGTGAGCAGGCGGATCTGGTTGATGCGGTCGCCGACGCCGGCGATCGGCTGGACGTTCATGGGCACGGTGGGGCTCCTCGCGGCTTTGCCCCCATCCTACCGCGCGGGGGGTCCGGGCCGTCGCCCCGCCCACGTTGTGCGCGGGGCCGGACTCTGCTCCAATGCCCGGGCTCGTGGTGGGCGCGCGAGGGGGGGCGGTCGGATGGAGCGCTTCGAGGGCAGGATCGCCGTGATCACCGGCGGCGGGACCGGGATGGGCCGGGAGCTCGCGCGCCAGCTCGCCGCCCGGGGCTGCCACCTCGCCATGTGCGACGTCTCCCAGGAGTCGATGGCCCAGACGAAGGCCCTGTGCGAGGCCGAGTCCCGCGGCAAGGTCCGGGTCAGCACCTTCGTGGCGGACGTCTCGGACGAGCGGCAGGTCTGCGCGTTCCGCGACGACGTGGCCGCCGCCCACGAGACCGACCACGTCCACCTCCTCTTCAACAACGCCGGTATCGGCGGCGGCGGGAGCTTCGTGCTCGACGACCGCGAGGAGTGGGACAAGACCTTCGCCGTGTGCTGGAACGGCGTCTACCACTGCACGCGCGCCTTCCTGCCGCTCCTCCTCGCGAGCGAAGAGGGCCACCTCGTCAACACGAGCAGCGTGAACGGCTTCTGGGCGTCCCTCGGGCCCCAGTCCGCCCACACCGCCTACAGCGCCGCGAAGTTCGCCGTGAAGGGCTTCAGCGAGGCGCTGGTGAACGACTTCCGGCTGAACGCGCCACACCTCAAGGTGTCGGTCGTGATGCCCGGCCACATCGGCACCTCGATCGTGATCAACTCCGGCAAGATCCTCGGTCGCGATCCGAAGGAGATGACCGACGAGCAGGTGGCCGAGGCGCGCGATCGCATCGCCCGCCAGGGCTTCCCGGTGCAGGCCGCCACGAACGATCAGATCCGCCAGGCGCTGACGATGCTCGGCGAGAGCTTCCGCGACAACGCGCCCATGACGGCGGCGGAGGCGGCGAAGGTGATCCTCGACGGCGTGCGCGAGGAGCGCTGGCGGATCCTCGTCGGGCGCGACGCGGAGGTGCTCGATCGGCTGGTGCGGGAGACGCCGGAGGAGGCCTACGAGCCCTCGTTCATGGAGCGGGTCCTCGCCCGGACGCCGTTCGGCCTGGGGCGCTAGCGGCGATGCGGGTCGTGCGGGCGCACCACGTCTCCTTCGCCGTCGAGGAGCTCGAGCGCTCGAAGCGATTCTACGGGGGCGTGCTCGGCCTCGCCGAGATCGCGCGCCCGGCCCTCGGCGTCGACGGCGCGTGGTACCGCGCGGGCGACACCGAGCTGCACCTGATCGTGCGCCCGGCGGGCACCGAGACGGGCTCGCCGCCGAAGCACCTGACGCCCCTCGCCGACCACGCGGCATTCCAGGTCGACGACTACGACGGAGCGGTCGCCCATCTGCGGGCGGCCGGGGTCGAGCTCCTCGAGACCCGCCGCGAGATCGGGCAGCTCTGGGTCCGTGATCCCGACGGCCATGTGATCGAGCTGATCGTCCCGGCCCCTCGCGCCTGAAGCGCAGATCCCCTCGCCCGACGCCTCCGGCCGGACGCCATCTTTTCCTCTTCCGCACCCATTCTGCTGACGCAGAGCTGTCAGGAGCACCCCCGTATGCTCTCTCCCGAACCAACTGTATCGGGCGGCGAATCTGCTTGACCCGAAAAAGAAAAGGGCGCATTGGGAGGGGCAGGTCCGATGATGAATCCCGTCGTCTGGTTCGAGGTTCGGGGTCAGGATGCTGACAAGCTCCGGCGCTTCTATGGCGAGCTCCTGGGATGGAGCTTCCAGGGAATCGGGCTCACGAGCTACGGCGTCGTGCCGCGGGGAGAGCGCGGGATCTCGGGTGGCATCGGGCGGGCGACCGCCGATGGGCGGGGCTGGGTGACCTTCTACACCGAGGTCCCCGACCTGGCCGGAGCGGTCGCGAAGGCCGAGCGCATGGGAAGCCGCGTGCTGGTCCCGATCACCCGGCTGCCGGAGGCGAGCATCGCCGTGGTGTCGGATCCCGAGGGCAATCCGGTGGGGCTCTGCACGACCGCCTGAGGAGATCGCTTGCGGCGTGCCGATCGTCTGTTCCGGCTCGTGCAGCACCTGCGTGTCCGCCGCTTCGCGACCGGCGAGCAGATCGCCCGCGACCTCGGCGTGTCGTTGCGCACCGTCTACCGCGACGTCCAGGATCTCGAGCGCTCGGGCGTCCCGATCCGGGGCGAGGCCGGCGTCGGCTATCGCCTGGAGCGCGGCTACGAGCTGCCGCCGCTCACGTTCAACGGCGAGGAGCTCGAGGGCCTGGTGCTGGGCGCGCGGCTCGTCGCCGCCTGGGCCGATCCCGAGCTCGCCGCCGCCGTGAGCAGCGCGATGACGAAGGTCGAGGCCGCGGTGCCCGAGGCGCTTCGGCGCGTCCTCCTCGACACCGCGCTCTTCGCGCCCGGCGGACCGTGGTCGGCGGCGATGGCGAGAGAGCTCCCGCTCCTGCGCCGCGCGATCGGCGAGCGCCGCCGCATCCGCTTCGCGTATACGCGCGGCGACGGCGAGCAGAGCGAGCGCACCGTCCGCCCGCTCGGCCTCTTCTTCTGGGGCAGCAAGTGGACGCTCGCCGCGTGGTGCGAGCTGCGCGAGGACTACCGCACCTTCCGGCCCGATCGGATGCAGGCCCCGAAGCTCCTCGACGAGACCTTCGCACCCGAGGACGGCCCGAGCCTCACGGACTTCCTGCAGCGTTGGGACGAGCACACCGAAGACGGTCGCTGATCAACGGTCGACGGCCCGCGGGCGGAGCCTGACGATCGGCGCGAGAGGGAGGTGGCCGATGCGCTACGAGCTCTACTACTGGCCCGAGATCCAGGGGCGTGGCGAGTTCGTCCGGCTCGCGCTGGAGGAGGCTGCGGCCGACTACGTCGACGTCGCCCGCCTCCCCGCCCGACGCGGCGGCGGCGTGGCCGCGCTGATGCGCTTCCTCGAAGACGAGAAGACGAGCCGTCCGCCATTCGCTCCACCCTTCCTCAAGGCCGGGCGGCTCCTGATCGGCCAGACCGCGAACGTGCTGCTCTACCTCGGCCCGCGCCTCGGCCTCGCGCCGCGCGGCGAGGCCGATCGTCTGTGGCTGCACCAGCTCCAGCTCACGATCGCCGACTTCGTCGACGAGATCCACGATACGCACCATCCGATCGCGGGGAGCCTCTACTACGAGGACCAGAAGGCCGAGGCGCAGCGGCGGAGCACGCTCTTCCTGCGGGAGCGCCTGCCGAAGTTCCTCGGATACTTCGAGACCGTCCTCGAGCGCAATCGCCGCCGCGCGGGCTGGCTCGTCTGCGGCAGCCGGACGTACGCCGACCTCTCGCTGTTCCAGATCGTCGAGGGGCTGCGCTACGCGTTCCCGAAGTCGACCGCGCGCCTCGAGCGGAAGCATGCGCGGCTCGTCGCGCTGCACGATCGCGTGGCCGCGCGGCCCAACGTGGCGGCGTATCTGGCATCGGAGCGGCGGATCCCGTTCAACCCGCAGGGCATCTTCCGCCACTACCCCGAGCTCGAGGCGTAGCCGTCGAGGTCTGCGGGGTGCGCGCGGCCTCGGGTTACGTCTCGTTCACGCCCCCGCCCGGCGAGCCCTGGCCCGCGCGATGCGATGGCCGGGGCTTGTTAGACTGGCGCCTCCCCGGGGCTCGAGGGAGTGGATGGAATCGCCGGACCCTTCGGACTCGAAGCCGCTCGGCGCACGCCCGGACGAGCCGCCCGCACCGCCGTCCCGAGACCTTCCCGACGCGGACCCCGAAGCCATCGGATCCCCTCTGGCCGTGCTGCACGAGATCATCGTGCGCCTCCAGCGAGAGCCCGCGAAGGCCGTGCTCGACGTGCCTTCCGGCCGGGGCGTCCTGGTGCCGACGCTGCGCGCCCTGGGCTGCGAGATCTCCGCAGCGGACATCCGTCCCGACCTGTTCGAGCCGCGGGACGTCGCGTGCCGCTACGCGAACCTGAACCAGGGCCTGCCCTACCCCTCCGAGAGCTTCGACGCCGTGCTCTGCTGCAACGGCATCCATCGCGTCTACGCGCTGGGCTTCGCGGTCTCGGAGATGGCGCGCGTCCTCCGACCCGAGGGACGCCTGCTGCTCTCGTTTCCCAACTTCTCGTCGCTGAGCCGCCGCGTGCGCTTCCTGCTCACGGGCTCGTTCTCGCCCTCGTTCGTGCGCAGCGCCGAGGTGGACGACGCCAGCGGCGGCATGGTGCGGCTCCCCGTGACACCCGCCCAGGTGCTCGCGGCCGTGGAGGCGAGCGGGCTCCGCGTGGAGGAGATCCGGGGGCTGCGGCGAAGGCCGGAGAAGATCCGACTGCTGCGGGTGCTCTACCTGCCTCTCGTCGCGCCCATCTGGCTCGCCTCCCTCCTCTCCCGCAGGCGGAAGCGCCGCGGCCTCCGCCTCTCGGTGGTCTCGCGCTTCGACCTCCTCTTCAACGACTTCGTGCTGATCGCAGCGCGCAAGGCGGCGTCTCCGAACGGCGCAGGCGAGGAGCGACGGCCCTTCTAGGTCGCGCCGCCGGACGGAGCCGGCTTCCGGCTCACCGCGAGACATGCACGCACCAGGGTGTCGGGGAAGTCCGGAGCGCGCACGCACGCGTCGTGGTCGCCCGCGACCTCGAAGACCTGCGCCCCGGGGATCGAGCGCGCGAGCTTGCGCTGCCGCTCGACGGGCACGAGCTCGTCGACCGTCGTCACCAAGACGGCCGTCGGCACGTCGACCTTCCCGATCCAGTCGTGCGACGAGAAGCGCGTGACCGCCTCGGCCGCCTGGATCACCGTCGCCGGCTCGTGCCCGAGCAGCTCGTCGCGGATCCGGTCGCGCAGCTCCGGATGCTCGACCTGCGTGAGGAGCCGCTGGACGAAGTGATGGTGCGCCCGGCCGGGGAGGAGGCGCGCGGCGGCGGCGGCGACCGGCAGCGCGACGCGCGCGGCGCGTGCGACCGAGCGCGTCGCGAAGTGTCGCGACGTCGCACAGAGCACCAGGCCCGAGACCGCATCGGGATGGCGGCGCCACGTGAGGGCGGCGATCGGGCCGCCCATCGAGTAGCCGACCGCGACGAAGCGCCGGACCCCGAGCGCGGCGGCCGCGGCGACGGCGTCGTCGGCGCACTCCTCCAGGCTGAAGCGTCGGGTGCGGAGCCCGCGCCCGTGACCGCGATGGTCGAGCGCCAGCACGCGGAAGCGCGCGGACAGCGGCCGGAAGCAGCGGCCCCAGTTGAGCCGGGCCGTCGCGCCGAGGCCGTGCAGCAGCATCACCACCGGCGCCCGGTCGGGCCCGGGGATGTCCCGCACCACGATCCTGCCGCGACCCGGAACGTCCACCGTGCGCTCGACCCGGTTCGTCGAGCCGGGCCCCGCCGCTCCTGCGATCGTCACCCTGCTCCCTTCCCACTCCGCGGCGTGTCGTGCGCCCGGAGACGAGACGACGGACCGAGCGCCGGCTAGCGGCCGAGCGTCAGCCGACCCACGTCGATGTAGCGCCGGACCTGGCCCTTGGTGTTGAAGGGCGTGCCCTTGTTGTCCCAGAACTCGATCCGGTTTCCCGTTCCGGTCTGCACGTTGACGATGATGTCGCTCACGACCTTGAGATCGCGCGGCTTCTCGACTCCGGGCCATCCGGGATAGTAGGCGGGATCGTCCTCGCTCCAGCGGTTGTCGTGCCAGATGATCTTCCAGAGCTCGTCCTTCTGGTCGTATGCAAAGGAGTAGAGCGCGACGAGCGTCTGCTTGTCGAGGTAGATGTCCTTGTACTTGTAGGGGTGGTCCGCGTTCTTCGGCGTCATCCGCACCTTGACCGCCTTGCGCAGCTCCCAGCGGTCGTCGGCGTAGGACAGGCCGTACGGCCCGAAGTTGTGCTCGCGCTCGTACGGATAGGCCTGGACCCGGCTGTTCGTGGGAGCGATCAGGTCCATCTCGCCGAGGCACTTCCACTCGTACTGGGGAACGATGCCGTCGAAGCTGCGCAGGTCGTCGAAGGTGAAGTCCGTCCCCGACACCGCGTCGGTGCGCTGCGCCGTCGAGATGCGACGGACGCGACGGAGCGTCGGCACGTACACCCAGGTGTCGTCGTTCTTCGCGTCGGCCCGCGGCCCGTCGGAGCTCTTGTAGCGATACGTGAGGACGGCCGTTCCGCGTGCGTCGAACGGCGCGGAGACCTCGATCCCGAACACGTGCTTGCGCTTCTCGCCGCGGAAGAGATCGCCGTTGTTGTTCTCGAGCTCCTCCTTCTCGACGCGTCCGGAGAGCTTGATGCGCTTCGCGGTGCCCTCGTAGAACAGCGGGAGCTGCTCCCCGCGATCCCAGTACGTGTAGAGGAAGTGGTCCCAGGTGCCGTCGCCCTCCCACTGGTAGTCGAAGTCCCACATGATCTTCGTGCCCGCCTCGGGATCGCCCTTGCAGTCGATCTGCTCCATCGGGAACGGCTGGCCCGCGACGTAGCCCTCGAGGCTTCCGTCGGGACCGATCCTGGACTTGCCGGCGAAGCGCTTCGTCGCCTCCTGGTAGGCGACGGCGGGCGAGAAGTCCTGGAAGGCCGGTCCGATCTCGAGGCGCATGCCGGGGTAGAAGAAGAAGTCGCGATTGCTCCAGAACTCCGGGGGGAGGTAGGGCCGGAGCACGTCGAGCTTCTCGTTCGTGATCACGTCGCCTTCCTTGAAGCGCGGCCCGACCGCCGAGGGCTCCTCCTCGGCCCCCCGCGCGACCGAAGCGGCTCCCGCGGCTCCCAACGCCGTGGCGACGAGCGCGTAGCTCGCGGTGCGGACGAAGCAACGCCGTGCCCGGGTCATGGAACTGCTCCTTTCCGTCGAGCTCGCGCGGCGCGTCCTTCTTCTCGAAGACGAAGGAGGAAGTGCGCGCCGTCGACCACCCGGAAGCGCGCCTCGCGGCACGCTCCACCCTGCGCAACAGCAAGGACCGCGCCAAGCGCCGGAGACGAGCGATGCCGGTCGGCGCGCCCCCTCGTCGCGTGCGGCCGCCGTGGTGTGGTGGGCTGCGTCAGGACGTCGGGGCGCCGCGGCACATCTCGCAGGAGGAATGGGGCCGGACCGATCACGGGCGGCGCCGTGACCGGATCCGTCACGCGCCCATGCGACGATCTTCGCTGCGGCGCGCCCACGGCGTCGGAGGAGCGATCCGATGACCGACCCTGCCCTCGCCCAGATCCCGTTTGCAGGGATTCCCTTCGCCCAGCTCGCCCCCTGGCTCCCTGCCCTCGCCGCCGCGACCGTGGCGCTGCTGCTGGTCGACGTCGGCCTCGTCCTCTTCGTCCTGGTCCGCCGGCCCCGCCGGGACCTCGACCTCGTGGCGCTGACCGGGCGGCTCGATGCGCTGGCGGGCGTCCACGAACGCTCGGCGCGTGAGCTTCGGGAGGAGGTGACGGCCAATCGCCGCGAGCTCGGCGAGGCCTTCGGGAAGTTCGCCGAGAGCGTCGAGCAGCGCCTCGAGCGGCTGCGCGGGACGATCGACGCCAAGCTGCAGCAGATCCAGCAGGAGAGCGCCGCGAAGCTCGACCAGATGCGCGCAGCGGTCGACGAGAAGCTGCAAGGCACCCTCGAGAAGCGCCTCGCCGAGTCCTTCCACCAGGTGTCGACGCGCCTCGAGCAGGTGCACAAGGGTCTCGGCGAGATGCAGCAGCTCGCGACGGGCGTGGGCGATCTGAAGCGCGTGCTGTCCAACGTGAAGCAGCGCGGGACGTGGGGAGAGGTGCAGCTCGGGCATCTGCTCGAGCAGGTGCTCGCGCCGGGCCAGTACGAAGCGAACGTCGCGGTGAGACCCGGGAGCGGGGAGCGCGTCGAGTTCGCGGTCCGGCTCCCGGGGCGCGACGGAGGCGAGAAGCCGGTCTGGCTGCCGATCGATGCCAAGTTTCCGCTCGAGGACTACCAGCGCCTGGTCGAGGCGGGCGAGCGCGGAGATGCCGACGCCGTCGACGCCGCCGGGCGTGCGCTCGAGCTGCGGATCCGCGACTGCGCGAAGGAGATCCAGGCGAAGTACGTCGACCCGCCGCACACCACCGACTTCGGGATCCTCTTCCTTCCGACGGAGGGCCTCTACGCGGAGGCGCTGCGCCGGCCAGGTCTCTCGGACGCGCTGCAGCGCGAGCAGCGCGTCGTGATCGCGGGGCCGACGACGCTCTGGGCGCTCCTCTCGAGCCTCCAGATGGGCTTCCGCACCCTGCAGATCGAGAAGCGCTCGAGCGAGGTCTGGAAGGTGCTCGGCGCCGTGAAGACCGAGTTCGGAAGGTTCGGGGGTCTGCTGGAAGGCGTGCAGCGGAAGCTTCAGGAGGCCACGAACAAGATGGACGACGTCGCGAAGAAGACGCGCACGATCGGGCAGAGGCTCCGCGACGTGGAGGCGCTGCCCGCGGGAGAGAGCCGACTCCTCCTCCCGGGGCTCGACGAGACGTGCGACGAGGACAGGTGAGCGACCTCCGGTGAGCCGCGCAAGAAGACGCCCACGATCCGCGATGGGAGGTATGGTGAGGGTGACTGCATGCGGGGATTGCGCGCGCCGGCTCGGTGGTGCGGGGCGGTGCGAATCAAGCAGGCGGATGCGTTGCCGGCGAGCGCCGAGGAGGTCGGGTCGCAGCGATGAGCTTCCGCGCCAGCCTCGTCCTCTCGCTCCTGCTCGCCGCGGGCCTCCTCGCGAGCTGCAGAGCTCGGCGCGCCGAGGTCGGGCCGGTCGGCGCCTGCGTCGAGCTCGCACGCACCGGGAAGCCGATCCCGCGTCCCGTCGTGATGATCCTCGCCGATACGCTGCGTCGCGACCGCCTCGGAGTCTACGGCGGCGCCGCGCGTACTCCCCATCTCGATGCGTTCGCCGCGCGCGGAATCGTCTTCGACGCCGCATGGAGCCAGGCGCCCTGGACGAAGCCCTCCGTCGCGACCCTCTTCACCGGCCTGTACCCGAGCCAGCACCGCGTGCTCTCCCAGCCGGAGCTCCGCGCGCTCGCCGGCGAGGGCACCGCCGCCACGGATTCCGACGTGCTCGACGATGCTTCGAGACGCTGGCGGAGACCTTCCGGGCGGCCGGCTATGACACCGCAGCGTTCGTGAGCAATCCGTGGCTGAAGCCCGCCCTCGGGTTCGCGCAGGGCTTCGAGCTCTACGACGGCCACCTCGCGAGAAACGACGTGCCCGGGACGCTCGTGAGCGAGGCCGTCCTGGGCTGGCTCACGCGCGCGCGCCGATCTGGCGCATGCTCGGCTCGTCGCTCTACGGTCCCTGCGCAGCCCGCGAGGACGACGCTCCCGCTCCTTGCCTGCGCGCCCGATCGGAGGAACGCTCGATGAGCCCCCACGACGTGATCCGCCTCTTCACGAAGACCCTCGAGAACCTCGAGAAGTGGATGCACAACGCCGGCGAGCACGCGAAGGCGCGCTCGTTCGACCTCGACGTGCTCGCGCAGGCGCGACTCGCCCCGGACCAGTACGCATTCGTGCAGCAGGTCCAGTCGGCCTGCGACCAGGCGAAGTACGCGGCCGCCTATCTCGGCGGGAAGCCCGCCCCGTCGCACCCCGACACCGAGCGGACGTTCGCGGAGCTTCGCGAGCGCATCCGCAAGTGCACGAGCTTCCTCGCCACCGTCTCCGAGAAGGACCTCGTCGGTGCCGAGGAGCGTCGCGTCGCCCCGCCCTGGCTCCAGGGCCGCTGGCTCCGCGGAGACGACTACCTCGTGGAGGTCGCCATCCCGAACTTCTTCTTCCACGCGACCATGGCCTACGCGATCCTGCGACACAACGGCGTCGCCCTCGGAAAGATGGACTACATCGGCTCGTTGCCGACGCAGGAGGGCTGAGCGCGCCGGCGCGGGCGGCTTCGGCCGACGCGCGGGGGGCTACTCCGCGACCATCTCGCCGGAGCCGCCGAAGTCCTTGGGGAAGTCCTTGAACTTCGGGAGGCCGTCGCGCATCGACATGACCTTCTCGCCGTAGTGCACGTGCAGCGTCGGCTTGAAGGGGAAGCTCGGGATCCTACCGGCCGGCACGTCCGTGAGCCCGACCGCCGGGTGGCCGACGAAGACCGGGCTCCCGCACGCGGTGCAGAACTGGCGGTGGCTGTTCTCGGTCTTCTTGAAGAGGCCGAGCTTGTCCGTGCCCTTCACCACGCGGACGTTCGTCGTGGGCCAGAGGGTCGCCGCGTGGACGAGCGCGCCGAGCCAGCTGCGGCACGAGTCGCAGTGGCAGAACGCCTGCACGTTCGGCTGTCCCGTGAGCTCGAGCTGAACCGCGCCGCAGGCGCAGCTGGTCCGAAGAGGTTGAGTGGCCATGGGGGTCCTCCTGTTCCGTCGGAGGCTACCACCGGGCGGCCCTCGGCGGAAAGCGGATGTCTCTGCCAGGCGTCGGCCAGCGTGGGGCGCAGAGGACC
The DNA here is from genome assembly GCA_035542715.1 of Myxococcota bacterium. Lineage (GTDB taxonomy): Bacteria > Myxococcota_A > UBA9160 > UBA9160 > UBA9160 > DATKKW01. The sequence goes on from DATKKW010000073.1 coordinate 73,937, forward strand.
GAGCGCGATCTCAGCCGCGCGGCTTCGCGGCGCGGAGGACGTGCCCGCCGTACGACGACGAGCGCTGCGCAGCGGACGGGAGATATCGCTCGAGCATCTCTCGTGGGCCGAGGTCGTGGATCTCGCCGAAGCCGAGGGCGCGCAGCCGCGCGTGAAGCAGCTCGGGCTCGAAGTACGTGCGCCACGGCTCGCCGAGGGACGCCACGCGCGCGGCCCGCGCGTCGCGCTCGGCGCGCTGATCCGGCGCCAACGAGCCCGGCGGCTCGGCATAGTCGAACACCACCTGCGTGCCGGCAGGAAGACTCCCGACGAAGCGCAGCGTGGATTCGATCGCCGCCTCCGTCAGGTACGGGACCACGCCGAGCCACGTGAAGAAGGCCGGCTGCCCGCGGTCGAATCCCGCGGCGGCGAGCCCTCGCTCGAGCGTCTCGCGCTCGAAGTCGATCGGCGCGTACGTGAGCGACTCCGGAACGGCGATGCCCGCGGCCGCGAGCCGTGCACGCTTCCACGCCTGCGTGGCGGGGTGGTCGACCTCATAGACGCGAGCTCCGGGAGGCAGAGACGCGCGGTAGGCGAAGGTGTCGAGACCGGCGCCCAGCACGCAGACCTGACGCACACCCGCGCCGACTGCCGCTGCGAGCGCGTCCTCGGCGACGCGCGTTCGCAGCGCGATGAAGATGCGCATGCGGCGGTCCGAGGGGTCCGTGGAGGCCTCGCGCTGCAACGATTCCGCGTCCTTGCCGAGGATCCGCAGCGCCAGCGGATCGCAGAAGATGCGACCGCCTTCCACCACCTGGTGGAGGGCGCGGTGGGTCGCGGCGGCGAGCGCGGTGCGGCTCGGCTGGCCTCGTTCCATGGGCGGAGCTTAGTGCGCGCCCCGCGCGCGCCCCGTACCGAATGGTCCTTCGGGGCGGTGCGCAGATCCCCCCTGAACCCCCTGGCCCGCGCCACGCAATTTCCGCGCAGAGCCACTTCCTGGCAGGGGGGTTCGACCGAGCAAGGAGATCGCAATGCATGCAAGATTCTCACTCGGCCTTCTCGGAGCCTTGTTGCTCTCGGCGGCACCGGCGGCCGCTTCGCCGTTCTTGTTCAGCACGGGTGACCCCGACGGCGAGATGGCGAGCGCGACCCGCCCCGGCACCGCGGGCAAGTTCGAGATCGAATCGGCGGACGACTTCGTCGCGCCGTCGCCGGTCAGCCTCACCGGCGCCACGTTCAAGGGGATCCTCACGAACGGCGCGAGCATCTCCGACATCGGCCAGGTGCGGGTCGAGATCTATCGGGTCTTCCCGCTCGATTCGCAGGACCCGCCGTCCGGCCACGTGCCGACGCGCATGAACTCTCCCTCGGACGTCGCGCTCGCCGAGCGCGACAGCGCCCTCGGCGATCTCCTCTCGACGGCGGGCGTCCTCAGCGAGAGCTTCAGCGCGCTGAACTCCGTCACGCCGGGCGGGATCCACGCGAAGCCGAACCAGGCGACCCTCGGAAACGGGCCGCAGAACGGTCAGGAGGTGGAGGTCACCGTCAGCTTCGACCCGATCTCGTTGCCTGCGGACCACTACTTCTTCGTGCCGCAGGTGCAGGTGAACGGGAGCGGAGAGTTCCTCTGGCTCTCCGCGCCGAAGCCGATCGCCGGCAACGGAACTCCGTTCTTGCCGGACCTCCAGAGCTGGACGCGCGACGAGATGCTCGCGCCGGACTGGCTGCGGATCGGGACGGACATCGTGGACGGGGAGACCCTGCCGACGTTCAACGCGTCGTTCGCGCTGATCGGACAGGTCGTGCCCGAGCCGGCCACGGCGTCGCTGGTGCTGATCGGGCTGTGCGGCCTCGCGTGGAAGAGGGGTCGTCGCTGAGAGGACGCGCGCGCGGCGGTCGCAGGTGCCGTCGCGCGCGCGTGACGCTCGCGATCTCTCAGCCGACGCGGAGGGAGGCCGCGTGCTCGGCATCGCAGCGTTCGCAGCGCAACCGGCGCCGGGAGCCGAGGCGTGGCTCGGCGTGCTCGAGCAGCGCCGGCGCCGCTATCTCACGCCGAGCCGCCCGCCGTAGGTGACTCCCTCGATGGGCTCCTTCTCCAGGACGTCCTGCAGCTTGCCCAGCACGTCGTCGCACGACAGCCTCAGCTTGCGCTTCTGATTCAGCGAGATGGCGAGCGATCGCACGTTGGTGTTCTCGCGCGAGAGCGCGAGGATCTGGCTCTTGACCTGACGGAACTGGCCGTAGCGCGACGCGGCCAGGTCGAGGTCGGCGCCGCCACGGATCCCCGGGAGCGCCTTCAGGCGCTCGAGGTCGCTCTGGACCTGCTCGTCCTCTCGGGTCATCGACGCTTCGAGCTCGTCCATGCGGGAGTCCTTCGCCTCCGCGATGTGAGGCGGAAGCAACGTCTGGATGCGGAGCGCGGCGATCTCCGCCCCCAGCGCAAGGGACATCACCTCCTTCGCGTCTCGTGCGTCGGAGTTCGCGGCGACCACGCGCGAGAGCGCCGCAGTCATTTCCTGGAGAGCGTCGGCGGCCGCGCCGAACGTCAGGGCATACGCCTTGAGATTGCTGTTCTGGCCCGCCAAGCCGAGGAGCTCGTCGTCGACGCGCTGGAGCTCCGCGAACTGCTGCGAGAACTCGGCGAGCAACTCCTTCTCCTTCGGGGTCCCGCCCTGGTCCAGGAGCGCCTCCAGCTCCTTGCGCTCGCGATCCACGTCCGTCGTGTTTGCGCGGGCCTGGTCCCCGAACGCCTGCGACTCCTGGTCGGTGATCGCGAGAACCGCGCTCTTTTCCGCTTCCGAAGCCGACGCCAGACCGAGCTGCATTCGATGCACCAAGTCCAGGCGGTGCGCCTTCAGGGCGAGTCGGGGATCCGGCCCGGGCGGCTTGCCGAAGAGCAGCACGAGCAGGGCGAGGAGCAACACGAGCGCCGCCCCCACAGACACCCAGAGAATGTCTCGGATACCCGGTCTGATCTGCATGCCGCTCGCGCGATCCTATCACACGAGCCCGATCCCACGGTCTGCCCGGGCTGCGATGCCACCTATCGCGACGGCCGGTGGACGTGGGGGGCGGCGCCCGCCGATGCCCATCGCTCCACCCGTCCCGCGTGCGAGCGCATCGCGCGCGACTATCCCGCCGGCCTCGTGACGATCGGCGGCGGTTCGCCCGCGCCCATCGCGAGGAGGTGCTCGTGGTCGCGCGAAACGTCGAGAAGCGCGAGAAGGCCGAGCACCCGCTGAAGCGCATCCTGAAGATCGTCGAAGAGGGCGAAGAGATCCTCGTCTCGACGACCGACTCGCACCTCGCGCGCGGCATCGGCGATGCGCTCCACCACGCCTACCAGGGCGAGCTCGCGTACCGCTACCCCGACGACGACGGCGATCTCCTGCGAGTGAGCTGGTCTCGCTGAGCGCGCGGGGCGCGGCACGCGTGAAGGATCTGCCCGAGGGCTGGCGGGAGGCGCTGCTCGAGCCCGAGGGACGCGCCCTCGCCGTGCGGCCGCGCTTCCGCGCCGGCGTCTCCTTCGCGCTCCAGGATCTGCGGCGGGACGCTCCGCCCGGCTGCTTCGACCTCGTCCTGTGTCGGAACGCGGCCTTCGCCTACTTCGACGTCGCGCTGCAGCGCGACGTGCTGGCGCGCATCGCGGCGCGCGTGCGCGCCGGCGGCGCGCTCGTGGTCGGCATACACGAGCGGCTGCCGGAAAGTCGGCCGGCCGGGCTACTGCAACGTCCGCTTCACGCGCTCGCGCAGCTCCTCGAACTCGCGGCCCAGCGTCTCCGTCGCGCGGCTCCTCACCTGCTGGAGGCGATCGACGAGCTCCGACAGCCGGCTCTCGATCTCCTCGCGCAGCCGGGGCAGGCTCGCGGCGAGACGCGCCTCGATGATCTGCCGGCGCGCTACGCCACCCAGGTCGTCGAGCTCGCGCCCGATCTCGGCGAGGACGTCGTCCAGGGCGACGATCCCCGTCACCCGGCCGTCGCGCACGATCGGAACGCGCCGGATCCCGTTGCGACCCATGAGATCGATCACGTGCGCGAGCGGATCCGTGGCTTCCGCGGCGATGATCGGCGAGGTCATCACCGCCGAAGCGGTCAGGCCCGCTGCGTCCCGCTCGCGCGAGATCACGCGCACGGCGAGGTCCCGGTCGGTCACGATGCCTCGGGGATGCTGGTCCGCGTCGACGACCACCACGCAGCCCACCGAGCCCTCCTGCATCGCGGTCGCGAGCTCGAAGACCGATGCGCTCTCGGGCAACGTGGTGACGTCTTTCTCGTAGGGATGGACTGTCGCCATGGCGTGTCTCCTTTCTTCGCGATGCCGATCAGGACCGCAGCGCCGTCGCCGCGCCGCTCTCGCCCGAGAGCTGGCGGCGCAGCGCCTCCGCGAGGTCGCCGGCCTCGGTCGCGACCGTCCGCATCAGGTCGTCGAGCGCGACGATTCCCGTGAGCTCGCCCTGCTCGTCGACGACCGGGAGCCGGCGCACGCCGTGCCGGCGCATGGCGCGCGTCGCCTCCGCCAGCGACGCGGTGATCGGTACCGTGATGGGCGGGCCCTTCGCGATCTCTCCGACCTCCACCAGCCCGGCATCGCGCTTCCCGACGAGGACGTAGAGCGCGACGTCGCGGTCCGTGACCATGCCGAGGGGCTTCTTGTCGTGGGCCACGACGAGGCAGCCGACCCCGTCCTTCTCCATGCGCTGCGCCGCGGCGCGCGCCGTCGCGGAAGGCTCGATCGTCTGTGGCGTTCGCAGGACGAGATCTCGAAGCGTCATCCCTTCCCTCCTCGTTGGAAGCGAAGCTCTCCCTTCTCGGAAGCACGAGGCGTGCCAGCGTCCGGCGCGGGCCTCGCCGTGGGCTCGAGGGATCCTCGCGGCCTTCGGCCCCAGGCGGGTGCGACGCCGAGCCGCGCGGCTGCGCGCCCGCGCTCAGACGCCGAGGGAGGAGCGCGCTCCGAAGCCATCTGCTGGAGCGCGCGAAGGCGTCCCCCTTCGACTACGACCCTGCGACGCCGACTCGCCGCTCCAGCGGAACGCCGAGCGACACCTCGCGCAGGTGCTCGAGACTGTGGGCCAGCTCGTTGGGTCGGCCCTCCCGGTCGTCGAGGGCGACCTCGACCAGCACGCGGTCGGCGTGCTTGCGCGCCTCCTCGTGACAGCGGCGGACGAGCTGGAGAATGGTCGCGATGTCTCCCTCGACGACCGTGCCCATGGGGTTCACGTGGTACGGAAGCGTGCTGTCATGCATGACGCGCAGGACGCCGGCGAGAAGGCCGGCGAAGTCGGTCCGGGCGTCGACGGGTGTGATGCGGAGCTCGGCGAGCATGGTCCACCTCCCGATCCGCGCTCCGGCACCCGGCGCGACAACGGCGTCGCGCCGGACGGGAGCGCTCGCGGCTCGAGCGAGCTCGGCTCGAGGAGCTCCGATCGCGCCATCGCCATGCCGGCGATCCCTTCGCTCCTCCGACCTCCGAGACTCGTCCACTTCGGGTGGAAGCAGGACTCGCGCCAACGCGGCATGCGAGATGAGACGGACGCAGGCGTTCTCGGGGAGTGCCGTGCGGGACGAGCCGTCGCAGCATCGTGAGCCGTTTCGTCCCAGGGCGCGCCGCGGAGCTTGCGCGCCGCGGCGGCATGCGCGTTGCTTCCGCAGCAGGCGAAGGCAAAGGGCAGCGCGCCGTCGCGATGGCGCAGGAGGAGATCGATGGCAGAGCCCAGCGGACATCCGCTCTTCACGGAGGCCCTGCGCGTCGTGAATCGCGCGATCGAGGCGCACGCTGACGCGCCTCCCTTCCGCGAGATCGTCGCGAGCACGAGCGGCCGGCGCGGAGCGAAGGCCTTCTCCGTGGAGGTCCACGAGGGCGCTCCGGAGCGCGTCGTCGATCGCTACGTCGTCCAGCTGCACGAAGGTCGCTTCCAGGTCGTAGAGCAGGGTCGGCTCCCGTCGGCCGCCGACTGGCGCGTCTCCGTCGACCAGCTGCGCCTTCTCGTCGAGGGCGACGGCAAGGACGTCGAGGATCCGACGAAGCTCGATCTGGGCCGGCTCGAGCACCGCCTCGGAATCGGAGCCCAGCCGAAGCGCCCCCGCCCGTGGCGGATCGGGAGGGTGCGTCGGCCGACCTAGAGGCCCCGCGAGCCCGCGGCGTGGCCGGAATCCGCCGCTCGAGCCCGAGAGCCGCGCTCTTGGGGCGCGATGCTGCGCTCGCGCCGGCGTCGTCGAGGCGGATCCTGCGCTCCAGGCCGAGGCCCTCGAGCTGCTCGACTTCGCGCTCGCGCTGAACGCCTTCTTCAACGTGTTCGACCTGATCCCCGTGCTCCAGATCCTGCCGCCCTCCGACCCGCGCTTCGCGGCGGCGTACGCCCGGGTGACCGCCTACCTCCAGGATCCCGCGACGCTGGCCTGTGTCGGCACTCAGCCCGAGCTGTGCGCCAACGCCGGCATGGCGCCGTCGAACCTCTCGGGCTCGCTCACGCTGTTCGGCGACGTCTACGCCAAGGCGGGCGACCCCGAGCGCGCCGCGCAGTGGTACTCGCTGGCGAACGCCCTGACTCCCGCCAGCTGGCCGTTCCGACCGGCCCTGACCGCACGCCTCGCCGACGTGGGCGCGCGCGCCGCCCTCTACCAGGACCCCCGACCCGGGCAACGACCCGCCGCTCCTCGGCGCCGGGACCGAGAACTGCGTCGCGTGCCACGGGCCCGTCACGCGGGCGGCGCCGGGCTTCGGAAACGGGGCCGCGTGGTCTCCGCTCGCGCGCCCATCCACGCCCGCACGCTGAGCTCGACGCCCCTTCGAGGACCGCGTCCGAGGAAGGAGGAAGCTCGCGGCGCCGTGCGCCCGGCGACCTCCGACTTGCGGCCGATCCCCCGCTCGCGAACCATCCCGAGACGGACGGGGCTGCTGTGGCAATTCCGAAGCACGTCTCCTTGCTGTTCCTCGTCGGCCCGCGCCGCAGCGGCTCGACCCTGCTCTACAACGTCCTGTGCAGCGATCCCGGCGCGAACGAGCACGTGGCCGAGGTCCAGCCGCTGACGCGCCTCCTCGATGCGCTCGCGTGGTCGGACGCGAACTACGAGCGGACGACCCGCTTCTTCTTCGCGTCGCCCGAGGCCTTCGCGCGCTTCACCGAGGACGTCTGCCGCGACTTCCTCCACCACGCGTGGCGGGCCTGTGGGGAGCCGCGCAGCCTCGTGCTGAAGAACCCCGAGCTCTCGCACCATGCGACGACGCTCTGCGAGCGGCTGCCCGAGGCTCGCTTCGTCGTGTCGGTGCGCGACCCGCGAGACCAGGTCGTCTCGGAGCTCGACGTGCTGGAGCGGCAGGTCGCGCACGGGATGCGTGCGGCAGGAATGCCGTCGGTGCCGGCCGAGATCGTCCGGAGCTACCTCGACTGCCTGGGCCCGCTCCTGCTCGCCGCCGAGCGGTCGCCGGAGCGATTCCACTTCGTCCGCTACGAGGACCTCGTGGGCGACACACGAGAGACCGTCGCGCGCCTCCAGGCCTTCACCGGCCTCGACCTCTCGGCGTTCTCGCCGGAACGGGAGTGGCGCCGGATGGCCCTCTCCCTCGACGAGATGCGTCGGCGACCCTCCTTCAGCGCCCTCTTCGGAAGGCCCGTCAGCGCGCGCCAGGTGGGCACCCATCGCCGCCGGCTCTCCTCCGCGGACGTCGCTGCGATCGAGGCCGCCGCGAGCGACGTGATGCGACGCTTCTCGTATCCGGCGGCGTCATCCCGGGTCCCGCACCGTGCCTAGCGGCGCGCCGCCCGCAGCGGCGCCGGACGTCGAGTTCGTCCTCGTCGTCGAGGCGGGGATCCTCGAGCACCAGGCGCGACTCCTCTGCGAGAGCATTCGGGCCCACGCGGGGCGCTACCGGGACTCCGCGATCGTCGCGGTCTCGCCGCTCCCGGAGCGGCGGCCGTCACGGCACTTCGCCGCCTTCGCCGAGCGTCACGCGGTCGCGTACTGCGACCGCAAGCTCGAGGTCGAGTGCCCGGAGTACGGTACGAGCCATCGCGTGTACGCCGCGGCGGATCGCGCCGAGCGCAGCACCGCCGAGGTGCTCGTGATCCTCGACAGCGACACGCTCTTCCTCCGCGAGCCGGACTTCCGGCTCGACGGAATCGACGTCGCGGTGCGGCCGGTCGACGTGAAGGGCCGATGCACGACCGGAGGGGGAGATCCCTTCGACCCGTACTGGCGAAGGCTCTGCGCGCTGGGCGGCCTCGCGTACGAGGCGCTTCCGCTCGTGACCCCGACGGTGGACGATCGGCCGGTGCGCGCGTCCTACAACGGAGGGCTCGTGGCCGTGCGACGCGAGACGGGCATCCTGCAGAGCGCGGCGGATCTGTTCGGCCGGTCCGTGCGGGCCGGGCTGCACCCGCACGCCCTGGGCGAGTCGAGCGTCTTCGCGTCCACGGGCCACGTCGGCGAGATCGCGAGCGCGTACTGGGGCTCGAGCCAGGCTGCGCTCGCGATCGCGATCTGGCGCGCGACCGACCGCGTGCACGTCCTCGACCCGACCTACAACGTCCCGCTCCACGTGTGGAACGCGTGGCGCGAGCGACACCCCGCCCTTTCCCGCGAGGACCTCGTGCACGTCCACTACCACTGGCTCTGCACACCGGGCCAGGAGGCGGGAAATCCGCTCCTCGACGGACGCCTCCCCCTCGCTCCCGATCTCGCGCGCTGGATCCGCTCCCGCGTGCCCTTCCGCGACGAGGGCGAGCCCCGGGACGCGCGGGCCTGAAGAATGCTCGCGCGCTCCGCCTCCGATCGGCGACCGCAGGATCCTCCCCGGATCAGCCTCGTCTTCGCGGTGCACGACCCCGACTATGGCGGGGGTCTGCTGACGCGCACCCAGACGCACCTCGACGCATTGATCGCGTTGGCGAGGCGGGCCCGGCTGAGCGCCGAGATCGTGATCGTCGAGTGGAATCCCCGGCCGGATCGTGCGCCGTTCCGCGAGTCGCTCCGTTGGCCCGACGAGCTCGGATGCGTCCGGTTGCGATTCCTCGAGGTGCCGGCCCACCTCCACCGCGGGCTTCCCAACGCGGACCGGCTCCCCTTCTTCGAGTACGTCGCCAAGAACGTCGGCCTGCGCCGAGCGAGCGGGCGCTACCTCCTGGCGACGAATCCCGACCTCCTCTTCGGCCCGGCGCTCGTGCGCTGGCTCGCGCGCGCCCCCCTCTCCCCGAGGCGCTTCTATCGCGTCGATCGCCGGGACCTCTCGGCGGGCGTCGACCCCGGCCAGCCGCTCTCCGAGCAGCTCCGCTTCTGCCGCGCCCACGTCGACCGCGTCCACGCCTTCTTCGGCTCGTACGCACCACGCGAGCCGGGCCTCTGGTCGCGCCTTCGCCGTCGCGACCCCGCCCGCTCGCTGCGACGGGAGTACGAGCGCCACCGTCGCGACGAGCCCGCGCGCACGCCTCCGACCGACACGCCGCACGCGCGCCTCCTCCTCCCCGCCGACGGCCTCCACCGCAACGCGGCCGGGGATTTCTTCCTCATGCACCGCGACCACTGGTTCGAGCTCGGCGGCTATCCCGAGCTCTACACGCACGCCCACATCGACTCGATCTTGTGTTGGAGCGCGTCGAGCGCCGGGCTCAGCCAGGAGATCCTCCCGGCCGGCTGTCGCCTCTATCACCAGCGGCACCACCGGGCGAGCCATGCCGGCTTCCCGCAGACCGACTGGACGCCCTGGTACGATCGCTACGTCGAGGCGCGTCGGAGCGGGAAGGCCCTCGTCGTGAACGACCATCGCTGGGGACTGGCGGACGCGACGCTTCGTTCCTGGGAAGCGCGACCGGAGCTGATCGAGGTCGCTTGCCCGCCGTGCCTGGACGACACCGCGTGAGGGGCCTGCTCGGCCTCCGACCGCGCGGGCGGGCGCCGGCTGCGGAGCGCCCGCTCGGCGTGCTCGTCGTCGGCATGCACCGCTCGGGGACGTCCGTCGTGGCGGAGATCCTGCAGGCGCTCGGCCTCTTCGTCGGGACGCCCGACACGCTGATCGGGCCGAGCCGCGACAACGGCCGCGGCCACTTCGAGCTCTCGGCCGGGGTCGAGCTCGACAACGAGCTCCTGCGCGAGGCCGGCGGCACCTGGGACGCTCCGCCCCCCGCAGAGGCGCTCGAGGCGCTCGCCGCAAGGATCCGACCGCCGATCGAGTCCTGGTTCGCCGGACACCCGGCGTTTGCGTTCAAGGATCCGCGCCTCTGCCTCACGCTTCCGTCGTGGATGCCGGCGCTCGCGGCGGTCGACGTGCGCCTCGTGCACGTGATGCGCGAGCCCCACGCGGTCGCCCGGAGCCTCGTGGCGAGGAACGCGGCGCGGGAGCTCCCGGCGTCGCACTTCGCGCGGGGCGAGATGCGCATGGCAGAGGCCCTCTCGCTCTGGGCCGAGTACAACCGTCGCGCGTGCGTGTATGCGGAGCGCTTCGGCGTGCCACGCCTCGTCGTGTGGTACGACGCCTTGCTCGACGACCGCCGCAGCCAGGTCCGACGCATCGCCGCCTTCGTCGGCCGAGGGAGTCGCCGCATCGGTCGCGCCGCGCGTTGCGTGCGGCAGGAGCTTCGACGAAGCGGGGACTGACGCGGCTCGAGGTCGCGCTCCTGCGCGTCGACCCGGGGGCCACGCCTCCACGGCGCGACCCGGTCGCCAGTCACGGACCCGCCGCCAGGCCGACGATCGCCCCGGCGAGCACGAGCCAGGTCGAGCTCACGCGAAAGCCGAGCAGGCAGACGGCGCTCACCACGACGAGGCCGAGGGTCGATCGGTCCACGACGGCGCCCGCCGCGAGCCGTGCGGTCACGACCGCCATCAGGGCGAGCGACGCCGCGTTGACTCCATCGAGCACGGCGCCCGCGAGGCGAGAGCGTCGGAGACGCGGAACGAGCGGGCCGCTGATCGCGACGAAGACGAAGGCCGGCAGGAAGATCCCGACGGTCGCGGCCGCGGCGCCGGGCGCGCCCGCGAGCAGGTAGCCGATGAAGGTCGCCGTCGTGAAGACGGGTCCGGGCGTCACCTGGCCGATCGCGACCGCGTCCAGGAGCTGCGACTCCGTGAGCCAGCCGCGGTCGTGCACGAGACCCCCGCGCAGGAACGCGAGGAGCACGTAGCCGCTGCCGAAGAGGACCGAGCCGACCTTGAGGAAGAAGGCGAACAGTGGCCAGAGCTTCACCGCCGCCGTGGCGCCCGCGCCGATCGCCCCTGCGCCGGTCACGCCGAGCAGCGTCGGAGGAGCGAGCGGCGGGAGCAGCAGCCCGGCCATGGCACCCGATGGCGGGCGCCGGATCCGATCTCGCGCCCCGTGCACGAGGGCGGCCAGGAGCGCGGCACACGCGAGCACGACGAGCTCGTCCACGCCGAGGACGTTCGCGCCCGCAGCACCGAGGGCGAGGAGCGCGAGGCCGGGACCGCGCAGGGCCGTGCGACCGAGGCGCCAGAGCGCCTGCAAGACCACGGCGATCACGACGGGCTTCACGCCGTAGAGGACTCCGGCGGCGGCGGGCAGGCGTCCCAGATGCACGTAGACCCAGGCGCACCCCGTCACGATCGCGACCGCCGGCGAGATGAAGCAGACGCCGGCCACGAGGAGTCCGGCCCATCCCGCACGGGCGTGCCCCACGTGGATCGCGAGCTCGGTCGAGTTGGGACCGGGAATCAGGTTCGTCGCGCCGAGAAGGTCGAGGAACTGCTCGTGGGTGAGCCAGCGGCGTCGCCTCACGACCTCGTCTTCCATCATCGCGATGTGCGCCGCGGGACCGCCGAACGCGACGGTCCCGAGCTTCAGGAAGAGCCACGCGAGCTCGCGAAGCGCGTGCCGGCGTGGTCGCGGGAGCGTGCCCTCGACGGAAGACGGCTCGATCGGCTCGGTGCGCCTACCGACCGGCATCTGAAGCCCGAGAGCCCGCAAAGGCCGGCACGACGGCAGCCGGCAGCGTCACGAACCGGACACCGCCCGCCGACGGTGCACGAGGCGTGCGTCGATGGACCAGCGGCCGGCGCCGGAGAGGAGCAGGAACGCCAGGCCCAGAAGCATCGACCAGTCCGTGCGCGCTTCGTGGGCCATCGCCCAGAAGCCGTACGCCTTCAGGTCCTGGACGTGAAAGGGCCCGAGCGCGCCGCCGAGGAGGATCGGCAGCTTGGTCGAGACGATCGCCGTCGCGATCACCGCCAGCAGCGGAAGCACGGCCAGGCGCGTCAGGAGCCCGAGCAGGACGAGCGTCCCGCACGTGACCTCGAAGCTGCCGACGAAGGGCGCGAGCAGGTGCGCGCTCGCGAATCCGATCTTCTCGAAGCGCCCGCTGCCGAGCTGCTCGGGGAAGAGGAACTTCTGAAGCCCCTCGGACAGGAACACCGCCCCCACCATCAGGCGGATCAGGATCGTGGCGCGCGACGCGCCAGGCTCGAGGATCGCTTCCCAGCTCATCTCTGGCCTCCCTTCCTTGCATCGTGTTCCGAAATTGTGTCGCGGTACGCGGGAGGGGGTGGCGGCGTCGGAGACGGCGGACGGCGAGGGATCGCGCGGACGCTGGTCACGACGTGCCCGCTCAGCGAGGGCCGCCGGCCCCCCTGTCCGCAGATCCGTGCGGCGCCGCGCAAGCGACGAAGATCAGGATCGAACGCACGGCAGGCCTCCGGCACCAGCATACCCGCGCCGCGCGCGAGGCCGGGCTCCTCCGGAAGCGGTCTCCCTTCGACCTGCTCACCGCAGCCGGTGACCTGCGCACGCTTGCAGGCGCTTGCTCTCCGCGCACTCCGGTCCGAGCCACCGTAGTATCCGCGCCCGATGGATACGGCCGGTCCGGAGACGTCCTGTCCGAAGTGTGGGGCCCCGAGGATCGACGGGCCGGAGTGCCCCCGCTGCGGCGTCTTCTACGCGAAGGCGGCGAGGAGACCCCTGCCCGCGGCAGCGGAGGTCCCTGCGGAGCTCCTCCCCTTGGACGACCCGCCTCCGGCCTCGCCCCCCTTCGACGACGAGGCTCGCTTCGAGCTCCGGCTCCGGTGCTTCGTCCTTCCCGCGGCCCTGGTCGGCGCCTGGCTCGTCATGCACGCGCCCGTGCTCCGCATGCTCGGACGCATCTTCCTGAGCATGTGGGTGCACGAGCTCGGGCACGCGGTCACTGCGTGGCTCTGCGGCATCTCGGCCTTCCCCGGTCCGTGGGTCACCTCCGTCGGCGAGTCGCGCTCGGGGATGGTTTCGGTGCTCGTGCTCGGAGCCTGCGGGCTCATCGCCTACCGTGCCTGGAAGGAACGCCGCGGCACCATCCTCGCGATCGCAGCCGCCGCGGTGTCGGCCCACCTGCTCGGCAGCCTGGGACTGCGGCTAGAGACCGCGCTCGCGTGGGTGACGTTCGGAGGAGATGCCGGCTGCATGGTGCTCGGAACGCTGCTGATGGCGAGCTTCTACGCGCCGCGCGACAGCCAGATCTACCAGGGCGCACTGCGCTGGGGCTTCCTGGTCATCGGGGCGGTCTCCTTCGCCGACGTCTTCGAGACGTGGTGGGCGGCGAGGACCGACGTGGACCGGATCCCGTTTGGTCAGAACGAAGGCGTTGGGCTGAGCGATCCCAGCAAGCTCACCGATGTCTACGGCTGGACCATCCCACAGCTCATCGATCGCTACGTCACGCTTGGGCTGCTCTGCCTCCTTGCCCTCGCGGTCGTCTATGCCTTGGGCCTGTGGAGCGCCAGCCGTCGAGGGGACGTGGCTCGGCCATCTTCGCGTTGATGCGGACGCCGCCCCCTCCAGGGGCGCGTCCTCCAGCGCCTCGCTGCGAGCGACCGCGTTCTCAGGCGCGATGGACCAGCGAGTCCGCCACGCCCGCGAAGATCCTGCGCGCCAGGGCGGCGCCAGACGCGGAGCACCCACTGCGGCCACTCCTCGTCGAAGTCCGTCAGCCGGCGCCGCACCAGCCAGGCCGTCTCGGCGTCGGAATGCCGAGCCAGTGTCTCCCGGAGCGCCTCGAAGCACGCGAGGCGCAAACCTCGGCGTGGGCGCGCGCGAAGGAGTTCCCTCGAGAGTCGCGTTGGACGTGCTGGAGGCGGGCATCGATCCGCTCGCGCTCACACGTACATCTTCACCCCGTGATCCGCCTCGTGCGTGCCGATCTCGAGCGCCGCAGAGCGGGTCGTGAGCGACAGGGGCGGCCTTCCCTCGGCTTCGAACCGGATGCGGGCGCTCGCGAGCTTGCTGTTCAGGCAGTACGTCATCGGGCCAGCGGGGTTCGGATAGTGCAGCCCCACCATGTCCTCGGTCTCCGCCTCCACGATGCCCAGGATCGAAGCGCGCCGGCTCTTCGACGAGAACGTCCAGCGCCGCAGCGACACATCCCCGCCTGCCCGCGCGATCTCGAGCGGACGGTTGAAGTCGTAGACCACGCCCTGATGCCTCACGCACACGATCGTGACGAGCGGCGTCGTCACGGGACCCATGCGCACCTTGCCGCTCAGCCCTTCGAGCACGAAATCGGGCTCTTCGTTCCAGCAGTTCGCGTGACACCACGCATACAGATCCGTGTGTCCGCGACCCCAGTTGTGCCCCTGCATTCCGCGCCAACCGTCGATCTGCCACCGCTCGCCGTCCACGAGCAGCGCGCCTTCGAACCGGAGATCGGGATAGGGCGTGACCAGCTTCGATTTCGGGAAGGGCCAGCGATACAGGGCCTCGTACGGAAAGGGCACGATGGGTCGTTCTTCTCCAGAGAATCGGAGATCCCAGGTGATCCGGCTCCGGCCCGTCGAGATCGCACCGCGCGTGAGACCGGGCTCCAGGGTCAATCCATCCTGCAGGGCGGCCCGGGCAGAGGGACCGGAGCAGACCCGGGCTGCAGGCGGTCCCCAGCGGACTCCGAGACCGTGCCGATCGAAGGAAGCGTCCGCATGGGGCAGCGAGTGCTTGACCGCGACGTTCTTGCGCGCGCCCCCGCGCCGATCGAATGCGATGGCCCAGCCTTCGGCGACCGGACGGTCGGGCTCTCGGGCCGTGGCAAACAGGGTGGCCTTGATCCAGAAGGCCCTGTCGCCGGTCGGATCGTTCCCTTTGAGGAAGTAGCTCTCGACGTGATCACGCCCCTGCGTGGGATCGAAGCGGACGGCGTTCGGCTCCTGCACGATCATCGTGAGCTCGTTTCTTCGCTCGTTCCGCGCGGCGGCGCGCTCCTGGTCTCGACGCGGCCGACTACTCCAGGACGTCGAAGCGCAGGCCCGATGAAGCCTCACCGAGGCCAGGTGACTTGGTGCGGGACCGCCAGACCACCACGCCGTCGCCGCCAGGAAGCAGTCGGTCCTGCCGCGTGATGTGGGCGCCCTCGCGAGGCACCTCCTCGTCCGCGATCGACGTGCCCGGGAGGTGGGGCACGAGGGTGCCTTGCACGCCGTCGTCGCTCACGCCGACCGCCCCGGGCGGCAGCGCGGCCAGGGTCAACAGCGGCCGACCGCCGGCGTCGGCGCTGCTCAGCAGCGGATACCAGTTGTCGGGCACCGTCGTGCCGAGGCGGTATTGCTGCCGCTCCTCGGGCCGGTCGCCGGGATCGAACGCGGGATCGCCCGGCGGTCGCAGCTGCAGATGTCGCTGGATGCGATCGACGGGCTCGCCGCTCGCGTCCCGGGTGAGCCGCTCCACCATCCAGGCAAGATTGGCGAGCTCGTCACGGACCACCAGGACGTCCTCCAGCACCTCTCCGGCGAGGGGTCGCGGGGTGGGCGGTACGAGGAGCCGCATCCCTGCGCCCGGTGCCGGATCGGGGTCGGCGCTTGTGAGCTCCCACAGACGCCACGGGCCTTTGCCACCATCCACGGCGGCGACGGCCAACACCGCCGTCGTGCTGCCGAAGGTATCGGTCACGTCGAGGCTCGTGATGGTGCTGACCCCAGGTGCCACGCTGAGGGGCACCAGGAACCAGTCGTTGGCGTACAGGTGGGCGAACGACGTGAGCACCGCGTGCGCGGGATCGGTGGCCGCGAGCGCGTCGAGGTTGACGTCGCCGTCCTCCAGCTCCCAGAACCGCGGCCGCGGCATGCCCGGATAGGTCACCGGCGCGGGACGCACCTCGAGGCTCTGAGGATGCTCGCCCGAGCCCGCCCCTGGGACGAGCGCGGAGCGGTCGAACGTGTACCACTCGACGCCCGACCCGTCGTACTCGTCGGCGGGCAGCGCTACGGCGGCGTCGGGCAGCACTGCGCCGAGTCGGAATCGGTACTCGAGCCGCTGGGGGTCCCACGCGCCGGGCGCGTTGCCCGCGTCTTGACCCGCCGGCGCGAGCCGATCTGCCAGCCAGGCGATCCAGCCCCGGCAGGCTCGCTCGACGCCGGCGGCGTGCGCCGGGTCCACGCCGGGCAGCGCCGGCATGGAGCCGCCCTGCCCGTCGGACCCGAGCGCCGGCGCCAGGAGGTGGTACAGCGGCCGCGGGTCCGGGATGCGACCCACGAAGGGAACGATCGTCGGGGCCGGGGCCGAGGGGGTGAATGGAAAGGCGGCGGTCCACGCGGCGCGGACCGGCGCGGCAGCGTCGCGCAGCCGGCGACAGAGCTCGCTGGCCAGGGCCACCAGCGCCCGATGGTCGAGGTCGTCGATCTGTGGCCGGGGCTCGGCCTCGACCCACGGCTCGACCGCCGCCATCGGCTCTCCGGCCGGACCGCCCGCACGCAGCGGCGCGGTCACCGACGAGAGCTGCACGCGCACCGGCGAGCCGGCGTCGTCGGCGAGGAATCCGCGGGTCTGCCACTGACGGGCAAGCAACCAGAGCGGGTCGTGCACGGGCGCGGCGAGGGCGTCGCGCTGGGTCTCGGGGGTCGCCGCGGTGGAGATGGGGGTCAGTCGCACGGAAGGCCTCCTTCGCTCGTCGTTGCCCGGTGTCGGGGTGGCAGCGCCCGGGAGATGCCGGCCGGTCGCCACGATCCGGTGTCAGCCGTCGACCACCTCCACGCCGGCGGTCGTGCACCGCTCGGCGGCGGTGGCCCGATCCCGCGCCAGCGCCATCGTCGAGGTGACGACGTCGAGCAGCGTGTCGAGATCCCACTGGGCCACCGGGCGGTCCGCCGACGGGTCGGGGTGCACCGCCACCAGCAGGGCCTGCGGCGGGGTCGCGTCCGGCCGGTCGTAGTGGAAGGCGACGCCCGTGTCGTGCCGCTCGGCGGGCACCGGCTGCGACCAGGTATCGACCGCGAGACCGGCGACGGTCGCCGGCAGTCGATCGCCGTATGTGGCCTGCACGATCACGGACGCCACGCCCGATCGCGGCTTGGCCGTCGCGCCGGCCCAGGTGTCAGGGGCGGCGGAAGGCCGCTGCGTCACCCGCGGATCCAGCACCGCCGCGGCGTCGACGGCCTCCGCCAGGTCGAGCGCGTCCACGAGGGCCCGCACCGCGGGCCGCACGCGCGCGTGGTCCAGCAGCCAGGACCGCACCGTGGCCGGATCGGCGCCCCCCAACCGGCTGGCGCCCGAGGCCAGGTCTGCGGTCGCCACACCATCCAGCTGCGGATTCACCTCGGCGGGAAGCGGCAGCCGCATCCCCACCAGCTCGTCGGCCCGGGCTCGTGCTCGAGTGAGGCTGCTGGCGGGATCGGCGGGGTCCGCGGCGAAGGGTGCTGGCGTCTGGCGCAGCCGGAGGCGGCCCGCGGCGGCGGTGGCCAGCGAGGCCAGAAGGTCGCGCGATAGCTCCCGGGGATCGTTCGCCATCGTGCCGAGAGGGGGCACCGCTTCGATGACGCCGGCCGCGGACGCGGCGAGGAGCGCGTCGACCAGAGCCGCCGGGTCCGGCACACCGGCCGCCACCGCCGCGTCGAGGGTCGCGACGAGCGTGGTCGTCCAGCGCTCGACGTCGCGCACCCGTTGGGCGATCTGCTCCACCGCCTCCTTCGACGGCGGTGCAGGTTGCGGGTCGGCCGGGTGCGCGAGGTCCGCGGGATCGAGGGCGCGGGAGGCCGCGAGCACCCGACCGGCCGCACTGGCCGCAGCGAGCAGCGCGGCCAGCCCGACGCCGCCTGTGGGAGGGGGCCCGGTGTCGTCCAGGATCGTTCGGCCGGCCGGTGGCGGCGTGCCGCCACCGGCCCGGCGCCGACGGTCGGCGGCGAGGGCGAGACGTGCCTGCAGCTCCGTGCCGCCGGCCGCCACCCGGATCCAGCCGAGCGGATCCAACTCGAGCTCGGACATCGGAAGATCGATCGGATTGGCGAGGTCCGCCCCGTCAGGGCCCACCAGCCGGAGCCGCGCCGAGACGCGGACCGGATCGGGCAGGATTCCTGCGACCCACGCGGTGCTGACCGGATCGAGGAGAGCAGCCGGCCCGGGTCGGGCCGTGGTCCACGGAGCCGGCGCGGTCGGATCGGCGACGACGAGCAGGCGGTGGAGGACGTCGGCGCCCGGGCGGGGCGTGCGGATCACGTCGAACTCGTCGGGCACCCGACCTTCCGACGCGACCGCGAGCGAGCTGCCGGATCGGGTCGTGTTGCCCGCGACCAGCTGGTGGACGCTTTCGGCGGCCGTCAGGTCGGCGACGGCGTCCACGCGCTCGTCGAGCCGGTCGAGTACGGCCAGCAGCTGGCGGTAGCCGCTGCCGTCGGTGGGATCGACGGGGGGAAGCGCCAGCTCGGGATCGATCACGTCGCCGGGAGTCGCCGGGAACGGGATCGTCGTGTGGTCCCACGTCGGCGGGGTCGTCGCCGTCGCCGCGCGGTACCGATCACGAAGCGCCAGCCCGTCGACCGCGGCGGTCAACGACGTGGAGGCGGCGCTGTCGCGTAGCAGCTGGGCGAGGGCGGTGCTCACGTCCCGGGTTGCCGCGTCGACCGCCTCGACCGCTGCGGCGAGATCGTTCGCCTCGAACCGACGCGCCTCCGTGTCGGCCGCGTCGATCCGGTCCTGCGCGGTCTGCGTGGCCGCGTGCGCGCGGGCGAGAGCGTCGTGAGCGTCCGCCGATTCGCGCTGCGCGGCCGACGCCTGCGGGCTCGCCAGGGCAGCGTCCAGGGCCGCGAGCCGCTGCTGCGCGGCCACCAGCTCCCGCCGCTTGGCCTCTCGCCGGCTCGCCCAGAGAGCCAGGGCCGCGCCGTCCTCGGGATCGATGATGAAGCCGTTGCCGTCGGTGCTTATCGCCATGAGAGGGCTCTCCAGGTCAGGGGACGTTCGGGGGAAGGTTCACGTGGAAGGGACGATCGACGGGCTTGGGCCGGTCGGCGTCGATCGCCGCCAGCTCCTGCATCCGCTGGTCGACCTCGTCGGCCTCCGTCGCCCGCTCGGCTTGGAGCTTTTGGAATGGCAGGTATGCCGCGTCGGCCTCCGCCGCGCGCGCGGCGGCTGCTCGCTCGGAATCCTCGGCGGCGGCCAGCGGGCCCTGCAGGTCGACCACCGCACGCTGGCGGTCGGCGAGAGCGGCGCGAGCGGCGACGAGGTCGGCCTCCCGATCTCGACGGACCTGCTCGACCTTCTCCAGCGCGGTGCCGGTGTGGAAGCGGGTGAGCTTGCGGAAGGCGGCGAGGTGCTGGTGCAGACCCGCGTCGGCCAGATCGCGCTCGAACTGGTAGCCGAGGACGGCGGCGAGCGGCTGACCGGCGCGCACTGCGGAAAGCATCCACAGGGCTCCGCGGACCCGACGGGACGACAGGTCGATGGCCAGCGGCAGCCGCTCCTCGGCCACCGCATCGAGGGGCGCCAGACGATCGAGCCCGTCGCGGGCGAGCGCGAGCCTGCTCCTCGCGGCCGACAGGGAGGCCTGCGTGGCCTGCGGGTCGCTCCCGGCCGCACCCTGCTGGGCTTCGAGCTCGCGCACCTCGGCTGCAGCCGAGTCCAGCGAAGCCATCCACGCCCGTCGGCGCTGCCCGAGATAGGCCGAGCGCAGCACGGCCGCGGTCGACGCCTGGGCCAGCGACGGCGCGTGCACGTGGCCGAACGAGCGGGGCACCGTGCGCGGGGCGACGTCGGTGAGCCAGCCGAATGCGCCGACCGCGACCGAGCCCGGCTGGTCGCGACGGAGCGCCTCCAGCCGTTCGGTAGCCACGGCCGTGACCCACGCATCGAACCGATGAGAGGATGCGTCGAGGAGCTCGTGGACCACACGGGCGAGGTCGTTCCGTTCGGCGACGGCGAGGGTACCCAGGGCGGCGTCGACGGCGGCAATGTCGCCCGGTGAGGCGGCCCCCTTCGCCGCGACGGCGATGCGGGCGAGCAGCGAGCCCGTGCGGACCGCGGCCGGCAGGCCGGCGAGGTCGCCTGCCATGGTGGAAGCGAGGATGGGGAGGGCGTGCGCGGCAGAGGTCTCCCCGTCGAGAGGCCCGACGAGGGCGTCGAGGCCGTCGACGTCGGCGCCGGTCGCGGGGTCGCCGCTCGTCCACTGGAGGGAATGGGCCGACTCGAGCAGCAGCGCGGCGAGGTCGGCGTCGTCGTCGCGGGTGACGCGGCGGGCCGGCCCTCCGCCGAGGGGCGACGGCGGGGCGGCCGGGTCGACCATGAGCGGGGGCCCGCTGGCGGCGGCCCACTCGTGTAGAGCATCGGTGAGCACGGATCCGGCTTCGCCCGCGAGCGGCTGCCATCGGCCCGGTGCGGTCGTCGGCAGCACGCCGTAGGGCTGGCGGCCGACGCGCAGCGCGGGCGCGGGACCGGCCGGCTCGAGCAGCGGCCATGCCGCGGCGGCCTGCGGACCCAGCCGATCGCGGAGCGCGCCGCGCGCGCCCAGACCCACCACGAGTCGAGCGGCGCCCATCAGGACGTCGTGCGGCGCCGTCGATCCGGCCAGCGGAGCCAGCGAGGCGACGGGCAGACCGAGCAGCATGGCGAGCCGGCCACCGGCCTGGTCGGCGGCGACGGCGGGGGCGCCGTCGAGCACGGCGTCGCGCACCGACCGGGCAGCGCGCTCCTGGGACTCACTGCCGTGAGCGGATCGCAGGTCGCCGCTGTTGTTGGTGGGCGTCCCGCTGGCCAGCAGCTCGACCCCGGAGCTGAAAGTGTGCCCGGCGAGGAGTGCCTCGAGAGCGGCGCCGGCCGGTGCCCCCGACCGTTCGCTCCGCACGCCGAGGACGGCCAGGGCCTCGATCGGGGGCGCGCCCTTGGGCACGGGGATGGCGACGGCCATGCCTGCCGCGCGGGCCGCAGCCAGGTCCTGCCACCAGGGCGGCGCAGCCGGATCGGCCTCGAGCGGGGAGAGCGGCAGCGGGTCGGCGACCGGCGAGGTCCAGCTGACGTACCGCGGTGTCGCGTCCGCAGCCGCCAGGTTGATGGGGAGGCCGCCGGACAGCGCAACGACGGCGAACCGGTCGGGGAGCACCCTCGCCTGCGCGGGCTGCGGCCACGGCCCCGAACGTACGGCCGCTGTGGGCTGCCCCGGCGCGGTGGCCTGCACCAGCCACGCGGCGCGGGCCGGCCCGAAGCGCCGCACGAGCTGCTGCCACGTCTCCTCCTGGTCGGCTGCAGCCGCCCCGGACCGCACCTGCCAGAAGTGATCGGCCCAGCGGAGCTCGTCGTCGGTCAGGCTCGGGTCGTGGGTGTCTAGCCCGATGTCGTCGGGATAGATGCGGACGTGCAGCACGTCGTCGAGCCATCGCGTCTCCAGCCTCAGCGGCAGCAGGACCAGCGGAACCTGCGGGCTGGGACCGGCGAGGAGCCGAGCCGTCGCGAGCTCGCGGGCGGCCTGGTGATCCTCGATCTCGCCGGCGACGCGCGTCAGCTGCGCCTCGAGCGTCGCGCGGGCGGCGGCGTTGGCGGCGAGCTGGCCGGCCTGGCCGGAGACCGCCGAGAGGTCGGTCGCGAGGCTGGCGGCCCAGTTGGCGAGGGCCACGGCCCGCGCCTGGGCCGTCACGAAGGCCGCGGAGGCATCGGCCTGCGCCGCGGCCAGCCTGTCGCGCTCGGCCTCCCACGCATCGAGCTGTTCGAGGTACGTCTGGGGATCCTGCGAGGGATCCCAGTCGATCGGACGCATCAGGGCCTTGCCTCCTGCTGTTGGACGAGGGCATCGCGGGCCTGGTCGAGCGCGCGCTGGGCCTGGTCCCGCTCGGCCGTCGCCTGGCTGACGATCGATTGGAGCGCCGTGAGCTGGGCGGCGAGGAGATCGCGCGTACCGGCGAGGTCGTCGGCCCGGTCGAGCGGGAGATGCCCGCGCTGCGCGGCATTGGCGGCGATGACCGAGGCGAGGGCGCTCACCACGCCGGCGAGGGCGGGCCACCGGCCGGTGTCGGACCAGCCGGCGAGCTGGCTCCGCAGCGCAGCGAGGTCGTCGACCGTGGTGTCGTGGGCCGCGAGCAACGTGCCCCGGGCGGCGATGGCGTTCGCGCGGCCTGCGAAGAGGTCGTGGCGTCGCTGCCAGCAGGCCTGCAGATCGGCGAGCTCGAGGTCGGCGGCGGGCTCCAACGTGGTGCGGTCGAGAGGCGCGGCGACGAGCACCGCGGCTCGGCGGTCGAGATCGGCCATCCGCGCGGCGATGGCATCGACGGCATGCTGTGCCGCCACGATCGCCGCCTCGGCGTCGGCGAGCCGCTGTCGGGTGGCGTTGATGGCGGATGTCGCGGCGTTGAGCTGGTCGCGGGCCTGGCTCGCGGCACTGGCTGCCACGGCGGCCACGGCCGCCGCTGCCGCGAGCGTCTGCTGGGCCTGTGCCAGCGGGGGTCTGGTGGCCGCGAGCGCCGCCTTGGCGGCGTCGATGTCGTGTCGAAGCTGCGCCCGCTCGCGCTGCCACTGCCGGAGCTGCGCCTGGCCGGCCGGACCCGGCTCCACTGCGGGAGGCTCGTCGCCCCCGTGCCTGTCGTACGCGTCCTCCGCCTCCTCGACGGCGTCTTGGGCTTGTTGCTGCTCCGAGGCCCGCGCGCTCACGACGGCCTGGGCGGCGGCGACGTCCCGGTTGCGGGCATCCAGCGTGGCGTTCGCAGCGTCGAGGGCCGCCTGCAGGGGCGGCAGTCCCGCCCCCTGCCGATTCAGCTCGTCGCGCACGCCGTCGCGGGCCGCCGTCGCCTGCTGGACGGCTTGCTGTGCGACGGAAGCGTCGTCGGTGAGCCCGGCTCGGACGTGTTCGTACATCGGTGTGTCCTCCACCGGCGATCAGGCCAGACTGGGATTCCCGGGTGACAGCCAGAGCGCGATCGGGATCCGCACGCGGAAGGCCGGCTGCTGCACGATCGCGGCCAGGTTCGCGGCATCGAGCCCCCAGACGGCGCTGGTGGCCGAGCCCTTCGACAGCGGCCGGCTGACACCCACGAGTGTCCCGGCCACGGGCACGTGCGTGTGACCCGCGAGCTGCGGGTGGGCCCAGTCGAGGTCCTGCCAGCTCTCGAGCGAGGTGGCTCCACCGTCGGCGGGCGGATCGTCGCTTCCGAAGCGGGCGTGGCCCAACGCCTCCTGGACGACCACGAGCCAGCCCGCGCCGGGGGCGGTCGCCTGCTCGGCCGTGAGCGGAAACCCGACGAAGACGCAGTCCGCGGAGATGCGACCCGAGAACGCCGGCAGCAGCTGCTCCTCGCCACCGGCCGGGCTGGTCCGCGACAGGTACACCGATGTGTTCGGGAACCGGCGCAGCAGGGCGCCCCGAACGAGCAGCACGAGCTGGTCCTCGGTCGTCGCGTGCGAGCCGAGCGCGTCGTCGGCGTGCCACTCGGCGATCGGCGGCAGCCGGCCCGCGCCGTCCTCGCCGGAAGAGGCCCAGAACCGATCGAAGAAGGTGCCGTCGGTCCGCAGAGGGAAGCGGCGCCACACGAGCTCGCGGCCCAGCGCGTCGTTGAGGCCGACCATGAAGCTCTCGACGAACGCTCCGTTCGTCTGGGCCAACGCCACGGAGTCCATCGGCAGCTCGCCGATGTCGGGAAGCAGCCATTCGGGGGCGACCGCCCGTAGCAGCTCGTACCCAGGCTGGTCGAAGTGCGGAGCGACGAGCTCGGCACCGCCATTCGCGTTGGAGGCGTCGTCGGTCGCCGCGGTCACCGGGGCCGCCACCGCGGGTGCGAGCGCTGCGGTCGGCGCTCCGACCGCCAGCGGGCCGCCGGCCCGCAGCTGCCGGGCCAGCGCAGGGACGACCGGAGCGTCCATCTGGTGGCGGTCGACCAGCGAGCCGGTCACCGCGTCGGCCAGCATCGGGTCGACCTGGCGGCGGCCGCCGAGGGCGCTGCCGACGGCCAGCTGCTGCCATGCGTGATCCGCGAGATCTTCCTGGTTCACGGCGATGGCCCACGACGCCAGCCCGGCCGCGACCCGCCGTCGCGGATCGGTGTTGAGCTGGGCGAGCCAGCCGCCGGCGCCGGCGGGCAGCTCGGCCACGCCGCGCTGGTAGTGCTGGCCGTAGAGGGGCGGCCGCAGCTGGAGATTCGCACCGGTCCGGCTCACAGCGGCCCGCAGCGACTCGGCCAGCACCGGGTCGTCGGCATCGGGCTCGGAAAGCGTGACCGGGCGCAGGGCACCCTGCATGGCGACGTTCGCCGTCGGCGCCTGCGCGACGGCACCCCACCCGGGTGCCCCCGTCGCCACCGTCCGGCCTCCTGCGCCAGCGGGCACCGGTCGGGGCCGCAGCCGCCGGACGAGCGCCTCGAACGAGCCGTCGGGGCCGGTCCGGAACGTCCAATGCGCGTATGCCGGCAGCTCGACGTCGCCCGACCCGCTCCACGCGGGGGCGAGCGGATCCGATGCGGAGCTGCCGAGCAGGGCAGCACGACCGGCGGCGAAGGTGGGCACGACGCACGCGAGGTACTTCACGCCAGGCTCGAGCCGGCGGGGACAGAGCAGGCGGGCCACGGCGCGGCCGTCGATCAGCAAGGCGTCCGAGACGGATTGGGCCGGATCGTGGGTGACCTGCACGTGAGCCCACGCCCAACACTCTGCGGGGTCGGGCAGCTCCTCGGCCGGACAGCGCAGCACGGGTGTCGCCCCGCGCGGCGCGGCGCCGAGCGTGGCGCGCTCGGCGGGCACCACGACGAGCGCCAGCCAGGGTCGCACGCGCTGCTGCACTCCGGCGGCCGGGCCGCCGGGCGGGGCGGCCAGCGGGGCCGACGCTGGCCCCTCCGGGCTGAACCGCCACGGCAGGTCGGGGCTCGCAAGCTCGACGTACGGGAAGTACGAGGACTCGAAGTCCGCGCTCCCATCGAACGGCTCGGTCCGCAGCACCTCGCGGGGGTCCAGGCCGATCACGTCGCCGGGTCCGGCCAGCGCGAGCGGCACATCGAAGTGTCCGAGACCCGACTCGCCGCGCAGACGGATGGCGGCGGGGACGGCGGCACGGCCCGATCCGCGGGGCGGGGGAGCGCCCAGCGCGGTGGCGAAGCCAGCCCGATACCAGGGCAGGAACGTACGCACGGGCGCATTCATGGCTGGGCCTCCAGATCTCGGGCTGCGCCTCGCGCACGCCTCGTTCGCGCGCATCCGGTCATGACGTGGCCACCCGCAGCGCGCGGCGCTCGGCGCTCGGCAGATCGATCCCGAGCAAGTCCAGCGAACCCGGAGCGCTCCCCGCGCCGGGCGAGGCCGGAGAGCTCGGATCCGCGAGGTCGAGGGTCTCGAAGAGCAGGTCGGTGCTGAGAGCCCGGTCGGTCGGGAGCCCGTGCGCCGCTGCCGGCCCGAGCACCAGACCGGCCGGCAGCGCCGCGAACGACGGCGACGTCAGCTTCTGGTCCTCGGTCAGCTCGGTGAACTGGGCAAGCGCGAAGTGGTCCGTCAGTGCGCTGGCGACGACGCCCGGAGGCCCGTCGAAGTCGATGTCGTAGCTGCGGCTCCCGGCCTTCGGGCGCTGTGCCCCGACGCGTGTGATCGCGGTGGAGAGCGGCACCACCTTCTGGCGAACCGAGACGCTGCCGAGCGGGTGCACGAGCAGGACCGTGTCATTGGCGCCCGCCGGCGGCGCCAGCGTGACCCCTGGCGCGAGGCCCTGGGGAAGCGTCGCCCCCCAGCTCTCGCGCCGGGTGAGCTCGTGCCACAGGAGGTCCACCACGTCGACCGTGCCGAGCAGGGGCGGCGGCGCCGGCGCGCCGATGGTGAAGTTCACGCCGACGTCCACGCTGAAGAACAGCAGGTGGATCGTGATGACACCGGCCACGTGCCACGGCTGAGGCCCGGTGACCTCGACCTTGAGCTGCGCTGCGAACAGCGTCCCCGCTGGACTGAAGACGCGGACCCAGGCTTCGAACCCCACGTCGAGGCCGAACGGCGACCACTGCACGAGCGCATCGAACGCCCCGCCGCCGTCGAGGCCGAATCCGCCTTCCTCGACGCGCAGGCTGACGCGGGCGCCGAGCTGGATCGTGTTCGACGTGATCGCGAGGTACGACTCGAAGCGGATCCGCGGGTTGTCCCGGCCGGACAGGCTGAACGTCAAGCGCTCGAGCCGGCGCAGCCCGGCCGGCGGCGTGAATCGAGGATGGAACCCGCCTACCGACAGCAGGAACAGCGGGTCGTCCCCCCAGTTGAGGCGCAGCGCGAGGTCGCCGGTCAGGGTGAACGTCCAGAGCCTCGAGTGGTGGAGGGAGGCATCGAGGGCGAGCTCGCTGCGGCCGAGGTCGAGGACGCCGATCGCATCGACGTGTAGCTCGACGACCGCGTCGTCGGGATCGGGCAGCAGGACCGCCAGCGCGGCGAGCACGACGGCCCGCACGGGATCGGGGAGCTCCAGCAGCAGAGCGAGCCGAACCTTCACCAGTGTTGGCGTGCCCCAGCCGATCTCGGCGAGCGGGCCGATCAGCAGCCGATCGTGCGCGGTCGGGAAGATCTGGTCGAGCGCGGACAGGATGCGGTCGGGGTTGGCGGCGGGGTCCTTGGCGAACAGCACCGAGTCGAGCAGGCCGCTGCCCAGGCCACGCCGCACGGCCTCGACGTCGATCGTACGGTCGAGCGCGATGAGCCCGCCGATCCCGGTGAGCGTGAAGCCCAGCCCGAGCGGGACCGGCGTGAAGCCCTCGGCCGTGATCATGAGCAGCAAGGAGAAGCCCGCGCTTCCGTCGGGCAGCTTCGTGGTGACGATCGCGATCGCCTTGACGGACACATTGTCGAGTAGGGTGAGCTCGAACACCCCGGCGTAGCGACCCGCCTCGGAGTCGAGGCTCAGGAAGCCGCCGCCGGCGAGCTCGGGCGTGTCGATGGCGAGGCCGAGGCCGCTCGGCGGGGCGACGTGCAGGCTCACGTCGAACGGGCCGGCGTTGCCAGGCGCGAGCGACAGGGAGAGCTCGACGCCCAGGCGGTCGACGGCATAGCTGAAGGGGCCGAGCGCGCCCGAGAGCGCGGTCGTCGCACGGAGCGCGAGCGCGCCGGGGGACCCGCTGTCCGCGGCGCCTCCCAGCGACAGGTCGATGCGGTCGAGGCGCACCACTCCGAGGTCGAGGCCCGGGTAGGCGGTCACCGCGAGACCTGCGCGCGTCGCGAACTGGAGACCCGTGCGGCTGGACCATCCCAGCGTGATGGGGACGTCGGCCCGCAGCTCCTTGTCGCCCAGCACCCTGCCGATGAACCCGTCGGCGCCCGCGGCGCTCAGCACCAGAGCCAGGCCGTCGGTGGTCACGCCGACCGACAGCGCGAGGTCGCTGCCGTGCACGTCGACGGCGCCGCTGATCGTCATGCCGCTGAGCTCGAGCCGGCTCTGCCCGGGCTGGCCCAGCAGAAGCGTGGGCGACGCCCGGTGGAAGGCGAGCGCGGCACCGAAGCCGGCGGCGGGCAGCTTCTGGCCCGGCGCGCCCGGGTAGCGCACGCCGACCTCGCCCGGGCGGGCGATCACGGCGAACTGCTTCGCCAGGTCGGTGCCGGCGCGCAACGCGAAGGTCCATCCGTCGGCGAAGGGCAGCGACGCAGTGACACCCTCGGGCACCAGCGGGCCGATGGTGATGCCCGGGAGCGCCGACCCCTCGGCGGGGAGCTCGGTGAGCTGGATTGCCACGAGCTCGGTGCGGCCTGCCAACGCCACGTCGAAGAGCGGAACGGTGAAGCCGTACTGGATCGGACGCTCGGGAGTGGCGGTGGCCTGCTCCTGGATGGCCGCCCCGTACGGCGCTCCGACCCGGTCGACCGACGCGGGCAGGCCGATCGCCAATGCCAGCTCCCCGAGCAGCTCCGCCGTCCGGCGGAAGTCGAAGTCGACCGTTCCCCATCCCAGGACGTCGGCGGGGATCTTCTCGGGGTGCTGCACCACGTCGGGGAGCAGCTCCCAGTCGATGTGGGTGCGCACGAAGCCGGGGCGGTTGCCGGCCGGCGGCACGTCCTCGAACCAGGTGACACCGAGGAGCTCCAGCCACGACGCCAGGGTGGGGAGCTCCGAGCGCAGGTACTCGTCGAGCAGGAGCTCGAACAGGCTGCGCGCGAGCCCGGAGAGCAGCGCGCTGGCATCGACGCCGGGCGGCGCCTCGGACAGCGCCGCGACGGCGCGGTACACGTCGCCGACCTTCACGATCAGGGCGACGATCTCGTCGACGCTCGCTCCGTCGGCGAGCGCCTCGGCCGCCTGCGCCGCAGCCGCAGCGGCATCGGCCACGGTGACGTAGCTCGGCGGCAGGCCCTGCACCTCCCACCCGAGGCGCCAGAGAAGGAGGCGGAAGGAATCGTCGTCGCGGAACGCCCGATCGAGCGGCGCGACGGCCGCGGCCAGGTGCTCCGCGATGACCTGCAGCGTGCCGCGGTCGTCGCTCATCGCGGGTACCTCGGGGCGTACTCGTCGTCGATCGCGCCGTGCTTCGAAGGGTCGACGGCGTCGACCAGCACGTAGCGGCAGACGGGGCAGAACTGGTAGGCGCTCTCGGTCTTGGACGGTGCATCGCGGAAGTGCTGCGCCCGCATGAGGCAGACGCCGGTCGGCCGGTACACGTCACAGTCGTAGCTGAGCCCGTTCTCGTAGAGGCCCACGATCCAGGACGAGAACATCGGCGGCTTCGGGGCGTGACCGCCGGGGAAGTTCGTGGCGGGCGTGGGCGTAAGCAGCGGCACGCCGGGGCACGGACGGTTGGCGGCAGCCCCGAACGCGGCATTGAGCGGGTTGTGCGTCGCGTCGATCCGTGCCCGGACGGTGACGTGCATGAGCTCGAGATCGTTGCCGAACACACGATTGGGTACGTCGGGGTCGTTCGCGCGGGCGGGGCGGATCAGCACGGACCCGGCCGCGAAGCCTGCCGGCGCGAACGCGGCGGCGGTCAGGGCCTCGACGTCGAGTTGGTCGACCCCCTTGGCGGTGACGATGAAGCGGTCGCTGTGACCCGGCGCCGGGGGGAGCGGCCGCACGCGGAAGCGCACCACGTCGCCGACGACGAAGGGTGCGCCGTGGCCGGCGGCGAGGGTGACGTGATAGCGGTTCCCGCCGAGCGGAACGGGCTGGGCGGCGAGGACGCCCGCGCGGCGGACGCGCGGCCAGCGCCACTTCGCCTTGTCCGCGGCGAGGTTCCCGCCCACCAGCAGGCTCGCCCGCGACATGAGGTTGCTGGCCTGGGCCACGTCGTTCAGCCGGGACGCCGGCAGCTTGCCGCCCCCGCCGTACTCGTCCTCGAGCGTGAACGAGTGGGCGAGCTCGTGTGCCGCCGTCGTCCAGATCTCGATCTGCGCGATCCCGGGGATCGGGTCGGGGATGACGTCCTTGCCCCGACCGCCGGGGTTGTCGCGGATGTGGAGGCGATCTTGGGCGTCGAGCGTCATGCCGATCAGGCGGCCGCTGCCGAGACGGTACGCGTTGGACCCGCCGTCGCGGTTCGAGCGGCACAGGATGAGGAGCTTCTGCTCGTCCTTGCCGCCGCGTGCCCACACCGCCCCGACCGCCACGTCCGCGTTGTTGCGCAGGTTGCGGAGGAAGTCGTCGAAGTCGTCCTCCGCCAGGCGCAGCGGGTTCATGAGCGTCTCCCGCTGCTGGTTGAACCGGTCGAGCTTCGGCCGCTCGCCGAGGATCATGGCGAACGCGGTATCCCGCTCGTTCACCAGGAAGCGCGTGTTCGCCGCGGGCGCCCCCGGCGCCGCCACGTGCCACTCCGCGGGGAGTCCCGCCGCCGCGACCGACGTGTCGAGCTCGACCGCGTCGGCCATCGCGCCGGCGACGTGGAAGCGAACGACTTCCTCGCGCGTCGAGATGCCGGCTTCGCGGGAGGGAACCCACGCCATGAAGTAGTTCATGCGGTCCTTCAGCAGCCGGTACGGGTGCGTCCGGCGCCGCACGCCCAGCCGCTGCACGAGATGGCGGGCGATCTTCTCGTACGCCGCCCGGTCGGCCGCCGCGAACCCGTCGGGCAGGATCAGGACGTTGGGGACGGTGCCCATGGCGGCGAAGCCGGGGCCGCCGATCCGCGTGAGGCGCACCGGGTCCGCCCACGGCGGTGCGGGGAGCGCGTTCCCCGTCGCGCTCGCATTCGCCGGCGCCGGGAGCGGAGGCCGGTCGGCGCTGATCCCGACGGCGGCCCCGGCCGCAGCCTTGCCGATCAGACGTCCCGTGTCGTGATCGACGTCCACGACGGCGGCGTTCGTCGTGCTCCAGACGATGGCCGGGGTGTCGGTGCCGACCCGACGGACGTAGGTTCGGTCGGCGGCGGCAGGCGAGAACGAAGGGCACCAGGGCGTCAGGTCCCCGTAGGTGCCGTCGTCGAACTCGGCCAGCACCGTGGGGCGTGTGTAGCCGGCGTTCTGATGCACGGTCAGCGTCTCCGGCGTAAGCCACATCCGGGTGATGCTCCCGTGGATGCGTACGCGCCGGTTCACGCTGAACGTGTTGGCCCCCTCCGTGACCGTGCCGGTGACGACGAAGTCGAGCAGGCGTGCGCCGGCCGGGAGCGGCCCGTTGACGGTCACCTCCCCGTTGGCTGGGTTGAACGCGATCCCCGCCGTCGCCGGCCCCGCGGCGAAGTTGGCGGTGAAGGCGACCGTCGCAGGGGCAGGCAACGCGTCGGCCCGCACGCTCGGCCCCGCCGTCTGGAACGCCCGCAGCAGATGGTCGAGCCGCGGGCCGATGTGCCCTGGGATCAGGTGGAGATCCTGCGCGCCGTTGTCATCCCACTGCACGGATTTGATGGCCATGCGAACCTCCTTGGAACCCGTCTCGCTGCTGCAGGGGATCGCGAGCGCCCTTCCGCTCCTCGCGCTGCGCGCCGAACGACACCGCAGTGGATCACAGCGACTCTCTCTCGGCGCGGCTTCGTTGGGCGGCTCGCTTCCCGTCCGGATGTCGTCCGTAGAGACGCCTGGGATCGGCGTGGCCAGCGCTTCGAAGATCCCAGTGGACGAAGTCGAAATGCAGCGCCGACGCAGGTGCGGCCGGGCTCAGGACGCGCGCGCGGGGATCCAGCGAAGAGACTCGACGAGTGCACATGTTTGCCCCGGAGGGGAGAGCGACTCTCGGGAGCAGCGCGCATCGCTGCTCGCCTTGCCATGCCGCTACTACGACTCGCGGTGGCGGAGCGCTGCGCTGTGCGACCTTATCGATCGCTGACCGTTCCCTTACCGCGGCGCGGAAACGCGACGATGATCGTGGAAGCGAAGGCGCTCGCGGGAAGACCGGCGACGACGCTCGTGAGACGCGGCCGCAGGCGCGAGGCGATCAGGCCATCGCCCCGGGGCCCCGGCCCGATCCAGGCGGGCTCGGTGCTGTCGGGAGCGGCCGCCGCTCGCGTCCCATCTGTCGCGCGCCAGGAGGGCCAGATCAAGCAACGTGCCAGCGCGAGAAGGCAGGAGCGCGCTCCTCGCGCTCTCGAGCGCAACGATTCGTTGATCGACTCAACGGCGCGCTGCCGCGCCGCGCCCTGCCCCTCCCCTGCAAGCTCTCGGGCTCACGCGCGAAAGGGCGTCGGCCGGCCCTTCGAACGGTTCGGCAATCGGAGGCACCGCGGATCCCACGCCGCTAGGCTCCGAGCGTGCGGACGCTCCGCTTCAGCTTCGACTACATCTCGAGCAATGCGTATCTGGCCTGGGTGCGGCTGCCCGAGCTGCGCCAGCGCTTCGGGCTGCGCATCGAGCCCATCCCCGTGCTCTTCGCCGGTCTGCTCGAGGCCAACGGACAGCTCGGCCCCGCCGAGATCCGACCGAAGGCCCGCTGGATGGCGCGGAACAATCTGCGCAAGGCGAGCCTCCTCGGCATCCAGCTGCGGCCGCCGGCGTTCCATCCGTTCAAGCCGCTGCTCCCGCTGCGCGTGTCGTCGCTGGACCTCGCCGACGAGGCACGCGAGACGCTCATCTCCGCGCTCTTCCGGGCGACCTGGAGCGAGGGCCTCCACGTGAGCGAGCCCGAGGTGGTGGCGCGAGTCGCCAACGGGGTCGGCCTCGACGGCGAGACTCTCCTGGAGCAGGCATCGAGCCCGCCGATCAAGGACCGTCTCCGCGCCCAGACCGATGCAGCCATCGCGCGCGGCGTGTTCGGAGTCCCGACGTTCGAGGTGGAGGACGAGCTCTTCTGGGGATACGACGACCTCCCCTATCTCGAGCGCTTCCTCGCGGGCGAGGACACGCTCGACCCGGAGGAGGCCAGGCTCTGGGGTGGCGATCCGCCGCGCCCGTCCTCGATGCGTCGACAGTTCCGCGACGAGGCGCCGCCGTCCTGGCAGCGGGAGACGAAGGGCCGCTGATCGCGGCGTCCGGGCGAGCGCGCTGCTCCCACTCCCCCGCTACTCGCTCGGACGCCCGAACTGCCGATCGAGCGCGAGGTTCACGAGCAGCACGTTCACGCGCGGCTCGCCGAGGAAGCCGAGCGTGCGCGGCTCCACCTGGCTCTCGATCACGGCGCGGACGCGGTCCGGGTCGACGCTGCGTGCGCGGGCCACGCGCGGAGCCTGCCAGAGCGCGGCCTCCGGCGAGAGGTGCGGATCGAGCCCGCTCCCCGAGGCGGCGACGAGCTCCGCGGGGATCGCTTGCGGCGCGTCCGGGTTTGCCGCGCGAAGTCGCTCCGCCTCCGCGGCGGCCCGATCGTGGAGCTTCTGCGAGGTCGTGCCGAAGTTCGACCCGCTCGACGCGGTCGCGTCCCAGCCGTCCGTGCCGGCCGCCGACGGGCGCGGCCAGAGGTAGCCCGCCTTGGTGAAACGCTGCGCGATCAGCGCGGAGCCGACCACCTGCCCGTTCTCGTCCGTCACGAGGCTCCCGTCCGCGAGCTTCGGCGCGAGGGCCTGCGCGAGGCCGGTCATCGCCAACGGATACACGACGCCGAGGAGCACCAGGGTGGCGAGCGTCGCACGGAGCGCAATCACGAGTTCTCTCTGCACGGCCGAATCCTCCGAATCAGGCGAGCCCGAGGCTCGCGACGACGACGTCGATCAGCTTGATGCCGATGAAGGGCGCGACGATTCCGCCGATCCCGTACACGAGCATCGACTGCCGGAACAGCGCGGCTGCGCCGATCGGCCGATAGCCCACCCCGCGCAGCGCGAGCGGGATCAGCGCCACGATGATGAGCGCGTTGAAGATCACCGCCGACAGGATCGCGCTCTGCGGCGACGCGAGGCGCATCACGTTGAGCGGCGCGATCTCGGGATACACGCTCATGAACATCGCGGGCAGGATCGCGAAGTACTTCGCCACGTCGTTCGCGATCGAGAACGTCGTGAGCGAGCCGCGCGTCATCAGCAGCTGCTTTCCGATCTCGACGACCTCGAGCAGCTTGGTCGGATCCGAGTCGAGGTCGATCATGTTGGCGGCTTCCTTGGCCGCCTGCGTGCCGGTGTTCATCGCCATCCCGACGTCGGCCTGCGCGAGCGCGGGCGCGTCGTTCGTGCCGTCGCCCGTCATCGCGACGAGCTTGCCCTTCGCCTGCTCCTCCTTGATGAGCTCCATCTTGCGCTCGGGCGTCGCCTCGGCGAGGAACGCGTCGACGCCGGCCTCGCGCGCGATCGAGGCCGCGGTGCGCGGGTTGTCGCCCGTGATCATCACGGTGCGGATGCCCATCGCGCGGAAGCGCGCGAGGCGGTCCGCGATGCCGAGCTTCACCACGTCCTTCAGGTGGATGAGCCCGAGGACGCGCCGGCCGTCGCACACGGCGAGCGGCGTGCCGCCCGCGTCGCCGATGCGCTCCGCGGCGGTGAGGAGGTCGGCCGGGCACGCGCCGCCGAGCGTGCGCACGTGCGCCACGACCGCGTCGACGGCGCCCTTGCGGAGCTGGCGCCCGCCGAGGTCGCAGCCGCTCATGCGCGTCTGCGCCGTGAACGCCACGAGCTTCGCGTCGGGCGGGAGCTGCGGCGGCAGCGCGCGGCCGTGGTTCGCGCGCACGAGCTCGACCACGGAGCGGCCCTCCGGCGTCTCGTCGGCGGCGCTCGAGAGGAACGCCGCGAGCGCGAGCTCGTCGATCGCGACGCCGGCGCTCGGGATGAGCTCGCTCGCGACGCGGTTGCCGATCGTGATCGTGCCGGTCTTGTCGAGCAGCAGCGTATCGACGTCGCCCGATGCCTCGATCGCGCGGCCGCTCATCGCGAGCACGTTCTTGCGGATCAGGCGGTCCATGCCGGCGATGCCGATCGCCGAGAGCAGGCCGCCGATCGTCGTCGGGATGAGGCACACGAGCAGCGCGACCATCACCGTGATGGTGAGCAGCACGTTGCCGTACATCGCGAGCGGGACGAGCGTCACGCAGGCGAGCAGGAACACGATCGT
>DATKKW010000074.1:0-32855 GCA_035542715.1 Myxococcota bacterium
GGCGCAGCGGACGCAGCGGATCCGCATCGGGAGCGGCGTGCGGCTCCTCCCGCCTCCCTTCAACCATCCGGCGCGCTCGGCCGAGGTCGCCGCCGTGCTCGACATCCTGAGCCACGGCCGATACGACTTCGGTGTCGGACGACCCGCCTCAGCGCGCCGGCGCGAAGCACACCACGCTGATCGCGACGGCGGCGCGCGCGGCGTCGAGGTTGCGGTAGCTGTGGCGCTGGTCGCCGCGGAACACGACGCAGTCGCCGGCGCCGAGCTGCCAGCGCTCGCCGGAAGCCACGAGCTCGATGCGCCCGGTCTCGCACGTCAGGTACTCGCGCGTCCCGGGCGTGTGCGGGATGCCCGCGAGAGTCCCGGCCGGCGCGAGCTCCATGCGCGAGATCTCGAGGCCGGGAATCGCCTCGGGCAGGAGCGGGCGGAGGACGGCGCCCTGGCGCCGCCGCTGGCGCGTCTCGCCGGCCGGGTAGAGGCGGGCCGCCGTGCGCGGCGGACCGATCAGCTCCTCGATCGAGACCTGGAGCGCGGCCGCTGCGCGCGTCAGCACCGCGAGCGTCGGGTTCGCGCCGCCCGACTCGAGGCTCGCCCAGGTCGGGCGCGGAACGCCGGAGAGGCGGGCCATCTGCTGCTGGGAGAGCCCCCGCGCCTCGCGCAGGCGACGCACGTTCGCGGCGAGGTGGGAGCCCGTGTCGTCCACGTGGCTGGCACGATAGCCGTCGGCTGGTAAAGCAACCATTCCGCCACGTCGCTAGCGGACTGGGGCATGCTCGGGTCGCGCGCCCAGGGAGGCCAGCCATGACGGTCCGACTCGATCACGCGAACCTGCTCGTCCGCGACGTCGACGGGATGATCCGCTTCCTCACGACCGCGTTCCCCGAGTTCCGGATCCGCGGAGAAGGCGGCACGACGCGCGCGAGCCGCTGGGTGCACGTCGGCACCGACGACGTCTACCTCGCGCTCGAGCAAGCGACGGTGGAGCCCGCCGAGGCGTGGGTGCCCTACGTCGGGAGGCCCGGCACGAACCACCTCGGCTTCGAGGTGGACGACGCGAAGGCGCTGCGCGAGCGCCTCCTCGCGGCGGGCTACCGCGACACGACCTATCCGAACGCCCATCCCTACCGCACGCGCGTCTACTTCCGCGACGGCGAGGGCAACGACTGGGAGTTCGTGGAGTACCACTCCGACGATCCGGCGAAGCGTCACGACTACGCGCTGCCCGACCGCGGCGCCGCCGCGCGGGCCGGAAGCGCGCGGGACCTCCGATGAGCCGAGGCGAGCCGAGCGTGTCCTACGAAGTCCTCGACGAAGCCCTGGAGCGCCTCGCCCTCTTCGGCCCCGATCTGCGGAATGGCATGACGAGCCACGCGCCGATGGCGGCGGAGGCGCTCTGCGCCCTCGGCCGACCGGACGCGGTGATCCCGTGGGTCGAGCGCTACCGGAAGGGCATGCTGCCGCCGCCGCCCCGCGTGGAGCGGATCCTGCGAGAGCGCTGGCGCGACGCGCTCTCGAAGGAGGACCGCTTCGGCGACTGGAGCGCCTTCTTCCGCGAGGAGCTCGAGGGCGCGAGCTGGCGAGACGTGCTCGAGCGCTGGGTCGCGCGGCTCGCGCCCGGGATCTGCGCTGCCGCGACCCACGGCGTGCTCCGCGTCGGCCACGCGGCGCGGAGCCTCGGTGTCGGCGAGACGCGCCTCCGGCGGGACGAGCTCGCCGCCGCCCTCGCGTCCTGGGCGGCGACCTACCAGGAGCTCCCGACCTCCCTCGCCGACACCGGCGCGGCGCCGTCCGCGCGCGAGGCCCTGCTCCGGGTCGCGCTCGTCCCGCCGGAGCGCCGGCGCTTCTCGGGGACCATCGTGTCGGCGCTCGCGGGCCTCTCGGAGTGGCCCGCCTTCGCGCCGGCGATCGGTCTGCTCGACGTGGCGGGCGATCCGGCCCGCTGTGTCGCCGACGTCGCCGAGGCCTTCGCGCAGGCCTATCTCGAGAACGCCCGCGACGTGCTGGGCGCGATCGTCTTCGTCCACGGCGTGACGAGCGTGGCGGCGGTCGGGAACCTCCTCCCCCATCTCGAGGAGGCAACGGCGCGGCGCGCGCTGCGCTACGCGTGGCAGGCGGGCTGCGGGCTCTACGCGACGTTTGGCCATCCTGCCGAGCGGAGGGACCAAGGGCCGCCCTCCGAGCCGGCCTCCGACGAGGGCTGGGATGCGCTCGTCGCACGCGCGGTCGCCCACGGCGACGAGCATGCGATCAAGTTCGCCGAGGCGTGTCTGCGGCTCGACCACGAGCGCCCGTCGCCGGCCTACGCTGCGGCGGTCCGCCAGGCGCTCGCGACCCTGCCGCGCGCCTGACGGGGCCGCTCGGAGTTACGAAGCCCTCATCGCACGAGGCCCCCGCGTGGTGGCCGCCCCGAAGCCACTGCCCCCCGGCCTCCGTCCTGTTAA
Organism: Myxococcota bacterium; assembly: GCA_035542715.1. Lineage (GTDB taxonomy): Bacteria > Myxococcota_A > UBA9160 > UBA9160 > UBA9160 > DATKKW01. The sequence continues at coordinate 2,442 of DATKKW010000074.1, forward strand.
GCTCAGCGCACCCATCAATTCCCGGACGCCGGAGGGGCCCGCCGCTTGAAGATCCTGGACCTGATCGCGGAACGGCTCCCCGAGAAGTACGACCTCCACGAGAGGTATCTGAACGCCCAGCTGGTCCGGGTGCTGAAGACGATCGGCTTCGACGTCCCGTACACCTCGGCGAGTGGGCCGTACCTCTTCGACGCCGCCGGGAACCGCTACCTCGATCTGCTCTCCGGCTGGGGCGTGTTCGCGGTCGGTCGCAACCACCCGAAGGTGGTCGAGTGCCTGCGCGACGTCCTCGGCGCGGAGCTCCCGCACCTCGTGCAGATGGACGTCACGGTGCTGGCCGGGCTCCTCGCCGAGCGCCTCCTCGCCCGCGCGCCGGCCGGCCTCGACAAGGCCTTCTTCTGCAACTCCGGTACGGAGTCGGTGGAGGCGGCGATCAAGTTCGCGCGCTTCGCCACGCGCCGCCCGAAGATCGTCTACTGCGACCACGGCTACCACGGCCTCACCTACGGCTCGCTCTCGATCAATGGCATCGACGAGTTCCGGGAAGGCTTCGGCCCGATGCTCGCCGACACCGTGCGCATTCCGTTCGACGATCTCGGCGCGCTCGAGGCGGCGCTGCGCTCGCGCGACGTCGCGGCCTTCGTGGTCGAGCCCGTGCTCGGCCACGGCGTGCGCATCCCGCACGACGACTACCTGCCGGGCGCAGCGGCGCTGTGTCGCAAGCACGGCTCGCTCTTCGTAGCCGACGAGGTGCAGACGGGCCTCGGCCGCACCGGGCGCTTCTTCGCGGTGGAGCACTGGGGCGTCGAGCCGGACATGATCTGCCTCGCGAAGGCGCTCTCGGGCGGCTTCGCGCCCGTCGGCGCGGTGCTCGCGCGCGCCCGCGTGTTCGACGCCGTCTTCGACCGCATGGACCGCATGGCCATCCATGGCTCGACCTTCGCGCGGAACAACCTCGCCATGGCCGCCGGCCTCGCGACCCTCGAGGTGATGGACGAGGAGAAGCTCGTCGAGAACGCCGCGCGCCTCGGCGCGGAGATCGTGGAAGACCTCCGGCCCCTCGTGGCGCGCTACGAGTTCCTGAAGGAGGTGCGCGGCAAGGGGCTCATGATCGCCCTCGAGTTCGGGCGTCCCGAGAGCCTTCGCCTGCGCGCCGCGTGGCGGCTGCTCGAGGCGGCGAACGAGGGGCTCTTCTCGCAGATGATCACGATCCCGCTCTACGCGCGGCACCGCATCCTCTCCCAGGTGGCGGCCAACAAGATGAACGTCGTGAAGTTCCTGCCGCCCCTCGTGATCGGCCAGGACGACCGGCGCTGGATCGCGACCGCCTGCGACGACGTGATCGCGTCTTCCCACGAGGTGGGCGGCGCGATCTGGGACCTCGGCAAGCAGCTCGCCGGCGCGGCGCTCCGCATGAAGACCGGGCGGCGCTGAGGCGGCCCGGGATGCTGCGCTGCGCGGTCACGGGCGCGAACGGATTCATCGGGTCGCAGGTGGTGCGCGGCCTCCTCGCGCACGGCCACGAGGTGACGGCCCTGGTCGGCGCCGATCTCGACTGCGAGAACCTCGAGGGGCTGCCCGTGAAGCAGCGCGAGCTCGAGCTGCTCGACGTGCGGAGCGTGCGTCGGGCGCTCGAGGGCTGCGAGGCCGTGGTCCACACCGCCGCCTGCTACTCCTTCTGGCGTCCCGACCCGCACGAGATCTACCGCGTGAACGTCGACGGCACGCGCCACGTGCTCGAGGCCGCGCGCGATCTGGGCCTGCGGCGCGTGGTGTACACGAGCACGGCGGGCACGCTCTCGCCGGGCTACGAGCGACAGCTGCTCGGCGACGAGGAGCACGTCCTCGACCTGCGCACGTTTCGCGGACACTACAAGACGTCGAAGGCGATGGCCGAGGTGCTGGCGCTGCGCGAGGCCGCGCGGGGGCTCCCGGTGGTGATCGCCCATCCGACGAGCGTGCTCGGCCCGGGCGATCGGCGGCCCACGCCGAGCGGGACGATCATCCTGCACTTCCTGCACGGACGCATGAAGGTGTTCGTCGACATGCCCCAGAACCTGGTCGACGTGCGCGACGTGGCGCTCGGCCACGTGCTCGCCCTGGAGCGCGGCCGGCCCGGCGAGCGCTACGTGCTCGGCGGCGAGAACCGCTCGATGCGCGAGATCGTGGGGCTCCTCGCCGAGATCACCGGGCTCCCCGCGCCGCGGCTCGCGCTCCCGCGCTGGATGATCGCCGCCGCCGCCCACGCGAACGAGTGGATCGCCGACCACGTGACGCGGAGGCCGCCCCTCGTCCCGCGCGAGGCCATGCTCCACGCGCGCGACAGCCGGTGCTTCGACATCGGGAAGGCGCGGCGCGAGCTCGGCTACGCGCCGCGGCCGGCGCGGGAGGTCTTGATCGACGCGGTGCGCTGGTTCGTGGCCGAGGGCCGCTGCCCGCCGGCCCGGGCGGAGCGCATCGCGCGCATGCCCGCCTTCGCCGGCGTGAGCTGAGCGCGGCGTCTCAGCGCGGGCAGCGCGACGAGCTCTCGAGGAACGCGACGATCCGCCAGATGTCGTCGTCCTGGAGCTTCCCGCCGAAGGCCACCATGCGCGTGTTCGGGACGCCCGTCGTGATCGTGTGATGGATCTCGGCCTCGCTCCCGCCGTGGAGCCAGTCGCAGTCGAAGAGATCCGGTGCGCCCTTCCCGCCCGGCGCGATGCTGTGGCAGTAGCCGGTGCAGGTCCCGCTGAAGATCGCCTTGCCGCGCGCCAGGGACGTGGGATCGGCGAGGGCGGCGGCGACCTGCGGCTCGTGCGGCGGCCCCTCGGCGCCGGGCTTCGAGGCGCACGCGAGGGCGGCGCCGAGCGCCGCCGCGGTGAGCGCGAAGGCGAGCCTCTCGGTCCGGTGCCGTCGCGTCACGGCCTTCCTCGACCGCCGACGCCGAGCGCGGCCAGGGCGCCGGCGTTCGACGTGGTGTCGAAGGGCGCGTGGTCGGGCACACCGTGCGCGCGCGCGAGGCGCGCGATCTCGCCTCGCGCGGCGAGGGCGGCGAGCGCGTCGTCGATCCGCCGCGCGAGCGCCGCGTCGCTCGCGCGCACCGCGACGTGCTCGTTCCAGCGAAGCCCCTGCGGCGCCTGCCAGCCCGCGGCGGGCGTGCGCGAGAGCGGCCCCAGGGCGGGACCCCAGACGAGGGCCGCGTCGGCCGCGCCGGCGTCGAGGGCGGCGACGGCCTCGGCCGGAGTGCTGCGCGAAATCCAGCGCACGCCGCTTCCCTGGAGCGCGTAGTGCGCGACGGTCTGCGCCTGCACGGCGACGGTGCGCCCGCGCAGCTCGGCGAGGTCCGACGCCTCTCCGCCCACGAGCTCGAAGGCCGCGCCGTAGTAGGCGCGCGTGAGCTCGAGCGCATCGCCCGCCTCGCGCAGCGCCGCCTCGCCCGGCACCGAGGCCACGGCGTCGCAGCGGCCGCGCGCGAGCGGGACGAGCGGGAGGTCGCCTTCGTCGACCTCCGTCACGACGGCGGCGTTCTCGATCCAGACCGGCTCGAAGCCGACGCCGAGCTGCGTCGCCACGGCGGACATCACGTCCACGTCGAGCCCGCCGCCGCTCGCACGGTCCGAGAGCGGCGCGGCGTGGGCGAGCAGGCAGACGCGGAGGGGAGGCGCCCCCGCCTTCGCCGCCGGGGACGGCGCGCCTGCGCAGGCGCCGAGGCTCGCAGCCGCCGCGGCCGCGAGCGCCACGACGGCGTGTCGCGTGGGGAGCCTCACTTCGCCGCGGCCTTGGGCAGCGTGAACACGAAGAGCGTGCTGCCGTAGGGGAGCATCTGGTTCCCGCCGACGAGCTCCTGCACGATGCCGCCGCCGCCCGAGCCCACGGCGAGGAAGGCCTGGCCGTCGACCTCGTAGGCGACGGGCTGGCTGCGGATGCCCGAGCCCGTCGGGAAGCGCCAGAGCTCCTTCCCGCTCTTCGCGTCGATCGCGAGCACGAAGCCGTCCGAATCGCCGGTGAAGACGACGCCGCCCGCGGTGCTGAGCGCGCCGCCCATCATCGGGTGGGGGTCCTTGTAGCGCCAGCGCACGGCGCCCGTCGCGACGTCGACGGCCGTGAGCGAGCCCCACGCCTTGCCCTCGATCTGGTCCGTCATGATGAACTCGCCGCCCATGAACGGGATGCCCTGCACGAAGGTCGCGAGGGCCTTCCGATACTTCTGGCAGCTCTCGATCACGGGCACGTAGGCGAGGCCGGTGTCGGGGCTGTACGCCGCGGCGTAGGCCGCGTTCTTTCCGCCGGCGAGGCCCGGGCAGACGAGCTGCGGCTCGTCGGGCTCGGCCACCGGCACCCGCGCCGGGTCGACGACGGGCCGGCCGTCGGGCCCGATCGTTCCCCAGTTCAGCTTCTCCACGTAGGGCGTCGCGCGCACGAAGTGGCCGTCGCTGCGGTCGAGCAGGTAGAAGTAGCCGTTGCGGTTCGGCTGGGCGATGAGCTTCCGCTTCGCACCATCGACGACGGCGTCGATCAGGAAGAGGTCGCCGTTCCCGTCGTAGTCCCAGACGTCGTGGGGCGTGAACTGGAAGTGCCACTTCCGCGTGCCGGTCTTCGGGTCGACGGCGAGGACGGAGTCGGAGTAGAGGTCGTCGCCCTGGCGCGCGTCGCCGTTGAAGTCGGGGCTCGGGTTCCCGGCGCCCCAGAAGAGCGTATCGGTCTCGGCGTCGTAGCTGCCCGTGGCCCAGGCCGGCGCGCCGCCGCTCTTCCAGGAGTCGCCGGCCCAGCTCTCGACGCCGGGCTCGCCTTCGGCCGGCACGGTGTAGTGTCGCCAGCGCCGCGCGCCGGTCGCGAGGTCGTAGCCGTCGAAGAAGCCGCGGATCCCGAACTCGCCGCCGCCGACGCCGATCACCGCGAGGTCGCCCACCACGAGCGGGGCCGCGGTGGCGCTGTAGCCCTGCTTGTAGTCGATGATCGTCGTGTCCCAGGCGATCTCGCCCGTCTTGCGCTGGAAGGCGATCAGGTGCGCGTCGAGGGTCGCCATCAAGACGAGGTCGCCCGCGATCGCGACGCCGCGGTTCGCGGGGCCGCAGCAGATCGCGAGGTCCGGCGGGCTCGGATGGTCGTAGCGCCAGAGCACCTCGCCCGTCTTCGCGTCGAGGGCGAAGAGCCGGTTGTGGGCGGACGTCAGGTAGAGGATGCCGTCGTAGACGATCGGGTTCGCCTCGAGCTGACCCGACACGCCCGTCTGGAACGCCCAGGCGACGCGGAGCTGCGGCACGCTGGCCGGCGTGAGCTGCTTCACCGGGCTGTGTCGCCAGGCGCGGTAGTCGCCGCCGTACTGGAGCCACGCCGTGGGATCGACCGCGCCGCCGCGGAGCAGCGCGTCGGTCACGGGGCCGAGCCCGCGGCCGATCGGGCGCGTCGCCTTCCAGTGCGTGGGCTGCGCCATGCCCGGGACCGGGTTCTCGGCGGTGGCGTCGCGGACGAACGGAGCGAGCAGGCAGAGGAGCAGGACCAGACCGGGCACGAGGCGATGGCGCATGCAGTCTCCCCCAGAGCGCGGGGCCCGCCGGGCCGCTCGCGCTGGGCGGACTGTAGAGGCGCCCTCGGCGGGCGCTAGCGGGGCGCGCAGGAATCCGACGCGACGCGGCTCGGGAGAGCGAGGGGCACAGGAGAGCGGCGTCGGCACCCTCCGCCCCTCTCTCACCGCTTGCGACTGGGGCTCGAGACGTTCGCGTCCGGGTCCAGCGCCGCGAGGAGTCTTGCCATCGAAAGGGAGACGTACGCAAGCACGGACCAGATCCCCATGTCGGACAGTCGATGTTTGATCGAATCGGCTTCGCGTATGAGGTAGACCTCGTACGCCTGATACGTCCGTCCAGCCCTCGGTGCATCCAGCACCAGGCTCCACGCTTCGGATGGTCCTACGCCATATCCACGGACCACCCTCGATGCGATCTCGACCCGCCACGCGCTGGTCGCCAGGAAGATCGTCCACAGCCCGACGAACATCGGCAGCACGAATCGTCTCGTGCGATGGATGATGCGAAGGCGACGTCGGTCAGCATCCGAGATCATCCGGCGCGAACTCCTCATATCGACCGCGCTCCTTGCCTGCATCGCGGAACGCCAACCAATCATCTCGGCCGGATGGCTTTCCCAAATGAGTGATCGGTGCGTCTTGCGTCGCGCCGGGCCATCCGAAGGGGAGCGCAACGGGCCGGGCTGGATGGGCCGTAGCGGCGAGCCGGCTGCGGCGTCGGCCGGGAGATCGTCCGCCCTGCGCCGGGCGGCGAGGGAGCCGGCGTCTGGCCATGGCCGCCCTCCGAGAGACACCAACAGCACAACCAGATCGTTCGCCGCTGGGCGCCTCGGACACTCGCGCGGTTGACGGGGCGGCCGCCGCCATTGGACACTCCACCGCGACACGGGCGCCGCCGCGGCGCCCAGCGCGCCGAGGAGCATGTCGATGAACATCCTCAAGGTCGTCGTGATCGTGGCCCTGGTCTACGTCGGAATCGTCGCTGCGTTCGAGTCCCTGATCGGGACCCTGCAGCCGCGGGCCGGCTCGACGCTCGTCATCACGACCTTCGATGCGGACGGCACCGCGCACGACCGCGTCGTGGCCCGCCTCGAGAGCAACGGCCAGCTCTACGTGGCGGCCAACCACTGGCCCCGGGCCTGGTACCGGCGCGCGCTGGCGAACCCGCACGTGCAGGCCATGCTGGATGGGAAGAAGGGCGACTACACGGCCGTTCCCGTCACGGGCGCGGAGCACGCTCGGGTCGAGGCCGAGAACCATCTCGGTGTCGTCTTCCGGATCCTGACGGGCTTCCCGCCGCGGTACTTCCTTCGCCTGGATCCGCGCGCCACGGCGGGCGGATCCTGAGGCCCTCGAGCGAAGCCGATCAGATCCTGACGGAGTACTCGAACCCGGACGGGAAGGGCAGAGTCACCGACTGGAAGCCGTTGCGGCCGGACTGCACGTAGTCGAGATACGCCGCGAGCGCGCGCTTGAAGGTGCGCACGTTGTCGGCGAGCACGACGGCGCCGGGGCGCAGCTTGGGGGCGAGCATCTCGATCATCGGGAGGTAGAGATCCTTCCAGCCGTCGAGCAGCACGAGGTCGATCGGCGAGGGCACGTCGCGGAGCGTCTGCAGCGCGTCGCCGAGCCGCACCTCGGCCACGCCGTCGAGGCCCGCCTCCGCCAGGTGCTCGAGGGCCTTCGCGCGCTTGCCGGGCTCGAGCTCCGAGCCGATGACCCGCCCCGTGCCGTTGTCGCGCGCGGCGGCCGCCGCGTAGAGAGTCGAGATGCCGAACGAGCTCCCGAACTCGACGATGCGACGCGCGTCGAGGGAGCGCGCGACCAGGTAGAGGAGCTTCCCCTGCGGCCGCGACAGCGGGATGTAGACGTCCTTGAAGCGGCGACTCATCTCCGCCGCGGGCAGCTTGCGATCCAGGAGCGCGCCGAGGAAGGTCGGCAGGTGGGCCAGCATGCGGAACGCGTCGCCGCTCGCGGCGGCGTGAAGACGGTCGACCACCGCCTTCACCTTGGGATCGTCGAGCGAGCTCGGTGTCGCAGCCATCGACATCTCGCGTTCCATCCGCTCCCATCACCTCGCCGGCGACCCGAACGTCTCGAGGATCGCGTCCATGTTCTCCGCCACCCGCTCCGGCCGAATGCCGACGGTCGGCGCATAGAGGAGCGGGTAGTCGGTGAGGCCCTTCCACTGGGCGAGCCGGTCGTGGGCCTCGTCGGGCGTGCAGGCGATCGCGATCTCGTCGACGAGCGCGTCGGGCACGGCCTCGATCATCGCCCCCACGTCGAAGCGCTGGAGCGCCTTGCGACAGGCGTCGCCCACGTCCTTCCAGCCGTGGTGCTCGAGCACCGAGTGGTAGAGCTCCGTGGTGTAGTAGAAGCCGATCTGGCCCTTCGCATCGCGCACGGCCTCCTCGCGCGTCGAGGCGAGGCTCGTGACGACGTAGGGCACGAGAGCGCACGCGCCCTCGGGCCGGCCGCGGTCGCGCTCGCCGGCGCGGATCGAGGGAAGCGTCACCTCCGCGTGCCAGCGACGCGTCGCGATCGGGTGGCCGACCATGCCGTCGGCCACGCGGCCGGCCGCGCGCACCATCCCGCGATTCAGGCCGGCGACCCAGATCGGCACGCTCTCTCGCGCCGCGCCGGGCCGCGCGTACGCTGGAACGCGGAGCTTCCAGAACTGGCCGTCGAAGCGGAAGCCGCCGCCCGTGCGCGCGCGGAAGGCGGCGCGCAGGAGATCGACGAGCTCCTCCATGCGGGCTGCGGGGCGCTCGAAGGGCACGCCGTACCAGTCCTCGTTCATGCGGCGGGTGCCGCTGCCGAGGCCGAGCACGAAGCGGCCGCCCGAGAGCTCGTCGAGGTCCATGGCGGCGCTCGCGTGCAGGAGCGGCGTTCGGGTGAAGGCATTCGCGATGGCCGTGCCGAGCGCGATGCGCTCCGTCCGCGCCGCGGTCGTGGCGAGGGCCACGTAGCCGTGGCGGTTGAAGAACTCGATCGAGAACACGCCGTCGAGGCCGGCGCGCTCGGCCCGGCACGCGAGCTCGACGTCGGCCCGCGCCGAGCCGCCGGTCAGGATCAGCCCGCGCTTCACGTCGCCTCCGATCTCCGCCGCGCTCTAGATCACGCCCGGCGCGCGCGGGTTGTCTTCCGCACGCAGGTCGTCGAGCCGACGATGGAACGACTGCTTGATCTCGGGCTGGGCGACGAGCACGTAGAAGCGCTCGTCGCGCACGGCTTCGTAGACGCGCTCCGCCACCTGCGTGGGCGCGAACCCGCCCTCGACGCCGGCGCGGAGCGCCTGGTCGAACGCCACGGCCGCGGCGCTCGCCGTGGGATTCGGCGGATCGGCGCGGAGGTCGCTCGGCCGGTTCCGCGCGGCGTCGGCGATGCGCGTGCGGATGAAGCCCGGGCACAGCACCGAGACCTTCACCTTCGAGCCCAGCATGGAGAGCTCCTGGTGCAGCGTCTCCGAGAGCGTCACCACGGCGTGCTTCGTCACGTTGTAGATGCTCATGAACGGATTCGAGGTGAGGCCGGCCATCGACGCCGTGCTGATCATGTGGCCCTCGTCCTTCTGCTCGAGCAGGATCGGCACGAAGCTGCGGATGCCGTGGACGACGCCCCAGAGGTTCACGCCGAGCACCCACTCCCAGTCGGAGAGCGGATGCTCCCAGGTCGCGCCCGCGACGTACACGCCGGCGTTGTTGAAGACGACGTGGACGCCGCCGAAGCGCTCGAGGGCGCGGCGCGCGAGCGACTCGACCTCCGCGGCCTTCGACACGTCGGTGCGCACGGGGAGCACGGTGGCGCCGGCCTGTGTCATCTCCTTCGCCGTCTGGGCGAGGGCCGACTCCTCGACGTCGGCCAGCACGATGCGCATCCCCGCCGCGGCGAAGCGCTCCGCCGTGGCGCGGCCGATTCCGCTCGCGCCCCCGGTCACGACCGCGACGCGCCCCTCGAAGCGCTGCATGGGACCTCCTGGCGCCCCGCTCGCGAGGGGCTTCGCTCGCACCCTATCGCACGCGGGGCCGCGAGAGGAAGCGGGGAATCCTCGCGCCGGGGCGAAGATTCGGGTTGACGCCCGCCCGTGGGCCGTGGAAAACTGAGTGCAGTCAGAAATTCGCGAGGATCCCCCGATGGCCCGAGCCGCGCTCGCCGCGAGCCACCCGACGGAGCCCGAGCTCGAGGTCGGCCGGCGCCAGCGCAACAAGCTCGACAAGCGCGCGCGCATTCTCGCCGCGGCCCGCGAGCTCTTCTCGCGGAAGGGCTTCCCCGCGACGACCACCGCCGAGATCGCGGCGCGCGCGGGCATCGGCGCGGGCACGCTCTTCCTCTACGTCGCGTCGAAGGAAGACCTGCTCGTCTCGATCTTCCACGAGGAGATGGACCGCGTGGCCGACGCCGCCTTCGCCTCGCTCCCGCGGCGCGCCTCCGTCCTCGACGAGATCGTCCACGTCTACGGCGCGCTGATCCGCTTCCACGAGCGCGATCGCGGCCTCGCGCGCGTCTTCGTGAAGGAGCTGATGTTCGTCGGCGAGGTGAACCGCGCGAGCGTCGGCGCGTTCATCGACGGCCTCCAGCGGCGCACCGCGGAGCGCATCGAGGCGGCGAAGGCACGCGGCGAGGTCGACGCGGCGGCGCCCTCGGCCGAGATCGCGGTCCACTGCTTCGCGCTCTACATCGCCCTGCTCCAGCGCTGGCTCGGGCTCGGAACCGCCCTCGCCACCGCCGAGCACGTCGCGCGCCTCCGCCTCGCGTTCGACTTCCAGCTCCGCGGCTTCGTCCGCGGTCCGCGGCCCGCGCGGCCTTCGCGTGCGCCACGCGCCCGCGCCTAGCGCGTCCCATCCGCGCGAGGAGACGCCCATGCCCGCACGCGCCGGTCGCCAGTTCCTGGATGGGCTCAAGGACGAGCGGGAGATCTGGGTCGGGAGCGAACGCGTGCGCGACGTCGTCACGCATCCGGCCTTCGCCGGGGCGGCCCGGGTGATGGCCGACCTGTTCGACCTCCAGCACGCCGCCGCCGACGTGTGTCTCATGCCCGATCCGGAGACCGGAGAGCCGATCCACGTGAGCCACCTGATCCCGCGCTCGCGCGCCGACCTGGAGCGCCGTCACGCGTGCCTCGAGCGCGTGGCCGAGCACACCGTCGGGCTCATGGGCCGCACGCCGGACTACCTGAACGTCACCTTCGCGGGCTTTGCGGGCCGCGCCGACGAGTGGTCGATCGAGGGCAACGAGGCGGGCGCCGCGAACCTCGTCGCCTACCAGAAGGAGATCGCCCGGCGCGATCTCTCCCTCACGCACACGATCATCCATCCGACGGTCGACAAGTCGAAGGGCGACGTGCCCCAGGCCGGCGACGACGTCCCGCTCCACAAGGTCGGCGACACGCAGCACGGGATCGTCGTGCGGGGCGCGCGCATCCTCGCGACCCTCGCGCCCTTCTCCGACGAGCTCGCCGTCTATCCCTCCCATCCGCTCCCGCCCGGCGCCGACGCCTTCGCCCTCGCGTTCTCGATCCCGATGGCGACGCCGGGACTCAAGTTCCTGTGTCGCGACAGCGCGAGCAGCGCAGGGAACACCTTCGACAGCCCGCTCTCGAGCCGCTTCGACGAGCAGGACGCCTTCGTGATCTTCGACGACGTCGAGGTGCCGCGGGAGCGCGTGTTCATCGACGCGAACCTCGCGGTCTACAACGCCGTGATGCGAACGGGCTGGTTCCCGAACATCATGCAGCAGACCTCGATCCGCGCGCAGACGAAGCTCGAGTTCGCCTGGGGCCTCGCCTCGCGCATGGTCGAGGTGATCGGCGCGGGCGCCCCCGCGACGGCCCAGATGCTGGGCGAGATCTGGGCGTACGCCGAGCTGACCCGCGCGGCGATCCGCGCCGCGGAGCAGGACGCCTACGAGTACGGCAACGGCACGTGGTTCCCCGACGGTCGGCCCTTCGCCGCGATCCGGGCGCTGCTGCCGAGCTGGTTCCCGCGCGTGAACGAGATCATCCGGCTGCTCGGCTCGCACAATCTCCTCGCCGCGCCGACGTCCGCGCAGCTCGCCGACCCGGAGCTGCGTCCCCTCGTCGACCGCTACCTGCGCGGCGCGAAGGACGTCCCCGCGGAGCAACGCATCCGCGTGTTCCGGCTGGCCTGGGACTTCGCGGGCAGCGCCCTCGCGAGCCGCAACGAGCAGTACGAGCGCTTCTACCTGGCGTCGGGCGCGCGGAACTTCCAGCTCGCGCACCTCGTCGCGCCGCAGGAGCGGGCGCGGCGCCTGGTCGATCGCTTCCTGGAGGAGGAGGTGCGATGTCCGACGGCGTGAAGGTCGCGGGCGTCGAGATCTCGACGGCCCATTGGATCGGCGGCGAGCGCGTGGGATCGGCGACGACGTTCCCGGTCGCCTCGCCGATCGACGGCGCGCATCTCGCCGACGTGGCGGCGGGCGGCGCGCGGGAGGTCGAGGCCGCCGTGGCCGCGGCCCGCGCCGCGTTCCCGGCCTGGGCCGCCCTCGGGCCCGAGGCCCGGGCGCCGATCCTGCTTCGCTTCGCGGAGGGCCTGCGCGCGCGCACGAAGGAGCTCGCCGCGGTGGAGACGGCCGACAACGGCTCGCTCCTGCTCGGAAACGTCCACCGCGTCGTGCCTCGTGCCGCCCAGAACGTCGAGTTCTTCGCGCGCCATGCGCTCACGCTCGTCGGGCACACGATCGACTCGCCCGAGGTCGTGAACCACGTGCGCTACGAGCCCGCCGGCGTGGCCGCGCTCGTCACGCCCTGGAACGCGCCGCTCATGCTGACGACGTGGAAGGTCGGGCCGGCGCTCGCGGCAGGCGACACGGTCGTGGTGAAGCCCCCGGAGTGGGCGCCGCTCACCTGCTCGCTCCTGGCCGACGTGGCGAGCGAGGCGGGGCTCCCGCCCGGCGTGCTGAACGTGGTGCAGGGCATCGGCGAGGAGGCGGGGGCGGCGCTCGTGGAGCATCCCGACGTGGATCGCATCAGCTTCACGGGCTCGACCGACACTGCGCGGATCATCGGCCAGGCCGCGGCCCGCAGCCTCACGCCGGTGAGCTTCGAGCTCGGCGGCAAGTCCCCCTTCCTGGTGTTCTCCGATGCGGATCTCGACGCCGCGGCCCAGACCGTCGCGACGCAGTTCCTGAACGCGGGCCAGGTGTGTCTCGCGGGCACGCGCATCCTGGTGGAGGCGTCCGTCGCCGAGGCGTTCCTCGACGCGGTGTGCGCCGCGTCGGCCAAGATGGTCGTGGGCGATCCGCGCGAGGCGGCCACGCGGGTCGGCCCGCTGATCCATCCCGAGCACTTCGCGCGCGTCTCGGGCTTCGTGGAGCGGGCCCTGGCCGAGGGCGCGAAGCCCGTCTTCGGCGGGCACCCGCACGCGCGCGGCGGCCTCTACTACGAGCCCACGCTGCTCGCCTCCGTGCGCCAGGGCATGGAGATCGTGCAGCGCGAGGTCTTCGGCCCCGTGCTCGTGTGGCAGACCTTCGAGGACGAGGCCGAAGCGGTCGCCCTCGCGAACGGCACGCGCTACGGGCTCGCCGCGATGCTCTTCACGGGCGACGAGGAGCGCGCCCGACGCATCTCGGCGGCGGTCGTCGCGGGCACGGTCTGGGTCAACTGCTTCTTCGTGCGCGAGCTCGCCGCGCCCTTCGGCGGCGCGCGCGACTCGGGCATCGGCCGCGAGGGCGGGAGCCATAGCTTCGACTTCTTCTGCGACGTGAAGAACGTGGCGGTCCGCAAGGGATCGTTCGCCTGAGGAGGAGCGAGATGGGTGAGATCGTCGGGGCCGCGATCTTCGGGCACCAGCCGGGCATCATGGCGCCCGAGCCCCTGCGCAAGGCGATGGGCAGGGGCGTCGACACGACGCTCGTCGAGCCGGGCATGAAGAACCTGCGCGCCGCCCTCGACGCCGTGCGGGCCGACACCTTCGTGATCTTCGACACCCACTGGTTCACGACGATCGAGCACGTGATCGCGGGCGCGCCGCGCTTCCAGGGGATCTACACCTCGGACGAGCTTCCGACCTTGATCAGCGACTACAAGTACGACTACGCCGGTGCGCCGGCGCTGGCCGAAGCGGTGGCGGCCGCCGCGAAGGAGCGAGGGGTGCGGCTGCTCAACGCGACCAATCCGCACATCGCACAGCACTACCCGACCTTGAACCTCCTCCACTACCTGCACCGCGGCGAGTCGGTGCTGAGCGTCGGCACCTGCCAGACGGCCGAGGTCCACAACTACCTCGAGCTCGGCGCGGCGATCGCCGGGGCCGTGGGCCGCACGCCCGGCGCGCGCGTCGCGCTCTTCGGGAGCGGCGGCATGAGCCACACGTTCTGGCCCATGGACGTGATCCTCGAGCACGGGAGCTTCCGCACCGACGACCTGATCTCGCCCGAGGCGCGCGACATCGACCTGCGCATCCTCGAGCTCTGGCGCGAGGGCCGACACGACGCGGTGATCGACCTCTACCCGGAGTACCGGCGCTTCCACCCCGAAGGCTTCTTCGCGCACTACCTCATCCTGGTCGGCGCGCTCGGCGGGCGCGGCTGCAAGGCGCCCGGGCGTCGCCTCTCGGAGTACGAGAACGCCGTCGGCACGGGCCAGGTGCACGTCTGGTTCGACCTGGCCGGAGGCGCCGCGTGAGCGTCCTCGAAGGTCCCCGCCGCGAGATCCGGCGCATCCTCCACGAGGGCGTGGCGTACTGGGTGACGCTCGACGGCGACGCGCTCGTGCTGGGCGACGGCCGGCGCGTGCCCGAGGCGGAGGCGACCTACCTCGCGCCCTGCGATCCGACGAAGATCCTCTGCATCCATCTGAACTACGAGTCGCGCCGGATCGAGTTCCGGGCGCCGGAGCTCGTCACGCCGACCTACTTCCAGAAGCCGACGACGGCGCTGAACGCCCACCGCGGGACGCTCTGCCGTCCCGCCGGCACGCACTACCTGAACTACGAGGGCGAGCTGGCCGCCGTGGTGGGGCGTCCGATGCGGAACGTCGCGCCCGCGGACGTGTGGGAGCACCTCGCGGGCTTCGCCCCGGCGAACGACGTCGGCTGCCAGGACTTCCGCGACACCGACAGCGGATCGATGCTTCGCGTGAAGGGCCAGGACGGATTCTGCCCGATCGGCCCCGGGCTCGTGCGCGGCGTCGACGTGCGGGCGAGCACGCTCCGCACCCATCGCAACGGGAAGATCGTGCAGGAGGGGAAGGTCTCCGAGATGACCTTCGGCATCGACTACATCCTGGCCGACCTCTGCCGCCACATCACGCTCCTGCCCGGCGACGTGGTGCTGACCGGCACGCCCGCGAACTCGCGGCCGATGGAGCCCGGCGACGTGGTCGAGGTGGAGGTGTCGGGCGTGGGCCGGCTCTCGAACCGCGTGGTCGAGATCCCGGCGCCGCCCCACGCGGTCGGCCACCAGCCGACCGACAGCAAGGCGGTTCGCGCAGTGGCCCTCGGGAGCGACTCCCGGCGGGAGGGCTGAGGCCGCGGCTCCTAGCGGAAGCGCACGTACTCGAAATCGAGGGGGCGCCGCCCGATCGGGGAGGTCGCCGGGGCGATCCAGCCCGCGTAGCGGCCGCGCTCGAGGACCGGTCGGTCCTGGAGCTCGCGCAGGTACGCGCGGTCGGCCTCGCTCGGAAGGTGGGCGGCGACCGCCGCGGGATCGTCCGTGGGGCGGCCGTCGGGCAGGAAGAGCCTTCCGGCGAAGGGCCCCACCTGGCGGTGGAAGCGCGGGCTCGGAAGCGTGAGCTCCGCTCGGAGCCCGACGCGCGCGAGCGTCGCGTTCCACTTGTCGACGGCCTTCTGGCACTCGCGCACGTAGCCCTCGGCGAGCATCGCGTTCAACGCGCGGCGCTTCGGGACCTCCCGCGTCGCGACGCCGCCCCCTGCCTCGGGCTCCTCGATCGCGACGCCGCCCTCGAGCAGGCGGTGGTCGTCGTAGGCGCCGGGACGGCCCTCGTTCATGCGTCCCTTCAGGCCCTCGGAGAAGTAGGTCGCGGCGTTCGTGCTGTCGGGGCTGCCGAAGAGGTCGAGGCTCTCGCTGAACCAGAAATTCACGTAGCGCTGGAGCAGGCCGAGATCGATGCCGCCCTGGGCGCGCGCGTCCTCGTTCGGGTCCTCGCGCATGAGCTCCGCCGTGCGGGCGACGATGCGGCGGACGCCGGTCTCGCCCACGAAGAGGTGGTGCGCCTCCTCCGTCAGCATGAAGCGGCAGGTGCGCGCGAGCGGATCGAAGCCCGACTCGGCCAGGGACGCGAGCTGATACTTGCCGTCGCGGTCGGTGAACATCGCGAAGCAGAAGAAGTCGAGCCACGACTCGATCGGGCGGTTGAAGGCCCCGAGGATGCGCGGGTTGTCCTGCGCGTTGCTGCGACGGGCGAGGAGCTCCTCCGCTTCCTCGCGGCCGTCGCGGCCGAAGTGGCGGAACAGGAGGTAGACCATCGCCCAGAGGTGCCGCGCCTCCTCGACGTTCACCTGGAGCAGGTTCCGCAGGTCGTAGAGCGAGGGCGCGATCGCGCCGAGGCGCCGCTGCTGCTCGACGCTCGCCGGCTCGGTGTCGCCCTGGGTGACGATCAGGCGCCGCAGCGCGCCGCGCTGCTCGCCGGGCACCTCCTGCCAGGCGAGCGCGTCGGCGTGGTCGCCGAAGCCGATCCGGCGCTCGCCCTCGGCCGGCGCGAGGAAGATCCCCCAGCGATAGTCGGGCATGCGCACGTAGTCGTAGTGCGCCCAGCCTCCGGGCTCGACGGAGACGGCGGTACGCAGGAAGACGTCGCTCTCCTGCAGGCCCTCGGGCCCCATCTCGCGCCACCAGTCGAGGAAGCGCGGCTGCCACTGCTCGAGGGCGCGCTGCAGGCGCTTGTCCTCCGCGAGGTCGACGTTGTTCGGGATGCGCCCCTCGAGATCGATCGTCACGTCCGTCTCCAGTCGTACTTCGGCCGCTCCGGCCGGCCGAAGCGCTGCAGGCCGCCTTCGGGGCCCGTCGCGTTCGGGCGTTGGAAGACCCAGTTCTGCCAGGCCGAGAGCCGCCCGAAGATCTTGGTCTCGAGGGTCTCGGGGCCGGCGAAGCGCAGGCTCGCCTCCATCCCGGTGAGCGCGTCGGGCGAGAAGGCGGCGCGTTCCTCGACGGCGACGCGGAGCTCGTCCGCGAAGTCGAGGGCGTCGGGCGCGACGGTCACGAGACCGAGCGCGACCGCGGGCCCGGGCCCGATCGGACCGGCCACCGCACGCGCGCGCGCGAGCGCCGCGGCATCGCCGAGGAAGCGCGTCTCGAGGCGCGAGAGGCCGTTGGCCATCGGGTACGCGCCGAAGTTCGCCTCGCCGAGCTCGATCGCAACCGGCGTCGACGGATCGTCGAGCAGGAAGGAGCGGTCGCACGCGAGCGCGAGCTCGAGCAGGGTCCCGACGAAGCAGGAGCCGCCGTCGATCACGGCGAACAGGCTCCGCGCGGAGTTCTCGAGGCGCTTCAGCGTCCGCCGGAAGAATCCGCGCGCCTCGCGCGCGAGCCAGCCCGGCCCGAGGAGCGCCGCGTCCATCGCGCGCACCGCCGCCGGGTCGCCCGCGCTGCGGAGCAGCCAGAGCCCCTGCTCCGGGTGGTGGAAGCGAAGACGCAGGATCGCGTCGTCGAGCTCGCGCGCGATGCGGAGCGCGGCGGCGAGGGGATCGTCCTCGGCCCTCGGCCCCTGGACGAGGATCGTCGCCACGCGCTCCTCCGGCGCGAGCGACACCCGCACGTGACGGTACGAGAGCTCTCCCGCCGTGACCGCGGGCTCCAGGGGCTCGAGCCGGATCCCGGGCTCCGCCGGCGGCGCGGCCGCGACGAGCCGTGCGGCCTCGCTCGCGACGGCCTCTTCGAACCGGCTGGGCGGGGCGATCGCGTCGACGAGGCGCCACTCGAGGGCCCGGGGCGCGCGCACGCCCTCGACGAGCGTCGAGAAGAGATCGGCCCGGTCGCGCCGCACCTTCCGCTTGTCGACGAGGCGCGTGAGCCCGCCGGTGCCGGGAAGCACGCCGAGCAGCGGAACCTCCGGCAGGCTCACCGCGGCCTTGCGATCGTCCGCGAGCCAGATCCGTGAGCACGCGAGGGCGAGCTCGTAGCCCCCGCCGCTCGCCGTGCCCTGGAGCGCCGCGATCCACGTCTGGCCGGCCTCGCGGGCGGCGTCCTCGATCTCGAGCCGCGTCTCGTTCGTGAGCTTGCAGAAGTTCACCTTGAGGCCATGGGACGCGCGCACGAGCATGGGGATGTTGGCACCGGCGCAGAACACGTCGGGCAGCGCGCTCCGCAGGACCACGACCGCGACCTCGGGATGCTCGAAGCGGAGACGCTGGATGGCGTCGCGCAGCTCGACGTCGACCCCGAGGTCGTAGCTGTTCCGCTTCAGTGTGACGCCTTCGAAGAGCGCGCCGCCCTCGTCCACGCGGAGCGCGAGCTGCGCCACCCGCCCGTCGATCCGCAGATCCCAGTGGCGGTAGCGCTCCGGCGCCGTCTCGAAGCTCGCCGGTGCGCCGTCGGCGGTCGCGCGCGGGCTCGTCATGCCACCTCCGAGCGCGTCGTGCGGCGGGGGAGGCCGCCGAAGCGCGCGAAGTAGAAGTCGGCGGTGCCGGCCGGCGCCCCGCGCGCGCACTCGATCCGCGCGAGGAGGAAGCGCCGCGCGGGCGCCTCGAGACGTCGGTAGAGCGAGGCCGCGAGGGCGCGCGCGGCGGCGCCGGGCCACTCCGCCGGCAGGAGCTCGCCGGGGAGCTCCGGGTCGCGCAGCAGGACGCGCCGGTACTCGTCCACGAGCAGCGTGCGCGCGAGGAAGCAGGCGTCGGGGCTCGGGGCCGTGACGCCGTCGAGCACGCGCTCGAGCGCGCGGAAGCGCTGCACGAATCCGCGGTACGCCCGCGCGAGCTCGCGTAGATCCCAGCAGCGCTGGACCAGATCGTGGAGCGAGCGGGCGGCGCGCTCGCCCGACGCGACGAGCGCCTCGGGCCGGCTCGCGGTCATCACGAGCGCGCGGTCGACGAGCCCGAGCTCCTGCAGGGCGTGACGCAGCTCGACCGCGGGCGGCGCAGGATGGAGCAGCACGTTGGGCGAGAGCTCGCCGAAGCCGTGCCAGCCCAGGGCGCGCCGCGCCCGCTCGCGCTTCTCGAGGGGGAGGGTGCCGGGGCCCAGGACGACGAGATGGAAGCGACCGTCCCAGGTCGGCGCCTCCGTCGCGTAGATGCGTCGCTCGCCGTCGTCGATGCGCTGGCGCCCGATCTCCGTGAGCCGGTACTCGCTCCGCCGTCCCAGCGGCTTCACGTCGAACCAGTCGTCGCGGCCGAGGCGCTGCACGGCCGTGCGCGTCAGCCGTTCGGAGAGGCCCAGAGGCTGGACGAGGCGCGCGAGGCTCGTGAGCCAGATCGCGCCGCCGTGGGGGACGATCGCGTCGCCGAAGACGGTCACGAGCAGGGAGCGGGCGCGCAGCGGCCGGGCGGCGACGGCCCGCCGCACGAACGCGGCGAGCGGGTCGGGTCGGGCCGGGGTCGCGGAGCCCATCCCCAATACGATACGACCAGAGAAGGAAAGTCGTCAATTTCTGTATCAGGTCGAGGCCGGCGCGACGCTAGCCCCAGCGGACCTCGTAGCCGCAGAAGGGCGCGCCCGCGTGGGCGCACGACGTCTTCGTGACCTGGACGACCTTCGCGCCGGCCATGCGGCTCGACTCCTCGAGGAAGCCTCCGGCGGAGCGACACGTGGCGTCGGTCTTGGCGCTGCTCCCGCTGAACTGGAGATCGATGGCGCCGGGGCCGCGCGGGATGCACTTCCAGTCGCCGTCGTCGAAGAAGCCTCGCCACATCACCGGCAGCCGCAGGATCTGGCGCTGCGGCTCGCCCCGCATCAGGAACGCCCGGTACGGCCCGGTGAGCTGCACCTTCGCCATCTCCACACCGAAAGCCCACGGGAGCGGGCTCGTGTTGCCGCCCGTCACGGCGCGCTCGATCGCGAGGACGAGGCCCTCCGAGATGGCGAGCGGGTACCAGTCCGAGACGACGACGCGCTCCTTCTCGAGGAAGGCCTCGAGCTCCGGGGCGAGGAGCTTGTGCACGGCGGGCTCCCGCTTCGCGCGCTTCACGACACCGATCAGGATGGCGCCTCGGACCCGACCTTCGTACATCGGACCGCTCCCCCCGCGTGAGAGCGGCGTGACGACCCGGGCGCTTGAGGGCTTCCCGCGGTCGCGCCTTCGCGATCGACATGACGCTGTGTCAGAAGCGCGTCGGCGGCGGCGCGCCGGGAGCTGCGGTACCCGTCCGTCGTGGCGCGTGCGCCGCGCCCGACGGAGGACCGATTGTCGAGCGCCGCGTTCCCGACCCGACGGCGTCTTCGCGCCGGCCGCGCGGCGCTGCTCCTCCTCGAGGCTCCCCGCGCGCTGCTCGAGGCCTCGGCCCTGCTCCCGACGTGGCCGCTCCTGCGCTCGGCGCCCTCAGGCGACGGGCATCCCGTGCTCGTCCTCCCGGGCTACGGGGCCGACGACGCCTCGACCCGTCTCCTGCGCCGCTACCTGCGCGACCGCGGCTACCACGCCCACGGCTGGCGGCAGGGACGGAACCTGGGACTCGGCGCGGACGGCGTCGCGGGCGTCCCGCTCCGCCGGCTCGCGGCGCTCGCCGACCGCCACGGCCGGAAGCTCTCCCTCGTGGGCTGGAGCCTCGGCGGCGTCTATGCCCGCGAGCTCGCGAAGCTCTCGCCCGCCCTCGTGCGCCAGGTCATCACCCTGGGCAGCCCCTTCGGCGGCCGCGCTCGCGGCCGCGACATCGGCGACTGGCTCCACGAGAAGGTCTTCGGCGAGCTCGCGCCGATCGCGGCGCGCAGCCGCCCGAGCCCGCTGCACGCGCCGCCGCCGGTCCCCTCGACCGCGATCTACAGCCGCACCGACGGCATCGCCCACTGGCGGGCCTGCCGCGAGCCCGAGGGCCCCCTCACGGACAACATCGAGATCGTGGGCAGCCACTTCGGCCTCGGCTTCCATCCCGGTGCGCTGTTCGCGATCGCCGATCGGCTCGCGCTCCCCCAGGACGGCTGGAAACCGTTTGATCGCGACGGGCTCCGGGGCGCATTCTTCCGCTAGCGCGCCCCAGGGCCGGTCACGCGCTGGGGCACGCCCTCCCGGATCCCACGGAGGCGAGCCATGCAGCAGCTCAGCGGACTCGATACCGCGTTCCTCACGATGGAGGCGGGCGGGCAGCTCGGCCACGTGGGGTCGCTGTGCCTGTTCGAGGCGAGCGGACTCGGCGACCGCTCGCTCCTCGACGCCATCACGCACACGATCGAGCATCGCCTGCACCTGCTGCCGCCCTACCGCCGGCGCCTGGTCGAGGTGCCCTTCGGCCTCGACCATCCCTACTGGATCGAGGACCCCGACTTCGACCTCGACTACCACGTCCGACACATCGCCGTGCCGCCTCCCGGCGACGAGACGCAGCTCGCCTCGCTCGTCGCGCGCATCCATGGTCACCCGCTCGACCGCGCGCGACCGCTCTGGGAGGCGTACGTGATCGAGGGCGTCGCGAACGACCTGGTCGGCCTCTACACCAAGATCCACCACTGCACGATCGACGGCGTCTCGGGGGCGGAGATGATGACGGTGCTGCTCGACCGCGCTCGCCAGGGCGACGAGGTCGCGCAGCGGAAGGGCCCGTGGAAGGTCGAGCGCGTGCCGGGCAACGCCGAGATGCTCGCGCGCAGCGTCCTCGGGCTCGCCTCGCAGCCGGGACGCATCGCCCGCGTCGCGGCCCGCACGGCGCGCGACCTCTGGCGCAGCAACGAGGCGCTGGGCGCGCTCGCGCGCGGCTTCGGCTTCGATCGTCTTCCCGTGGCGGGCGGCTGGCTGCGGCGGCGCGGGCCGCAGGTCGACGCCGACCCGATCCCCCAGAGCGCCGCGCCGAAGACGCCCTGGAACCGCTCCATCACGCCGCACCGCCGCTTCGCCTACTTCTCGCTGCCGCTCGACGAGGTGAAGCGCGTGAAGAACGCCTTCGGCACCAGCCTGAACGACGCCGTGATGGCGATCAGCGCGAGCGCGCTCCGGCGCTATCTGCGCGAGCACAAGGCGCTGCCGAAGGACCCGCTCGTCGCGATGGTTCCCGTCTCGGTGCGCAGCGAGAGCCAGCGCGGCGAGTACACGAACCGCGTGACGAGCGTCCTCGGCAGCCTCGCGACCGACGTCGACGATCCCGTCGAGCGGCTCGAGCGCATCCACCAGGCGATGACGAGCGCCAAGCGGATGCAGCAGGCGCTCCCGGCGAACCTGCTGCAGGACTGGGCGCACGTGGCGATGCCGGCGCTCACGGCCCAGGCCGCGCGCATCGTCGCCCGCACGCGCATCTTCGACCGCCTGAACCCGCCCTTCAACGTCGTGATCTCGAACGTGCCGGGTCCGCGCCACACGCTCTACCTCGGAGGCGCCGAGCTGCGCGCCTACTACCCGGTGTCGGCGGTGGCGGAGGGTCAGGGCCTGAACATCACCGTGCAGAGCTACCAGGACCATCTCGACTTCGGCCTGATCGCGTGTCGCGAGCTCGTGCCCGATCTCTGGCGCTTCAAGGAGCTGTTCGGCGAGGGGCTCGAGGAGCTCTCGAAGCGGGCGGCCCAGGCCACGGGCTAGCGGGGGTCGTCAGGCGGCGCTTCCGCTCGCCCCCTGCACCGGGCGCGCGAAGTACCACGCCCGCGGCGCGTGGATCACGAGCAGCACCGCCGCGAGCGCGGTGTAGAGCCAGGCGAGGGGCGGGCGGCCCGATCCCAGGGCGACGCCGAGCCCGAGGAGCGCGATCACCTCGCACAGGGCCCAGAGGACGACGAGCGCGCGACGCACGATCACGAAGCCGATCGGGCTGGTCGGATCGAGCGTGCCCCGCCGCAGCTCGCGGAGCACGAGGGACTCGCGCAGCGAGAAGCTCCCGACGGCGGCGGCCATCGAGAGCAGGGCGGCGACGAACTGGGCGACGGAGGTCTGGGCGTCGTACCAGGGCTCCGGCCGCGGGGGCACGAGGAGCGGGATCGCGAGGTAGAGGCCCAGGCAGGCGAGCATGGCGGCCCACAGGAGCCAGAGAATTCGTCGCTCGTTCTCCATGGGCAGGAGGGTACGCGGAGGGGAGCGAGGGCGTAAGCTCCGCGGACGAGCCGCCGCGCAGATCGAGGAGCCGCCGATGCCCGACTCTCCCTCCCTGGACTTCGTCGTCGAGAAGAAGGACCTGCGCCGCACGGCCTTCGTCGAGGGTGCCCACTCCACCGACACCGTGCTCGAGCCCGGCCAGGTGCTGCTCCGGATCGCCCGCTTCGCCCTCACCGCCAACAACGTCACCTACGGCGCCGTGGGCGACGCCTTCGGGTACTGGCGCTTCTTCCCCGGGCCGGAGGGATTCGGCCGGATCCCGGTCTGGGGCTTCGCCGACGTCGAGCGCTCGCGCTGCGACGGCCTCGCGCCGGGCGAGCGCATCTTCGGCTACTGGCCCATCTCGACCCACACCGTGCTCGTACCCGAGCGCGTGTCGCCGGCGGGCTTCGTCGAGGCCGCGCCCCACCGCGCCGGGCTCCCGCCCTTCTACAACCAGTACTCACGCGTCGCGGCGGATCCGGGCTACGACCGGAGCCGCGAGCCCCATCTCGCGCTCTTCCGACCGCTCTTCACCACGAGCTTCCTGATCGACGACGCCTTCGCGGAGCGCGCGTGGCTCGGGGCGCGCTCCCTCGTGATCTCGAGCGCGTCGAGCAAGACTGCGCTCGGCCTCGCCTTCCTCGCCGCCCAGGCGAAGCGCGGCCTCGCCGAGATCGTGGGCCTCACCTCGGCCGGCCACCGCGGATTCGTCTCCGGCACGGGCTACTACGACCGCGTCCTCTCCTACGACGAGATCGACGCGCTCGCGCCCGGCACGCCCTCGCTCTTCGTCGACGTCGCTGGCAACACGCGCGTGCTCGCGGCGGTGCACCGGCGCCTCGGCGACGGCCTCCGCCATAGCTGCCGGGTGGGCGCGGCGCATTGGGAGGCGCGAGCGCCCGTGGAGGCGCTGCCGGGCCCCGAGCCCGTCCTGTTCTTTGCCCCGGACCAGGGAAGCAAGCGCGCAGCGGAGTGGGGCGCGGCCGGGCTCCAGGCCCGCGTGGCCGGCGCGATGGCCCGGTTCTTCGACTCGTCGTCGCGCTGGCTGCGGATCGTCGAGGGCCGCGGCCCGGAGGCGGTCGAGGCGGCGTATCGCGCGTACGTCGACGGCAAGGCGGATCCGGCGGAGGGCCACGTGCTCTCGCTCTAGCCGGCGCGCGGCGAGGCGCCTCGCGGCCGAGGTAGGATGCCCGACGATGGATCGCTTCGTCTCCTTCGACGGCACCCCCATCGCGTATCTCGAGCGCGGCTCGGGCCCGGCGGTGCTACTGCTGCACGGCTTCGCGGCCGACCATCGCATCAACTGGGTGCGTCCGGGCGTGATCGACGCGCTCGTCGGCGCAGGCCGCCGCGTGATCGCGACCGACGCCCGCGGCCACGGTGCCTCCGGCAAGCCCCACGACCCGGCCGCCTACGCGAACGGCGCCATGGTGCGCGACGCCCGCGCGCTGCTCGATCACCTCGCCCTCGAGAGCGTCGATCTCGCGGGCTACTCGATGGGCGGGATGGTGTCGGCCCGCGTCGCCGCGGCCGATCGGCGCGTGCGCTCGCTCGTGCTCGCGGGCGTGGGCGGCGACCTGATCCCGCCGCGACGCGGCGGAGCCGAGAGCCCCCTCGCGAAGGCGCTCCTCGCCGACGACCCCGCGACGATCTCGAACCCCACCGCGAAGGCCTTCCGCGTCTTCGCCCAGGCGACGGGCGCCGACCGCGTCGCGCTCGCCGCGATCGAGCGCTCGGACGCCCTGCGCAGCGCGGTCGACTTCGACGCGATCACGATGCCGACCCTCGTCGTCGCCGGGGCCGGCGACGTGTTGATCCAGCCGCCGCAGGCCCTCGCCGAACGCCTTCCCCGGGCGCGGCTCCGGCTCGTCGCGGGCGACCACCTCTCGGCGGTGAACGATCCGGTCTTCGCGGCCGCGATCGTCGAGTTCCTGGAGGAGCACGGCGGAGCGGTCGCGGGAGGCGACCGGCGCGCGTCCGCTTGACCGCTCGCGCCGCGCCGTGGTACGGCTGGCTCTTCCCTCGAGAGCCCACGGGCCGCGCGACGGCGGCGGCCGAGGAGGGAGCACATGCTCGATCTCGCCATCCGCGGAGGCACGATCGCCGACGGCACGGGCGCGGCGCCGAGGCGCGGCGACGTGGGCGTCGCGGGCGGCCGCATCGTCGCCCTGGGGCGCGTGGACGACCCCGCGCGACGCACGCTCGACGCGGGCGGCGCGGTCGTGGCCCCGGGCTTCATCGACCTCCACACCCACTACGACGCGCAGGTGCTGTGGGACCGCTCCCTCTCGATCTCGCCGTGGCACGGCGTCACGACGGTGGTGATGGGCAACTGCGGCTTCTCTCTCGCCCCCACGCGTCCCGCCCACCGCGATCTCCTGCTGCGCACGCTCGAGAACGTGGAGGGCATGTCGCTCGAGGCGCTGCGCGCCGGTGTCGGGGAGGATTGGAGCTTCGAGACGTTCCCCGACTACCTCGACGCGATCGAGCGTCGGGGCGTCGCCGCCAACGTCGGCGCCTTCGTGGGGCACACCGCGCTGCGCACGTACGTGCTCGGCGACGAGGCCACGGAGCGCGAGGCCACGCCCGACGAGATCGCACGCATGCGCGAGCTCGTGCGCGGCGCCCTCGACGCGGGCGCCCTGGGCTTCGCCACGTCGAAGGCGCCGACGCACGTCGGCGCCGCGGGCCGCCCCGTGCCGAGCCGCGCGGCGAGCGTGGCCGAGATCGAGTCGATCGCCGGCGCGCTGGGAGACGCCGGCCACGGCGTGCTCCAGGCGACGCTCGGCCCCGGCCTCTTCCTCGACGAGTTCGAGCGGATCGCCCGCGCCACGCGGCGGCCGGTCACCTTCACGGCGCTCCTCGCGGGCATGCTCGGGCCCACCGGCCACCGCGCGGTCCTCGAGCGCTGCGGGGTGCTCCAGTCGGAGGGGGTGCGCGTACACCCGCAGGTGACGCCGCGGCCGCTCCAGGTCGAGTTCCAGCTCGCGTCGCCGCTGCCCTTCATGGCGCTCCCCTTCTTCGCGTCGTACCTCGCGGCCGACGTCGAGGGAAAGAAGGCGCTGCTGCGGGGCGAGGCGCTTCGCGCGGCCTTCCGGGCGCAGGCCGACCGAGGGCGCCTCGGGCCGGGCCTGCGCGCGACGTGCGTCGTCGCCTGCGCCGCCGATCCGACGCTCGAGGAGCGGACGCTCGGCGAGCTGGCCGACGCCCGCGCGACTCATCCGGTGGACGTGCTCTTCGAGCTTGCCCTCGCGACCGATCTCGAGGCGCGCTTCCGCATGGCCGTGTTCAACACCGACGAGGCGGCGGTGGCGGAGCTCCTCACGCATCCGGCGCCGGTGCTCGGGCTGTCGGACGCGGGCGCCCACGCGAGCCAGCTCTGCGACGCCGGTCTTCCGACCGATCTCCTCGGCCGCTGGGTGCGCGAGAAGGGCGTGCTCTCCCTCGAGCAGGCCGTGAAGCGTCTCACGTCGGAGCCCGCCGAGCTCCTCGGCCTGCGCGACCGCGGTCGCATCGCGGAAGGCACGACGGCGGATCTCGTGGTCTTCGATCCCGCGACCGTCGCCTGCAGCGGCCTGCGCCGCGTCCACGACTTCCCGGGCGGCGCCGACCGTCTCGTGGCCGACGCGCTCGGCATCCGCGCCGTGATCGTGAACGGCGTCGCGATCCGGGAAGACGGCAAGGACGTGCTCGATCCCGACGGCCCGCTCCCGGGCCGCGTCGTCCGAGGAGGGCGAGCGTGACGGACTTCCCCGTGATCTCCGCCGACTCCCACATCACGGAGGCGCCCGAGACCTACCGCGCCGAGATCGACCCGAGGTTTCGCGATCGGGCGCCGCACCTCGAGCGGCTCGGCGAGCGCGGCGACTTCTTCGTCGTGGAGGGGATGCGCCCGATCGCGCTCGGCCTCGTCGCGGCTGCGGGCAAGCCGGCGGAGGAGCTTCGCTGGACGGGCACCACGTTCGACCAGCTCCATCGCAGCGGCTGGGACCCGAACGCGCGGCGCGCGGACCAGATCCGCGACGGCGTCGCCGCCGAGGTGATCTATCCGACGGTGGGCATGGTGCTCTGCAACCACCCCGACTTCGACCTGAAGAAGGCCTGCTTCGACGCCTACAACCGCTGGGTCGCGAAGTACTGCGCGGCGGATCCGGCGCGGCTCCTGGGCTGCGGGCAGACCGCGATGCGCACGCCCGAGGAAGGGATCGAGGACCTGCGCGCGATCCGGGAGCTCGGGCTCCGGGGCGTCATGATGCCCGGCAATCCCGCCGTCGAGGACTACGACTCTCCGCGCTACGACGAGTTCTGGCGGGCCGCCGTCGATCTCGGGCTCCCGCTCTCGTTCCACATCCTGACGAGCCACTCCGACAGCTTCCGCGTGCGCGGGCCCAAGATGAACGCCTTCCTCTCGATCGTGCGCGGCTGCCAGGACATCCTCGGCACGTTCGTGCTCGGAGGCGTGTTCGAGCGGCACCCGAAGCTCAAGATCGTCTGCGTCGAGGCCGACGCCGGCTGGGTGCCCCACTTCATGTATCGCATGGACCACGCCTACAAGCGGCACCGCAACTGGCTGCCGCCCGGTCAGGCGCTCTCGAAGCTTCCGTCCGAGTACTTCGCCGAGAACGTCTACACGACGTTCCAGGACGACTGGGTCGCCTTCAAGGTCGCGGACCAGATGAACTGGCACCGCCTGCTCTGGGCGAACGACTTCCCCCACAGCGACTCGACGTGGCCCGACTCGCAGGAGATCCTCGCCCGCCACGCCGCCGCGCTCCGCCCGGAGCAGCGCCGGGCGATCCTGTGCGACAACGTGGCGGAGCTCTACGGCATCGACGTCGAGGCGCTCTCCGGGTAGGTCGCAGAGTCGGCCGTCGCGGGGGCGCCCTCCCGGCTCGCCTCGAGCTTCGCGCGCGTCTCGTCGAACAGGCGCAGCACCTTCGGCGACATGTGCTCCGGCTGGAGCGCGAGGCCCGGATCGGCGGCGAGGGCGCGCTCGAAGCTCGCGCGCGCCTCGTCCTCCCTCCCGAGCGCGACCTCCGCGGTGGCCGCGACCACCTCGAGGTGCGCGCGCCGGTCCGACGTGCCCGGATCCGAGCCGAGCGGCGTGAGCAACGTCCGCGCCTTTCCGGTGTCGGCGAGGGTCTCCTCGAAGCGCGCGTCCCGGAGGCTCTGGTCGGCGTCGCGCAGCATGCAGTCGACGCCGCCGAGCGTCGCTTCGGTCTGGCCCGGGAGCCGGGCCGCGGACGCGAGCTCGTCTGCCGCGCCGGGAGCGGCCTCGGCCGGCGGCGGAGCAGAGACGGCGGGCGTCGTCGCCGGGCGCGGCCGCGCGGCGCGCGTGACGCGCGGCGGTGCGATCGGCTGGATGCCGGCCGGGAGCAGGAGGGACTGTCCCTTCCGCAGGTGGTCGGGGTTCGCGAGACCGTTCTCTCGCACGAGGGCCTCGGCCGACACGCCGTGGCGTCGGGCGATCTTCCACAGCGTGTCCCCGGGCTGGACCACGTACACGGCCTTCGCGGGCGGCGGCGTCTCGACCGGCAGCGTGATGTTGCCGGTCGCCGCAGGAGGCTCGTCGCTCGCGAACCAGTGGCGCACATCGAGGCTCGCGCAGCCGAGCACGACGAGCGCGGCCGGGATCGCCGCGGCGAGGAGGCGGGTGGCGCGACGCAGGCGGAGAACGGGTCGGGAAACGGAATGCATGGAGGACCTCCGTCTCACGAGCCGATCGGTGCGGGAATGCCCGATCGGGATGCGAGCCGGGGGGCAGCACGAGGCGGGACAGCGCGGGCGGCAGGTCGCCAGGCGCCTGAGCCGCGGCTCGGTCTCTTCTCTCGAGCCTAGGACGAGACGCACGCATGACAAGGCGGCTTCGCGACCGCACGGCCATGCTGCAGCGCGCCAGCCGGGCTGTGACACCAATCTTTGGGGGATCCGCCCCCCGATTTGGGACCGACCGATCCCGATCGGGGCCCGCTAGCCCACGAGCTCGCGCGCGGCGGCCCGGATCTCCTCGATCGAGAACGGCTTCGCGAGCACGAGATTGCCCACCCGATCGAGGAACTCCCGCGCGCTCGGCGCGAACGAGCCGCCCGTCATGAAGACCATGCGCTGCGCCTGCGCCGCGTCGTGCTTCCGGATCGCGTCGTACACCTGCATGCCCGACATCTCCGGCATCATGAGGTCGCAGAACACGGCGTCGTACCGCTCCCCGCGCGCGAAGCGCTCCACGGCTGCGCGGCCGTCGGTCTCGATCGAGACGTCGTGGTCGCGCCGCAGCATGCGCTCGACGGCGTTCGCGACGGTCGCCTCGTCGTCGATCACGAGGATGCGGCCGCGTCGCGCGCCGGCGTCGCCCGCCGGCGGTCGCGTCGTGCCTGCGTCCGCGAGGCGCGCGGGCGGGAGCGAGACGCGGAACGTCGAGCCCTCACCGGGCCGGCTCTCGGCGACGATCTCGCCGCCGAGCGAGCTCACGATGCTGCGACAGATCGCGAGGCCGAGGCCGATCCCGGCGCCGCGGGGCTTCGTGGTGAAGAAGGGCTCGAAGACCTGGGGCAGCGCCTCTGCGGAGATGCCGGGGCCCGAGTCGTGGATCTCGACCACGGCGCGGCCCTCCGCATCGGTCGCGGTGCGGATCCGGATCTCCTGGTGCTCGGCGTCGCCCGGCCCGATCGCCTGCGCCGCGTTCACGAGGAGGTTCGTGAAGACCTGCACGAGGGAGCCCTCCACGGCCTCGACCGGAGGCGTCGGTCCGTACTCGGTCAGGAGGCGCGCGTGATGACGCACGACGTGCGTCGTCATCTTCGCCGCGGCGTCGAGGATCTGCGGCAGCTCGAGGGCCCTGCGGGCACGCTCGTCGGTGCGCGCGAAGCGCTTGAGATCGGCCACGATCTGGCGCACGCGCTCGCCGCCCTCGGCCGCCTCGCGCAGGGCCTGGCCGAGCTCGCGCAGGCGCGTCCCGACCGAGTCCACGACCGTTTGCGCCGCGCTGCCGAGCCGCATGCCGCCGAGCTCCAGCGCCGAGGCCTCGAGCCCTTCGAGCGCGAGGCCGACGTTTCCGATCACGTAGGTGAGCGGGTTGTTGATCTCGTGGGCCACGCCCGCGGCCAGACGGCCGATTGAGATCTGCTTCTCGACCGCGGAGAGGCGGTCCTCGGTCATCTCGCGCAGGCGGTTGTCGCGCTCCTTCACGCCGCGCACCATCCGGTTGAAGGCGTGCGCCAGGCGACCCAGCTCGTCCGCGCTCTCGATGCGGACCTTGTGGTCGAGGTCGCCCTCGGCGACGCGGCTCATGCCGGCGGCCAGGGCGCGGATGGGCCGGACCAGCCAGCTCGAGAAGAGGAACGTCATGATGAAGCCAAAGATCATCCCGCCCGCGATGAGGGTGCTGAAGCGCTCGACGGTGGCGCGCCGGATCTCCTGGTACGCCTCGGCGCCGATGCCCTCCCCGACGCCCAGCATGCCCACGATCTTGTCGTCGAAGTCGCGCAGCGGCGAGTAGGAGGCGTAGAAGTTGCGGTCGACGATGAGCGCCTCGCCCTGGTAGATGCGGCCATTGCGGAGCACGGCGTCGATGACGCGCGGGTCGGCCGGCGTCCCTTGCACGTTGCCGCTGATGATCGAGGCGATGCGGCGCTCGCCGAGGAAGATCGTGCCGCCGAACTCCTTGGGGTTCCGCGGGTTCACCAGCGCCTCGAGCCGCTTCAGCATCTCGGTGTTGCGGTTGAGCAGCCGCCCCAGGACGAGCGTCTCGCCCGCCGAGCGCCCGCGCGACGCCGCCAGCACGATGAGGAGGTCC
>DATKKW010000075.1:0-2495 GCA_035542715.1 Myxococcota bacterium
TCGCCAACATCTACGAGGTGGCGACGCACCTGCGTGGCGAAGCGGGCAAGCGCCAGGTGCCGAACGCGCGCTTCGGCCTCACGCACGTGATCGGCCTCGGCAGCGCGTGCGCGATCCACGTGCTCGAGAGGGCCGCCTAGCCGGCGCGGCGGCGCGTCACGAGCACGTACAGGGGAAGCGCCAGCAGGACGCTCCCGACGAGCGGCACGGCCGAGTGGGTCAGCACGATGTGCCACGCGCCCGGCGTACGGCACGCGAGATGTCCCACGAGCCCGCCGAGCGCGCTCGCGCCGGCGGCCGCGAGCCACGCGGTGAGTACGGGACGCATCGGCGCCGCGCCCGCCGCGAGCCGTCCGATCGCGTAGGCGATGGGTAGCGAGAAGAAGAGGCTCCCGACGACGCACGGGATCTCTCGCGCGCCCGTCCAGAGCGGCTCGTCACCGGTGAGTGTCGAGGAGAGGAGCGCGCTCGCGACGGCGGTCGCGCCCAGCAGGGCGGCCGTCGCGACGCCGATCGCCGCGAGCCCCGTGCCGGCGCGGCCGGGGCGGGCGAAGGCGAGCGCCGCGGTGGCGCCCGCGAGGCCCGCGATCGCGAGGCCGAGCGCCATCCACAGGAACGGGGTCGAGCCGGCGAGGAGGGAGACGCCGGGCGGGCGCAGCCCACGGCCCGCGAGGAAGAGCGCCGTCAACGCCGCAGCCAGCGCGGCGACGCGCGCCAGATCCGCCCGCAGCGTGCGCACGCGTCGCACGGGTCGCGCGTCTCGCGCGAGCCGCCGGATCAGCTCCTCCGTCACATCGTGGCTCACGCCGAATCCCCCTGGAGCACGGAGCGCAGGGTCCGATAGGCCCGGTGCACGCGCGCCTTGAACGCGCCCGGCGAGGTGCCGACGCGATCGGCGGCCTCCACCACGCTCAGCCCTTCGACGTGCAGCAGTGTCACCGCCTGGCGCTGGCTCGGCGGGAGCTCGCGCAGCGCGCGCTCCACGTCGCCGTTCAGCGCGCTGCTCTCGGGCGACGGGCCCGGACCCCGCGCGTGCCAGGCGCCCGCGGCGGAGAGCGCGCTGTCGTCCCGCAGCGCCTGCTCCTTGCGCGAGTGCCGCGCCCCCCGGCGCCGGTAGTCGCGGAGCGCGTTCAGCGCCACCGCCCAGAGCCAGGGCTCGAACCGGCACTCCGGCCGATAGGTGTGTCGCGCGCGATGGATCGAGAGCAGCGCCGTCTGGACGACGTCCTCCGCCGCTGCGCCGTCCCCGAGCCGCCGACGCATCGATGCGTGGAGCACCGGCCGCACCTCACGGAGCAAGGCCTCGTAGGCCGCCACGTCCCCCTCCTGCGCCGCCGCCATCCACCCCGACCAGCGATCGCCACGCTCGGGATCGCGGTCGGGCTCCTCTCTTCCTACGCGGGGGGTGGGCCGTCGGTTGTGGTCGCGATCGCCCATCGAGACGAAATCCTACTCCAACCGCAAGGGGGCGGCGTAACCACGAACAGGGGGTCTGCGTAGTACCGAGGTGCCAGGGATGCGTGGATCGAGCTCGGAAGGATCCGTCGATGGCGCAGGAGACGATCGGACGGGCGCGTGTCGCGGGGCTCCCCTCCGCGGCCGCTCCGGCCCGGACCTCCCCGCTCTCGCGTGGCGTCGTCGGACGCCCCGACCGAGAACGACCCTCCGGCTTCGGCGGCCGCACGCTTCCGGCGCCGGAGCGGTCCCGCAGTGGCGGGCGGTGGGGAGTTCCGCGGTCGGCTCGCGCCCGCGCCCGAGCCAGGCGCAAACGCGCCTGGAGGCCGCAGGAGACGGCGAGGCGTTTGCGGTGACTGGTCGCTCCGCCGCGCCACGGTGCCAGGAGGGGTCGCGTTGCTGCGCATCTCGCGGCCCCTCCTGAGCACCTCGTCCCCACGTCCGTCTTCACCGGAACGCCACCAAGGAGGTCTCTCACGATGCGAACGACACGAATCTTCGCCGCGGCGACGCTCGCGCTCCTCGTCTCCCCGCTCCACGCCACGGCCGACTCCGCCTTCCGCGAGACGGACCTCGTCTCCGATCAGCCGAACGTCGCGAAGCACATGGATGCTCGTCTCGTGAACGCCTGGGGCCTCGCGTTCCTGCCGACCGGCCCGTTCTGGGTCGCGGACAACGGCACGGGCTCGCTCACGCTCTACGTCAGCAACGGCGACGCGTTCCCGACGCAGCCTTCGCCGCCCCTCGTGGTGAGCGTGCCGACGCCGGGCGGCTCGGGCACCGCGAGGCCGACGGGCATGGTGGCGAACACGACGCCCGACTTCGTGGTGAGCGCGAGCGGGGCCTCGGGCCCGAGCCTGTTCCTGGCGGCGACCGAGGACGGGACGATCGTGGGCTGGAGCCCCAACGTCAGCCTGACCCAGGCCGTGATCGCGTACCAGTCGCCGTCTGGCGCGATCTACAAGGGCCTCGCGCTCGCGGCCGACGGCGGCGCGAACCTGCTCTTCGCGACCGACTTCCACAACGGCGTCGTGGACGTG
>DATKKW010000076.1:0-62907 GCA_035542715.1 Myxococcota bacterium
CTTCGACGACGTTCTGGTGAAGTCCAGCGAGGCCTTCATGGACAAGGCCAAGCAGCAGGGCAAGCCGTTCTTCATCTGGCACAACACGACGCGCATGCATGTCTGGACCTTCATCCCGCCGAAGTACCAGGCGATGATGAACTACGACACCAACTACGGCCTCGAGGAGGCCGGGATGGCGCAGCTCGACGACAGCGTCGGCGAGCTTCTCCAGCACCTGCAGGACATTGGCGAGGCCGAGAACACGATCGTCATCTTCACCACCGACAACGGCGCCGAGGTCTTCACCTGGCCGGATGGCGGCATGACACCCTTCAGGGCCACCAAGGGAACGGTCTACGAGGGCGGCTTCCGCGTGCCGTGCCTGATCCGCTGGCCCGGCCACGTGAAGCCCGGCTCGGTCGAGAACGGGCTGATCTCGGGCCTCGACTGGTTCCCGACGCTGGTGGCCGCCGCGGGCAACCCGAACATCACCGACCAGCTGCTCAAGGGCGTGAAGCTCGGCGACCGGACCTACAAGAACCACCTCGACGGCTACGACCAGACCGATCTCATCACCGGAAAGGGTCCGTCGAAGCGCCACGAGCTGTTCTACTTCGGCGGCCCGCACCTCGGCGCGCTGCGGCTCGACGACTTCAAGTTCATCTTCTACCAGCAGCCGTGGGGCTGGCCGGGCGAGAAGACGACCACGGACATGCCCATCATGGTCAACATTCGCCAGGATCCGTTCGAGCGCACGCCGAACCTCCGCGGCGAGTCGCTGAACGACCTGGGCGGCGGGTACATGAACGACTTCTACGCCCGCGAGTTCTGGCGCTTCGTCATGGTCCAGCAGTACGTCGCGAAGCTGGCGCTGACGGCGATCGACTACCCCCCGATGCAGGACCCGGCCTCCTTCAACCTCGACGAGGTGAAGAAGAAGGTCGAGGCCATGATCAAGGAGCACGAAGGGCAGTAGGGGCGTCCCCTTCCCGCTCTGCTCCGACGTCGATCGCCGCGTCTCGCATTCCTATGGCGCGCTGCACGAGCTCTGGAAGATGCGGCGTGCCCTGGTCCTCGTCGGGAGCGACGGCCGCGTCTGGTGGCGGCACAGCGTGCTGCGGGCCTTCTACAAGGGCGCGAAGGAGCTGGCCGACGCGATCCGCGAGCTCGAGGGCTGGCGCTAGCCGCGAAGCTCGAGCAGCCGTGGCAGCCCGTCCTCGCCCCGCGCCGGTGCGCGGTCAGCTGCCGAAGGCATACGGGCCGCCGCGCTCGATCGCGCGCTTGTAGGCGGGCCGCGCATGGATCCGGTCGAGGAAGCCCGCGAGCTTCGGGAACGACCCGAGCCCATGCAGCAGCTTGGCGGCCTGGATCGGGAAGGAGAGGTGGACGTCGACGGCGGAGAGGTCCTTGCCCATGAAGAACGGCTGCGCGTCGAGCTCGGACTCGAGGTATCCGAAGTGGTTCTCGATCTCGCTCGTGATGCGCGGCTCGAGCGGCTTGCCCGCGTCACCCAGGCGCGCGGTGTAGAGCTTCAGCATGACGGGCAGCATCGCCGAGCCCTCTCCGTAGTGCATGAGCTGCAGGTAGCGCGGCCAGTCCGGCGACGACTCGGCGGGCGCGAGCCGGCCCTTGGCGTGGCGGCGCACGATGTACTCGATGATCGCGCCCGATTCGATCACGACGCGGCCGTCGTCCACGATCACGGGTGACTTTCCGAGCCGGTGGACCTTCTTGAGCTCGTCGGGCGCGAGGTTGGTCTGCGGGTTGCGCTGGTACTTCACGATCTCGTAGGGCAGCTCGAGCTCTTCGAGCAGCCACAGGATCTGCTGCGAGCGGGAGTTGTTGAGGTGGTGGACCTGGATCATCGCTCCATCGTACGGGAAGGGCTCCGCGTGCGGCCAGCAGAAAAGGGTGGATGAGGATGCTGGCGCGCCGGGAGGGACTCGAACCCCCGACCCTCAGGTTCGAAGCCAAGCCGCGGAGCCTGAAACGCCCGAGGAATCGCCTGAGGATCCCTCTCCGGGCCGTACGGAGCCGGAGTGAGGGTGTCCGTGGGCACCCCGTGGACACCCACGTCCGGAGCCTGGCAGACGGTTCAGAGGGCCGCCGATTGGCGCAGGTATACTGCCGCGCATGGATCTGACGGCGCTGCCCTACGAGGTGAAGGAGCTGGTCCGCGCCCAGCTCGAGGTGGGGCGCTTCCAGTCCGTCGATGAGGTCGTGGTCGAGGCCTTGCGGCTCCTCCAGGAGCGCGAGGAGCTGTTCGCCGCCGATCGCACCGGGCTGCGCGCGCGGATCGCGGAGGGCGTCGCGGCGGAAGAGCGAGGTGAGCTTCGAGACGGCCGTGAGGCGATCGCCGCCGTGCGGCGCCGGATCGACGAACGTCTGCGATCGAGCCGCGCGGCGAGGACGGCGACCACAACACCGCCGGCATCACGGGCACCGCGATGCGCGTGGTCAACGCCATCCCGGTGGGTGTGGGACGCGCCGCCCGGCGTGGTCTCGATCCTCGACCTGCCGCACTTCACGGCGCGCGTGAGGAAGCGGTAGGATCGCGCCAGAGGATCCGCCCTGCTCGACGCGCTCCGCGATCACCTCCGCCACCACGTCCGCTTCTACGGATCGGGCCTCTTCGGCGCGCTCGTCTACTCCGCGACGCGTATGCTCGATCCGTCGCTGCGGCTGATCGTGGCCGGAGACTGGTTCTTCGCCGCCTACCTGGCCTCCTCCGCCTGGTTCGCGACGGGCGCCACGGCGCAGGACCTGCGCCGGCGCGCGAGCTACGAGGACGAGGGCGTGCAGGTGATCATCGTCCTCACGCTGCTCGCGATCGCGCTCTGCATGGCCTCGATCTTCGCCCTGCTCGGCGAGGAGGGCCGACCAGGAGGGCTCCCCCTCGCACTGGCGCTCGCGAGCGTGCTCCTAGGCTGGCTCACGCTCCACACCGTCGCGGCCTTTCGCTATGCGCATCTCTATTACACGCCGGTGCCGTCGGGGACGGGCGCGTCGCGCGACGCGGGCGGCCTCGCCTTCCCGAGCACCAGCGAGCCCGGTCCCTGGGACTTCCTCTACTACTCGCTCGTGATCGGCATGACCTCGCAGGTCTCCGACGTGCAGACCCTCTCCGCGGAGATGCGCCGCACCACGCTCGTGCACGGCGTCACCTCGTTCTTCTTCAACACCGTGATCCTCGCGCTCGCGGTGAACGTCGCCGCCGGCTACGCGCACTGAAGGCCGTTGCGCCGGCGGCGCCGCTCAGCGCTTCGCGAGCGCCGTCACGAAGGCGACGAAGCGGTCGACGTAGCCCGCCAGGAACTTGCGCGTGCTCTCGTTGGCGATGGAGCCGTCGTCCGCGATCAGGTCCTTCTCGTAGCGGATGTAGCACTCGGGCTGGCCGAGCACGGCGCCGGAGAGCGTCAGCAGGACGTTCTTCAGGTGCACCTGCGCGCAGCCCCCGCCGCGAGCCGGGGAAGCCGGCAAAACCGTCCCTGCGCGCCCGGGCCCTCGATCTGATCGAGCGCTCGCGGTGAGCGGTACGATGATGCCCATGGCGAAGGCACGCATCGGGCGCGACGACCGCGGGCCGGCTCTGTGTCTTCGGGTCTGTGCGCACGCCCGATGGCCAGCGGCTTCGCAAGCGCCTCGTCGTGCCCGGGGAGGCCTGCGGCTCTTGATCCGCGATGCCCGCCTGGCCGGGCTCGTGCACGCAAGCCCGTTCGACGTGCCGCTCCCGCGCGGCGCACGAAGCTCGATCGCCACCAGCGGCTCAGCAAGCGCATCACGTTCCGGCCGTTCCTCGCCGCCGAGCTCGAGCAGCTCCTCGCAGCGCTGCGCAGCCCGCGCGATGCCATGGAGCGGATGTGGTTCCCGTTGACGGAGCTCCTGGTGCTGACGGGCCTGCGCTGGGGCGAAGGTGCAGCGCTGCGCTGGCCGGACGTCTCGGAGCGCGACGGCCTCGTCCACGTGCAGCGCGCGCTCGCGCTCGAGGGCCGCGTCGAGCCGACGAAGACCGGCGCGACCTGGACCATCCCCCTGCGCGCGCCGCTCGCCGATCTCCTCCGCCGCCAGCGCGCGCTCTCCTACGTCGGCCGCACCGAGGGCTGGCTCTTCCCGAACCGCGACGGCGGGCCGCTCGACTACCACAACTGGCGCAACCGCGGCTGGGATCGCGTGCTCGAGCGCACGGGCGTGCGGCCGCGCGAAGGCGACGCGCAGAAGGCGCTTCGCCGGAGCTGCATCACGAACGCGCTCGTCTGCGGCCGCAACCCGAAGCTCATCGCCGCCGAGCTCGGCCACGCGACGAGCCACATGGTGATCACCAACTACGACTCGTTCCTCGACCCGCGGAGCTGGCCCGAGGCGGAGGAGATCGAGCGCCTGTTCGCGATCTACGGCTGGGAGAGAAGCGCCCTCTTGGCACCCCATGGACACCCACCCGTCGTCGCCGAAAAAATGCCTGCCGACGCGACGTCAGAAGCGAGCGAAACCGAAGAGGGGGCTGGCGCGCCGGGAGGGATTCGAACCCCCGACCCTCAGGTTCGAAGCCTGATGCTCTATCCAGCTGAGCTACCGGCGCGTCGAAGGTCGGGGGAGCGTACCGGCGCCACGGCCCCGCGCGCCACCCGTCCCTTCCGCGGCGGTCGACGGTACCTTCCGCGCCGTGCTCGACGCCGCCGAACGCGCGCTCCCCATCGAAGGCGACTGCGACCCGCGCTTCGCCGCGGTGCGCGACGCCTTCGCGGCGAACTTCCGCGACGAAGGCGATCTCGGCTCCGCGGTCTGCGCGATCGTCGACGGCCGGACGGTGGTCGATCTCTGGGGCGGCTTCGTCGATGCGGAGGCTTCGCGGCCGTGGCGGCGCGACACGCTCGTGAACGCGTTCTCGGTGGGGAAGGGGATCCTCGCCCTGCTGGCGCTCGCGTGCGTCGAGGCCGGCGAGCTCGCCCTCGACGCGCCGGTGGCGTCGCTCTGGCCGGAGTTCGCGGCCGAAGGCAAGGATCGCCTCACCGTCCGCGCGCTCCTCGCCCATCGCGCCGGCCTTCCCGCCCTCCGCACGCCGCTCGAGCCCGACGAGCTCTACGACTGGGACCTGGTCTGCGCTCGCCTCGCCGCGCAGCGACCCTGGTGGGAGCCCGATCTCGCCCACGGCTACCACGTGAACACGTGGGGCTTCCTCGTGGGCGAGGTGCTGCGCCGCGCGACGGGGCGCCCGGTCGGAGCCCTGCTCCGGGAGCGGCTCGCCGCCCCGCTCGACGCCGACTATCACTGGGGCCTCGCGGCGGCCGATCATCCTCGCGTGTCGCCGAGCCATCTGCCGGAGCTGCCGCTCGATGCCGATCTCGTCGCGATGGTCGGCGCGGCGCGGGGCGACGCCGAGCACGAGACGATGATCCGACACGCCTACTTCAATCCGCGGGGCATCAGCGGCTTCGGCACGGTCAACACCGCCGCGTGGCGCAAGGCCGTGATCCCCTCGACGAACGGGCTCGGCAGCGCGCGCGGGATCGCGCGGGTCTACCAGGCGCTCGCGTCGTCGGGCGGCGCGGGCGGGGTCGCCGTCTCCGCCGCGCTCCGCGCCGAGGCGGCGCGCGTCCACTCCGACGGCGACGATCGCGTGCTCGGCCGTCCCTCGCGCTTCGGCCTGGGCTTCCAGCTCGGGCGCCCGGGGAAGCCGTTCGGTCCGAGCGCGCACGCCTTCGGCCACCACGGCTACGGCGGATCCCTCGGCCTCGTCGATCCCGAGGCCGGCCTCGCCTTCGGCTACGTGACGAACCGGCCGGCCGTGCGCTTCCGCACGGCGCGCACCGACCGGATCCTGCAGGCGCTCTACGCCGCGCTCTGACGCCTCCCTCAGCCGACCCGCACCGAGAGCGAGGCCAGCCGGCGCGCCGGCGCGAAGGGAACCCAGCGCGGCGCCTCCGCGAGCGCGAGGGGCCGCGGGCTCGCGGCCAGCGCCGCGAGGAGCTCCTGTCCCAGCATGCGCGTGAGCGCCGCGCCGACGCAGAAGTGCACGCCCCGGCCGAAGGAGAGGTGGCGGCTCGCGTCGCGCGAGGGGTTGAAACGATCGGGATCGGGGAAGCAGCGCGGGTCGCGGTTCGCGGAGACGATGTCGAGGAAGACCCGCGTGCCTGGCGCGATCGCGACGCCGCCGATCTCGATCGGCTCGACGGCGAAGCGAGGAACGGACGCCACCGGCGACTCGAAGCGCAGCATCTCCTCGACGGTGCCGGGGATGCGCGCGGGCTCCTCGCGCAGCCACGCGAGGGTTCCCTCCTGGGCGAGCGCGAGCCAGGTGGCGATGCCGCTGAAGCTCCGCACGGTGTCGGTGCCGCCGAAGAGGAGGCTCATCACCACCTGCTCGAGGTCGCTCCCGGTCAGGCGATCGCCCTCGTCCTCGGCGGCGAGGAGCGCGTCGAGCAGGGCATCCTCGGGCTCGCGACGGCGGCGCTCCGCCAGGTCCGAGACGTAGGCGAGGAGCTCGCGCGCGGCAGCCTCGGCCGCGGCCTGCGCGTCGGGCGGCGCGAACGGCGTCGCGCCCGAGAGCATCACGTTCATGCGTCGCGCGAAGGGCTCCGCCTCGGCGGCCGGGATCCCGAGCACCGCGCAGGTGGCGTGGCGCGTGAGCTCGTCGGCGACGGTCCGCTGGAAGTCCACGGTCGTGCCGGGCTCGAGGGCGGCGAGAAGGGCACGGACGTGGGCGCGCACGGGCGCGCGGGCCCGCTCGATCTGTCGCGGCGTGAGCGCATGCGCGATGAGGCGACGCAGCCGCGCGTGCTTCTCGCGCTCCTGGTTCGCGAGGAGCCCGCCGAGGAGCCGCTCCACGGCGCCGCTCATGAAGCCCGAGTAGCCGCTCGCGAGGCGCTCGTCGCCGAACGCCCGCGCGACGTCCGCGTGGCGCAGCACGAACCACGCGGGGAAGGCGGGCGCGAAGGCGAGGGCATGCTGCTCGCGGCGGCGACCCACCGACGCGGCAAGGTCCTGCCACTCGGCTGCGTCGGCGACGTCGAGCTCCATCGGCCCGGCGACGCCGGCGGCGCTCCCGTCGAGTGCCTGGGTCGTCATCCTTGCTCCTCCCCGAGCTGCCGCGCGGGCGCTCCGCCGAGCGTACGCGACTGCGCCCCGGAACGAGAGGCCGCGGCCGGATCCACCGTCGAACGGTCGAATCCCGCTCCGATCGGTGGGCGTAGACTCGTCGCAGGAGGGCCACCCATGCCGGAACGGGCTCCGGGCGACGTCGCGAACCGCTTCCTGTTCGAGAACGAGCCCGTCCGGGTCTGGCAGAGGGACCTCCTGCCCGGCGTGTCAATCGGAGCGGCGCGCGCTTCCGCGAGATCCTGATCGAGCTGAAGAAGCGTTAATCCGGCGGGGCCGCCTGCCGCGACGCGCGCCGCGCGCTCTACCCTCGTCGCCGAGCGACGCGCCGCCGGGCGCGCAGCGGGGGCGCAGGCATGAGACACGAGGTCCGGCGCGGATCGAGGCTCGCAGTCGCGCTCGCGGTCGCGTTCGGAGGGTGCGCGAGCCCACCGCAAGCGAGCGCTCCGGCAGCGACGCCTTCGGCGGCGCCGAGCGACGATCCGCAGGTGAACGCGCTCGTCGCGAGCGCCTGCTACGAGTGCCACTCGAACGAAGGGAGCGCGCCCTGGTACGGCGCCCTCGCGCCGTCCTACTGGTTCGCGAGCCCGGCCCGCAAGGTATTGAACTTCTCCGAGTGGTCGAGCTACGACGCCGCGCGACGCGAGGCCGCGCTCCAGGCGATCGCGAAGACGGTCGAGAGCGGCGAGATGCCGCCCTGGGACTACACGCTGCTCGACGGATCCGCGTCGCTCAGCGACGCGCAGAAGGAGGCCATGGTGCGGTGGGCCGAGAGCGCGGCCCGACCGCCCACGCCCGGATCGCCCACGCCCGGATCGCTCACGCCCGGATCGCTCAGCCCGGACGCGCGCTAGGCCGCCGAGGCGGTTCGCGGCGCGAGGAGCGTCGCCACGTAGCGGTTCATCGCGTCGATCTCCTCCGCTACCGCCGGCCGCGCGAGCGTGCGCTCCATCCAGCCGTGGAGCGCGACGTGCTCGGGAGCGGGAGGCGTCCCCAGGGCGGCCGCGGTGCGCAGGAAGACGAAGCTCGCGATGTCCGCCACGGAGAACTCGTCGCACAGCCAGACGCGCCCGGTCAGCTCCTTCTCGAGGCTCGCGTGGTGCGCGGCGAGCTCGCTCCGCGCCTGGGCGAGCTTCGCCTCGTCCTGCCGCCCCGAGGCCGGCGGATAGAACGACTCGGTGACGAGGGGCCAGAGCGAGGGGAACACGATCTCGTCCGCCGCGGCCTCGAGGCGCCGGCAGCGCGCTCGACCCGCGACGTCGCGCGGATAGAGCCGCGGGTCGGGGTAGCGGTCCTCGAGGTACTCGAAGATCTGCGTCGAGTCGTAGACGACGACGTCGGAGTCCACGAGCACGGGCACCTGTCGCTTCGGGTTCAGGGCCACCACGTCGGGATGGTGCGGCTCGTAGCGATGCTCGAGGCTCCATCCCACCTCGACGCGCTCGTAGGGAAGGCCCTTCTCGGCGAGGGCGATGCGGACCTTGGCGGTGAAGAGGCTGAGCGGTCCGGAGTAGAGCTTCACGCGAAGTCCTTTCGTGGGCGCGCGGGGAGAAGGCTGCCCGGAGCCGGGGCCGGCGGATAGATCCACCGCGCGACGGGCAGACGGGGCCACTTTGCCGGAGCGGTATGCTGCGTCCGTGGCTGGCTACGCGGTCGTGGGTCACGTCGAGTGGGCGGAGTTCGTGCGCGTCGCGGCGCTTCCGCGCGCGGGCGAGATCGTCCACGCGCAAGAGGCCTGGGAGGAGCCCGGCGGCGGCGGCGCGGTCGCCGCCGCGCAGCTCGCGAAGCTCGCGGGGGGCGCCGCCTTCTTCACCGCGTTCGGGGACGAGGCGCGCGGCCGTCGGGCGGCCGCCGAGCTCTCCGCGATGGGCGTCGACGTCCGGGCGGTCTTCCGGCCGGAGGCCCAACGGCGCGTCTTCGTCCACGTCGACGGCGCCGGCGAGCGGACGATCACGGTGATCGGTGCGCGCATGGGGCCGCGCGGGAGCGACCCGCTGCCGTGGCCCGCGCTCGCCGGCTGCGACGGCGTCTACTTCACGGCGGGCGACGTCGAGGCGCTGCGCGCGGCGCGGGCGGCGCGCGTCCTCGTCGCGACGCCCCGCGCCCTCGATACGCTCCGCGCGGCGCGCGTGCGCCTCGACGCGCTCGTCGGGAGCGCCCGCGATCCGGGGGAGCGGGTGCGGCCCGGCGAGCTCGATCCGCCGCCCGACATCGTCGTGCGTACCGAGGGCGCCGACGGCGGCCACTTCTCCCGCGCCGACGGCACGACCGGCGGCTTTCGTGCCGCGCCGCTTCCCGGCCCGCTCGTCGACACCTACGGCGCGGGCGACGCCTTCGCCGCCGCGCTCACCTTCGGGCTCGGCCGCGGCCTTCCCCTCGACGACGCCCTCGCGCTCGCGGCGCGCTGCGGCGCCGCATCGCTCACCGGCCGCGGGCCCTACACCGCCCAGCTTCGCCTCGACGCCGCCTCTCAGGCGTCGATCGGGAGCTCGAGGTAGCGCTCGTACACGAAGTCGCGGTGCTCGAGCAGCGCCGGGTCGAGGGCGTCGTGCACCTCGGGGTAGCGCGTCGCGTACGAGGCGCGCAGCCAGTCCGGCATCGGGCAGCGCTCGTGGGGCATCGGCTCGAGCAGCACGGCCATCGCGGCCCAGTACAGATCGAGCGCGCTCAGGGCGTCGCCGAAGAGGAAGCGGCTCCCGCGGCCGCGCTGCGCGCGCAGCCGGTCGGAGAGCATGCGGAGGATCGCCTGGAGCCGCGCCGGCGCCGCGGCCGCCGCCGCGTCGGAGTAGCCGTATGCCGCCGAGCGGAGCCGTGCGAAGCCGGAGAGGATGCCGGCCTTCTCTCCGTCGCGCCGGATGTCGCGCAGCATGAGGAGCCGTCGCGTCCAGCCGAGCCCCTCCTCGCCCATGAGCTCGTGACACAGGCCGAGGAGGTGCGCGCGCTCGGCCGCGTCGGCGGGCACGAGGCGCGGCTCGGGCGCGAGGCGCTCGGCGAGGAGCAGGATCTCCGCCCATCCCGCCCGGGGGCGCTCGTCGTCGTACAGGGCGATCGGCGCGTTCGCGTGGCCGGTAAGGGCGCGGAGCGCCTCGTCGGTCGCGCCGGGGATCTGGGCCACGCGCACGAACGGGATCTCCTTCACGTGGAAGACCGCCTTCGCCGCCTCGGTCCACGGCGGCCCGGGGAGCCCGCCCGCGAGCACGAGCCGGAGCCCGCGCATCGTCTTCGCCTGCTCGATCGCGACGTACTCCGCCATCGCTGCCTCCCGAGCGCCACGTCCTGCACGACGCCGCCGCCGAGCGTAGACTCCGCCCGCGCGCTCCGCCGCGCCGAGGTTCGATGCCGCTCACAAGCTTGGAAGACGTGTCGATCGCATTCGGCCTCGAGCCGCTCCTCGAGCATGCGAGCTTCCAGATCGACGCCGGGGAGCGCGTCTGCCTGATCGGGCGGAACGGCGCGGGCAAGTCCACGCTGCTCAAGATCGTCGACGGCGAGCTCGCGCCCGACGCCGGAAGCGTCTGGCGTCGGCCGGGCCTTCGGATCGCGCGGCTCGCCCAGGAGCTGCCGAGCGACGAGGGCGCGAGCGTGTTCGACGTGGTGGCCGGCGGCCTCGCCGAGATCGGGCGCCTGCTCGCGGAGTACCACCACGTCTCCCACGACGTGGCGAACGATCCCTCGCGGCTGCGTCGCCTGGAGGAGCTCCAGCACGCGCTCGAGACGCAGGACGGCTGGAGCCTGCACCAGCGCGTGGAGCAGGCGCTCGCGAGGCTCGACCTCGAGGCCGACGCCCGGCTGGGCGCGCTCTCGGGCGGATCGCGGCGGCGCGTGGCCCTCGCGCGGGCGCTCGTCTGCGAGCCGGACCTCCTGCTGCTCGACGAGCCGACGAACCACCTCGACGTCGAGCGGATCGAGTGGCTGGAGGAGCGGCTCCTCGAGCTGCGCGGCGCCGTGCTCTTCGTGACCCACGACCGGGCGCTCCTCGGGCGCCTCGCGACGCGCATCGTCGAGCTCGACCGTGGCGCGCTCACGTCCTGGCCCGGCTCCTACGCGAGCTTCCTCGAGAAGAAGGCGGCCGCCCTCGCGCAGGAGGAGCGCCGGAACGCGCTCTTCGACAAGAAGCTCGCGGAAGAGGAGGCGTGGATCCGTCGCGGCATCGAGGCGCGCCGCACGCGCAACGAAGGCCGCGTGCGTGCGCTGCTCGCGATGCGCGAGGAGCGCCGGCGGCGCCGGGAGCGTCCCGGCAGCGCGCGCATCGAGCTCGACGAAGGCCAGGCGTCGGGAAAGCTCGTGATCGATGCCGAGCACGTGACCTACGGATGGGACGGCGCGCCGATCGTGCGCGACTTCTCGCTGCGCGTGATGCGCGGAGACCGGATCGGTCTCGTGGGCCCGAACGGCGCGGGAAAGACCACGCTGCTGCGCCTCCTGCTCGGCGACCTCGCGCCCACCTCGGGCCGCGTCCGCCTCGGCACGAAGCTCGAGATCGCCTACTTCGACCAGCTCCGCGCCCGGCTCGAGCTCGAGAAGACGGTGATCGACAACGTCGCCGGCGGCCGCGAGCACCTCGAGGTCCAGGGTCA
Organism: Myxococcota bacterium; assembly: GCA_035542715.1. Lineage (GTDB taxonomy): Bacteria > Myxococcota_A > UBA9160 > UBA9160 > UBA9160 > DATKKW01. The sequence continues at coordinate 11,652 of DATKKW010000076.1, forward strand.
GCGGCGGCACGTGATCGGCTATCTCCAGGATTTCCTCTTCCCGCCTGCGCGGGCCCGCTCGCCCGTGTCGGCGCTCTCCGGCGGCGAGCGCAATCGGCTCCTCCTCGCGCGCCTCTTCTCGCAGCCGGCGAACCTGCTCGTGCTCGACGAGCCGACGAACGATCTGGATGTCGAGACCCTGGAGCTCCTCGAGGAGCGGCTCGTCGAGTTCGCCGGCACGCTCCTCGTGGTCTCGCACGATCGGGCGTTCCTCGACAACGTCGTGACCTCGACCCTCGTGTTCGAGGGCGCGGGCCGCGTGCAGGAGTACGTCGGCGGCTACACCGATGCGATGCGACAGCGCCAGGCGGGCGCCACGGCCGCGCCGAAGCCGAGCGACACCGGCGCGCGCCCCCTGTCCCTCCCGGCGAAGGCGCCTCCCGCGGCCGGCTCGCGCACGAGATCCGGTCGCCTCTCCTACGCCGAGCAGCGCGAGCTCGACGCCCTGCCGGGCCGGATCGAGGCCCTCGAGGCCGAGCAGTCGACGCTCACCGCGCGCGCGAGCGATCCCGATCTCTACCGCGGCGACCCCGCCGAGCAGTCCCGCGTCCACGCGCGTCTTCGCGAGCTCGCGGCGGAGCTCGAGTCGGCCTACGCGCGCTGGGACGCGCTCGAGTCGAGGAAGGCCGCGTCGGCCGATGGCTGACGCACGAACGACCCCGAGCGCGCCGTGCTCGCCTACACCGACGAGCTCGTGCAGCAGAACGGACGCGTGCAGGACGCGACCTTCGCGGCGCTCTCGGCCCATCTCTCCGACGAGGAGATCCTCGAGCTCACGTACATCACGGCGCTCTACGAGATGCACGCGATCATGACGCGCGCCCTCCGGCTCGAGTACGACGACGTGCCGGAGCGCGTGGTCGAGGTCGCTGGACCGGCGGGGGGCCGCGGCCAGGACTTCATGGCGGGCGTCGGGAAGAGCGAGGGAAAGCCCTGACCGGCTACGCGCGCTGCACCGCCTCGCGCATCTTCTCGAGGCGGGCCGCCGTCTCCTTCGCCTGGGCGTCGCCCGAGTCGGTGATGTTGCGGTCGTAGGCCTGGTACTCGGGGATCTCGGCGTCGGCCAGGGGCGGCATCTTCTGCTTGCGCGCCATCGCCGCCTCGAGATGCGGCGCCAGCGCCTCGAGCTTGCGCGCGACCCGCGCGTCGTCGCCGTCGCGGAACTCCGGCATCACCTGGGAGGCGAAGAGCTCGAGCGACTCGCAGATGTGCTCGTGCCGGTTCTTCCCGCCCTGCTGGATGAACACCACCTGGTCCACGCCCGCGTCGGCGAAGCCGCGCAGGTGGTCGCGGAGCTGCGCGGGCGTTCCGATGCCGCGGTTCGCGCCCTCGTCGGGCAGCATCGGGCGCACCTTCTCGAACGTCTCCCAGATGTTCGTGCGGCCGGGCTTGTGCCTCCCGAAGAGATAGTGGTGCGCGAGCGCGAAGCCGAAGAAGCGGAAGCCGTCGAGGCCGCGCCGCTTCGCCTCCTCCGCGTCCGGATGGCAGGAGAACCCGGTCACCATGGCGACGTTCGGGTTCACGCTGTGGCCGATCGGCGTGCACTCGTTGCGCAGCGTCGCGTAGTAGTCGTCGACCCAGTGCTTCGCCTCCTTCGGATCGACGAAGGCGAAGGTGAGGGCGCCCATGCCGAGCTTCGCCGCGAGGTGGATCGTCTCGCGGTTCGAGCAGGCGACCCAGAGCGGCGGGTGCGGCCGCTGCACGGGCTTCGGAAGCACGTTGCGGCACGGCATCGAGAAGGATCGGCCCTGGAAGCCGGGATACGGATCCATCGCGAGCATGTTCGCCGTCTGCTCGACGGTCTCGAGCCACATGGCGCGCTTCTCGGCCGGCGAGATGCCGAAGCCCTCGAGCTCGGCGCGGGACGCCGATTCTCCGGTGCCCCACTCGACACGCCCGCGCGACACGAGGTCGAGCGTCGCGATGCGCTCGGCCACCCGGGCCGGGTGGTTGTAGGCCGGCGGCATGAGCACGATGCCGTGGCCGAGCCGGATCCTCTTCGTGCGCTGCGAGCAGGCCGCGAGGAACACCTCGGGCGCGGAGGAGTGGGAGTACTCCTCGAGGAAGTGGTGCTCGACCTCCCACGCGTGGTCGATTCCGAGGCGATCGGCGAGCTCGACCTGGTCGAGGGCGTCCTGGAACAGCCGGAGCTCGTCGCCCTCGGCCCACGGCCGCGGAAGCTGGTGCTCGTAGAAGATTCCGAACCTCATGGTCCCTCCGAACCGCCGGGCGCAATCCTACACGCAACGCCGCCTGGCGCGCCGCCCGCCCGCGCTGCGATGCTCCGCCCGCCGATGGACCTCGCCGACCCGCGCTTCCTCCTCGTCGCCGCCTGCGTCTTCGTGGGGTTCGCGGCCGAGGCGACGGTCGGCTTCGGGGGCACGGTGATCACGCTCGCCCTCGCCTCCGCGCTCTTCCCGCTCGACCTCCTGCTCGCGACGATCGTGCCGGTCGGGCTCTCGCTGAGCCTCTACATCGTGGCGCGACACCACGATCACGCGGACCGGGGGCTCATCCTGCGGCGCATCCTGCCGCTCATGGCCGCCGGCATGGCCGTGGGCTTCACCCTCTTCGAGCGCGCGCCGCGCGAGCTCCTGCACCGCCTCTTCGCTGGCTTCGTGACGGCCGTCGCGACCTGGGAGCTCGCGCTGCTCCGCTTCCGGGCGCGAGCGTCGTCCGGGGATCCGGCTCCAAGGCGCGGACGCGCGCTCGAGGCGGTGGCGATGCTCGGCGCCGGCGTCACCCACGGCCTCTTCTCGTCGGGCGGCCCGCTCCTCGTCTGGTCGCTCGGTCACGCGAGCCTCTCGAAATCGGCGTTCCGCTCGACGCTCGCCATCGTCTGGGTGGCGCTCGGCCTCGCGCTGAACGTCGCCTACGCGACGACGGGGCGACTCACGCGGGCGTCGCTCCTCGCCTCCGCCGCGCTCCTCCCGGTCGTGGGCCTCGCGATCGTGACGGGAGAGCGGCTTCACCGGCGCCTCGACGAGGCGCGATTCAAGCGCGCGATCTTCGCGCTGCTCCTCGTCGCGGGAATCGCGAACCTGCGCTGATCACGCGTTCGCGAGCTCGCGCAGGATGCGCGTCGTCTCCTCCGGCATCGAGAAGAACGGAGAGTGGTCGGTGTCGAGCTCGATCGTTCGCGTGCAGCGCTTCGCGAGGAAGCGCTGGAGCGCCGGCGGGAGCGTGCGATCGCGTGCGCAGACCACGTAGGTGCTGGGCTTGCTGCGCCAGGCGACGCAGGAGGTCGGCGTCTCGAAGGAGGACGCGGCGTGGCTGGCGACGTGCGCGAGCACGAGGTCGACGTCCTTTCGGGGCGACTGCGCGTAGAGGAGCGGCACGGCGAGCTCCAGATCGAGCGCCATGCGCTTGCCGTCGTCGACGAACTGGATCGCGGGGACGAGGCTCTCCTCGTGCGCGCTGCGCGCGACGTCGCTCGTGGCGAGGGAGAGGAGCGTCTCGCCGCGGTCCGACGCGAACGCCGTCAGGTAGACGAGGTGGCGCACGGCCGGATGGTCGCCGACCTCGGTGATCACCGTGCCGCCGTAGCTGTGACCGCACAGCACGACGGGCCCGCCGACGCCTTCGATCGCTTCCCGCACGGCGCCGGCGTCGGCCGTGAGCCCTCCCTCCTGGGCCGGGTCGACGCTCGGCAGCGACACGGCGACGCTCCGGACGCCCGCGCTCTCGAGGCCGTCCACCACGTGCCGCCAGCACCAGGGGCCGTGCCATGCCCCGTGCACGAGCACCACCGTCGCGGGCCTTCGTTCGTCCAACTCCGTCCTCCCGACGCCCGGTGGCGTCATCCGATCATGGCGCGATAGCCGCGCGTCGCGAGCTCCGCGACGTCGAGGCCGTGGGGGCAGGCCCCGCTGCAGGCGCGATGGCGGCACGAGAGGCACGGCGCCGACGCCGCGCCGAGGCTCCAGAACTCGGCGCGCGCGAGGTCGGGCGCGCCGTAGTCTTCGGCGTACATGCGCGCGCGGAGCACGTCCGGGATCGAGACGCCGACGGGGCAGGCGCCGGCGCAGTCGCTGCATCCGTAGCGGCACTGCGTGGCCCCGTGCAGCGCCTCGTAGCGCGCGAGGAGCGCTACGTCGGCGCGTGTCGGCGGACCGCTGCCGCTCGCGGCGACGTACTCGTCCACCTGCTCGACGCTCGTCATCGTCACCACGAGCGCGTCGACGTTGGGGTTGGAGAGGGTCCAGCGGAAGGCCGCCTGCGCGAAGGTGGCGCCACCCTGCTCGTAGGGCCGGAGGTCGTTCAGCTTCGCGCCGCGCAGCGTCTTCATCGCGACGACGCCCACGTCCTTCGCCTTGGCGCGCTCGAGCGCCTTCGGCAGCCCGGGCTGGACGGCCACGAAGTCGAAGCTCTTCGTGATCTCTTGGAGGAAGCCCGGGTCCTGGCCGAAGTTGTACCCGACGAGGATCACGTCGGCGCGGTCGTGCGCGAGGGCGAAGTCGAGGCACTCGACGAGGTTCCCTCCGTGCCCGCTCATTCCGCTGGAGCGGATCTTTCCGGCCTGCTTCGCCCGCGACACGAGCTCGGGCCACTCGGGATTCTCGAGCCGCGCGACGTCGTTCACGGCGTGGTTCAGGTAGACGTCGATCCGATCCGTGCGCAGGCGCGCGAGGCTTCCGTCGAGCCTCGTCATCAGGCGGGGCCACGGATCGCTCGCGCCCGCCTCGACCTTCGAGGCGATCACCACCTGGTCGCGCTTGCCCGCGAGCGCCTTGCCGAGCGTCTCCTCGCTGGCGCCCCCCTGGTAGCTCTCGGCCGTGTCGAAGTAGCGGACGCCCCGCTCGAAGGCGTGCTCCACCACGCGAACGTCGCCGGCCAGGCGGCTCGAGCCGAAGCCGATGTCCGAGATGCGGAGACCGGTGCGCCCGAGGGTCGTCGTGCGACGGATGCGCGGCGGCTCCTCGGCCGCGAGGACGGCGCTCGCCACGCCCCCGCCGAGGAGCGGAAGGAGCGCCGCTCCGGCTCCCGCCTTGAGGAAGGTCCGGCGATCGAGGCCGGGGTGTCTCGGGTCGCGCGCGTCCCCCACGGCTCGACCTCCTCGCACGAGCCTAACGCACGCGCGGCGAAGGGCAGGCGCCCACGTGGCAGCGGGATCGACCTCGCTACGGGCCCTCGGGAGCGCCGTCGAGCACGCCCGCGGCCGTCACCTCGACGTCGACGGTCTTGTCCACGCGCAACAGGAAGTTGCTGACGTCGGCGAGGCCCCAGGCGACGTAGGGGATCGTGGCGCGCGTCGTGATCTCCACCGTGCGACCGTCGGAGGACGAGAGCTTCGCCGGGAGCACGAGCGGATGCGGTACGCCGAGCAGCGACAGGGAGCCCTCGAGCTCGACCTCGGCGCTGCCCGCTTCGCGTCGCAGCACTGCGACGCGCTCCGGCTGGAACGAGATCGTCGGGAAGCTCGCGGTCTTCAGCACCTCCGCGTGCATCTTCTCGTCGCGCGACGCGAGGTCCGTCGTGAGCCGCTTCGACTCGAACACGATCTCTCCCTCCGCCGGCCCGCCCGCCGGATCGAAGCGGATCTCGCCGCGTGCGAGGGGCGCCACACCGACCACCTCGTGCAGCGTCGCTCCGAGACGGAAGGTGATCTTCGTGCGTGCCGGGTCGAGGGTCAGCACGCGGGTCTCTGCGCGCGCCGCAACGGGCGGCAAGGAGGCGACCACGATCGCGACGAGGAGCACCGAGCGCATCGCGCGAGGCTAGCCGGACCGTGCGGCCGCCGCCCGGCGCGAGCCGGCGTCGGCAGCCAGCCATGAACGCATCTTCATCGCCGCGGGGATTGCCGGGAGAACGACTCCGCCGACACTCCGCAGACTTCGTGGGGGAGAGATGCATGAGGCGCCTCGTCGCGCTCGTCACGGGGATCCTGACGCACCTGCTGTTCGCGCTCGGCGTGGGCTGGATGATGCTCTCCCTCGCGACCGGCCTGCAGACGGGCTTCGGGCCCTTCCGTGGTCGCGCGGCGCTCGTCGCGAACGCGCTGCTCGCGCTCCAGTATCCGGCGCTCCACTCCTTCTTCCTCGCCTCGCGGGGCCGACGCCTGCTCGAGCGCGTCGCTCCGCTCGGCCTCGGCCGCGATCTCTCGAGCACGCTCTACGTCGCCTTCGCCTCGCTCCAGCTCGTGCTCGTCTTCGGGCTGTGGTCGCCGTCGGGAATCGTCTGGTGGCAGGCGACCGGCGCCCTGCGCGTCGCCTTCCTCGCGGCCTACGCCGCGTCGTGGCTCCTGCTCATGAAGGCGATGGGCGACGCCGGCCTGCCCCTCCAGCTGGGCTACCTGGGCTGGACCGCCGTCTTTCGCGGCGAGTCCCCGCGCTACGGCGCACTCCCCGAGACGGGGCTCTTCCGCGTCTGTCGCCAGCCGGTGTATCTGGCGTTCGCGCTCACGCTCTGGACCGGGCCGGCGTGGACGCCCGACAGGCTCTTCCTCGCGTGCGCCTGGACCTCCTACTGCCTCCTCGGGCCCCTGCTCAAGGAGCGCCGCTACGTCCGCATCCACGGCGAGAGCTTCCTGCGCTACCGCGAGGGAGTGCCCTACTGGCTGCCGCGCCTGCGGCGACGCGCCTAGGCGAGGAGACCGCCCACGAGGCGCAGCGCGCCGCCGACGCCCATCGCGTGGAGCGGCGCCTGCCCCGCGTTCACCGCGAGCAGGTGGTCGAAGAGGTCTGGATGGCGCGCGAGCATCGCCACGACGCGGCGCCGGAGCGGCGGCAGCGCGGCAACCGCGAGCAGGAGACGCGTCATCCGGTAGTAGCTCGCCGAGAGGCGGCGATAGGCGCGCTCGTACTCCGCGAGATCCGCCTCGCGCGCCACCACGTCGACCAGCGCCTCGGCGCAGCGGAAGCCCAGGGTCACGCCCTCTCCCGTCAGCGGATCGAGGTAGCCCGCCGCATCGCCGACCAGCGCCACGCCGTGGGCGGTGCGGCCCGACACGCGCTGGCGGAAGGGGCCTGCGCCGCGCGGGGCCGAGCTCGGCGAGACGCCATGGAGGCGCGAGGCGAGGGTGGGCACGCGCGAGAGCAAGGCCTCGAACGGGGCGCTCTCGCCGTGCCAGAGCAGCGCGACCCCGACCTCGTCGTCGGCGACGGGCGTGACGTAGGCCTCGATCCCGTCGGCCCAGTGCACCTCGACGAAGCGCGACCACGGCGCCACGCGGAAGTGACGTCGCACGCCGAAGCGCGACCGGCCGAGCCTCCACCTGGCTTCGAGCCCGGCGGCGCGGCGCACCCGGCTTCGCAGCCCGTCGGCGCCGACGAGGAGCCGCGCGGTCACGACGCCGCCGCTGGTCTCGATCCGGACGTCACCGTCCCAGGAGGTGCGCCAGCGCAGGACACGCGTGCCGAAGCGCAGCTCCGCGCCCACGTCCCGCGTGCGGGCGAGCAGCGCCTCCGAGAGCACCGTGCGGCGCAGCCCGAGACCTTCACCGCCGGCGAAGCGACCCTCGGCCACGGTGTCGCCGTCGACGTAGCGGATTCCGGCGAACGCCCTGCCGGAGCCGGGCGGAAGGTCCACGCCGAGGCGCCGCAGCATCGCGACGCCCTTCGGCATGAGCCCTTCGCCGCACGCCTTGTCGAGGGGAGGCGTGCGGGTCTCGAGCACGATCGAGGAGAGGCCGCGCTCGGCCGCGAGGATCGCCGTCGCGAGCCCGACGGGGCCCGCGCCCGCGATCGCGAGGTCAGCGCGCACGCTGTGACCGCACGAGCCGCACGCGCGCGCGGACCATCTCGGTCACGAGATGCAGGAGCGTCACGCGCCGCGGCGGCGTGAGCGAGCCCGCGAGGTGGCGACGCCGCGTCTCGTCGCGCCGGAGCTTGCCGCTCGAGGTGCGCGGGAGCGTCCCCGGGGCGAGCACGACCACCCGGCTCGGCACGAGCCCCGTGGCCTCCGCGATCGCGCGCGTCACGGCGTCCGCGAGCGCGTGGTCGTCGCGCGCGGCTTCGCGCGTGCGCTCGACGAAGACGTAGAGCTCCTCGCCGTCGCCGCCTTCGGGCACGATCCCGACCGCCGCAGCGCAGCCGGCGCGCACGCCGGACACCGAGTGGGCCACCTGCTCGATGTCCTGCGGCGCGTGGTTGCGTCCCCGCAGCACGATCATGTCCTTCGCGCGCCCGTAGAGGTAGAGCTCGCCGCCGTGCAGGAAGCCCGTATCGCCGGTGTCGAGCCAGCCGTCGCGCAGCACCGCCGCGGTGTCGAGGGGCCGGTCGTGGTAGCCGTCCATGAGGGAAGGTCCGCGCACGAGGAGCCGGCCGACGCGCCCTGGCGTCACGTCCGCGCCGTCCTCGTCCACGATGCGCAGCGCGAAGCCCGGAAGGGGTGGACCGAGGCTCGCGAGCTCGTGGCCTTCCGCCGCTTCGATCGCGATGCCCCGGCAGAGGAGGGCATTTCGATCGAAGCGCGCGCGGCGGAAGGGCGCGTGGAGATCGCTGAAGGTCACGGCCAGCGTCGCCTCGGCGAGGCCGTAGACCGGGGTCAGGGCCTCGCCGCGCAGGCCGAAGCGGGCGAAGCGCGCGACGAAGCGCTCGAGCACGGCGGGCGTCACCGGCTCGGCGCCGTTGAGAGCGACGCGCCAGCGCGAGAGGTCGACGCCGACGAGGTCGGAGTCGCGCACGCGCTCGGCACAGAGCGCGTAGGCGAAGTTCGGCGCGGGGCTGATCGTGCCGCCGAAGCGCGAGATCGCCTCGAGCCAGAGGGCCGGGCGCGCGATGAAGCGCTCCGGCGGGATCAGCACCAGCTCGCCCGGCCGATCGACTGCCACCAGCACCGCGCCCACGAGCCCCATGTCGTGGTAGAGCGGAAGCCAGCTCACGCCGACGTGGCGGAGCTCGTCGCTCTCGGGATGGGCCGCGAGGATCGCGCCGAGGATCGCCCGCACGTTGGCGAGGATCGCCCGGTGGCTCAAGCAGATCGGCTTCGGGGCGCGCGTCGTGCCCGAGGAGAACTGCACGAACGCCACGTCGTCCGGCGCGACGCAGACCGGCGCGGGCTCGCGACGCGCGAGGCTGTCGAGCGTGAGGAGGCCGAGATCGGGCTTCGCCTCCGCGACGGCGCTCCCGAGGAGCCGCGCGATGCGACGGTCCGAGAGCACGAGGCGCGCGCCGCACGCCTCGACCATCGCCGCCGTGCGGGCGTGGTACTCGTCCAGGCGACCGAGTCGCAGCGGCGGGTAGAGCGGCACGGGGACGACACCGGCCAGGATCGCCCCGAAGAAGGCGTCGAAGAAGCTCGGCGCCGTGGGCAGCACGAGGGCCACGCGATCGCCCGGCCGCAGCTCCAGCGCCTGCAGCCCGCCGGCCACGCGCCGCGCGCGCTCGAAGATCTCGGCGTAGGAGAGCCAGGTGCCGTCGCCCTCCCCACGCTCCAGGAAGCGCACCCCGCGCGGCGCGCCGTCGGCATCGACGTGGCGGGCTGCGCGCTCGAGGCGTGCGCCGAGGGTGTCTTCGCTCACGACGCGGTCGCCGCGAGCTCGAGTCGCTGCATCACGACGTCGACGACGTCGTCCACCGTCTCGAGGCCGCCCTCGTCCTCGGGCTCGAAGCAGATCGCGAACTCGTTCTCGAGCTCGATCACGAAGGAGAGCTGGCGCAGCGAGTCGAGCTCCAGGTCGCGCAGCAGATGCGCGTCGGGTCGCAGCGGTGCGTCGAGCTCGAGCCGCTCCCGGGCGACCTGTCGGATGCGGTCGAGGATCTCTTGGCGGGTCATCGCAGCTCCTCGGCGGGGCGGCCGGCCATGGCGGCGAGCTCCCGCTTCACCCCGAAGCGCTCGGCCCAATCGCTGTGACGAGCGAGCGCGCTCTCCTCGCAGCGGACGCGCACCGCGAGCAGCGCCGCGTTCGCGAGGGAGAACACGAGCGCGGTCAGCCAGGCGCCGTGGACGAGCGGCAGGGCGAACATCTCGACCCCCACGGCGAGGTAGTTCGGGTGACGCAGGAAGCGGTAGGGGCCGCGGGTCACCGCGCGGGCCCCGGGCACCACGATCACCCGCACGTTCCAGGCGACGCCGAGGCTCGAGATCGCCCACCAGCGCAGCGCCTGCGCTCCGGCGACGAGGCCGAGCATCGTAGAGCCCAGGCCGGGCACGAAGGGCCGGCGCAGCGCGACGACCTCCAGCGCGCACGAGAGCAGGAACAGCGTGTGCAGGACCTTCATCACGCGGAAGTGACGGCGTCCGTACTCGACGCCTCCGCGCGCGAGGGCCGTGGCCGCGTGGCGTCTCGACACGCCGAGCTCGGCCATGCGCTCGAGCGAGACCACGGCGAGGAGCGCCAGATAGGCCGCGTCGGAGCTCACCATCGCAGCAGCACCAGCTCGGCGCAGAAGCCGGGCCCCATGGCGAGGAGGAGGCCGAGCGTCCCGGGCGGCGGGTCGTTCGCGAGCGTGTCGCCGAGCACCATCAGCACCGACGCGCTCGACAGGTTCCCGAGCTCCTCGAGGCTCCGCCACGTCAGGTCGAGCGCGCCCTCCGGCAGCTCGAGCGCCTCGTGGAACGCCTCGAGCACCTTCGGGCCGCCGGGATGGGCGATCACGCGCGCGACGTCGCGCAGACTCACGCCCTGCGAGGCGAGGAACTCGTCCACGTCCTTGCGGATGCCGCGCGCGATCGTCGGCACGTCCGACGAGAGCACCACGCGGAAGCCGCCTGCTCCGATCTGCCAGCCCATCACGGACTCGGTGTCCGGGTAGAAGACGGAGCGGGTCGCGACGACCTGCGGGCCCGGGCGCGAGACGTCGCGGCCCGTCAGCACGACGGCCGCGGCGCCGTCGCCGAACAGGCCGCTCGCGATCACGTTCGGGATCGACAGGTCCTCGCGCTGGAGCGTCAGGCTGCAGAGCTCGACCGAGAGCAGCACCGCGATCTCGTCGGGGAAGGCGCGCAGGTAGTCGGCGGCGCGCGCGATGCCGGCCGCGCCCGCGACGCAGCCCAGGCCGAAGATCGGCGTGCGCTTCACGTCGCTCCGCAGCCCGAGGCGGTTCACGAGTCGCGCGTCGATCGACGGCGTCGCGATGCCGGTCACGCTCACGAAGAAGACGTGGCGGACGTCGCGGGGCTCGAGCTCCGCCCGCTCGAGCGCGTTGCGCACGGCCCGCTCGCCGAGCTCCGTCGCGCAGCGGATGAACGCATCGTTGGCGTCGCCGAAGGAGGAGAGCTTCGGATAGTCCTCGATCGGGAGCGCGAGATGCCGCCCGCCGACGAGGACGTTGCGGTGGAGCTGCTCCAGGCGTCGCGGGTTGTGGAAGCGGGCGCCCCAGTACGCGCGCAGCGCGGCGAGGAGCGCCTCCTGGGAGTAGTAGTTCTCGGGAAAGGCGCGGCCGACGGCCGTGACGCGCATCAGGACTCCTCGTCTCTCGGGTGCAGCGAGCAGCAGCGCGGCGGTCCGTCCGCCCTGCGCAGCGGGCGTCGGGGCGCTCGACTCGGGCCCGAAGCAGGGGGGGGAGGGGGTGCCTCGTGGCCCGGGCCGGGCGCGTCCGACGCTCGTGCGCTCTACGGGGAAGGACGTCCGCTCCGGTGCTCGGGTTGCGCCATGACGGCAACTTCATCCGAGTGGTCTGATAACGTCACGTCATGTGCGACTCCCTCGTCGCCGTCGGCTCCGAGTCGGCCAGCCACGGGACCGTGTTCGCGAAGAACAGCGATCGGAAGGCCGGCGAGTGCCAGCCGTTCCTGCAGTTCCCGGCGGCGGCGCACCCGCCCGGTGCGGTCGTGCGCTGCACGCACGTGACGATCCCTCAAGTGGCCGAGACGTATCGCGTCATGGGCCACTCGCCGTGGTGGGTGTTCGGCTTCGAGCACGGCGTGAACGAGCACGGCGTCGCGATCGGCAACGAGACCGTGTTCTCGCGCGAGCCCGTGGAGGGCGAGCCGGGCCTGATCGGCATGGATCTCGTGCGTCTCGGTCTCGAGCGCGGACGCAGCGCGCGCGAGGCCCTCGAGGTGATCGCGACCTTGCTCGAGACGCACGGCCAGGGCGGCCCGGCCTTCGCGCCGGGCGCCGCCGGCTACCACAACGGCTTCCTGCTCGCCGATCCCGACGAAGCGTGGATCCTGCAGACCTCCGGTCGGCGCTGGGCGGCGCGCCGCGCACGGCTCGACGCGATCTCGAACCACCTCTCGCTCGGCGCGGACTGGGAGATCGGCTCGCGCGACCTCGACGCGTTCGCGCGCGGCGCGGGCTGGTGGGCGGGCACGGGCCGTCTCGACGTCGCAGCGGCGTATCGCAATCCAGGCGTGCCGGGACGGATTTCCGAGGGACGGCTCCGTCGATCCCTCGAGCTGCTCGACGGCGCGCGCGGGCGGATCGACGCGGCGACGATGCAGCGCATCCTGCGCGATCATCTCGACGGAGGGCCCGTGCGCCTGCCCGGCGCCACCATCGAGGAGGAGCGCTTCTTCACGCTCTGCATGCACAGCGAGCCGGTCGGCACGACGACCGCGAGCCTCGTCGCGGAGCTGCCACGCGACCGCGAGCGGCCGTGGCCGGTCTGGATCTCGTTCGCGACGCCGTGCACCGGCGTCTTCGTGCCGGTCTACCTCGACGGCGTCCTCCCCGCCGCCTTCGCGCGCGGCGGCGAGACGGCGACGGACGAGTCGGCGTGGTGGGCCATGAAGCGGCTCGAGGACGCCGCGGCCCGTGACTTCCCGCGCCACACGCCCTGGCTGCGCGCGGAGTGGACGCCGTTCGAGGCGTGGCTCGAGTCGGAGCGCACGGCCGCGGAGCGGCGCGCCTGGGAAGCGCGAGGCAGCGCCGATCCCGACGGCGCGGCGCGTGTCCTCTCGGAGTTCATGGAGGGGACGGCGGAGCGGCTGCTCGATCAAGCGGAGACGCTCGCCGCTCGCCTCGCGGGCGGCGACGCGAGCGCGGCGGCGCGCTAGGCGCTGCGCGGCGCCGCGGTGGCGGCCGCAGGCGGGGCGCGTCGCACGGCGCGAGCCGGCGGGAAGTAGTCGTCGCGCCGGTCCCACGGCACGCCGAGGGCGTTCAGGATCTGGCGCTTCGTCGCCTGGCGACAGAAGCGGCCCTTCTCCACGGCGTGGATCGTGCGCGGCGACACGTTCGCCTTGGCCGCGAGCTCGTTCTGCGTCCAGCCCAAGGCCTGACGAGCGGCACGGATTCGGTTCATCTCGGCGAGCCCTCGAGGGGTGCGAGGAGACGCGACGATGGTAGCCCCCGAGCGACTCGTCGCACCAGGGAATTTCGCAGGAGGAGGCGGGTCTTGGGCTAGCGAGCGCCCGGAGGCAGGTAGGCGCCCGAAGGCGGGTGGATCCAGGCCCGGGCGACGTGGCCGCCGTCGTCTTCGAAGACGCGGGCCCGCGCGGCCGAGCCCGGGCCCGGCCCGTGCGCAGCGTGCGGGACGAGGCTCTCGGCCAGGACGAAGTTGAAGGCCTCGGTTCCGCTGGCCTCCTCGACGGGGAGGGAGCTCTGGCTGCGCACGCCGAAGACCAGGGCGAGGGCGACCGTCGCCGCGAGGGCGGCGAGCCGGGGCGCCGAGCCGAGCCGGGCCAGCCAGGCAGTGGCACCGAGCGGCGTCGGTGCGTGCCGATTCCAGCGGGCGAGGGCGGCCAGGCGCTCCTCCGCCTCGGCGTCGACGCGGATCGGCACGAGGCCGTGGGGAAGCCGGCGGAGCAGGGCCGCGCTCGCCTCGAGGGCCCGGACCTCTGCGCGGCAGCGGGCGCAGCCGGAGACGTGGGCCCGCACGCGTCGCTCGAGCCCGGGCGAGAGCAGCCCGTCGGGCAGCGCGGAGAGAAGGCGGCGCGCGCGCAGGTGGATCATGGGCGGACGCCCTGCAGATCGTCGAGCACCGGACCGAGCGCCGCCCTCAGCTCCTGCCGCCCTCGGCGAAGCCAGGTGCCGACGGTCGCGAGGGGGACCCCGAGCCGCTCTGCGATCTCGTGGTTCGGCAGGTCCCACACGATCCGCAGCACGAGGGCCTGGCGGTGCTGCGGCTTCACCTCGAGCAGCCCCTTTGCCACCGCGCCCAGGATCTCTCCTTCGAGGACACGAGACTCGGGGTCGAGCGACGCCGTCTCCTCGGCGCGCACGAGGCTGCTCTGCACCGCGTGCTGCTCGAGGGCCTCGCGGCGGCGGCGCGAGCGGAGGACGTTGACGGCGCCATTCACGGCCGCCCGGTAGAGATAGGTCCAGAGGCTGGCGGTTCCGCGGTAGCTCGCGCCCGGGAGGCCGAGGAAGATCCGCTGCACCACGTCCTCGGCCTCGGCCGCGTCCCCCAGCACGCGGAACGCGACGGCCTCGAGACGCGAGCGGTAGAGACGGTGAAGCTCCGCCAAGGCGCCGGGCTCCCCCTCGAGCCAACGACGATCGATGTCGGCGTCGGTGAGGCCATGCGCCGCGCGATCGGAGACGGAACGGGTGAAGGCGGAGTCGCCCATGCTCTCCCCAGAACGGGACCCAGAAGTGTGACGCGCGGCCCGAGCCGGCGGTTTCACGCCCGCCCGGGCCACGCGCGGTTCACTGCGGAACGAGCGGGAGCTCGTTGCTCGCGAGCCCGCTCGGGTTCAGCACCTGGAGCGCGTGGGCGGCGCCCGCCGGCGGCACCGGCGCGAGAGTCACGTCCACGATCGCCACGCCGCCCGAGCCCGTGCCGAGGGCGAGGCTGCAGGCGCCGCACACGGCGCCGTCGACCAGGATCTTCGCGGCAGGATCGACGTAGGCCTGTCCGATCCGAACGGTGGCCGTTCCGCCGCCCGTGGGCCGCGGGATGTTCGGCGGGCTGCCGAGCGCCTCGACGACCTCCGGGAAGAGCAGGGGCTGCCGCGGACCGCCGGCGACCACGGGCCCGGCCAGGTCGGCCGTGAGCGTGATCGCGTAGCCACCGACGCTCGCGAGCGTGCGGAGCTGGCCGCCGGTCAGCGAGTCGCCGTTCGTCTGCGTCCAGCGCCCGGTCGCCGGTCGGAAGCGCAGCTCACCCAGTCCTGCGCTCGTCGCCACGCCCGTGATCCGGCCGTCGGCCGCGGCCGCCTCGATCCGGTCCATCCAGGCCACGGTCTCGGGGCTCGTCGCGTTCCCTGCATCGACGGTGAGCTGACGCCCCGTGAGCCCCGGCAGGCCGACGCTCATCTCGTTGATGAAGTCCCAGACCCGGTCGCCGCGGATCCCGTAGAAGAGCCCGAAGGCGAGCTCGAAGCTCCCCATGAACGATCCACGCTCGCTCTTGCCGAGGCTCGGATCCCATACGTGCTCGCCCGTCGGGAACGTGGCGTTCAGGCCGACGGGGTTGCAGGGATCGCCCGGGAGGGGCTGGCCCGCGGGCGTGACGCCGTTCGCGCAGTCCTGGGCGAGCGCCATGCCTTCCTCGGAGCTCATGAGCCCGTCCGAGAAGATCGTCCAGCGGTCCCACAGCCCCCGGATCGACGGGGCGTCGAAGCGGCCCACGCTGCGCGAGTTGGTCGAGACCGTGAGCGGGAGCGCGTGGCACCCGGCGGTGTTGTCCGCGCAGGTCACGGGCGCGAAGCCGAGGAGCGACGGGCCCACGTTGTGGGCGACGCCCTGGAGGTCGTCGTCCGTGAAGAACGCGCGCATGCCCTGGCGCGCGGCGGCGGAGAGCGCGTCGTCGGGCCGGCGCCGGGGCGACGGCGGGAACGACACCGAGCCGAGGAACGTGGCGAGGTCGTCGCGCTCCTGATTCGTGA
Source organism: Myxococcota bacterium (assembly GCA_035542715.1). Lineage (GTDB taxonomy): Bacteria > Myxococcota_A > UBA9160 > UBA9160 > UBA9160 > DATKKW01. The sequence goes on from DATKKW010000076.1 coordinate 27,345, forward strand.
ACGCGCCGGCGAGACCGGAGGGCCCGACCGCGCAGCTCGGCTGTGCGCACATCACGCCCGCGAGGCTCGCGTTCACCAGGTGGCGGAAGCACGCCAGGTCTCCGTTCGCGAGGCTGCAGTCCGGCGCGGTGTCGCCCGGCACGAACGCGCCCGCGATCGGATCGCCGAGGCTGCCGTCCCAGTGGAGCGGGAGCGTGTCGCGCAGGCCGCGGATCGGCATGGTCGTACGCGGCTCGGGCCGAACGCCGCCGGGATCGGTGCTCCCGGGGCCCGCGATCGTGTTGATCGTCCAGAGCAGCTGATCGGTGTTGCCGTTCGGGTGGCACGACTCGCAGGAGAACGCGCCGCTCGTCGATCCGCGCGCGCTCGAGAATGCGATGCGGCCGCGCTTCACCGCGGCGGGCGTCGGGTCGCTCCCGACGGCGAGCGTCGCGAGCACGCTCGGGCTCGACGGGTCGCTCACGTCGACGCTCGAGATCGTGCTGTCGACGGTATTCAGCACGAAGGCGGTCTGCGCCGCGCCGCTCGGGCCCGAGCGCAGGGCGACACCCTGCGGGATCGCACCGACGCGCACGCGGCCCAGCACGCTTCCGCTGGCCGACAGGGTGAACAAGCCCGACTCGCCGTTCCAGCCGGCGACGCCGTCGGAGCCCGCGGCCGTCGCGACGAGCGTCGCGCCGTCTCCCGAGGCCGCGATCCCGTACGGCGTCGGGAAGGTCGCGGCGCCAGGGGCGGCGGCGTCGAGATCGACCTGGACCGGCGCGGAGAGGCCGTTGCAGCCGCTCGTGCAGTCGAGGTAGGAGAGCCGGTTCTCGAACATCTGGTTGCCGAGCGCCTGGAGGCCGTTGTTCACGTTGCGCGCGTTCGTGCTCGTGACGTAGACGCGCGTGCCGCCGTTCCCGACCGCCATGCCGTAGAGCAGCGTCGAGACGCCCGACACGCTCGCGAGCGGAGCCAGCGTGTCGGCGTCGAACACGAACACGTCGCGGTCGGGGATGTCGCCGTCGTGGATCACGCGGCCGCCGATGTTCGGGCCCGTCGCGAACTGGAACAGCGTGTCGGCCGTGAAGCTGAGCGGCGACACGCTGAACGCCTTCGCGATCCGCAGCTTGAACTGGCAGCCCTGGTCGAAGGCATTCGGGTCGGGGTCGAGGGTGCGCGTGTCGGTCGGGGAGCAGGTGGGCATCTCGGTCTGGTCGTCGGACTCGAAGGCCGCGACGAAGAGCTTGCCGCTCGCGACCGCGAGCGCGCGTGGCGCCTGGGCGGTGATCGTGAGGCGCGTCGCGCCGATCGTCGCGTGCCCGGCGGCGTCGAGGTCGAGCACCATCACCTGGTTCGGCTGGTCGAGGCTGACGAAGGCGCGGTAGGGGCTCGCGAACGCGATGCCCACGGGCTCGTCGGTGGTGGTGACGCCGTCCGCGTCGAAGGCCTCGATCGTCTGCACGACCTCGCCGCGCGTCCGGGAGACGACGCTGACCGAGTCGGAGATGTGGTTCGTGACGAAGACCAGCTCGTCTTCGTTCGGGTCGGCGGGGTCGATCTTCGGCCGCACCGCGACGCCCACCGGATCCATGCCGACCTTGATCTTCTCGAGCTCGACGGGCGCGGCGGGCGAGGAGACGTCGACGATCGAGAGCGATCCCGAGGTCGTGTTCGCGACGTAGAGGCGCGTGCCGTCCGCGGAGAGCGCGAGCGGGTTCGTCTGTGGGCTCGTGAACAGCGCCGAGCCCGAGGCCGGCAGCGTCACCGTCGACGGCGGGCTGCAGTCGGCGCCGAGGTTCGAGCCGGCAGCCAGCGCGAGCAGGAGACCGGCGAAGCGCGACGCGCCTCGCCCGCGGGCGACACGACGGATGGACATGCTTCCCCCAGGACGAACCTCGCCTCGGGTACGTGACCCCGAGGCGCCCGAACGATACGCCCGCCCCTCGCGCCCCGGCGGAACTTCCGCCCGGGGGGCGTCGCGGGGACGGGGAGGGCCGGCGGCGAGCCGGCCCGCCTCACCCTACTTCGCGAGCACCGGCAGCTCGTTGCTCACCCAGCCGCCGGGGTTCTGCATCTGCATCACGTGCATGCCCGGGGCGAAGCCCTGGGGCACGCTCACGTCCGCCGCCGGATCGCCCGAGGCCGCCGTCGCGGGAGCCCACGCGCAGGCGGCGCAGCGCGCGCCGTCGATCAGGATCGACGCGCCCGGCTGCATGTACTTCGCGCCCACGCGGAAGCTCGCCGGAGCGTTCGGCGTCGGTCGCGGGATCCCCGGGGCCTGACCCGTGGTGAGCGCCATCTCCGCGGCGCGCACGTCGGGATCGATGTCGAGCAGCGGCTGGCGGTCCGGTCCCCCGCCCGTGATGCCCGCCGGCGGTGCCGCCGTGAGCGTGAACACCGCGTTCTTCGTGGTCGCGAGGGCTCGCAGGTCGGCCGTCGCGAGGCGCAGCCGGCCCGAGGCGTTCGTCCAGCGCGAGGTCGCGGCGTCGAAGCGCAGCTCCTGGAGATCGGCCGTCCGTGCGACCGCGACGATCTTGCCGTCGGCCACGCCCTGCTCGAGCTGCGCGATCTCCGCGAGCGTCTGCGGATCGTCCGCGTTGCCCGCGGCGAGCTCCACCTGGCGGCCGGTGAGGCCCGGAAGGCCGGTGCCGATCTCGACCTGGTACTCCCAGATCCGGTCGCCGGGGACGCCGTACGCGAGGGCGAACACCCCACGGAAGGTCGCGAGGAAGGCACCTCGCTCGGTGTAGCCCTCCGCCGGGTCGTAGATGTGCTCGTTCGGCGGGAACACGCCGGTCGGCATCAGCGCGATCGGCAGCACCGACTGGATCGCGCACGGGTCGCCCGATACGAGCCCGTTGAGCTTCGCCGGCGGCACGTAGCCGTCGGCGCAGGCCTGGGCGAGGCGCATGAACTCCTCCGAGCTCACGATCCCGTTCGAGAACAGCAGCGAGCGGTCCCACAGGCCGCGCGCCGAGGGGGCGTCGAAGAAGCCCACGACGCGCGAGTTCGTGCCCACCGTGAGCGGGAGCGAGTGGCAGCCGATCGCGTTGTCGGCGCAGGTCACGACGCCGAACCCGACGACGCCGCCCACGACGCCGGTGCCGATGCCCTGGCCGTCCTCGTTCGTGAAGAAGTCCTCTACGCCCTGGTTCGCCGTCGGGCTGAGCTTGTCGGACGGGCGGCGCCGCGGGGCGGGCGGGAAGGTCACCGCCTGCAGGAACGTCGCCATCTCCGTCCGCTCCTGATTGGTGTAGGCGCCCTTCAGTCCGGAAGGCCCGATCGGGCAGCTCGGCTGGGCGCACATCACGCCCGCGAGGCTCGCGTTCACGAGATGGCGGATGCAGCCGATCTCGCCGTCGACGGCGAGGTCGCAGTCGGGCGCCGAGTCGCCCGGGACGAGGCCCTGGCGGAGGTTCGCGCCGACGCCGGGGAATGGATCGGCGAGGCGCCCCTCCCAGTGCAGCGGAAGCGTGTCACGGAGCCCGCGGATCGGCATCGTCGTGCGCGGCTCCGGCGGCTCGAGACCGGGCGGATCGTCGGGGCCCTCCACCGCGTTGATCGTCCACAGCAGCTGGTCGATGTTGCCGTTCGGATGGCACGACTCGCAGGAGAACGTGCCGCTCGTCGAGCCCCGCGCGCTCGTGAACGCCACCCGTCCCGCCTTCACCGCCGCGGGAGTCGGGTCGGCGCCGACCGGGATCGTGGCCTCGACCACCGGGCTCGCCGGGTCGTGGACGTCGACCACCGACAGCGTGCTGTCGACGGTGTTCAGCACGAACGCCCGATCCGCCTGGCCGCTCGGAGCGGAGCGCAGGGCGACGCCCTGCGGAATCGCGCCCACGAGCGCGCGGCCCACGACGTGGCCGTCGCGATCGAGCGTATAGAGGCCGGGGAGCCCGGGCTTTCCGTCGGAGCCCGCGGCGGTCACCACGAGCGTGGCGCCGTCGCCCGACACCGCGAGGCCATAGGGCGTGGGCACCGTCGAGCCGAGGGCCGCGGCCTCCGCGTCGAGGTCGATCGTGACCGGCGCGCCGCAGGAGCCGCCGCCGCAGTCGAGGATCGAGAGCCGGTTCTCGAACATCCGATTGCCGAGGGCGCCGAGCCCGTTCAGGTGGTTTCGCGCGTCGGTGTCGGCGACGTAGACGCGCCCGCCCGAGCCCGCCGCCACGCCGTAGAGCAGCGTGCCGAGGTGCTCGATCGTCTGCAGCGGCTGCGCCCCCGGCTTCGACGGATCGGAGTCGAAGCCCGGCGCGGCGAGGTCGAACACGAAGACGTCGCGGTCCGGGATGTCGCCGTCGTGGATCACGCGGCCGCCGATGTTGGGATTGCGCGCCGCGAAGTCGAAGATCGTGCCGAGGTCGACGGAGAAGCTCGGCGAGAACGTGATGTTGTCGATCAGGTTCGCCTTGAACTCGCAGCCCTCGTCGTAGGGATCGCCCGGCGTGAAGCCGCGCGGATCCTCCGCCGCGCAGGTGGGGAACTCGGTCTGGTTCCCCGACTCGAAGGCCGCGACGAAGAGCTTGCCGTTCGCGACGGCGAGGGCGCGCGGCGCCTGGGCCGTGATCGGGAGCCGTACGGGTGCGATCGACCAGCTCCCCGTCGCGTCGTCGCAGAGTCCGTCGTGGTTGCCGTCTGCGATCTCGAGGGCGAGCACCTGGTTCGGCTGGTCGAGGGTGACGAACGCACGGCAGGCATCCGCGAACGCGACGCCCACGGGCTCGTCCGTCGTCGTCACGAGGTCGTCGGGCGTCGATCCGCCGTCGGCGTGCTCGAGCTCCTGCAGCGTCTGCACGACGGCACGCAGGCGGCGGCTCACCACGGACACCGAGTCGGAGATGTGGTTCGTGACGAACACCAGCTCGTCTTCGCCGGCGTCGGAGGGGTTCACCTTGGGCCGCACGGCGACGCCGACCGGGTCGATCCCGACCGGCACCTGGACGAGCTCGCGCGGCGCGGCCGGGTTCGTCACGTCGACGAAGGACAGCGTGCCGGTCGTCGTGTTGGCGACGTACAGGAGGGCTCCGTCGTTCGAGACCGCGACCGGATTGACCTGGGGACTCGTGAAGAGCGGCTTCCCGACCGGGATCGGCGGTGCGACCACGACCTGCCCGCACTGGTTCGAGCCGAGCGCCAGGGGCCCGAGGGCCAGGAGGACGAGGAGGAGGCTACGACGCGCGGTCGCGCGCATCGCGGGGACCTCGGGCATGGGCGGGGTCTCCTCGTGCCGCCCCGCCACGGCGGCACGGACGCAGTCCGGGTGATCCACTCGACGTGCGACGCGGCGCGCTCGGCCCCCGTCGCGGAGCCGCATCATACCCTGCAGCGTGCCGGCTCTACCGGCCGTTTAGCGAAATTCGCCTCGGTGCGGCGGGACCGTCGGGCGAGCCGTGTCCGGCTAGGGAGCGAGCCGCTGCGCCGAGTCGAAGGTGAGGGTCACCTCTTCCGTGTGCACTGCGCCGTGCCCGCCGCCGAGCGATCCGAGCGCGAAGCGGTCGGGCCAGGCGCCGAGCAGCACGTAGCGGACCCGTACGCCGTCACGCTCGAACGCGATCGAGACGGTCTTGCGCACGAGCGTTCCGCTCGTGACTTGCTGGTACCAGTCCCAGAGCGTCGAGTCCGCGACGACCTGGCGCGTGAGGACGATCTCGCCCGCCTGCTGGAGGCCCGGGAGCTTCCGCGGCGGCCCGGAGGAGCCTCCTTCGCGGAACTCGCGGACCTCGATCGAGGTCACGGGCCCTTCCACGGCGATGACGCCGGGGAGCGTCACGCCGTCGATCTCGACCGCGGCGGGCGGTTGCGGGAACGGCTGCCGCGAAGCCGAGCGAGAGCACGCGAGGCCGAGGACGACGAGGCACAGCGGAATCCAGCGTCGGAGCGGCCGGTCCATCGGAACGTCTCCTGCGGAGCGGGATCGCCGGCGTGCGCGGTCGGCTTCGCGGTCCGCCGGCGCATGAGGGTGAGGGAGGGTGGGGTGAGCGACGGGGATCGAACCCGCGACCTCCAGGGCCACAACCTGGCGCTCTAACCAGCTGAGCTACGCCCACCGTCCGGAGAGAGTCGGAAGCTATCGGTGCGGGATCGGGGGTGCAACGAGGCGCGAAGCGTCACGGGCGCCGCGGCCTTCCGGCCCGGCGCGAGGGCGGGATCCGGCGCGAGCCAATCGGCGAGGCGCTCCGCGATCCGCGCGCTGCCTTCGGCGCTCCAGTGGCCATCGGGCAGGAAGAGCCGCTCGACGTCGGGCTCTCCCAGGAGGAGCCTGCCGTCGAGGCAGCGCTCGCCCATCGCCGCGCAGTCGCGGTGGAGCGCCTGCACCGCCTCGGGCGCCTTCGGCGACGACGGATCGGCGGTCGTGACGATCCGGAGCGCGGCGCCGTGCGCGGCCGCGTCCCGCTCGATCGCCGCCAGCAGGTAGCGGTGATAGCGGAGCTGGAACTCGGGGCTCGCGGCGAGCGCGCGCTGGAGCTCGTCGGGCGCGAGCGTCGCGATCGGGCGCTCGGGGTCGGTCGCGAGCCAGGCCGGCGCCTCGGCCCGCGCGCCCCGGGCCCGGAGCGCCGTCTCGGCCTTCACGAGGCGGAAGCGGAGCCAGTGGTACACGCGGGAGTGATCCTCGAGCCAGGCCTTGGCCGGAAAGCCGACGCCGGGAAGCGCCGTGCGTCCCGCGTTCACGTACCGCAGGCGCCCGCCGGGATCGATCATGCGACGCGTGGTCTCGATCCGCGTCGGGAGCCGCGCGTCGTCGAGCGTGAGCCGATTCCACGCGAGGTCCGAGGGATCGTTCTCGCACACCACGAGCAGCACGAGCGCCGGCTCGAGTGCGAAGCCCCGGCTGCGCAGATACACGAGCTGGTGATCGGTGCTCCATCCGGGAACGCCGGCCGAGAGCACCTCGGCGTCGACCCCGCGCGCGCGGAGCGATGCCTCGAGGCGATCCCGCAGGGTCGAGCCTTCGGCGACACCGAACCCGAACGCGAAGGAATCACCCAGGACGAGCACGCGCGGCCGGCCCGGCGTCGGGCGCGGCGACGCCTCCGGCCCGCGCAGGCCGAGGGCATTCACGCGCACCTCCGTCACGTGTCCACCGAGCTCCTGGTGGGCCACGGCCCCCGGGCGCAGCGCGTAGCCGAGGAGCCCATCGGGCTGGAACGGGTTGAAGCTGCCCTCGCCACGCGCGTCCCGGGCGGCGAGGAACGTCGTCACGTCGGGGAAGAGGCGCAGCACGATCTCGCCCACACCGACCAGGAGCGCGAGCGTTCCGAGGAGCAACGCGACGTTCGCGAGCGCCCTGCGCAGCATCGGCGCGGACGGTACTGCTAGCCTCCCGCCGTCGCCCCGGTAGCTCAGAGGACTAGAGCGGTCGCCTTCTAAGCGACGGGTCGCAGGTTCGAATCCTGCCCGGGGCGCCAGCCCGTCCCGCGCGCTGCGGGCGCGGCGTTCCGTTCCGACGGCGAGCACCTGCGCGTTTCATTTCGAGACGCGGCGACATGGCCGCCGCCGCGTCGAGCGGGATCCGCTCGAGCGGCGGTGCGCTCCGTCACTTTTGCTGTCGCCCGTCCCTCCGATCGCGAGATCGACACGGGAGGGGAGACCCATGGCCAGCTCGAGGGACGTCCTGCTGCTCGGCGCCGAGTCGCCGGCGATGAGGCAGCTCCGGATCCGCCTCTCGACGCTCGGCTATCGGGGCGTGCCCGCGAAGACGCCGGAGCAGGCGCAGCTCGTGCTGCAGATGGCGCGGGGCGCGATCCGCGCCGCCGTGCTCCCGCCCGACCTGCCCGTGGTCGACCTCGGGCGCACGATCCGGTTCCTGACGGGCATCGCCGGCCAGCTGTGGTTCCTGGCCGCCGGCCCGCCGCCCGCACGCGAGGAGCGGGCGCGGCTGCGTGACGCGGGCGTGAGCTATGCGCTCTTCGACCCGCTCCACGACCACGATCTCCGCTTCCAGCTCAATCGCGCCTTCGCGCGCTCGTCGATCGTCCGCGGACGTCGTCGCACGCTGCGAGCTCCGACGCGCTGGAACGTGCCGGTCTGGACGCCCGCCGGGAGGCGGGAGGCCGGCCTCTACACCGTCTCGGCGTCCGGCGCCTTCCTCGCGACGCCCACGCCCTCGCTTCGCGGCACGGTGCTGCGCGTTGCGCTGCCGCTCCCGGGGAGCACGATCGAGCTCGCCGCGCGGGTGGTCTCGACCAACGTCGCCGGGAACCTCGCGCAGAAGATCCTGCCCTCGGGCATGGCCGTCGCGTTCGAGGGCACGTCGGAGGACGCGGAGGCGCGCCTCCATCTCTACGCGCAGGAGCGACTGAACGCGCTCGCGGTGTGAGGGCGCGGCGGGGCCGCCTCACTCCGTCCAGGCGAAGCGCGTGCCCTGGGGCGTCTCCTCGCGCGCGAGCGCGCCGAGCGCGAGCACGCGATCCACCTCGGCGTCGACCACGTCGGCCGCCGTGGCGGTTGCCTCGGAGACCGCGCGCTTGAGCTCGGACACGGGCTCGGCGCGGAACGGCGCGAAGCCCTCGACGACGTCGTCGAGCAGGAGCTTCCAGAGCAGCGACTGGCGGCGCCGGCGCAGGTACATCTTCTTCTCGAAGCCTTCGAGCTTCCCCTGCGCGAAGAGCCAGTCCTGGTACTTCATGTACTTCTCCATGGTGGCGTCGTACTCGTCCGACACCGACTGGATCGCCTCCACGTTCGCGCCGGTCGTGCGGGTCGTCACGTGGTTCGCGTCGTACTTCGTCCAGTCGCTCGTCAGGATCTCGAGTCCGTACTCCGTCGCCTTCTCGCGCACCTCGGTGCCCGGGAAGGGCGCCAGGATGTGGAAGCCGTAGAGCGAGCCGAACTCCTCGTGGAGCTCGTTCGCGAACTCCACGGTCTTGCGCAGCGTCTCCTCCGTCTCGCCCGGGAGCCCGATGATGAAGGAGGCGAGCGCGCTGATGCCCACGTCCTGGGTCATCCGCATCGCCTCCTTCACCTTGTGGAGGTTCGACTTCTTCTTGACGAGGTCGAGCACCTCCTGGTTGCCGCTCTCGACGCCGAAGCAGATCGCCTGGCAGCCGGCGCGCGCCATCGTCTCGACGATCTCGGGCGTGATCGTGTCGACGCGCGAGAACGCGTTCCACTGGATCCCGGTGTCGCGCCGCACGAGCTCGCCGCAGACGGCGAGGAAGTGCTTGCGGTAGAGGGTGAAGAGATCGTCCTCGATCGTGATCTCGGTGAAGCCCATGCGTGCGAGCTCCTCGATCTCGTCCACGCAGGCGACCGGATCGCGGTAGCGCACCTTGCGGCCCGTCCACTGGGGCGCCGAGCAGAAGATGCACTCGTAGGGGCAGCCGCGGCTCGTGACGACGCTCGCGTGGCTGTCGAAGGCGAGGTAGCGCGCGAGGGGAACGAGCTCGCGCGCCGGATTGGGCAAGAGGTCGAGGTCGTCTGCGAGGGGCCGGGGCGCGGTGCGCACGATCTTGCCGGTGTCGCGCTCGCGCAGCGCGAGGCCGCGCACGTCGGTGAGCGCCATCCGCCCCTCGAGCGCCGCGGCGAGCTCCACCATCGTGTGCTCGCCCTCGCCGATGCCGATGAAGTCGAGGGCGGGCTGGTCGCGGAACGAGCCCTCGATCTCGAACGAGACGTGGGGCCCGCCCATGGCGATCGGCACGCGGCCGTCGCACTTCCGCACCACGTCGGCGATGCCGTTCGCGATGTGGTGGTTGAGCGTCACCGACGTGATGCCCACGAGCTCGGGTCGGAAGCGCGCCATGCGTCGCTCGATCTTGTCGGGCGTCGTGCGGGCGAGGAGGAGGTCGAGGATCTCCACCTCGTGGCCGGCGGCGCGCAGCGCCGACGCCACGTACGGCAGCGTCACGAGCAGCCGCGGGAACTCTTCGAAGGGGTACGAGGGGTTGATCAGCAGGACGCGCACGCGGGCCTCCGGGGTGGGTCCGGCGCGGACGCCCCGCGCACGGACGCGCATTCTAGGGGCGCGGCACCTGCGGAGTCACGCCCGTTCGGGGACCTCGTCCGCGACCTGCCGCCCGGCGAGGGGGGTCAAGGCTTCGGAGCGCTCCGCCGATCTTCCAAGAGGAGGTCCAACGGATGCCTGCGGCCCCCGGAGTGCTGCTGCTCGACGGTGCCGGTCAGCGCCTCGCGCCGCTCGCGGAGCGCCTGCGGGCCCTGGGATTCCAGTCGGTCCGCGCCAAGACCCCGGAAGAGGCGCTCCAGCTCGTCGAGAGCCCTCGCTACGACTTCTCCGCAGCCCTGCTCCCGCCCGACCTCCCCGTCGCCGACCTCCGCGGCGCGCTCGCCGCGCTGCGGGACCGGGCCGCCCGGCGCCTCGTGTTCCTCGCGGTGGGCGCGCGACCGGAGGCCGAGGGGCTCGCGCGCCTGCGCGACGCCGGCGTCGAGCTCTCGGTCTGGAACCCGATCGACGACGGGGTGCTGCGCTTCCAGCTGAACCGCGCGGTCTCGAGCTTCTCCGGCGAGTCGCTCCGGCGCGAGCTCCGCGCGCCGACGGACTGGCGGGTGCGCTTCTTCTCCGGCGGCCGGCCGAAGGACGCCACGCTCTACAGCCTGTCGGCCGGCGGCGCCTTCCTGTCGACGCAGCGCCCGTCGCTGCGCGGGGCGGAGGTGGCCGTCGAGCTGCCTCTCCCGGCAGAGAGCATCGCGGTGCGCGGACGCGTGCTCTACACCAACGTGCCGGGCAACCTGATGCGTCCGAGCCTGCCTCTCGGCATGGCGGTGGAGTTCCGGGCGCTCGGCGAGGACGTGGTCGACTCGATACGGCGCTCCGTCGCCGAACGTTCGCTGGCCCTCGTCGTCTGAGGCGACGGGTCCCATTCCGCTCCCAGCGCCGAATTTCCGCTGACCCCGCGCGAATCGCAGGTATCGTGTTCTCAGCGGCGCGCCCCCCGCGCGTCCGAGGAGGAGGAACCGACACCATGGCGGCTCGGAAGAAGGCGACGGCGCGGAAGGCGACCACGCGCAAGCGAGCGACGACCCGGGCGACGAGCGCGTCCGCCCGGCTGCAGCAGCTCACGCAGGATCTTCCGCCCACGCTGCAGGACTTCTCGAAGGTGGTCGGACGGCGGCTCACCCAGCTCGAGCGCCAGATCGGCCGCCTGCAGGCCGACGCCCGTCGGCGTGCGCTGCGCCTGCTGCGCGCCGCGAGCCAGCAGCTCGGCCGGCTGGAAGGCATGGGCGAGTCGGCGTGGGGCCGCCTCGCCGAGCCGGCGCGTGCCCAGGCCCTGCGCCTGATCCGCCAGCTCGAGAAGGCGCTCGGCGCGGCCGAGCGCAGGGCGGCCCGCACGATGAAGGTCGCCCGGTCGCAGGCGAAGAAGGCCGTGCGGGTGGCGCGCTCGCGCGGCAAGCGGGCGGCGAAGACGCTGACCGCGGCAGCCGCCGAAGCGGCCGACATCGTGACCGGCGGCGGGGAGAGCTGAGCGCGCAGCCAGGCGCGATCGTGGGCGAGCTCGCGCAGGCCGAAGGCCTCGCGGCCCACGAGCGCGCCGAGGCGATCCGGCTCCTCGCGGAGGCCTTCGCCGACAATCCACTGAACGTCGCGGTGATCGGCGGAAGCCGTTCGGCGCGCGTGCGCTCGAACGCCGCGGGCATCCGCGCCGTGCTGCCGACGGCCGAGCGCTGCGGCCACGTGCGCGTGGCGAGGGACGGCGGCGTGCCGTGCGGCGTCCTGATCGCGGCGCCGCCCGGCGCGTATCCCTTCCCCAGGCCGTCGGCTCCCGCGCTCCTGCGCTCCCTCGTCGGTCAAGGTCTGCGCGTCGCGGGCCGCTGGCGCGAGGCGTTCGAGGCGCTCGACGCGGTGCACCCGCGCGATCCGCGCTGGTACCTCTCGCTTCTCGGCGTGGCGCCCGCGCGGCAAGGGCGCGGGTTCGGCGGCGCCCTGCTCGACGCCTGGCTCGCGCGCGTCGATGACGACGGCCTGCCCGCCTGGCTCGAGACCGATCGCGAGACGAACCTCGCCTTCTACGGCGCGCGCGGCTTCGGCGTCGAGCACGAGCTGCGGGTGCTCGGCGCGCGGGTCTGGTGTCTCGGGCGGCCGGCGCGAGCGCCCGCGCCGGAGATCGCCGGTCTGCGCTAAACCTCGCGGCATGTTCGGACGTCGCCCCGACGGCACCCTCGTACGCGACACGTCGCCCATGCGGCGCTTCATGCCCTTCGTCTCGCCGCGCCGGAACGAGTCGCTCGTCTACTTCGCCCAGGAGATCGACGTCGAGGCGGCGCTGGCGTTCGTCGAGGCGCGCAACGCGACACGCCCCGCGGAGCGCCCGATGACCCTCTTCCAGCTCGTGCTGCGCGCCATCGCGCGCGGGCTGCAGGATCGGCCGCGCATGAACCGGTTCGTCGCGGGGGGCCGGCTCTGGCAGCGCAACGACGTGTGGATGACGTTCAGCGCGAAGAAGCGGCTCGACGACCAGGCGCCCGTCGTCACCGTGAAGCGGCGCTTCGACCCGGCCGAGAGCCTCGACGAGATGATCGAGGGCACGCTCGGACGCCTGCGCGAGGGGCGCAGCGACAAGAAGAGCACGAGCGACCTCGAGATGGGCGCGCTGCTGCGGCTTCCTCCCTTCGTGATCCGAGCGGTGATGTGGCTCGTGCACCGGATCGACCAGCTCGGCCTGCTGCCGAACGCGATGATCGAGCCCGATCCCCTCTTCACCAGCGCCTTCATCGCGAACCTGGGCAGTGTCGGTCTCGAAGCGGCGTACCACCACCTGTGGGAGCGCGGGAACTGCCCGATCTTCTGCGTCGTGGGGCGCATCCATCCGGGCGCCGACGGCCGGCGCCGCATCGTGCTCAAGTGGACCTTCGACGAGCGGACCGAGGACGGCTTCTACGCCGCGCGCGCGCTCGATCTTGTGCGCGAGCGGCTGGAGAACCCGGAGAAGCTCTGACGTGCCCCCCGAGAAGAAGCGCCGTGATCTCTACGAAGTGCTCGGCGTCGCGCGCGACGCCGACGCGGAGACGATCAAGAAGGCCTACCGCAAGCTCGCGCGCAAGTACCATCCCGACGTGAATCCCGGCGACAAGCTGGCGGAGGATCGCTTCAAGGAGATCAGCGGCGCCTACGACGTGCTCTCCGACACCGAGAAGCGCCGGGCCTACGACGAGTTCGGCGACGTCGCCCTCGAGGGCGGCTTCGACGCGGAGAAGGCGCGCAAGATGAAGGAGGAGTTCGAGAGCCGCTTCGGCCGCGGGAGCTTCGCACGGGCCCAGGCCGGCGGACCGGGCGGCTTCGAAGGCTTCGAGGGCTTCGGCGCGCCGGGCGGCGAGGGCTTCGCGTTCGACCTGGACGATCTGGTCGGCGACCTGTTCGCGCGCCGCGGCTGGCAGGGCGGGCCCGCCGGCGCGCGCGGCCGCGGGCGCGCGGCGTTCCGCGGCCCCGACATCGAGGCCGAGCTCGCGCTCGATCTGCGCGAGGCGGCGCGCGGCGGCGAGCATCGGCTCGCGCTCACGCGCCCCGCCGCCGACGGCGGGATGAAGCAGGAGACCGTCACGGTGCGCATCCCGGCGGGAGTGACCGACGGCGGACGCATCCGCGTGCCGGGCAAGGGCGGCGAGGGCTCCGGCGGGGGGCCCGACGGCGATCTCTACGCGACGATCCGCATCCGACCCGATCCGGTGTTCCGCCTCGAAGGCCGCGACCTCCACCTCGACGTCCCCGTCACGGTCCGCGAAGCGGCGCTCGGCGCGAAGGTCGAGGTGCCGACGCTCTCGGGCCGCGCGACGCTCACCATCCCGGAGGGCACCGACAGCGGTCGCCGCCTGCGCCTGCGCGGCAAGGGCATGCCGACGCCCGGCGGCGGCGAGCCCGGCGATCTGTACGTGACCGTGCAGATCCGCGCGCCGAAGGGGCTCGACGACGACGCGCGCGCGAAGCTCGAGGCTCTCTCGCGCTTCGACCCGCCGGACGTGCGCAAGGACCTGTTCCGATGAGCGAGCGCATCCGCGTCGACGAGATCCTGCGCTTCCTCGCGCTCGACGACCGGAGCTTTCTCGACGATCTGCGTCGCGAAGGGCTGTTCGTGTCGGACGAGGTGTCGCCCGACGAAGCGGAGGACCTGCGGCTCGCGGCGCTGCTCGTGCGCGAGCTCGGCGTGAACCCGGCCGGTGTCGACGTGATCCTCCACCTGCGGCGCCGCGTGCTCTGCCTCGAGGGCCGCATGCGCGGCGTGCTCGAGCGTCTCCTGGCCGAGCCCGAGCGCCGGTGAAGAGCTTCCGGAAGGTCCTCTCGCTGCACCTGCCCGAGCGCATGGGCTTCCGGAACATCACCTCCGAGGTCGAGACGGCGGTGCGCGAGAGCGGGATCCGCGAGGGGCTCTGCCTCGTGAACCCGATGCACATCACCGCGAGCGTGTTCATCAACGACGACGAGCCGGGTCTCCACGCGGACTACGCGCGCTGGCTGGAGAAGCTCGCGCCCTTCAGCGCGAGCTCGGATCCCGCCCGGGGCGGCTACCTCCACAATCGGACGGGCGAGGACAACGGCGACGCCCATCACAAACGCCAGGTGATGGGGCGCGAGGTGGTGGTCGCGGTCACGGCCGGGAAGCTCGATTTCGGGACCTGGGAGCAGATCTTCTACGGCGAGTTCGACGGCCGGCGCGAGAAGCGCGTGCTGATCAAGCTGATCGGCGAGTAGGAACCTCTTCGCCGGCGGGAAAAAGATTTCCTCCTGCACGGAACGCCCGTGCCTCGCCGCGGCTCCTCCAGTTCGTCAAAGCCTCGTCTCACCGGTGACTTACCCGCTCGTTTACGCTTGGCACCAGGCTTGCTCCACGGCGGGGTGGGCCTCTCCTCGGGAAGGGAGAATCGATGTTGCACTTGCGCTCTCTGGCCGGCGTGGCGGCTGGCCTGTTGATTGCTGGAACAGCTTCCGCAGGGACGCTCGGTCCCGCGACGGCGCCGAACCTGGGTCTCTCGCTGCGGTGGGGACCGACGGGAACGGAGAACGCCTGGACCGGCTCGGCCTCCGGCGTGACGGACCCGAGCGGCACGGACTTCGACTACACCGGCAGCGTGGTCAAGACCAGCTGGACGATCAACTGGAACGCGGTCGCCGATCCCGATCCGCTCGTGAACGGCACCTTCAGCGTCACCAACAGCACGGCCTTCACGCAGACCTTCATCCTGACGGTCACCCTGCCGGTCTCGCCGGCGATCCCCGGAGCCGCCTTCGTGAGCGGCTCCGTGGGCGGCTCGGTCTCGGACGGAACGACGCTCGGCTCGCCGGCCGTCGGTCAATCGGGGTCCACGCCCTTCTTCGTGGGCCTCGTGGACGGCGCGACGGCACTGAGCCTGACGCCGATCCTCCCGGCGACCTGCACGTCACCGACCCCGGCCGGGCCTCCGTGCACGGCGTCGATCGGGACGACCTCCGGCGGGCCGCTCACCGTCGGTTCGGGACCGTTGTCCGACATCGGCATCCGTCTCCAGTTCACCCTCACGCCGGGCGACGTGGCGGCGGTGACCGCGGCCTTCAACGTGGTGCCGGTGCCCGAGCCCGCGACGGTGGTGCTGCTCGGCTTCGGCCTCACGGGCTTGATGGTCGCGGGTCGACGCCGGAGCTGATCCGACGAGAATCGCGTCTCTGGGGGAAGCGAAGGCCCGGCCACCTCGGCCGGGCCTTCTTGCTTCTTGGACTCGGAGCGGGTCCATGCGATCTTGTTCGCGTTCACTTCCGGGGGGAGCGTGGAGACCTCGTCGAGCCCGCCGCCGGCGCCGCCCTCGGGCTCGGCACCGCGCGCTGCCGTGCCGCGCCGTCCGCTGCGCCCCGACGACGGTCGGCTGGTGCGCGGCCGCAAGAGCCGCGCGCGCATCCGCGAGGCCGCGCTCTCCCTCTTCCGCGAGCTCGGATTCGACCACGCGACCCTCCGCCAGATCGGCGCCCGCGCCGGGATGGGCGCGAGCTCGATCTATCGCCACGTCCAATCGAAGGAGGAGCTCCTGGTCGACGAGCTCGCCGACCGCCAGGAGGAGGCGTGGACGGAGTTCCGGAAGGCCGACGACCGCTCGCGCCCGGTGCGCGAGCGCGTGGCGCGCTTCCTCGAGGTGCAGCACCGCCTGCTCGCGAGCGATCCCGATCTCACGATCATCGCGCTCCGCGCGACCACCCGGCCCGAGGCCCGCGTCGCGCGGCGCACCCTCGCCCTCCAGGACCGCACGATCGGGCTCCTGGCGGAGATCCTCGTCGCGGGGCGCGCCCGCGGCGAGCTGCCCCGCGACTACGACGTGATGGCCGCGGCACGCGCCCTCTTCCACGTCACGAGCGGCGCGCGCGTTCCCTGGGCCAACGGGCTCGTCTCGGCGGATGGCTGCCGCCAGGCGATCGCGTCGGCCGTCGAGCTCCTCTTCCGCGGCATCACGCCCGCGGCCCGCACGGCGCCGGGGGCTCCGCCTCCGACGGAGCGCTGAGGCCGGGACAACCCACGAAGGACGACCGAACGATGGCCGATGCGCCCCCCGACATGCTGTCCGTCTACGCCCAGTCGATGCCGAGCAAGCCGGCCGTGATCGACGACCGACCCGCCATGGGCGGCCATCCCGCTCGCCTCGAGCAGCGCAGCTTCGCCGAGCTCGAAGCCGACGCGAACCGCCTCGCGAACGCGCTCCACGCCCTCGGCGTGAAGCCCGGCGAGAAGGTCGTCTGGTGCGGACAGAACTCGCTCGGCGTCGTGCGGATGATCCACGCCGCGCGAAAGCTCGGCGCGACCGCCGTGCCGCTGAACTACCGCCTGACTGCGGACGAGGCCGCCTACGTCGTCGACAACAGCGACGCCGTCGCGGCCTGGATCGACGCCGAGTACGCGGAGCTCTTCGCAAAGGTGCAGCCGCAGGCCCCGCAGCTCCGACACGTGCTCGTGTTCGACGGAAGGCCGGGCGGCGGGCAGCTCGACGGCGACGCCCTGCTCGCCGCGGCGCCGGCTACGCCGCCGCGGGTCGAGCGCCCGCCCGACGCCGGCGCGACCATGATCTACACGAGCGGTACGACGGGAAAGCCCAAGGGCGCGCTGCGCGGGCCGATCGGCAGCCCGGCGCAGACGACCGCGATGCTGGGCTTCATCGGCTACGTGCCCGACGACGTGTATCTCACGACCGGCCCGCTCTACCACTCGGGGCCGGGCGGCTTCATGGCCGTCGCCCACGGCCTCGGCAACACGGTCGTGGTGCAGCACAAGTTCGAGCCCGTCGACTGGCTGCGTTTGGTCGAGAAGTACCGCGTCACCACGACCTTCTCGGCGCCGACGCCGATCCGCATGGTGACGCAGCTCCCCGACGAGACGCGGGCGCGCTTCGACCGCAGCTCGATGCGGCGCATGCTCGCGAACGCGGCCCCCTGGTCGTTCGCGCTGAAGCAGGCCTACCTGCGCGACTTCCCCGACGACTCGCTGTTCGAGATCTACGGCTCGACCGAGCTCGGCGTGAACACGATCCTGCGTCCCGAGGACCAGCTGCGGAAGCCGGGCTCCTGCGGTCGGCCTTCGCCGATGGTCGAGATCAAGCTCTTCGACGAGCTCGGGAACGAGATCTGCGAGCCGCGCGTGCCCGGCGAGCTCTACGTCCGGAGCCCGAGCGTGTTCGCCGCGTACCACAAGGCGCCCGAGAAGTACGAGAAGAGCCGGCGCGGCGAGTTCATGACCGTGGGCGACGTGGCCTACCGCGACGAGGAAGGCTTCTACTACATCTGCGACCGCAAGAACGACATGATCATCTCGGGCGGCATGAACATCTACCCGGCCGAGATCGAGGCTGCCCTCGACCGCCACCCCGACGTGCTCGACGTCGCCGTCTTCGGCATCCCGAGCGAGGAGTGGGGCGAGCTCGTCCATGCGGTCGTGGTGGCGCGGCCGGGCTCGGGCCTCGACTCCGAGGGCGTGAAGGCCCACGCGCGCGAGGTGCTCGCCGGCTACAAGCTCCCGCGCTCGATCTCGTTCGCCGACGAGATCCCGCGCAACGGCTCGGGCAAGATCCTGAAGCGCGTGCTGCGCGAGCCGTTCTGGAAGGGGCACTCGACGGGGGTGCTGTGAAGGCGGCCGGCGACGGCCACGCGTACCGCGACTACGAAGGCACGGCGCGCGGCAGCGTGCGCGAGCTCCATCGCGAGCACCACGCACGCCAGACGCTCGGGTTCGTGCTCGCCAAGAAGGCGGAGTACCTGCCCCCGCGCCGCCGTCGCATGAGCGTGTGGGACGCCGTGGCGGCGCTCTCGGAGCTCGTCGACGAGAGCGATCCCGACCTCGAGCTGCCGCAGCTCGAGCACGCGCTCCAGACCGCGGAGGCGCTGCGCGCCGACGGCAAGCCGCGCTGGCTCGTGCTCACGGGCTTCCTCCACGACCTCGGCAAGGTGCTCTGCCTGTTCGGCGAGCCGCAGTGGGCGGTGGTCGGCGACACCTTCCCGGTGGGCTGCGCCTTCTCGCCGCGGATCGTCCACGCCGAGCTCTTCGCCGCGAACCCCGACGTGGCCGTGCCGGCCTACGCGACGCCCCTCGGCATCTACCGCGAGCGCTGCGGGCTCGACGCCGTGCACCTCTCCTGGGGACACGACGAGTACCTCTACCACGTGCTGCGCGACTTCCTGCCCGAGGAGGGCCTCGCGATCGTGCGCTACCACAGCTTCTACGCGTGGCATCGCGAGGGCGAGTACGCGCATCTCGCCAACGCCGACGACGCGCGCCGGCTGCGCGCCGTGCGCGCCTTCAACCCGTACGACCTCTACTCGAAGCGCCCCGAGCGTCCGGACTTCGCGGCGCTCCGCCCGTACTACGAGGATCTCGTCGCCGAGCTCCTGCCCGACACGCTGCAGTGGTGAGCTGCGGCTCAGGCGCTCCGCCACGCGCCGATCGCGACCACCGCGCAGCCGAGGAGCGTGAGCAGGAAGCCCGCGGCGCCGAGGTAGCACCAGGCGAGCACGTGCAGCCGATCGGGCTCGGGGATGCGATCGTGGAGCGACGTCGGATGGAGCCACCAGCGGGCCGGGAGGAGCTTCGCCCGTCCGAGGCTCCGCCAGAGCGCCACGTGGTAGATGGCGCCGGTCGGGACGCCCAGGGCGAGCCCCGCGACCACGAGCCAGATCCCGCCGAAGAGCACCGTCGCGACCGGGAGCGTCGAGCCGAGGAGCGCCCAGGCCCCGAGCACCGCCACGACCGCGAGCATCAGCAGGATCTCGAGCACGCGCTGCTCCTCCGCCTGCGAGGGGTCTCGCGTCCGGCTCATCGGCCGATCCGCGAGACGACTTGCCGGGCGGGCGGGAGGCGGAGAGCGGTACCCGTCGATCTCCCGTGCGTGCGGCTCAGCCGCCGCGCAGGAATCGCGCCAGGAGCTCGCCGCGATTGCCGACCCCGAGCCGCGCGTAGAGCAGCCGGACGTGCTCGTTCACGGTGTGGAGGCTCAGCGCGAGGCAGCTCGCGATCTCCTTGCGGCTCTCGCCGGCGAGGAGCTTGTGGAGCACCTCGCGCTGGCGGCCGGAGAGGGAGTCGAGGAGCGGCGACGCGATGTCGGGCGCCTCGGCGCGGTGCAGCCAGTCGACCTCGGCCGAGAGGAACTCGACCAGGTTCCGCTCGCGAGGTCCGAAGGGCTCGCGGCCGATCCGACGGTGGAGGCCGAAACGCGAGAAGGTGTTCTTCTCCGGGCGTCGGATCGAGACCACGAAGTCGTCGAGATCGGCCGGGGCACGCCAGCGCTGGAAGAAGGTCGATCCGTACCACCGGTCGTCGGGCACGAGCTCGCGGCGCATGTGGGTGCGCGGCGGGCCGCCGGGGCGCGGCTCGATGCGACGTTCGGCCCACAGGCGTTCGGGAGCCGCGAGCGCGCCGAGGCCGATCCGGCGCTGCTCCTCATGGCTCCAGCCGCCGTCCTGCAGGAGGCGCGGGACGACCTGGCCATCGTCCCCGACCCAGCCTTCGGCCCACATCCAGACGTCCGCCCCCGCGAGGCGCGCGAGCCCGGTCAGGAGATGGCGGCGGCGGCACGCGAGATTCCCGGGTACCGCGGCGACCTCCGCCACGAGACGCAGAGCCGCCCGCACGTCCGTCGCTTCGAGCTCGAGGTCCTCGATCATGGTCAGGTCCGGGAGCGCCGCGGATCGGTCGCTTCGCCCCGCTGCGGCGCGAGCTCCCCGATCCGTCTCGGCCCGATCTTGTGCCGATCGGTTCGCGTCGTGTGTGAAGTGGTTCACAGTGCGCACCGGCCTAGAGGGCGTCCGGCCCCTCCTCGCCCGTGCGGATGCGCACCACCTCCTCGAGGGGGCACACGAAGATCTTCCCGTCTCCGATTGCCCCGGTGGCCGCGGCGCGGGTCAGGGTGTGGATCAGCGTCTCGAGGTCGCCGTCGTCGACGGCGACCTCGAGCTGCGTCTTGGGCACGAGCTCGACCACGTACTCCGCCCCGCGGTAGAGCTCGGTGTGACCCTTCTGGCGTCCACAGCCGCGGACCTCCGTGACGGTCATCCCCCGGACCCCGATCTCCGCGAGGGCGCGCCGCACCTCTTCGAAGCGATGGGGGCGGATCATGGCGGTGACGAGCTTCATGGGACCTCGCGAAGAGCGACCGGACGCAGTGCAGCACGGCGCCGCGCCGGCGCGCAAGGCCCACGGGAGCGTCGTCGCGCGTGGCCCGGGCGGTAGAATCCCGCGACCTGCCGAGCACGAGGAGGCCCGATGCGAGCGATCGTCGTCGACCGCTGGATGGAGGCGAAGGACATGCGCGTGCAGGAGGCGCCGGAGCCGAAGCTCCTGCCCGGCTGCCTCGGCATCGAGATCGAGGCCGCGGGCTGCAACTTCTTCGACATCCTGATGGCCCAGGGCCGCTACCAGGTGAAGCCGCCGTTCCCGTTCATCCCGGGCGCCGAGCTGGCCGGCGTCGTGCGCGAGGTCG
Organism: Myxococcota bacterium; assembly: GCA_035542715.1. GTDB lineage: Bacteria > Myxococcota_A > UBA9160 > UBA9160 > UBA9160 > DATKKW01. Next base: position 48,195 of record DATKKW010000076.1, read on the forward strand.
CGGGCGACGTGACGGGCTTCGCGGCGGGCGATCGCGTGCTCGCGTCGGTGCCCCTCGGCGCCTTCGCCGAGCGTGCGGTCGTGCCCGCGAGGGCGGTCTGGCGCATGCCGGCGGGCATGACCTTCGAGGAGGGCGCGGCGCTCCCGATCGTCTACCCGACCTCCTACGCAGCCCTCGTCTTCCGCGCGCAGCTCCAGCCTGGCGAGAGCCTCCTCGTGCACGCCGCGGCGGGCGGCGTCGGGATCGCGGCCGTGCAGATCGGGAAGGCCCTCGGCGCGCGCGTGATCGCCACCGCGGGCGGGCCCGAGAAGCTCGAGGTCGCCAGGCGGGCGGGCGCCGACGTCTGCCTCGACTACCGCGACCCCGGCTGGATCGACGGCGTGAAGGACGCGACGGGCGGGAAGGGCGCCGACGTGATCTACGACTCCGTCGGCGGCGCCGTCACCGACCAGTCGCTGAAGTGCATCGCCTGGAACGGGCGCCTCCTCATCATCGGCTTCGCGAGCGGCCCGATCCCGGAGATCAAGGCCAACCGGATCCTGCTGAAGAACGTCTCGGTGGTCGGCCTCCACTGGGGCGCCTATGCGATCCACGAGCCGAAGCGCATCCCGGAGACGTTCGAGGCGCTCTTCCGGCTGTACGAGGCGGGGAAGATCAAGCCCGTGATCTACGCGACCTACCCGCTCGAGGAGGTGCCGGCCGCCCTCGAGGCGCTGGGCTCGCGCCAGACCTACGGGAAGGTGATCGTCCGCCCCTGAGCCGGGCCGCGGGGACGGCGCGTCTCGTGCCTTCTCCCCCTTGACGCCCCTGGGCACGGGTGGGAAAAGGGGAGCCCGAGGTTGCGATGACGGCTGCGGCTCCCGACGCTCAGAAGCGGTGGTTGTTCGGACCGGTCCCCGACCTGCTCTTCGGCTGCGGCGGAGCCTACGCGCTCTTGCTGCTCGTGCTCTGCGCCGTCGGGCCCGACCTCCGGACCCACCAGACCGCCTGGCTGTTCCCGGCGCTCGTCCTCGCCTCGAGCCTGCCGCACTACGGCGCGACGCTCGTGCGTGTCTACGAGCACGCGCGCGATCGGAGCCGCTACCGCCTCTTCACCGTCCACGCGACGCTCGCCATCCTGGCGCTCGTCGCGATCGCGCTCCGTGCGCCGATCGTCGGCTGCTGGCTCGCGACGTTCTACGTGAACTGGAGCCCGTGGCACTACGCCGGACAGAACTACGGCCTCGGCCTCATGTTCCTGCGGCGGCGCGGCATCGACCCGACGCCGCGCGAGAAGCGCCTGCTCTGGAGCTCCTTCCTCCTCTCCACGGGCATCGCCTTCCTCACGCTGAACGTCGCCCTCTCCGGCCCCGTCGGCGCGCTCGGTCTCCTGAGCGGGAACGACGTGCACCTGATCACGCTCGGCATCCCCGTCGCGATCGTGGCTCCGCTCGGGCTCGCGCTGATCGCGGCCTACGTCGCGACGCTCGGCGTCGCGCTCGCGTCGCTCGCGGGACGCGCCGCGCTCGCGACGCTCGCGCCGACCCTCGCCCTCGTCGTCTCCCAGGCGCTCTGGTTCTCGCTCCCGCTCGGCCTGCGCTTCCTCCCGCTCCCCGTCGCGATCGATCCGTTCCGGCCGGAGTACCGCGACTACTACTTCGTCTGGATCGCGGTCGCCCATGCCGTCCAGTACCTGTGGGTGACGGCGTACTACGCGCGCGCGTCCTCCGACTTCCGCGGCTACGGCCGCTTCTACGGGAAGACCCTCCTCGCCGGCTGCGGCGCGTGGGCGCTACCGATCGTCCTGCTCTCGCCTCTCGCCGCGCGCTCGATGTCCTACGACTCGGGCCTCGCCCTCCTCGTCGCGTCCGCCGTGAACGTCCACCACTTCCTCCTCGACGGCGCGATCTGGAAGCTCCGCGGCGGACGCGTGGCGCAGATCCTGATCCGAAGCGAGCGCAGCGACGAGAGCGATCCCGGCGAGGCGTCGGGCGCCCTGCGCGTCTTCGGTCGGCGTCTCGTCTGGGGCGTGCTCGCCGCGGCCTTCGCGATCCAGGGCTTCGTGCTCTGGCACCGCGACCACGTCTTCTCCGCCGCGATGGCCCGCCACGACTACGACACGGCCGCGCTGGCGCTCGACCGCCTCGCGTGGCTCGGATACGACGACGCGGGGAGCCGCACCGCCCTCGGCATGGGCTTCGCCGACGCGCAGCGCATCGACGCCGCCCTCGCGCAGCTCGAGCGCAGCATCACGCTACGTCCCACCGTGCCCGCCCTCGCCGCGGTCGGTGACGTGAGGATGCGTCAGGGCGACGCGATCGGTGCGCGGCGGATCTACGAGCGCGCCCTCACCCTGGGCCCCGGCAGCGCCGACCTCTTCGCCGCCGCGGGCCGGGCCGCGCTCGCGAGCGGAGACGCCGCCGGCGCGCGCGAGCTCGTGCTGCGCGCCGAGCACAGCGCCGCCGCGCCGAGCCCGTCGCTCGAGAGCCTGCGGCGGGCGCTCGCGGAGAATGCGGCGAGGGTGGGGTACTAGGGGCGGCGGCTCTGCACCGGTTGCGATTCGCCCGACTGTCCCAGATCGAGGCGGTCGTCTCCCCGATTCCCCACGGCGGCCCGATGACGCTCGATCTCGCGCACGAGTTGCGACCGATCGAAGTACACCTCGTTGCGACGGATCTTCCCGGCGCCGTCGAGCTGCACGAGGCACACGCCGACCACCTCGAGCACGCGGCTCCCGACCGGGATCGTGGCGCGCCACTTGTTCAGGAAGCCGTCCTCGAGGGGGATGCCCTCGAGGTGCGTCCAGACCCAGTCCGGGTTGTAGGCGAGGAGCTTCCGGAAGTAGGCGAGGAGCGCGGGCTTGCCGCGCGCGCCTTCCGGGATTCCGGGGTCGACGTAGAGCGCGTCGTCCGAGTAGAAGCTCGCGAGGCGCTCCGGGTCGTTGCCCGTCCACGCCGGAAGCCAGGTCTCCGCGAAGCGACGCGCTTCGGCTGCGGTGAGATGGTTCATGGGTCATGACCTCGCCTGCTCTCGGGACAGCCTATCACGCAACGAACGCTCGGAGCGGCGAGTCGGTCGCCCGGCGCGACGTCCGTCACGCGAAGCTCGCGATGGCCTTGAGCTCGATCGCGAGCTCCGGGTCGGGGAGCTGATGCACCGCCACCGTCGTGCGCGTCGGCCCCGAGGTGCCGAAGAAGCGGTTCCACGTCTCGTTGAAGCCGGCGTAGTCGGCCATGCTCACCAGGAACACCGTGACGTCGACCACGTCTTCCAAGCCGAGCCCTTCGGCCTCGAGCGCGGCGCGGAGGTTCTCGATGCAGCCCTCGGTCTGGGCGCGGATGTCGACCTCGAGGGCGCCGGTTCGCTCGCGAGACGCACCCTGCACGGAGTTGTCGGCCCGGCGCGCGCTCACGCCGGCGAGGAAGAGGAGGCTCCCGACCCTCTTCGATCGAGCGTACTGCGTCAGGGCGGGGACACCGGAGAGATGACCGCCTTGCCGCACCGTACCTCCTTCGGCGCTACGGGAGCTTGCTCCCGTACACGCGCCGCACCGGAATGGCATCCACGTCGACGCCGTCGAGACACCGGACGTTGACGCTCCACCCGGAGAACGCCTGCACGCCCGCGGCCGTCTCCTGGGCCGTGCGGTGGCGCGGTCGCCGCAAGGGGAGGATGCCGCAGGTCGGACAGAAGTAATCGCGCGCGGTGCGCGTGTGCCATTGGTAGAGCGTGAGGTCGTCGAGCGGCGTCAGGAGCCGAAGCTGCTGCTCCTCGACCCGGTGGATCAGCGCGCCACGCCTTCGGCACACCGAGCAGTCGCACGAGCGGACGTGGTCGAGGTCGAGGTCCACCTCGAAGCGGACGCGGCCACAGTGACACGAGCCTCGGTACGTCTTCATGCGGACCGACGGACGACCGCGCCGGGCCGCGGCCAGGTGTACCGGCAGCTACGCACCACGGCGCCGCCATGCGTCTCCATCGTCGAGACGCCGGCGTTCCGGGCGCCGAGACGCTCGTAGAATCGTCTCGCCGAGGCGTTGGACTCCAGCACCCAGAGGTAGACGCCCACGTCGGGGTGGTGCGCGCCGAGCCACGACCCGGCTTGCCTCATGAGCGACGATCCGACACCGCTGCGCTTCGCGGTGCTGGCGACATGGAGATTGTCGATCAGGGATCCCCACTCGCGATCGTGGGCGCCGTACGCGCACACGAAGCCGACCAGCTCCGCGCGGTCGATGGCGAGCAGCACGAGCTGACGATCCGAAGGCCGGTCGAGCCTGTCGTGCCACACGCGCAGCCGTTCCTCGGGGAGCTCTCCGTCGAGGAACGTGTCGAGGAATTCGCCCCGATAGCTCTCTCGCCAGCTCCGCGTGTGGAGGAGCGCGATGGCGTCCGCGTCGGACCGCTCCGCGCGCCGGTACGCGATCACCTTCGGGCCTTCCTGGCCGACGGAGGGCCGTCGAGCGCGTGCCCCGTCTCGTCGCTTCTCAGGGCGCTGGCCGCGCATCCACGATACGGGCGATGCCCGTAGCGGTCGAAGTGCACCGCGTCGCCCACGGGCGCGCGGGTCGTCGTTCCGTAGTGCCCGATCGGCCAGCCCATCGGGATCGCCGCCACGGGAGACACCCAGAGCGGGAGCCCGAGGACGCGCCGCGCGAGGGCGACGCTCCAGAGTGGCATGACCGTGAGGGACGCTCCGAGGCCCGCGGCGCGCGCCGCGAGCAGGAGGTTCTGGACGGCAGGAAAGATCGAGCCGTAGTAGATGCCCGCGAGGAAGGGCGGGAAGGGCGGCCTCCATCCGCTCACGATGGGCCCGTACGCGGTCCAGCGAAGACACGCGACGATCACGACGGGGATCTCCTCGTAGTGCTCGGTCTCCCAGTCCACCGCCTTCATCGTACGCAGGGTCTTCGGATCGTTTCTCGCGAAGAACTTCCAGATCCGGCCGTAGGCGCTCCACGCCACGCGGTTGAGCCGAGCGAGGCCGCGCTTCACCTCGGGATCTCGCACGACGATGAACTCCGCGTTCTGGCGATTGCCGCCCGACGGCGCCTTCAGCGCGAGCTCGAGGAGATGCAGGACGAGCGTATCGTCGACGGGGTCGGACTTGAGGCGCCGGATCGAGCGCTGTGTTCGCATCGCCTCTTCGATCGGCATGTCGAGGTTCATGGACGCTCCCCGGATCGCCCCCCAGCCTCGTCGCATCAAACTACCTCCAGATGCGAGCGTCGGGGAGAGCGGCCCCGACGGAGCCGGTTACGCTCGGCGCATGCCCGCCACGAGCGCCGGCCTCCTCCTCTACCGCCTCACGGCCCGAGGGGTCGAGGTCTTCCTGGTCCATCCCGGCGGGCCCTACTGGAGCCGCAAGGACCTCGGCGCCTGGTCGATTCCCAAGGGCGAGACGAGCCCGGGCGAAGACCCGCTCGTCGCCGCGCGCCGGGAGTTCGCCGAGGAGACGGGCCGTGCGATCGAAGGACCGGCGCTCTCGCTCGGCGACGTCCGTCAAGCGGGTGGAAAGCGCGTGCATGCCTGGGCCGTGCGCGGCGATCTCGATCCCGAGCGCATCCGCAGCAACACGTTCGATCTCGAGTGGCCGCCCCGCTCCGGTGTCGTGCGCGCCTTCCCGGAAGTCGATCGCGCGGCGTGGTTCCCGATCGACGAGGCGCGCCGGCGGCTCCTCCCTTCCCAGGCGCCGTTCCTCGACCGCCTGCTCGATGCGGTCGGCGAGCCTTCGGATCGACCCTGAGCCGCGGCGCCGGTGCGCTCAGGGCTGCCCGCCCCCGCGACGGATCGCCGCGATCGCGACGTGCCAGGTCTTCGAGGAGAACGCGGACGACGCGGGCCGCCGAGTAGTCGATCGCCGTGATCGCGCCCGCGTCGATCACGAGCCAGCGCACGCGTGCGGGCGCTCCTGCGACGAGCGCCCGCACGTCGTCCGCGAAGCGCGCCGCGTTCGCGTAGAAGAGGTCGGCCCCGAACTGGAGCACGAGGAGGCCCGGCTCGCTCTGCGCGCCCGGGACGGCCGGGACCGGTCGCCACGGCCCCGAGGCGTCCTCGACCAGCACCGCGAGATGAGGGCGGTAGCTGTGGCGGACGTGTCGGATGAGCGCCTGTGAGCGCGGCCTGGTCGATCGACGCGAAGTCGCCCTTCACGAGCCGGAGATCGGCGGGCACGATCACGCCGAGGCGGATCTTCACGACGTCGCCGGGAACGAGCGTCGAAGCCTGCACCGTCTGCCATCGGCCATCGCGCAGGGCCGTCGCCTCTGGCGCGAGCCCCTTCTTCATCGCGGCCAGCGCGCTCGACGCCTTCCGGTCCGGAATACTCGAAGCGCTCGGGCTGTCCTCGAGTCAGCTGAAGGCCCGACGGCGCGTTCCAGCACGTCTCCGTGCTTATCCCGCCCTCCATTTCGCGCTTGAGATTCGCGAAGTGGACGAGCTCCACGTTGGAGAGCGCTCGGATCTGCCACCAGCTCCGGACGCAGCCAGGAGATGTCCCCGTGCCGAGGGCTCTTCATCTCGTCTCGACCTCCCGTGTGCCTGTCCGAGCCTGGCCCTCGATCACGAAGGCAGGCCGGCTGAAGCTCGAGGCGCGGTGTCGCTCGAAGGAGTCGACGACGTCGGGGGCGAGCTCGAGCTCGGCCGCGTCGTAGATGCGGCGCAGGGCGCCGATCGGATCCGCGTTGAGCCCGCGGTACTCGAGGTCGACGAAGCGCACGTCGCGACGGCGCGCCATGCAGCTCTCGCGAAAGACGAGCGTGCGCTCCAGCCACAGCGCCGTCTGCTCGGTCTGGTAGCGCCCTACGTCGCGACGATCGACCGCCTCGCTCGTGGAGCGGAACACCGCGAAGAGGCTGGCTTCCGACGCGACGGTCGCGCCTTGCGGGACCGCGGCTGGTCACCCGCGGCGGGCGATGGGACGACTCGAACAGCGAACGATGACGTCGTGGTGACGGCTCACGACGGCAGCTCCTCCCCGGCCTGCTCCCGCACCATGTACTCGGCATACCAATCGGGCCAGTTCGGATCGGGCTTCCCCGTCCGCTCCTCGTGCCGCCCGTGCGCGGCGGAAGCACGGCGAAACGCACTCGCCAGATCGCTCGCGGACGCGAAGGACGTCTCCCCGCGGTCGATCCGACCGGGGAGTCGCGTGGTGATCTCCTGGAACAGCCAGCCGTTGCCGTCCGGATCGCTGAACGTGGCGAACGAGCGGTAGCTGCGATGCTCGGGATCCGGACCGCCGACCCGGAGCCGCCCGAACAAGTAGGGCTCGTCCGTGCCCGCGTGCACGCCGCCGGCGTCGTGGAACACATCGCTGATCTTCACGCCGCGACGGAGCAGCTCGTCGCGGGCCGCGCCGATGTCGGAGACGATCAGGTACAGGCCCTGGGCGGAGCCCGGTGCCGCCGCGGTGACGTTGTTGCCGAAGATGACCGAGCATCCGGAGCCAGGCGGCGTGAACTGGATCACGCGGAAGTCGTCACCGGTCGCGAAGTCGGCGTCGAGCCGCCACCCGAGCCTCCCGTAGAACTCCTTCGCCCGGTCGACATCCGAGACGGGGATGACGACCACCTCGAGCTTCATGTCGAGCCCGACGCTCGAGACCGGCGGCGCGCTCTCGTTGCTCTCCTTCGTGCTGCTCATCGCGGCCTCCTCGGGTGGGTGGTGAGGGCCCTCAGGGCGGCGCTCCACTGCACCGCACGGCGCTCACGACCAGCGCCTGGGCTGAGCCACCGCCGCCAGAATGCCACCCTGCACCGATCGTGGCCATCGGTTCGTCGTCGGCTGCAGTGCTTCGTTGGGCGGCGAGCGAGCCTACTCGCGCGGTGGCAGCGGCGCGCCGAGCGCACCCGAATGCTTAGGGAGATCGTCCGAGATCGTGAACCACGGCGCCTTCGAATCGACGAAGATGTGAGCTCGGGGCGGAAAGGAGGGATCGCCGTCGAGGCTTCCCATGGGAACCCCCACGAGGCCACGCGCTTCGTTCCGAAACGGCAACGTGGAACCACACTCGCCGCAGAACACGTGGGTGAAGCGTTCCGCGTCGGCAGGCTTGAACGACCGCAGATGCTGCTCGCCACGCGAATATCGGAGCGCGCCGAGCTTGAAGAAGAGGTTCGATGCGAAGGCGGACCCGGTCGCCTTGCGGCATCGAGAACAGTGACAGTTGTGCGACCACACCGGGCGCTCGGTCAGCTCATACCGAACGGCTCCGCAAAGGCAGCTTCCGGAAAGCGTCACGCTCGTCCCGCCGAACAGAGGGCTGCCCACTTGCGGCCGCGCGCCTACGAGCTGCCGGACCATGTGGCGAGCACGAACGTCGCCAGCTGAGCGAACGCGGCGACGAGAGCCCAGATGAGACCGAACAGGAGCAGCGACGGTCCCCTTGCGAAGATGAGGCCACCGGCAGAGGCCAGCAACAGCCCCGCAACGAGAAAGCCGGAGCCGGCGAACAGCCAGAACAGTCGCGGTGTGCGGGGTGACACCGAGCCCTTCGCCGCGGAGAAGGCGAGAAACCCGACGGCTCCGAGGATGACGAGGCCGAGGATCGCGTCGACCACCCGCCAGACCGTCCCGCTCGACCAACCCAGGTACGCCAGCGGGAAGGGAAGAAGCGACCCGACGAGCGTTCCGACGCTGGCGCCGAGAACGTTGCCGAGGCCGAAGCGATCCTGAGGCGACCATGCGTCGGGGCCGGAGCCGCGAAGAGCGATGACCACGCTGGAGAACCCGGCCAGGGAGACGGAGATCTCCGCGATCGTGAGAAGAGGTCCCTCGCCCTGCAAACCTGGTCCTCTCGACGGCTGACCGACGGATTGCCGCTCACCTGGGGTCGCGCGTGAATCTACCACGCCGCGTGTCGAGCGCGGCCGCCCACCCTCGTGAAGACCGCGGCCTCAGGTACGGCGGCGTGTTGGGCGGCGCAGCTGCGATGGCTCAGGGCCGCCTCAGCAGGACCGACCAGAAGAGCGGCTCTCGCTCGAATCCCCTGGGCTTGTCGAGACGACAGGTTCGAAGGTCCGTGATCTCGAACAGGCTACCGAGCTCGTTGCGGAGCTCGTCCTCGGTCACGACGGGGACGGGAAACTCGGGCTGCTCGGCGGCACTGAACGCCATGAGCAAGAGAAGACTCCCCGAGCGAGAGTGCCTGCTCAGCGCGTCCAGGAATGCGTCGAGGTGATCCCGGCGTGCCAGGTGATAGCAACCGCGGTCGACGAGCACATCGAAGGGCTCCCCGATCCCGCGAACCTCGGTCACGTCTCCGGCGATGAAGCGAACGCGTCGGCCGGCCGGGTGAGTGGACGCGCGTCGCTGGGCATTCTCGATCGCGGTCGTGGAGAGATCCACGCCGACCACCTCGAGCCCGTGCGCCGCCAGCAAAAGAGTCTGGACGCCACTCCCACAGCCAAGGTCGAGGGCAGCTCCACTTGTCGGGAGATCCCCTGCCGCCAGACGCCGTTGGATCTCCGAGCACGGCTGCCCCGTTTCCCAAGGCGCAGTGCCATCCCGATACTCGCTCTCCATCCGCTGCTTGAACTCGATCGAGCTCAATCGGGGGTCCTCTCGGGCGTGCGGTTTCGCCGGCCCGCCCAACGGACACGCGGATCGGCTGCGAGGCATCGTCGCCACCGAGACTACCACGCTCGGCCCGCGGCGATTCTCTCACGAAGTTCCAAGAGGAGGCCACTGGCGTCCGCCAACGCCGAAATTCCGCCGCGATCGGGTAGGCTCCCCCGAGACTCCTCCGAAACCGCGAAGCACCACCTCGTCGAACGCAGAGGAGACGCGATGAGATCGTATCTGCGCGCCCTGGCCTTCGCTGTGACGGCAGCTCTCGGCTTCGCCCACGCACCGACGGCGCTCGCACAGGTCGATCCGCTCGCCTCCTGGAACGATGGCCCGACCAAGCAGGCCATCGTCGCGTTCGTGAGCAAGGCCACCGACGAGGCGAGTCCCGGCTTCGTGCCGCCCGCGGAGCGCATCGCGACGTTCGACAACGACGGCACGCTCTGGGTGGAGCATCCGATGTACACCCAGCTCGCGTTCGCGCTCGAGCGGGTCAAGGCGCTCGCGCCGAAGCATCCGGAGTGGAAGACCAAGCAGCCGTTCAAGGCGGTGCTCGACAACGACCTGAAGGCGCTGGCCGCGGCGGGCGAGAAGGGGCTGCTCGAGCTGGTGATGGCCACCCACGCCGGCATGAGCACGGCCGAATTCGAGACGATCGTGACGGACTGGTTCGCGAAGGCACGCGACCCCCGCTTCGAGCGTCCCTACACCGAGCTCACCTATCAGCCCATGGTCGAGCTGCTCGCGTTCTTGCGCGCGAACGGCTTCAAGACCTACATCGTGTCCGGCGGCGGCATCGAGTTCATGCGGCCGATCACCGAGGCGGCGTACGGGGTTCCGCCCGAGCAGGTGATCGGCTCCTCCATCAAGACCCGGTACGAGATGAGGGACGGCGTGCCGGTGCTGATGCGCCTGCCCGCGATCGACTTCATCGACGACAAGGCCGGCAAGCCCGTCGGCATCCACGAGTTCATCGGCCGGCGCCCCGTCGCGGCGTTCGGCAACTCCGACGGAGACCGCCAGATGCTGGAGTGGACGGGTGCGGGCGGCGGCACGCGGCTCATGATGCTCGTGCAGCACGACGACGCCGCGCGCGAGTACGCCTACGGACCCGCCAGCGGACTGCCCGACACGAAGTTCGGAACGTTCTCCGCGTCGCTGCTCGACGAGGCGAAGAGCAAGGGCTGGGTCGTCATCCGCATGAAGAGCGACTGGAAGAAGATCTTCGCCTTCGAGCCCTAGGACTCCGGGCCGCAGGCCGGCATCCCGACCGATGCGCGCATCAAGTGAGAGAGCTCAGAGAACCAGAGCGAATCCGAACGCCCCGCAAGATAGGCTTCGCGAGCCTCCTTGGGCCCGAAGTCGACCACCTCGGTGAAGCCCAGCGCCTGGAGACGGGCCGCCCTCGTGTGTGGCTCGAAGTAGCTCTCGAACCGCTCGCCCCGCGCTTCGCACCGCGCGATCGACGCTCGAAGGAGCTGTTGCTCCTCTCTCGGGAGGATCTCGAGGGGCAACGAGTACTCGAACACGATCTCCGTGCCCCATGCGCACCGTCGGACGAACTCCAGCGTCGAGAAGATGGCTGCGCCACTGAGGTAGATCGTGACCCCGAGCCAGGAGAAGAACGCTGGCAGGTCTCGGCGGAAGCCGGCCCGCCCGAGCCTGTCTGCCAGGCTCTCGGTCTCGAAGTCGACCGGCACGTAGACGAGAGACGGCGCGGACGGTGCGCGAAGGTCGGAGAGCATTTCCTGCTTGGCTCTCTGGCCAAAGGGATGGTCGACCTCGAAGACCGCAACCTGGCCGGCGAGGGCCGGCTCCCGATGTGCGAAGGAATCGAGCCCGGCGCCCAGCAGCACATACTGGCGTACCCCACGCGCGATCGCCCTGCGAAGCCGGTCCTCCGCGTACCGGTTCCGGATGACGGCGAGGCCGCGGAGCGCCCACTCATCGCGCAAGATCGGCGGCGGATCGTCCACGAAGAGGTGCATGGCGCGATTCGACGCTGCACCGAGGGCCGTCCAGCTCGCGCGGTCCGATTCCATCCTGCTCTCCAGGCGCTGCCCAACGAGCGGCGTTCCAGCCGTCCGCACCCTTTCACGCGACGCCCGCGGTGCGACCGCCGGTTCTGTCTCGGGACGCGGCCGTACCGCGGCCGCTCCCTCCGCGCGCCGTGGCGCTCGGCGCTGCCCAACGGATCGATGCCCAGTTGCAGCGTCCTCGGTCCCTCGCGAGACCGCTCACACGCTCGGGTCACCGCTTGCTCGTCAGGCGGCAGCCGCGACTCCAGCTGCGCCAGCCAGCGCCACCGGACACGCAAGCGCACAGCTGGCTGGTGTCAGCCGCAAGCCTTGTCAGACGGCCAGCTCGAGCACCTCGAGGACCTCGGCGTGGCCATGCTGGCGCGCAAGATCGGCGGGCGTGCAACCCTCGGAGTTGCGTGCCGAGGGGTCCGCATGATTCCGCAGGAGCAGCCGGACCAACTCGGCATGACCGCGAAGGGCGGCCTCGTGAAGAGGGGTGAACCCGTTCTGCTGAGTGACGTTCGGTGAGGCGCCGGCTTCGAGCAGGCGCGCCGCCAGGGACAGCGCGATCGTCGGGTCCGAATGCGCCACCGCGCTGTGGAGCGGCCTCACCTGCATCGCATTGCGTGCCGGTGCTTCCAGGTCCGCATTGGCATCGAGCAAGAGCTCGACGAGGGGCTCCCGTCCGAAGAAGCACGCATAGCCGAGCGGGTGGAAGCCATCGGGAGAGCATGCGTTGGCCAACTCAGGACTCGATGCGACTAGCTCACGGACGCGACCGACTTCGCCGAGTGTGCTGGCCTCGAATACGTCGAGATCGTCGCGCGTGCGTGCCAGCTCCCTCGCGATGTCGTCGCGCCCGAGATAGACCGCGAGGCAGATGGCCGAAACCCCACTCTGATCTCGGGCGAGGGCAAGCGCAGGATCGTCCCGTAGCGCCGAGCGCACGGCGTCGGAATCGCCGCGCCGAATCGCTTCGAGAAGGCCACTCGCGTCCACTGCGCCGGTTCCTCTGGCCGCCCAACGGATCGGTGCCGAGCTGCGGCCGCCCGTGTACCGCCGAGTGTCGACCGGCGGCTGCCCCGGCGTCAACTGCCAAGCGCGCGGAGGTCGGGCCCGCGCGTGGCCACGACAAGGCCACCGTCGCGCTCGCGAACGAGCTCACCCGGATCGTCTGGGCCGTCTCGCCACGCGACCAGGCCTTCGGCGATCCGCTCGCGAAGGGAGCCGCATGACCCATCCACCGACCTGACTGCTCCGAGCACACGACGGTGACGGCGCACCGGTCCCGACCGGCGCGGGGCGATGCCGACCACAAGCTTGGCCCACCGAGGCCGGTGTCAGTGATTGGCTCCCCGCACGCGGCTTTTCATCATGGCCCCGAGCGCACCGCGCTCCACACCAGATGCCGGAGATACGACTGCAGTCGGACCTACTGCGTCGCAACCGTCGTGAGCAGAATCCGCTTGAGGGAGGAGTCCAGATACCTTGTTGGGCGGCAGGCGCGGAACTTCCGGCTCATGCCTGGAGAGCTCTTCGCAGGGCCGGGCGTTCGGTGAGCCGGGCAAGATAGGCGTCCACTCCTGGATGGCGTTCTCCGACCAAGCCGAGCGCCTTCGCCACGAGGACCGTGTAGCCGACCATGACGTCGGCTGCGGAGAACTCTGCGCCGAGGAGAAAGTCCTTGCCCCGAAGGTTCCGTTCCAGGGCGTCCAGCGCCGCTTCAGCCCACCCTCGATAGTCGGCCAAGGCATCGGTAACGCTCTCGGCGTCCTCCTTGAAGCGTGTGTGCCAGGCAATGTTCCCAAGACCGGTGAACGCTGTCGCGTCCGCGAAGTGCACCCACTGGAGAAAGGAGCCGCGGAGCGGAGAGCCAACCGCCGGGGCGAGGCCCTTGTTGCCGTACTTCTCAAGGATGTACTCGACGATGGCACCAGATTCGAAGATCGTAACGCCATCATCCTCGATGGTGGGCACCTTCCCCGATGGAGTCTTCTGAGCGAACGGCTTGGGCGCCGGTGGCTCGAGGGGCGCGGCGTGCAGCTCGTAGGGAAGCCCCAACTCTTCGAGGAGCCAGAGAACTCGCACCGAGCGACTTAGCGGCGCATGATAAAGCTTGATCACGACCAGTTCCCCCTGCCGCCCAACGGATGGCCGCTCATCTGCGGCCGCGCGTGATGCTACCACGATGGATCAGGGCACGGCCGATCGCGCGGCTGAAGCGCGCGGCCGTCAGGTGCAGCGGCGTGTTGGGCCGCAGCGCGAACTGCGAGGATGGGAAGGATCCTCGCAAGCGCGGTGAACTCTCCCGGCGTGCCTGCGGGCCGCTGGCCCAGGACCAGAGGACCGATGAACCAGTTGTACGCGTACGGGTGGATTCGCGCGTACTGACGAAGCGCTTCTGCGCCCGCCGACTCGCTGAGAAGGAAGACCTCCCCCGCGAACGAGGACCGTCCCGCGCGAACCTCGACCTGGGGATGCGCCATGACATTGCGGAACCACTGCGCCTTCCGACCCCACGCCGACGCGACCAACAGCTCGCCGGCTGAGAGGCTGCCGCCGATGACCTCGAGGACCACTTGCCGGGAAAGACCGGAGCGCCGGCCTCGAACGGTCAGCTGCACGAACCGCCGCCCGAGCAGCCAACCGACGTTCGCTCGGTAGAGCAAGGTGGGGAACCGAAGCAGCCAGCGAAGAGGCGCTCGGGTCGGATCGAGTTTCGCGAGGGGCGGTTCCAAATGGCGCGTATTCGTAAGTCGGCCAGCGTCCTGCGGCCCAACGGACCGGCGTTCAGCTGCCGGCCGCCCGCGAAAGTACCACGACACGCCCGCGGCGCGGCCGCCGTTTCCGCGCGCCGTGGCAGCAGCGCGTATCGATCGATCGACCGGGCTTCCATCCGCACTCTCGAGGGCCTCGTTCGTCGAGGCCGGTGCACGCTGAGGTCCGTCCCGTCGAGCGCTGCGATCTTGTTGTCGACCTTCGCGCCGAGGCGCAGGGTCTGGCGCATGCAGCGCAGTCGCCCGGACGGGGTGGTCCGATCGAACGTCGTGCTGCGACCTCGTGCTATGCCGCCTCCCGGGCGCGCGTCGCGTGTAGCCCACCGGCACGTAGCCCTCGCCCGTCGTCCACATCCGATGCAGCAGGAC
>DATKKW010000077.1:0-26675 GCA_035542715.1 Myxococcota bacterium
GCGCTCTAGCCGTGAACGGCGGCGCTGCGAAGGGTCTCGAGCACCGCAGGAAGCCCCCGTGCGTCCAGATAGCGCGTGAGCGCCGACACCAGCACCGGGCCCAGATCCGGCGCGTCCGACGCGAAGACCGAGTCGCGCAGCGTGTCGAGGTCCGTCTCTTCCAGCGGGATGCCGTGTGTTCGCGCGAAGATGACGATCGCGAGCCGCACGCTCTGGTTCTCGGGCGCAAGCAGGGTGGCGACCATGCGCGAGGTGGTGCCGAGCGTGGCGAAGCCGAGCAGACACCTCATGGTGTGAGTCAGCACGCCCGGCGGGTGGTCGAGCTTGCCGTCGGAGAGCAAGTCGTGCATCACCATCGGGATCGCAGCCGGCGTAGCGACCAGATCCGCGCCCAGCGCCAGCGCGAGCCGGGCGATCTCGATGGGCAGGTGCGGTACGTCGTGCGTGAGGTCGATCGGGAGCTCGCGCACCGCGAAGGCGACCGCCGCCAGGGTCGAGGCGAGGTCGCCGAAGAACTCCCCGGTCGCGAGCAGCTTGAGGGCGCTCTCGGCCTGGTCGGGAGTCACGGGCACGCGGGTTCGCTTCGCGAGCTCGCGGAGCGCCGCATTCAGGATCGCCGTGCGCAAGCGGTCGTCCCGCAGCACCGAGTCCGGCCGTGCGCCGTGCAGGAAGATGGCGGAAAGGGCGCGCTCGACGTCGTCGGCCGTCACGCCCTGACTCGCGAGCTCCGGCCGCGACGCGATCTCGCCTGCGGCCTCGTGGAGCAGGGTCTGCCCCAGGTCGCCTCCCGTCGGCGGCTTGAACGACTTCGCGCCGAGCACCGCGAGCAGCGCCGGGAACTGGGCCCCGCGCAGCGCGCGTAGCAGCTCGCCCATCTGCGAATCATCCAACCGAAGCGCCGTCTGCTGCTGAGACAGGCGGTCGAGCGCGCGGGAGAGGAGCTGGTCGAACTCGATCATGATGGACCTCCCAGGAGCCGGGAGTCCGAGGACCCCGGGCGCCGTTCGTCGAGGACTCCGCCAGGTCGGAACGTGGTGCGCAGACCTCCTCCGCCGGCCGTGGCCGGACTACGGTGATTCCGCAGGCGACGAGTCCCGCTTCATCGCTTCCACGAGAGCGCGATACTCGGGAGAGGACTCCAGCAGCTGGTGGGCCCACTTCACGAGCTCGTCGACCTGCTCGCGCGGGAGCTCGAGGCTCGTGGGAACTCCCTCGAGGCGCCTGCGGGCGTCCGCGTCGGGAATGGCCTCGAAGCGGACGTGGATCAGGGTGAGCTCTGGATGGGGCGGCCGATCGGCATCGGTGACGTGCATCGCACGCCGGCACCGCTCGCGTGCGGAAGGCGCGACCATCGCATCGCAACGGGCGCGCATCGCATCGAAGTCGCTGGCCGCGCGGTCCCACTCGTCGAACAGGAGCCGCACGCGCTCGACGGTGTCGGCGGAGTAGTTCTCCATCGGCTTCGTGGCGGCGGCGTTCAACACGTCGACGAGGCCCGGCGGGCGCGGCGAGAGGTCGGCCTCGGGGTCGCTACGCGGCTTCGCGTCGACCACGATGACCACGAGCCGTTGGATCGCCCGTGCGTTCGCCCCCGCGAAGATGCCGAGCGAATCTCCTCCGTCGATCGAGCTTCCGACGATGCGCAGGCCGATGTTGTCGGCGATCCCTCCGTCCGAGAGGTGGACGAAGGGCCGACGCCCAGCGTCTTCGTAGTCGCGCCACGTGCGGGCGAGCGACCAACGCTCCGGCGCGTCTTCGAAGTCTTGCTCGGCCAGCTCCACCCAGGCCGGAGCGGTGTAGCCACAGCTTGCCTTCGGACGGTTGTCGAGGGTGAGCGGGGTGAAGGCCAGCGGAAACGCCGACGAAGCGGTGACGCCTCGCGAGACCGTGACCCCGTCGAGATTCGAGCAGAGCCGGTCGAAGTGCTCCTGGGTGAACGGGAACCGGGCGCCCAGGGAGAGATCCGTGGCCTCGAGCACGATGAAGGGTCGCTTGCGCGGAAGGTCGGCGAACGTGCGACGGCCGAAGATGTGCTCGTCGTAGTAGGCGTCCGCGAGATCGCTGCGCGAGTACCAGGGCGAGAGCAGGCGCACCCAGTTCCACGGTGCCGCGACCCGGAGCGCCAGATCCCGCTCGATCGGACGATGGAGCACCGCGTCGGGGAAGTCCCGGAAGAACGCTTCCTGCCCGTAGAGCCCGTAGTAGGCAGCCGCAAAGCTCCCGCCGGAGACCGAGGAGATGACGTCCACTTCGTCGAGCAAGCGGCGACCGCCGCCGATCTCCGTCTCGCTCAGGGTCTCGAGCACGCCGTAGGCGAATGCGGCGGCGCGCGTGCCGCCGCCCGAGAGCGTCACGATCACGAAGTTCCGGTCGGGGTCCGGCGTGTCCGCCGAGAGCGCTTCGAAGCGATACCCGGAATGCGCGTCGAAGGGCGGCTCGAGCGGCGGGTTCACGGGGTAGTGAGCGCAGGCGGCGATCGAGCCGAGGGCGAGCGACCCGGCGAGCGCTCGGAACGCGCGTCCGATCATGCCGGATCGAACTCGATCTCTCGCGGCGCGAGCGGCGAGGTTCCGGTCACCTTCACGTCGCGTCGTGCCGGTGCATAGTCTTGCGGCACGCCCAGGTGGAATCGATGGGTTCCCTTCGCCACCAGCAACACCACGTTCGTTCGACCCGAGCGGCGCTCGTCGACGAAGACGTCGCGCAGCCTCGGGTAGACGATCTTGACCCATTCCACCGTCGTCGCCCTCCTCAGCCGAGGACTCGCGCCACTTCGAAGTGCATGCCGTCCGCACGACCCTGGAAGTGGCCGCCCCAATAGAAGCCGTACTGGTTGGCCAGGGGCACGAGCTCGCGCAGCGAGCCCTTGCGGCTGCGCAGCGCGGGCAGCGCGCCCAGCCTGTTCCACTCGTAGTTCACGTCGAACGCCGTGCCCCACGCGTGATTCGAGAGCGTGACGGTGCTTCCGCGCACGAAGCGCGGAGCGAAGCTGCCGTCCCACGTGAGGAGCAGCCGCACGAGCCCTTCGCGGTCCCAGGCGTCGAACAGGGCGCGGGTCTGCTCGACGACCTTCTTGTGAAGCCACACTCGGCCGCTCGAAGGCGATCCCTGCACCTTCTCGAGCTGCGGAAGCGTGACGCGTACGAGGTTCCGCTCCTGCCAGTCGTCGAGCATCCGGATGTCGTCGCTCCCGGGCCTCGCGCGCTCGTACTGGAAGCGGCCGAAGAGCTGCTCGCGCTCGGCGTTCGAGACGAGCGCCGCGAAGATCGGACGGGGTGGCCACTCGACGCCCGACGTGCCGCCATGGGGGTCGTCGAACCCGGGATCGAAGCCCCGCTGCAGCGCCGCAGCGAGAGTGAGCGGCCCGACCGTGCCGTCCACCTCGAGCTTCGCGCCCTTCTGGAAGGCGCGCGTGGCGCGCTCCGTGTGCGGCCCGAAGATTCCATCGATGGGGCCCGCCAGCAGCTCCTGGCCGACGAGAAACGTCTGCCAGCGGCGCACCTCGTCTCCCTCGCCGCCTCGCCGGAGGATCTGCATCACGCCCCTCGCTCATGGACCGGATGGGCGCCTCGCCCTCGCACGGAAGCAGCCTACTACGCCGCGGCGCACGGAAGTGTGAAGCGGTTCATACTGCGATGCAGCCGGCTCGGTCGGCCCGGTCTCGTGCGCGCCTCAGGCCTGGAACAACGCCTCGAGGAACGCGTTCCAACGTCCTTCCTTGCTGAAGGCGAGGCTCCGGTAGTCGGGCGAGTAGTCCTCCGGGTGCGGGAAGTAGATCGAGACTCCGGACGCTCGCGCCACCCTCGACCCGCACGTGACGTTCCCGAGCACGATGCCGGAGCCATCGCCCTGGCCCAGCGCCTTCAGCACGCTCGCCGCGGCACCCGTCACCGGCGAATGCGGCGGAAGCCGCGTCGAGAGCTGACGCATGAGATCACCGAGATCGACGTACTCCGGCGTCTCGAAGCGTTGGGCCCGGTCCCGCGCAAGGCTCACCGCGCCCGCGACGGCGCTCAGGTCCTCGAGGAGCGCATCGGCGAGCCGATCGATCGCTGCGCCCAGCTCCCCGATCTGGCCGAGATCCAGCGCCGACTGCGTCGCGTTCTCCCTGCTCTTCTTGAAGTACTTTCCATATTCCTCGACGATCAGCTTGCCGAGATCCGCCGGCGGCATCGCCGGCTTGGCGACGAGCCGCTTGAGGATCGCCGCGTACGGCCATCCAGCGCCGGGCTCCGTCTCCTCGGAGCCCACCATGAGGCGCGCCGTGTCCTTCATCTCGTAGGCGATCTCGAACATGTTCATCAAGCAGGCGTCGCAGGCGAACACGTCGAACTTGCGTCCCCGCGGCAGCGCTCGCGCCAGCGCCAGCCGGAGCTCCAGGTTGTCGAGATAGTCGTGAGATCCACAGTCGACCGCGATGGCCCGCTCCGCGGGCGTGCGGCGATGGATCTTCCGCACCGTGGTTCGGAAGAGCGAGCGCTTCAGGCGGCCCAGCTTGGCCGCCCGGCGCGGCCTCGCGACCCGGATCGAGTCGTAGTCGAAGTCCGACGGCAGGTTCTCCCACCCGCCGCCGTGGTTCCACACGTCGACCAGGTAGTGGGTGGCCGGGTACTGCTGGATTCCCCACTTGAGAAAGTCCGTCAGCACCTTGGGGTCGCCAGCGTCCACGCCGCGCATCTTCTTCACGGTCTGCAGCTTGGACCTGCCGACTCGATAGCGTGTCGTGACTTGCTCTTCGGTGTCGAATTGGACGACGACGTTCACGTCCGCGGTCGAGCCCACCCGCTTCATCTCGTCCAGGTCGTCGCGCCCGGCGCCTTCGAGATTGTTGTCGCCGGCCATGTAGACAAGCCACGTCCATTGCGCCTTCGTGGTCATCTCCGACTCCCTGCCTGCGGTTGGGGGATTCTGGTCGCTCCATCGCCGACGCCCCCACCGCGCCGCGCGTCGCGAGGGCGCGCACGGCTGCACGCCTTGCTCCACACCGTCGCGCGAGAGATCGGGAGCAACTGGCGGAAGTTCACGACACCAGGAGCGTGGATGCTCATGGAGTGTATCCCGGGGCTGGAAGATCGGGCCGAAAATCGCGAGGCGGCGCCGAGCTTCGCGCTGGGGCGTCGCCGCAGACGGGCCGAGCGAGCTCAGACCGGGCGATCCGCCTGGCCGCGGGCGGGCGCGCGCAGGAAGGCTTCGATCTCCGCGCTGCGCGCGGCGACGTCCGCGCGTCCCGTCTCCACCAGCCGTCTGCAGAACTCGCCGTCGAAGAGCAGATAGCTCGCGAGCTCCGTCGTCGCGTCGTCCGGACCGAGCCCGCGCATCAGATAGCGCACGATCGGCGGGATGAGGTGCGCGAGCGAGGCGGCGATTTCCCGGAACGAGCGCGACGGCGAGATCCAGAGCACGTCGATCCAGCGGAACGGGGTCTCGGCCTCGGGCGTCGGCGCGGCGATCAGGCTCTGGTTCACGCGCCCGCTGTGCTCGACGTCCACCTCGATCGCATCGAGCATCACGGCATCGAGGAGCGCGCCGGCGATCTCCGCGATCGTGGGCGCCGCGCGCCGGCGCGCGCCTGCCTTCTGCGGCGAGCGCCCGCCCTGGCGCACGCCGACCGCGAGGATGCGATCCGCGCCGAGATGGATCGCGGGCGAGAGCGGCGCAGTGTTGCGGATCGATCCGTCGCCGAGGTGCCGGCCCTCGATCTCGACGGACGGGAAGAAGATCGGGATCGCGCTCGAGGCCATGAGATGATCCACGCCGATGCGCGTGCGCTCGACGCTCCAGCGCCCGCGCTGCCAGAGGCGCGTCGACTCCGGGCAGTCGACGAAGACGACTCCGTCGCCGGTGTGCAGGTTCGTGGCCGGCACCGCGAGCGCGCGCAGGCGGCCGGCGTCCACGTTCGCGCGGATCCGGTCGAAGGCGAGACGCTCGAGCAGCAACGCTCGCAGGGGCCCGCTGTCGAGCAGCGCCTTCGGCGCGACACGGCGCAGGAGCCCGCCGAACGAGAGATCGCGCACCCACTTCATGCCGATCCCGCCGAGGGAGCGCAGGTCCGTGCGGAAGACCTGGCTCGGCTCGAGGCTCGTCCAGAGGGCCTCGAGCCGCGCGAGGCCTTCCGCCGGCGCATCGACGGCGGCGGCGAGGGCGCCGGCATTGAGGGAGCCGGCGCTCGCGCCCACGAGGATGTCGACGGGCTGCTCGCGCCCGAGCAGACCGAGCTCGTGGAGGCCTTGCAGCACGCCCACCTGATAGGCGCCGCGGGCGCCGCCGCCCGAGAGGACGACGGCGGTGACAGGGCGTCGCGGCATCGAGGTCCCTGCGTCCATGGGGATTCGGCTCCTGACGTCCGTCGGATCCGCAGAGAGCGTTCCGACCGCGGGAGGGCCGCCTCCAGCTGCGACCGGCGCGCCCTCCGCCACTCATGACACCGAGCCACGTGGGTTGCAACCTCGAACTCCGCTGCGCCTGCGCGGGGGCGCGCGGGGTCGGTCCGGGGCGAGCCGCCCCGTGCACGTGCGCCCCGCCGCGCGAAGGCCGTGGTAGGATCGCGTTCCGGCGCGGGGCGCGACATGGCGTACGACTACAAACGCTACTTCGGCGAGATCCGCACGCTGCACGATCTGACGACGCAGCCCGCGGAGCGTACCTGGCGGCTCTCTGCTCCGCCCCGCGACGCTCCGCGCCACGCCGTCATCCTCTACCTCGGCTGCAACGTGCTGCGCACCTCGCACCTGATCCAGACCGTGACCGCGGTCTTCGACCGGCTCGGCCTCGACTACGTCGCGGTCGGCGGCCCGACGTACTGCTGCGGGATCCAGCACCATCAGCAGGGCGACGCCGATGCGGGATCGGCCATGGGTCGCCGCACCATCGAGCTCTTCCAGCGCTACCAGCCCGAAGAGGTCGTCATGTGGTGCCCGTCGTGCATCTACTACTACGACGAGGTTCGCCACTTCGAGTTTCCGTTCCGTGTGCGGCACACGACCGAGTTTC
This sequence comes from Myxococcota bacterium, assembly GCA_035542715.1. Taxonomy (GTDB): domain Bacteria; phylum Myxococcota_A; class UBA9160; order UBA9160; family UBA9160; genus DATKKW01. The sequence continues at coordinate 6,991 of DATKKW010000077.1, forward strand.
TCGTCTCGCAGCTGGAGCGAGTCCGCTTCACGACTGCCGTCGAGTGCGCGGTGGCGCTGCACGCTCACTGCGCCGGCGAGGCGCGCCAGCGCGAGGCCGAAGCTGCGCGCACGCTGCTGCGCGCAGTGCCGGGCCTGCGCTACGTCCACATCGAGCCCGACCTCCGCCTCGGACGCTCTTGCGCCCCGGCCGTGCAGCAGCAGCTCGGGATGGAGACCTGGAGCCGCCTCCTCCGCGACGAGATGGCGCGGGGCCGCGAGCGCGGTGCCACGACGCTGGCCACGATGTACCACGGCTGTCAGCGGGAGATCTGCGGGCTCGAGGGCGATGGCGTGCTCGTCGAGCACTACCTCACGGTGTTCGCTCGCGCGATGGGCATCGAGTTCGAGGACAAGTTCAAGAAGTATCGCTCGTGGGGCGACCCGGAGCGCGTGCTGCAGGAGACGACTCCGTGTCAGATCGCGAATGGCGTGAGCGCGGAGCGCGCCCGCACCGTCGTGGCAGATACGTTCGGTGCCGGCGCGCCCGCGGCGCCCAAGCAGACGCCATCGTAGGCGCTGTGCCCGAGCCATGACACGATGCCCCGGCCGAGTGCGAAGGACTGGCTGCTGCTCGCGGTCGACCTGGAATTCGTGTCGGGCGGCGCGATCGTCAGCTCGCCGAAGGCGGGGCATTTCGAGATCGGTCCCAGCGCCACGCTCACGGCTCCCCAGCGAGCGTGCGCAGCGCGCGCTCGGTCGCCTTCACGCCGAGCGTGCGGAACGGCTCGAAGCCGAGCCAGGGCGGCGTGCCGCCGACGAAGGGCAGCGCGGCGTACTCGCCGCCTTCGCCGGCCACGAGCGCCGCGAGGATGCGCCCCGCGAGCTGGCTCATCACCACGCCCTCGCCGCAGTAGCCGAGACCGCAGAAGAGGTTCGGCGCGTCGCCCAGGCGTCCGATGCGCGGCGTGTAGTCGCGCGTGAACGCCATCGTGCCACCCCAGGCGTTGCTGAAGCGGATGCCTTCGAGGGCAGGGAAGGTCTCGACGAGGCTCCGCTTCAGCTTGTCGATGGCCGGAGCGTTGTTGACGCTGCTCGGGAGGCCGCCGTAGTAGGGCGCCGTCTCGCCGCCGGCGACGATGCGCCCGTCCGCCGTCGGCCGCAGGTACATGAAGAGGACGCGCGCGTCCGAGAGCGCCTGGCGTCCCGACCAGCCGATCGCCTGCCACTGCTGCCGCGAGAGGGGCTCCGTGGCGACGACGTAGTTGCAGAGCGGCAGCAGGCGCGCGCGGAGGATGCCGAGCTGCGGCGTGTAGCCGTTGGTGGCCAGCACGGCCTGGGCGGCCTCGACGCGGCCGAGCTCGGTGGTGACGTGGATCGTGCGGCCGGGCTCGATGGACACGACACGGGTGCCCTCGTGGACGACGACGCCCAGGGACTCGGCGACCCGCGCCATGCCGCGGGCGAGCTTCCCGGGATTCAGGATCGCGGTGTCGGGCAGGGTCAGGGCAGCGCGGAAGCGCTCCGTCTTCACGAGCGAGCGCAGCTCGGATGCGCCCAGGAGGCGAGCGGGCACGCCCATGGCCACGAGGATCTCGTGGGCGCGCTCGAGCCCCTCGATCTGGTGGTCGGAGTACGCCATGCGCAGGCTGCCGCTGCGCTCGAGATCGCAGTCGACGCCGTGCTCGGCGACGAGGCGCTGGATCGCCTCGAGCCCGGTGCCGATCGCGTCGTAGACGCCGCGGGAGACCTCCGGCGGATGCGAGGCGGCGAACTGCGGGAATCCCATGTACGTGATGTCCGCGAAGCCGCCGTTCCGCCCGCTCGCGCCGTAGCCGCAGCGCGCTCCCTCGAGCACGACGACGCGCCGGCCCGGCTGCCGGCGTGCGATCGCGATCGCCGTCGCGAGGCCGGTGAAGCCGCCGCCGATCACCGCGACGTCGGCCTTCGCGGCGCCGCGCAGCGGAGGACGCAGCGGATCGTCGCGCAGCCCCGACGTCTCGAACCAGTAGCTGTCGACGAAGTACTCGTAGAGGGAGGGCGGCCGGGCCGGATCCTCGAGCCAGCGGCCGCCGAGCGCGGTGGCCGCCACGCCGGCGCCGAGGCCCAGCACCGAGCCGGCGAGGAACTGCCGACGCGACCAGGTCGCCGCGGGACGCTCAGACATGGTCTCCCTCCTCGAGGCTGCGCACGATCGTCTCCGCCGCGCGTCGCGCGGCGCGTGCGCGGGAGCGTGGAAAGCCGATCGCCAGGAAGTCGGCGTTCTGCTCCGCCAGGCAGGCGACCGCGTAGGCGGCGCCGCGGACCGCGGCGGCGCGCGCGCGCGGCGCCGCGGCCCGAAGCGCCGCGAAGCACACGTCCTCGAAGCCCCGGTAGCTCTCGCGCAGGAGGCGCTGCGAGGCGTCGTCGTCGGCAGCGGCGAAGAGCGCGCGAAACAGGCGATCGCGATCGGCGTTGCCGACGAAGCGCCCGAGGAACAGGTAGTCGAGGAACCCGCCGAGGCGCCGCTCGCGAGGAAGGTCTCGCAGGGCCGCCTCGAGGTCGAGCCGATAGGCCGCGAGGGCGCGCCGGACGGCCGCGGCCAGGAGCGCGTCGCGATTGCCGAAGTAGTGGCGGATCACCGGTCGGGCCACGCCGGCCTCGGCGGCGACGGACGCGAGCGACGTTCCCTCGAGGCCGTGGCGCGCCAGGCAACGCTCGAGGGCGTCGAGGATCTGCTGGCGTCGCTTCGCGGCGAGGCTGGGGCGGGCCACGTCGACCGTTTATCATCAAGAAGACAAACAATCAACGTCCCGGACCGTGCGCCCGCTCGAGCGTGGTAGGCTCCGGTGCGCCGAGAGGGGGCCGCGTGACCGTCTTCGTCCACGGCCGCAAGCTCCGGATGCTCCGATGACCGAGCCCCGCCGAGAGCCCCTCCTCACGATCCCGAACGCCCTCTCCGCGCTGCGGCTCGTCCTCGCGCCGGTGCTGCTCTGGCTCGCGTGGACGGGCCGGCCGACCGCCTTCCTGGTCGTGCTCTCGGTCTCGCTCCTCTCCGACCTGACCGACGGATGGTTCGCGCGGCGCTTCCATCAAGCGACGCATCTCGGAACGCTGCTCGACAGCTACGGCGACCTCGCGACCTACACCACCGTGCCGATCTGCGCCTGGTGGCTCTGGCCCGACCTGATCCGCCGCGAGAGCGTGTACGTGGCGGCGGTCGTCGCGGCATACGTGTTCCCGATCGCGCTCGGCTACCTGAAGTACGGCCGTCTCACCGCGTACCACACCTACGGGGCGAAGCTCTCGGCGGTGGTGGTCGGCACGAGCGCCCTCGTGCTCTTCGCGGGCGGGCCGGCGCTTCCCTTCCGTGTCGCCGCCTGCGTCCTCGTCCTCGCGGAGCTCGAGGAGATCGCGATCACGACCATCCTGCCGGAGTGGCGGGCGAACGTGCCGTCGCTGCTCCACGCGCGGCGCCTGCTCCGGGACGGCACTGCGGGGTCGGGAGAAGAACGGGCTCGGCGCGTGTGAGCGGCCGCCGCGAAGGGCGCTCGCGGCGCGCTCTTCGACGGCGCGGGCGCGGCACCGCTCTGCGTCGCCCGCACGCTGCGCGACACGATCCGCGGCGAGGGCCGGCGCCGAGCTAGCGCTCCTCGAGCGCGAGAAACTCGCGCCGCACACGCTCGGCCTCGGGGTGCGCCGCGATGCGCTCCAGGAGGAGCTCCTTCTGCTGCGCGGCGGCGAGCGGCGGCTGCTCGACCGTCGCCCACTTCACGATGCCCTCCCAGAGCGTGTCGACGATCTCGCGGCCCGGCCGCGTGCTCCCGTCTCGGGTCTTGAAGTCGAGGGCGCGCAGCTCGCCGAGGTACAGCCGCAGCGAGTGCACGTGGACGGCCTCGTCGGCCCGGATCCGGTTCACGATCTCGGCGGCGTGCTCCGCCTCGGCGCGCCGTGTGCGGAACAGCTCGGGATCGCGCAGCAGGCGCTCGGTCGACGAGAACCCGCGCTCGGCGCGGAGCTCGATCATCAGGAGGTTCAGCAGGAAGTAGACCAGCCGCTCGTACTGGATCGGCAGGTCGGGGAAGGCCGGCACGTTCGCGTCCGGGCGCGCGATGTTCTCGGGAACGCGCGGCACCGGGAAGTCGGTCCTTCCGAAGGCCAGGTCGCGCAGCGCGAACCACATGACGTCGTGGCCGCCGATGCCCTTCTCGGGCTCGCCGCCCTCGTCGAGCCCGTGCGCGCGCAGCAGGCCCCGGTTCAGGTGGCCGACGGCCATCTCCGACACGTCCTGCACGACGGCGTCCTCGAGCTCGGGGAACACCATGTCGGCCAGCACCCGGCCGCGCGCCTCGATCAGGCCGATGATGGTGAGCGAGTTCCAGAAGGTCTGGCCCAGCCCCTCGCGGATCAGGAGCTTCTGCTGTGCGTCGGACGGGTAGCGCACCCCGGCGAGCAGCGAAGAGTCCGCGGCGAGGAGGTCGCCGCCGCGCGCGCGCAGGGCCTCGGTCCAGGCGTCGAGCGCGGGCTCGCGGACCAGCGCGCGCGGCGGGACGTAGCGCCCGCTCGCGTCGAAGCCGCCGTGCAGCCGGTGGCCCGCCTCGATCTGCGGGCGGGCGTAGTCGTGGCTGCGGAGCAGCTCTTCACGCCCGTAGCGCAGTCGGGCCATTTCGATTCCCTTCGGGCGCCGGCGCGGGGCAGATCTCCGTCGCGGATCCCAGCCTGCGACAAGGGGCGGCAGTTCGCCACGGAGCCTCTCCCATCGGAGGACGAGCGGGCGTGCGTCCCAGCGAGGCCAGCGGGGTTCGCCCGGCCCGCTACGGGACGTCCATGGCCTGCATGCGACGGAGCTCGAGCGCCTCGTAGCGGCGGCGCGCGGTGGGGAGCAGCCCGAAGCCGAGCGCCGGGGCGAGCACCCCCATCAGCAGCAGCGGATACCAGACCTCGTAGGGCTGACCGAGCGCGAGGGCGAGTCCGCCCGCGCCGAGGAGGAGGAGACCCTTCGCGCCGATGGCGAGCAGGCCCACCATCACGAAGCGGCGGGCGCGCCCCATCGAGCACAGCGTCCCGATCACGGCGCCGAGCACGCCGACGCCGCCCCCGAGCATGCCGCCCAGCAGCCCGCTGCTCGGGCCCGACCACCAGGCACCGGGCGTCGCCATGGCGGAAGGACCGGAGGCGAAGGCGAGATCCGAGAGCGTCACGTGTCCGCCCGCCGGCAGCACGACGTTCACCTCGAGGCGCACGGGCCGCGCCGCCTCGGGAGTCAGGAGGAAGGGCAGCACGAAGGGGCGCACGGCGGAGGTGCCATGGAGCTTCCCCATCGGCCCGCTCTCGCCGAGCGTGCGCGAGAAGTAGCGGCCCCCGTCCGGGAACACGCTCCACATCTCGATGTATCCCACGCCCTCGACGCCTTCGTAGGCGACGTTGCCGCGGATCGCATACTGGTCGCCCGTCACGGCCGGCGCCTCGAGCACGCCGACGAGCTGCGTCGCGGGGCCCCGCACCTCCACGGGAGCGGTCGGGAGCTCGGCGCGGGCACGGACGGGTGCCAGCAGGAGCGTCGCGAGGGCGAGCGCGCGGGCGCGGGAACGGAGCAGGGCGGTCATGGCCGGCCTCCAGATGCCTGCTCGTGCGCGACGAGCAGGAGCTTCAGGGTCTCGAGGTCGAGGCGGCCGTCTGCGCAGAGCCCGCGCAAGAGGCGCTCGAAGGGGCTGGCCGTCTGGTGCTCGTCGAGCACGCGGACCTTCTGGATCAGCCGATCGAGCCGCAGCCGCACCGTCGGGTAGCTGATGCCGTACTCGCGGGCGAGGTCCTTGAGCGACCCCGACGCCAGCACGAAGCGCTTCACGAACATCAGGTCCTCGTCGCCGAGGCCCTCGGTCCAGGCGCGCGGGTCTCCAGGCTCGGTGGATGCAGCTTCGCGATTCCTCACGTCGACCTCGGTTTCCTCTTCGGAATTCCGAAAGCCGACTTGAGGGAAATCAAGATCGAGCGCGATCCGCCAGCATCCTCGTCATGATGGGCCGCGGCGAGGAGTGCCCCCTTCGGCCGCGGTCTCCGCCACGTCGCGCCCCCTTGGAGCCACTACCCAGTCGAGCCGACCTGCGATCGGGTCGGAGAGGGAGGCCTCGTGCGCATCCGGTCCGCTGCTCCTTTCGTCGTCCTGCTGCTGTCCCTGCCGGCTCGGGCGCTCTACGTGCAGACCGATCTCGTCTCCGACCTGACCGGGGCCGCCCATCAGGACGCGAACCTGCGGAACCCCTGGGGCCTCGCGCGTTCGCCTTCGAGCCCGTTCTGGGTCGCCGACAACGGGACCGGGGTCTCGACGCTCTACGCCGCGGATGGAACGCCGAATGCGCTCGTCGTGAGCGTGCCGCCGGCCGCCGGCGCGCAGCCACCCTCCGCTCCGACCGGCGTGGTGTTCAACGGCGGGACGAGCTTCGAGCTCAACCCTGGAGCCCCGGCGCGATTCCTGTTCGCGACCGAGGACGGGACGGTCTCCGGCTGGAGCAGCGGTACGAGCGCGATCCGCAAGATCGACCTCTCTGCCTCGGACGCGGTCTACAAGGGTCTCGCGATCTCCGTGTCCGGGAGCGGCTCGTTCCTCTACGCCGCGAACTTCCACGCGGGCACGATCGACGTGTTCGATTCCTCCTTCGGCCAGACCAGCCTCCCGGGAAGCTTCACCGATCCGACCCTGCCTTCGGGCTACGCGCCGTTCAACGTCCGGAACCTCGGCGGCTCGCTCTACGTCACCTACGCGCTCCAGGACGCGACGGGCAAGGACGACGCGCCCGGCGCGGGCCACGGCTTCGTCGACGTGTTCGACACCGCGGGCAGCCTGCAGCGACGGCTCGTGAGCGGCGGAGACCTGAACTCGCCATGGGGGCTCGCGCTCGCGCCGGCCAACTTCGGCGAGCTCTCGAACGCGCTCCTCGTGGGCAACTTCGGCGACGGCAAGATCCACGCGTACGACCCCCTGACCGGAGCGCCGATCGGAACCATGCAGGACTCGAACGGCGATCCGATCCAGATCGACGGCCTCTGGGGCCTCGAGTTCGGCGGCGGCACCGCCAACAACGGCGACACGAGCGCGCTCTTCTTCACGGCGGGCATTGCGGGACCCGACGCGATCGAGGATCACGGGCTCTTCGGCTCGCTCACGTTCGTGCCCGAGCCGAGCTCGCTCGCGCTGCTCGCGAGCGCGTTGGCCCCCCTCGCCTGGGGCCGACGTGCTTCGCGGAGGCGTGGCCCGGCGAGCGACGATCGGCAGTCCAGCGGAGCTCGTCCGCCCGGCTGACCCTTCGTCGAGACGGAGACCCATGGCGCGGAGGCGAGCCCCCGACGAAAAGGCGGAACGCCGCCATGCCACGGCACCGACCCCGCGCGACGACCTGCGGAACCGCGCAGCGGTATGCGCGCTGCTGGTGCTGCTCACGCTCGCAGTCTTCGGTCGGAGCGCGGGGCACGACTTCGTCGATTTCGACGACCCCGTCTACGTCTACGACAATCCCGTCGTCGCGCGCGGCCTCACCTGGGAGGGCGTGGGCTGGGCCTTCGGCGGGATCCACGCGCGCAACTGGCACCCGCTGACGTGGGTCTCGCACATGCTCGACTGCTCACTGTTCGGGCTCGACCCCGCCGGACACCACGCGGTGAATGTGCTCCTCCATGGGGCGAACGCTGCGCTGCTGTTCCTCGTGCTGCGCAGGATGACCGGGATGCTCGGAGCGAGCGCCTTCGTGGCCGCGCTGTTCGCGGTCCACCCGTTGCGCATCGAGTCGGTGGCGTGGGTGGCCGAGCGCAAGGACCTGCTCTGCGGCTTCTTCTTCCTCCTCACGCTGGCGGCGTACGCGCACTTCGTCACCGGTCCGCTCTCGATCCAGCGGTACGGGTGGGTGGTGCTCGCGCTCGCGCTCGGCCTGCTCTCGAAGCCGATGCTCGTGACGGTGCCCCTGCTCCTCCTCCTGCTCGACTTCTGGCCTCTGGGCCGCATCCAGGGACTGGCCCCGGCGACCGGCAGGCGGATCCGTGCGCCCCCCGTGCGGGTGGCGACCCTCCGGACGGCGGTGCTCGAGAAGCTCCCGCTCGTCGCCCTCGTGCTGGCGTCGAGCGCCATGACGCTCGTCGCACAGCAGGGGGCGATCACCCGCGCGGAGCTCCTTCCGTTCGACGCGCGTGTCTCGAACGCGCTCGTCTCCTACGTCGTGTATCTCGGAAAGACGGCGTGGCCCTCGGCGCTGGCCATTCCCTATCCCTACCGGCGGGGCGGCATCTCCGGCGCAGAGGTGGCTCTCTCGACCCTCGTCCTCCTCGCCGCATCGGCCTTCGCCCTCTGGCGGATCCGTCTCCGCCCGCACCTCGCGGTGGGGTGGCTCTGGTACCTCGGGATGCTCGTGCCGGTGATCGGCCTCGTGCAGGTCGGCAGCCAGGCGCGTGCCGACCGGTACACCTACCTTCCACAGATCGGTGTCTTCCTGCTCGTGGTCTTTGGTGCCGTGGAGCTGGCCGGCCCGTCGCGTCGGGCACGGCGTCGACTGGCCGTCGCCGGCGCGTGCGTGGTGCTCGCGTACGCCCTGGTCGCGGCCCGGCAGACTTCCCACTGGCGCGATAGCTACGCGCTCTGGTCCCACTCGGTGGAGGCCGTGCCGGACAACGTCGTCGCGATGAACAACCTCGCGTGGCTCCTCGCGACGGACCCGGACGCCGCCCGCCGGGACGGCCGGCGGGCGGTATCGCTCGCCGAGGAGCTGATGCGGCGCGGCGGTGGGGAGGAGCCCGGCGTGCTCGACACCCTCGCCGCGGCCTATGCAGAGGAGGGGCGCATGGACGACGCTGCGCGGACCCTGTCGCGGGCGATCGAGATCGCCGAGGCTCGGGGCGACGCGCGCTTCGTCGAGGGCGCGCGGCGGCGCCAGCGCCTCTACCTCTCGGGCATGCCTCTGCGCGAGACCCCTCGCACCGCGGACCACCAGGTCGCCGAATAGCTGCCGCCGACGCCGGCCCGTGGCGCGTCCCGAGCATCGCGGTCGGAGACGGCCCCGATCGGCGGCCACGGACGGTGTCTCGAGCGTCGTCTCGGCCGCAGTCGGCCGCCGCTAGCGACGCACGAGCAACACACCCGCCGCCAGGAGGACGACACCGAGCAGCCGAGTCGCGCTGAAAGGCGTCACCGGGAGGCCGAGTGCCCCGAAGTGATCCAGCGCCAGGGCAGCGAGCCCCTGCCCCAGCACGAGGAGCCCGACGGAGACTCCCACGCCGAGCCTGGGGAAAGCGTAGGCGGAAACGGCGATCACGGTGAATCCGCAGAGGCCGCCGAGGTAGCAGCTCCAGGGAGTGCCGGATGGCGCGACCCCCTCGCGAGAGAAGAGACTCGGTCCCGTCGCGAGCGGCCCCAGGCTCTTCCACGCCGCGTAGAGGATCGTGCCCGCCAGGACGACGAGCGTGTTCAGGACGAGCGCATTCGGAAGGGAGGTGCGCGCGGCCAGCGCCGAGTTCGCGCTGCCCTGCAGCGCGACGGCGCCGCCGGCGAAGATCAGGAGGACGATCAGCGGAAGGGGTGACGTCATGGGGGCTCCCCCGCTGCGGCCCGTCCGTGGGCCGCGGAAGCGAGCGCGACGAGGAGCGCGTTCTTCAGCATCCGGCTCGTCCGAGCGGGCGCAGGCTCGCCTCGTCGAGGACCGCGTCGCGAGAATGCGCGCGCCTCATGATCCCGCCGGCGCCTCTCCGAGGGCGCGTCGCACGGCGTTCGCGAGCGCATCGCGTCCGAAGGGCTTTGCAAGGAGGGGCGGCGACGACGCGTCACGGCCGTCCGCGAGCTCGTCGGCGTGGCCCGTCATGCAGAGGATGCGAAGTCCGGGGCGACGCTTGCGCGCCTCGGCGGCGAGCTCGAGGCCGAGCAGGCCGCCGGGCATGACGATGTCGGTGAGCAGGAGATCGACGGGCTCGGGGCTGTCGATCACGAGCAGCGCCGACGGCCCGTTGGCCGCCTCGAGGACCTTGTAGCCGAGCGCCCGCAGCGCGCGCGCGACGTAGCGACGGAGCGGGGCGGCGTCTTCGACCACGAGGATCGTCTCGTCACCGACCCGCGTCGCAGGGAGGGACGGCGCCGGGCGCGGGATGGCCGGCTGCTTCGCGACCGGGAGGCGGATTCGGACGGTGGTGCCGCGGCCGGGCTCGCTCTCGATCAGGAGGTCTCCGCCGGATTGGCGCGCGAAGCCGTAGACCTGCGAGAGACCGAGGCCCGTGCCCTTGCCGCGCGCCTTCGTGGTGAAGAACGGGTCGATCGCGTGCCGCAGCACCTCCGCAGCCATGCCGATCCCTTCGTCCGTGACGGCGATCTCGACGTAGGCGCCGGCGCCGAGCGACCAGCCCGCGGCGGCATCGTCCCGCGACGCCTCGACACTCCGCGCGGCGATCTCGAGCCGGCCGCCGCGGGGCATGGCGTCGCGGGCGTTCACCGCGAGGTTCACGAGCGCGCTCTCGAGCTGCGCTGCGTCCGCGAAGAGGAGGGGCAGGCCTTTCGCGATCCGAAGCTCGAGCGTGATCGTCTCTCCCAGCGTGCGCGAGAGCAGTGCGGCGAGATCGGCGAGCAGGCTCTCGAGCGCGATCGGTCGGGGATCGAGGGCCTGCTTGCGCGAGAAGGCGAGGAGCCGCTGGGTGAGGCTCGCAGCGGTACGCGCCACCGCCAGGATCTCCCGCGCGATCTCCGCCGCGGCCGCGGGCTCCTCGTCGCCCTGCGCGAGGAGCTCTGCCCCGCCCACGATCACCGTCAGGAGATTGTTGAAGTCGTGCGCGATGCCGCCCGTGAGCCGCCCGATCGCCTCGACACGCTGGGCGTGGGCGAGCTCGAGCTCCACCTGCTTTCGCCGCGTGACGTCACGGCACACGGCGAGGGCGGCGAAGCTCCTCCCGCCCCCGCGGCTCCGGAGCGGAGCGAACACGACCTCGGACACGCCGCGCGATCCGTCGCGTCGCCGGAAGGGCAGCTCGAGCAGGTAGCTCTCACCGCGAGCGAGGACGCGCGCGATCTGGGCGTCGAGCTCCGGCGAGGGCTCGGGGTGCAGGAAGTTCGCCGGCCGTCCGAGGGCCTCCTCACGCGTCCAGCCGAACATCTGCTCGGCTGCCGGGTTCCAGTCCACGATCTGGCCCGCGAGATCCGTCACCACCACCGCGTCGAACATCTGCTGGAAGATCAGGGCTTCGCGCTCGCGCGCCTCCTCGGCGCGACGCAACGCGGTGACGTCCGTGAAGAAGCGCACGCGGCCGCCGCCGGGAATCGGCGTTCCGTGGATTCGGAGGATGGTCCCGTCGGGCCGGACGTGCTCGAAGTCGACCTCGGCCTGCGCGGCGAGCGCGAGGCGAGCGCGCACCTGCTCCTCGACGTCGCCCGTTCCGTACTCGCCGCGCTCCGCCGCGATGCGGAAGAAGCGCTCGATCGGGACGCCGGGCGCCGCGAGCGTGGCCTCGAATCCGAGGACGTCGAAGAAGCGGCGGTTCCAGGCGAGCAGACGCAAGGATGCGTCGTAGACGATGACACCGGCCGCCATGTGCTCGAGCGCGTCGCCGAGCAGGGAGGCGCGCAGCTCGAGCTCCCGGGCCCGCGCGCGCTCCCCGCGCAGGGCCTCCTCGAGCGCGCCCCGCGTTGCGGTCTCCTCCCGATCCGACGACTCCAGACGCAATCTCCCCGGCCCGCGCGGACGACCGCAGGCGCCTCGGAGCCCGAGGATAGGCGCAACGGCCGGTTTGGGGGCGCCCTCCAAGACGTTCGATCGCTGCTCCCGGAGCGCACGGCCGCGGGCGCCACGGCGGGCGCGGCCAGCTCCGGGGCCGGCTCGCGACCGATCCGGGCGCGCACGCCTGAGGCTCCGAGGCGTCGGCGAAGCGGCCGGCGCGCCACGAACGTGACAGAATGCCGGGCCACGGGGTTTGCCCGATCGCTGGGAGGCGCTTGGTCTACCTGCGCGCGTTGGACGGCCTGCGCGGCGTCGCCATCCTCGGCGTCCTCGCCTACCACAGCCGGCTCTTGCGCGGCGGCTTCGTGGGCGTCGACCTCTTCTTCGCGCTGAGCGGCTTCCTCATCACCTCGCTCCTGGTCGAGGAGTGGAAGAAGCACGGGGACGTCCACCTCGCGGGCTTCTGGGCGCGACGGATCCTGCGCCTCGCCCCGGCGCTCCTGGTCGCGGTGGTGCTCGCCAAGGTCGCATCGATCGCCGTCGGGCTCGCGCTTCCCGAGACGTGGGCCGCCGCGGCGCTCCTCTACGTGAGCAACCTCCTGATCGGATACGGCCACGTCTATCCGATCGGCGTCCTCTCGCACACGTGGTCCCTCGGGATGGAGGAGCAGTTCTACCTGGTCTGGCCGCTGATCCTGGTCGGTGTCGCACGTTGGGGCATGCGCGGCGTATGCGGCGCCGCTCTGCGTCGTGCCCCCGATCCTGCGCTTCCAGTACGAGGCCGCCCATGCGGGCGACCCCGATCTCTGGCTGCGCGTCTACTTCGCGCCGGACATGCGCATGGACGCCCTCGCCATGGGCTGCCTCGCCGCCGGATGGCTCGCCCTCGGTCCTCCGACCCGTCCCTGGGCCACGCGAACGATCCGGATCTCCGCCGTTACCGGCGCGCTCGCCCTCGGAGCGATCTCGCTCGTCGCGCAGATCGCGACGCCCGTCCTGTTCAGCGTGATCGCGCTCGCCTCTACCGCGGTCGTCCTCGGCGCCGTGCGCATGCCGAGCTTCGAATGGGTGCTCTCGTCTCCGCCCCTCGTCTGGCTGGGCAAGATCTCGTACGGGCTCTACCTGCTCCACGTGATCGTGTTCGCGGCGCTCGGGACGCAGCCGCGCTGGCTCCAGTGGATCGCCGCCATCGGCCTGGCCGCGCTCTCGCGGGCCGTGGTGGAGAGGCCCTTCCTGCGGCTCAAGCACCGCTTCGACCGCGACCCGGCGCCAGGCGTTGAAGCTCATCAAATGACTTGAACGCGTTCAAGGTCCGCGGGTATGCTCGACGCCGTGAGCCTCGACCTCTCGAAGACCCACCCCTTCGATCCCGCCGTCCTCGAGTCGCCCTGGCGCTACTACGCGCAGCTCCGTGCCGAGGCGCCGGTCTTCCGCGATCCCTTCCTGGGGATCTTCCACGTCGCGAGCTACGACCTCGTGCTCGAGGCGCTGCGCGACTTCGAGACCTTCTCGAACCGCTTCGCGCCCGCCATGGGAGCCGGCGCCCTGGCCGCGCTCGCGGGCGATCCCGAGCTCGAGGCGATGCGCGAGAAGTCCTACCCGCCCGTCGACACGATGCTCACGGCCGATCCGCCCGAGCACAAGCGCTTCCGCGGTCTCGTGAACAAGGCCTTCACGCCGCGGCGTGTCGATGGGCTCGAGCCGGGGATCACGAAGCTCGCCGGCGAGCTGATCGACGCGTTCGCCGACGACGGCCGGTTCGAGGTGCTCTCGCAGTTCTCGGTGCTCCTGCCGCTCACGGTGATCGCGGACCAGCTCGGCGTGCCCCACGCGGACCTTCCGCGCCTCAAGCGCTGGACCGACGGCTTCACGGCGCAGCTCTCGGGCATGGCGTTCGGCGAGGACGCGAAGGAGGCCGCGCGCCGCATCTTCGAGTTCCAGCAGTACTTCGCCCAGCGCATCGAGGCGGCGAGACAGGCGCCGCGCGAGGACATCCTGTCGGATCTCGTGCGCGCGCGGCTCGAGGGCGAGCGGCCGCTCGACGTCGCGGAGATGCTCTCGATCCTGCAGCAGCTCCTCGTCGCCGGGAACGAGACCACGGCCGCGGCGATCGCCGAGGGGCTCCTGCTCCTCGTGCAGAACCCCGAGCAGCTCGCGCTCGTGCGCGAGGAGCCCGCCCTCGTGCCGAACCTCGTGGAGGAGGTGCTGCGGTTCGCGACGCCGACGACGAGCATGTGGCGCAAGGCGACGCGCGACACCGTCCTCGGCGGCGTCGCGATCCCGGCGGGCTCGATGGCGCTCCTGCGCTTCGCCTCGGCGAACCGGGACGAGTCGCGGTTCGAGGGCGCGGACCGCTTCGACGTGCGCCGCGCGAACGCCAGCGAGCACCTCGCCTTCGGTCACGGCATCCACTTCTGCCTCGGCGCGATGCTCGCGCGAAAGGAGATGGCGGTCGCCTTCCGGGCGCTGCTCGCGCGCCTCGACGGCTTCCGCCTCGCGGCGGGACGGCCCGCGCCGCTGCACAAGCCGAGCATGCTCCTGCGCGGACTCGCGGAGCTCCATCTCGAGTTCGATCGGCGCCCGGCGTGAGCACGGGACCGCTGCGCGCGCTCCTCGTCTGCGGCGGCCGCTTCCACGACTTCGACTTCGCGCGCCTCGAGCTGCTGAAGCTCCTCGCCGAGAATCCCGAGGTGCGGACGCGCGTCGCCGAGGACTACGCCGATCTCGAGGCGATCCGCGACGCAGACTTCCTCGTGACCTACACCTGCGACGTCAAGGCGTCCGAGGGCGAGCAGCAGGCCCTCGCCGATTTCGTGTCGGCGGGCGGGCGCTGGCTCGCCCTCCACGGCACGAACTCGGTGATGGAGCTCACGCAGCAGGGCGTCCGCGCGCCGCGCACGCATCCGCTCCTGATGCAGACCGTGGGCAGCCAGTTCATCGCCCACCCGCCCGTCGGTCCGTTCCACGTGCGGGTGTCGCAGCCCGGCCACCCGCTCGTGGCGGGCATCGAGGACTTCGAGGTCGAGGACGAGCTCTACCTCTGCGAGCTCCACGGCGAGCGGGAGCTCCTGCTCGAGGCGCGCTTCACGGGAAGGGCGCCGGGCTTCGTCGAGGCCGACTGGCCCGACGCCGCGCCCCGCCCCGTGCTCTATCTCCGCCGTGTGGGACGCGGAGAGGTCCTCTACAACACGCTCGGCCACTGCCGCGGCCGCTACGACATGCGTCCGATCATGGACGTCTACCCGCGCGTCGAGCGCTGTGCCTGGGAGAAGCCGGTGTTCTACGAGCTGCTTCGCCGCGGCCTCGCCTGGGCGGCGGCGCGGGAGCGCTGAGCTCAGCCCTCGAGCCGGCGCTCGAGCAGCGTGTGGAAGTGGCGGATCTTCGTCTCCTGGTAGCGCGCAAACGTGACGTGGCGGTGTCGCGCGGCGTGCAGGCCTCGCTGCACCTTCCCGAGGTTGAAGGTGTCCTGGTTGAATACGCGCGCGAGGAAGCCGAGCTCGGGGGCCTGCGTCCAGTCCTCGTCCTCGCCGAGCCAGTGCACGGTCGCGGGCTTCGGCCGGCGGCCGCGGAAGGGAGCCAGGTACATCACCTCCATGAGGCAGCGGTCGGGATCGCTCCGATCGGGACGGAAGCGGTAGACGATGCGGTTGTAGGCTCCCCACGGATGGAAGTTCGGGAAGACCGTGTAGTAGAAGGAGTCGGCGAGCTCCGCGTCCGAGACGTCGTTCACGCTCGGGACGCTGGCTTGGAGCTGCATGCGCGCGGCCATGGCGAGCATCTGGCGCGCGGTCGTGCCGTCGGGCACGCGCATCGCCGGCTCCTCGTCGAGGCTCCGCGAGAGCATCGAGTCGAGCATCTCCTGCTCGCTCGGCTCGAAGGAGAGGAGCGGGCTCGGCGTCATGTTGGCCGTGATCGCGCGCGAGAAGTTGCCCCAGACGTCGTACTGCGAGTTCACGTCGCCGATCCCCGGAAGGAGCTGCGGATGGGTCGCGCCGACGTGGTAGGCCTCCATGAAGGCCTCCTGCGCGACCTTCCAATTGCAGGGCAACGCCTTCGCGACGTGGGCCTCCTTGTAGCGCTGCTCCAGGGGCCACGGCTCGAAGTGGCGCGAGAGCTCGCCGAGATGGTCGACGAGCGGCGCACACGCCGGGTCGAGGTTCACGAACACGAAGCCGCCCCAGGTGCCGACCTTCGCCTCGGGCAAGCGGAAGCGCTCGCGCGCGACGTGCGGGAAGTCCCACTGCGCGGGGATCCGCTTCAGCGTTCCGTCGAGGGCCCAGGTCCAGCCGTGAAACGGGCAGCGAAGCTCGTCCGCCCGCCCGTCGCACTCCCGCAGCAGGCGCCCGCGATGGAGACACACGTTGTGGTAGGCGCGGATCTCTCCGGGCGCGGTGCGCATCACGATCAGCGAGTCCTCGGCGATCTCGTAGACGACGTGGTCGCCGACCTCGGGGATCTCCTCCTCCCGGCACGCCATCTGCCAGACCTTGCGCCACAGCCGCTCGACCTCGAGATCGTGGAAGGCCCGCGTCGTGTAGCGCTCGATCGG
Organism: Myxococcota bacterium; assembly: GCA_035542715.1. GTDB lineage: Bacteria > Myxococcota_A > UBA9160 > UBA9160 > UBA9160 > DATKKW01. The sequence goes on from DATKKW010000077.1 coordinate 23,172, forward strand.
GACCTGCACGACCGCGAGGTCCTGGCGTCCCTGCCAGCGCAGCACGTTCGGGACCCGACGCGTGTCGGTGTCGAGCAGCCGCTGGTAGGAGAGGCCGGGGGATCGCGCCTCCGTCGTCGGCGACGTGGCTTCGGACACCTGCGCTCCTCCCTGTGCGATCGCGACGGCCCTAGTACGCGACGCGCTTGGTGAAGCCGCCGTCGACGACGAGGTTCGCGCCGGTCACGTAGCTCGCCGCGGCGCTCGCGAGGAACACGACGCTGCGGGCCACCTCCTCGGGCGTCCCCATCCGACCGAGCGCGCACTGCGCGAGGGCGCGCTCGTAGATCGCGGGCATCGCCTTCTTGAGCATCTCCCAGTTGCCGCCGTCGAAGTAGATCGGGCCCGGCGACACCACGTTGACTCGGATGCCCTTCGGAGCCAGCGCCTGCGAGAGGTCGCTCGCGTGGGCGACGAGCGCCGCCTTCATCGCGTTGTAGGGCTGGGGGACGCCGAGGTACTCGAGGGCCGCCGTGCTCCCGATGAAGACGACGCTCGCGGCGTCCGACCGGGCGAGGAAGGGCAGGGCCGCCTCGACGGCGCGCGCGGAGTGCAGGAGGTCGACGTCGAAGTTCGCCTGCCAGGCCTTCTCGCCCATCCCGGCCCCGCCGCTCGCGTTGCACACGAGCACGTCGAGGCCGCCGAGCGACTCGGCGGCCTCGCGCACGAACCCGCGGAGGGCTTCGCCGTCGCCCACGTCGAGCGCCCGGGTCACGACGCGGACGCTGCGGCCCTCGAGATCCTTGCGGGCGGACTCGAGGCCCGCGGCGCCGCGCGCGCACAGGGCGATGTCGACGCCCTCGTCCGCGAGCTGGCGCGCGATCGCGAGCCCGATCCCGCGCGTCGCGGCCGTCACGATCGCCTTCCGTCCACGCAAGCCGAGATCCATGATGTTCGTCCTCCGGGAAGGGTCGGCGCCGCTCGAGGGTACGTCGGGCGGTGTCAGAGGGGCGGTGCGTCGCGCCGGCGCGCCCGTGGCTCGAGCTGGAGACAGGCGCCCTGCGAGGCCCGCCGCGCGGGCGCCGAGCTGTGGTCCGCCGACCCAACCGACGAGGTGCGGATCGGCGTCGCGCAGCTCGCCCGAGTGCCAGCGTCCGTCGGGGTGGAACCAGCCGACGCGCCCTGCTTCTTCTTCGACGCGCACGAGCCCGTCCTCCTGGCTCTCGTAGACGGCGCGCGAGAAGGGATGGCGGAGCTTCACCGTGCCGCTCGCGCGGCGACCCGGCGCAGACCGCGCTTCGACCACGCGAGCCCTTCGGCCGCGAGCTCGGCCTGCGTGGCGCGCGCGCTCCGTTCGAGGCCGCGCCGTGCGGCGCCCGCGGAGACGCCCAGCACGAGCAGGCTCGCGGCGTGGGTCATCGCGAGCCGCAGGCCCGCATCCGAGAGGCCGCCCCGCGCCCAGCTCACCGACGCGCTGACGCAGGCCGCGGTGAGCTGGCCCGCGAGCAGCGCGGGATCGACCCAGGCGGCGAGCTCGCCCTGCTCGCGCATCGCCGCGAGCTCCGCGCCGAAGGCGGCGGTCAGGTCGGCCACGAGCTGGCCCTGCACCGGGCCGGTCTCGCGCGCGACGGCGAAGGCCTCGATCAGGGAGCGGTGGTAGGCGGACTGGCGGGTCATGTTCTCGGCGCAGCGCGACGCGAGCGCGAGCAGACGACGCCAGCCGCCGGGCCCGCCTTCGCGCGCGACGGCCTCCAGGAGCTGCCGGAAGTGACCTTCGACGGCGGCGGCGAGCAGGCCGTCCTTGCCGCCGAACTGGTTGTACAGGGTCGGGATCGAGACGCGACAGCGATGCGCGAGGTCGCGCACCGTGAGCTCGCGCCATCCGCGCTCGGCCACGAGCTCGCGCACCGCGGCCAGCATGCGCTCGCGGCGCTCGAGCTTCTGCTCGGTCACGAGATCCACGCCTCCAGCATAGACCAGCTTCAACTTGTTTGAACGGGATAAATCTGATTAAACTCGTTCACGAGGCCGGTCCGGGCCGTCCGCCCGGAGCCGCGCAGGAGGTCTCGTGTCCGACCCGAAGCCGTTCCACCTGCAAGGCAACTTCGCTCCCGTCGCGGAGGAGGTCACGGCGTTCGACCTGCCCGTCGAAGGCGCGCTCCCGCGCGAGCTCTCGGGCCTGTACGTGCGGAACGGCGCGAACCCCGTCGCCGGCGAGTCGCCCCATTGGTTCCTGGGGCACGGAATGCTCCATGGCGTGCGTCTCGAAGGCGGACGCGCGGCCTGGTACCGCAACCGCTACGTGCGGACGCCCTACTACGAGAACCCCGGCCTCTCGCGCATCTCGCCCGAGGGCAAGATCGATCGGCTGGCCTCGGCCGCGAACACCCACGTGCTCGCCCACCACGGGAAGATCCTGGCGCTCGAGGAGGGCTCGTTCCCGTTCGTCGTCGACCGCGAGCTCCGCACCGTAGGCCCCGACGACTACGCAGGCAAGCTCCAGACGGCGATGACCGCCCACCCGAAGCTCTGCCCGGTCACCGGGGAGCTCCTCTTCTTCGGCTACCACTTCATGCCGCCCTTCCTGGTGTATCACCGCGCGACGCCCGACGGGCGGCTCGTGCAGAGCGAGGAGATCGCGGTGAACGGGCCCACCATGCACCACGACTTCGCGGTGACCGGGCGTCACGCGGTCTTCATGGACCTGCCGGTCGTGTTCGACCTCGAGGCGGCGCTGCGCGGGATCATTCCGTTCCGCTGGAGCGACGACTATCCCGCGCGGATCGGGGTGCTGCCCCGCACCGGGAGCAACGCCGACGTGCGCTGGTTCGAGATCGAGCCCTGCTACGTCTTCCACACCCTGAACGCCTACGACGAGGGCGACACCGTCGTGCTCGACGTCTGCCGCATCAGCGAGATCTGGCGCGAGCCGGGCGACATGTCGGGCGACGGGCGGCGCACCCTCCACCGCTTCCGCCTGGATCTCGCGAGGGGCGGCGTGAAGGAGGAGACGCTCGACGAGCGGGGCATGGACTTCCCCCGCGTCGCCGACGCGCGCGTCGGTCGAGAGCACCGCTACGGCTACACGGTCGAGATTGGCGTCGCTCCCGACGGGAGCCCGGCGCTCGCGGGCCTCGTGAAGCTCGACCTCCGGAGCGGACGCTCCGAGCAGCACGCCTTCGGCGCCGGCGTGAACCCGGGCGAGCCCGTGTTCGTGCCCGCTCGCGACGCCGATCCGGCGAGCGACGAGGGCTACGTCATGACCTACGTGCACGACGAGAACACCGGCAGGAGCGAGTTCGTCGTGCTCGACGCGAGCCGCTTCGCGGCGCCGCCGATCGCCCGCATTCCTCTCCCGCAGCGCGTGCCCTACGGCTTCCACGGGAGCTTCATCCCCGACGAGCAGCTCGGCTAGCGGCGCGTCGCAGCGCAGGAGGAAGCGCGTGGAGCGCGCGGAGCTCGTCCGGATCGCGAAGCGCATGCTCCACTACGCGGAGGCGGGGACGACCGCGAGCCACCCCGACG
>DATKKW010000078.1:0-150126 GCA_035542715.1 Myxococcota bacterium
CTCTCGGCTCGAGATGCCTAGCTACTGGCGGACCCGAACAGGGCCGCTTCGAGGCGCTCGGTCGCTCGCTCCTGCATTCCCAGCAGCACGTGCGCGTAGAGATCGAGGGTCAGGCTCGTCTTCGCGTGCCCGAGGCGCTCCGCGACCACCTTGACGTTCTCGCCGGCAGCCAAGAGCAGCGTCGCGCCGTGTGGCGGAGGTCGTACCAGCGCAGCGACTCCGGGAGCTCGGCTCGCTTCAGGATCGTCTTGAGGTCGCGGCGGCTGAGGCGCCTCACCTGGCGAAGCGGGTCCAGGCTGGGCGGCGCACCTTCTGCGCGCGATGCGGTGTCCGCGCCCGCAACCGCCTCGCGGCCCGCGCGTACCGGCGCCGACGAGCCGACCGCAAGGCTGCCCACCCGACACAGTAACGGTTCATTGTGTGTGCGGATTGTGTGCGAACCCAGCGCAACTCGCCGAAATCGGGCCATGCTCGGCGAACCTCGCGGCGCGCTAACTCCGCGGAATCATTCACTGGACGAAACCCGGGATTACGCGCCGCAACCCGCCTCGTCGCCTTTCTAAACCGCGTGTCGCAAGTTCGAGTCTTGCCGGGGGCGCCAGGGGCTTCGCGCGGTGCGCGAGCGCCCGCTCCGGCCCGCGCAGCCGGCGCGTATCCGCGTTCCTATCACACCTGTTGCATGGCCAACGGCCTCCTCCACCCGGCACGCTCCGCTCGACCCGGGTGTCGCTCCCGTTGGAGCGAGAGGAGGGCCTTCCATGTCCGATCCGCATTCGACTTCGCGGGCGAGGCAGCTCGCGCGCACCTCATCGGCGGCGGCGCTGTGCACCGTGATCTTCGGCGTCGGGCTCGGTACGCCCGCGAACGCAAAACACCTCGCGAAGGGCAACGACAAGGGCGCCTGCGCGGAGGTGGCCGCGGATACCCACCGCTCCTGCCGCGCCGGCGCTCTCGACGACTACTGGATCGCCATCGCGAAGTGCGACAACGCCGACGACGAGGACAGGGGCCCCGACCCCTGCGAGGCGGATGCGCGCCAAGCCCTGAAGTCCGCGTACCAGGATTGCAGCGATCAGCGGGCAGCGCGGAACGACATCTGCGATGCGCTCGGGGGCGGGCCGTACGAGCCGCAGATCGACCCCGCGAGGTTCGGTCCGAACCTCACGAACCCCCTGCTCGCGTTCAAGGTCGGCAGGACCTTCCACTACCGGACCGACCTCGGCGGCGGCGACGTCGAGACCGACGACGTGACCATCACGTCCGATACGCGAACGCTGCTCGGCGTCCGGTGCCGCGCGGTGCACGACGTGGTGCGGACGAACGGCGACGTCACCGAGGACACCATCGACTGGTATGCCCAGGACGCCGCCGGGAACGTCTGGTACTTCGGTGAGGAGTCCAAGCAGCTCGAAGACGGCGTGCTCGTGGGCATCGAAGGGTCCTGGAGAGCGGGCGTCGACGGCGCGCTGCCCGGAATCGCCATCGAGGCGGGTCCGAGGACCGGAGACTTCTACCGACAGGAGTATGCCATCGGCGACGCCGAGGACGTCGCCGAGGTGGTGGCGCTCGGGCAATCGGTGACCGTCCCGGCCGGCTCGTTCTCGAACGCCGTCGAGACCGAGGAGACTTCGGGCCTCGAGCCCTCGGCCCTCGAGCACAAATTCTACGTCTCGGGAGTGGGCCAGGTGCTCACGGTCGACGAAGAGACCGGCCAGCGCGAGGAGCTGATCGGCGTCACGCCGTGACGTCGGGGCCGACGGGGACGCGCGGGAGGGCGCCGACGATGGCGAAGGAGCCTTGCGGGCACGGCTTCGCCGGGCATCCATCGATCCGGTCTCGGCGGCAAGCGGATCGCCGTGGGCGCCGCTGCAGGAGGCGCGGAAGGAGCGTACGGGGAGCGGAGGGACGAGCCGCGAGGGGAGACGCCTCGAGTGTCAGTGAGCTTCCGGCTGCGGACACGCCGACCGCTCCGAGTGCTCGAGGAAGATCCGTCGCACCTCCTCGATCGTCGCCGGCATGGCCTGCATCCCGGAGTGAGGGCTCGTGACGACGAGCTCCGACGCGACACCGTCGACGTGGGCGCTCGCGTACTTCACGACGCCGTCGCCCGCGGTCGCGAGCGGCGCGCTCGGATCGTCGACCGCGATGATGGAGTGCGCGTCGACGCCGGGTGCGACCGGAATGGACGCCAGCGCCTTGATGAAGCGGTGGTTCGGCGACATGTTGTCGATGCTGGTGGGGATCTCGATCGTCGCGAGCGCCCCCGCGCCCGAGCCCGGGAGCCGCGCCACAGTCACGCCGAGGCGCACGACGTCGCTGGGGAGACGCACGAGCCTGGCCGCCAGGCGGCGCACGATCTGCGGCCCGGCCAGGTAGCTTCCACGGTGCGGCGTGGCCAGGAAGATGACCGTGCGGACGAACGGCAGCGGCTTCACGAACGCCATCGCCCCGAGCATGTCCTTCTCCTTCGCGGGTAGCTTCGCCTCCGCGAACGGCTTGGAGCTGACCGCGTCCCAGAACGTGCTCCCCGAATCGATGGCCGTGAGCTTGGTGAGGAGTCCGCCCTGACTGTGGCCGAGCACGATCATGTCGCGCACGCACGGGTCCTTGCCGCTGGGGTCGGCGCGCTCGACCGCCGCGGTGAGCGCGGCACGAAGCTGGTAGCCGGAGTAGGGAATCGGGTTCCCGGAGTCGTAGCTGAAGAACCAGAACGCGTAGCGGTCGGAGAGACGCGGATCGCTCAGCAGGTCGTTGACCATGTCGGCCCAGCGCGGCGCGCTCGAGGCGGTCCCGTGGATGAAGACCGCCGGGATGCGGTCCCGCTTGTACGGTCGGAGCGCCCCCAGCTGACCGCTGCCGCGCAGCCCGATCGCGTCGCCGAGGAATGCCCCGAGCTCCTGCTTCCAGAACGCCGACTCGACCAGGCCGGCGGCGAGTGCCGCGCTGGGCTCGGCCTCGAGCGGCACGTCGCGCCCATCGATCGCGATGCTCCGCTGCTCCAGCGTCGGCACGACCTGGACGCGCGCGCGGATCGCTCCCGCGCGGAGCTGCGCGATCGGCGCCGGAATCGTCACGACCACGGTGATCGGCACGCGCACGTGCGGGCCCAGGGGAACCACCTCGACCGCGCCGGGCATCAGGCGAGCCTTCGCGGCGAGCGGCGCGCCGATGCCGCTGCGCCAGTAGCGGTTCTGCAGGCCACGGATCTCGATCTCCGACACCGGGAGCAGATCGTAGAGCTCGTAGCCGCCCATCCTGAGAGAGCTCGGGTCCCGCTCGACCTCGAAGCTGCCGAACGGCAGCTCGCGCAACGGGGGCGCCTCGAGATCGACGGTGCCCGAGCGCGTGCGCGGGAAGGCCAGCACCAGCGCGCGGTTGTAGAGCTCCGCAGCGACGCGCTCGCGCGCGTCGAGGCCGCCGATCGTCGGCCGACCGTCCTCGGGGAACAGGAATGCGTAGGCGTAGATCGCGCACGCCGCGAAGCGCGCGCGGTCGCCGGTCTCCTGGCCGAGCAGGAACGACAGCTCGGACAGGGCGTAGAGCTCCGGCGTCGGGAAGCCCTCCGCCAGCGCCGCATCGTGGAGCATCGCGGTCGCGCCCGCGGCATCCTCCCGGAAGCGCAGCAGCAGCTCCCTCTGGCGCAAGAGGTTCAGCGTGTAGTCGCTCGGCTCGTCGGACGAGAGCGCGCTGCGCGTCCGGAATGAGTAGACCTCGCGCGGGCTCGTGAGACGCGTGCCGATCGGCGTCGCGCAGGCGCAGAAGAGGAGGGCGAGCGTCGCCAGCGCTGCGAGGCCTCGTCGCCCGCGCAGCGTCACTGCTTGCCCTTGGTCCGGCGTTCGGCCTGATCGTGCGTGCCCGCGTCGTTCTCATGGATGCTCGGCACGACGGGCTCCTTGCAGCGCTCCGCCGCCTCGGCATCGATCGCACGGGGCGCGCGAGCGGGTCGGGCGGATGGTAGCCGCGGACTCGGCAGGGAGGGCGTGCTGGTTGCGGCCCGAGGTACGCGGGCAGCCCGCCTCCGGAGCCCCGGGTTTCCAATGCGTCGAGGCGGTAGGCTCGCACACACGCCGAGCGCGCCCGCATCCGCGGACACGGCGCGCCGACGGGCGGGAGGCGCACGCATGGCGGAGCGGGAGCGCTGGGACGCGATCGTGATCGGATCCGGGCTGGGCGGGCTCACCTGCGCTGCCTACCTGTGCGCGATCGGGAAGCGCACGCTGGTGCTCGAGGCCCACTACGTGGCGGGAGGGAACTCGCAGGCGTTCCGGAGGAACCTCCGCGGCCTCGCGTACGAGTTCGACGTCGGTCTGCACTACATCGGAGAGTGCGGACCCGACGGGCTCGTCACGCTCCTGCTGAACGGCCTCGGTCTCGCCGAGCGGGTCGTGTTCCGTCCGCTCGATCCCGACGGCTACTCTACGCTCCATTTCCCCGAGCTCACGTTCCGCGTGCCGGCGAGCTGGGATCGTTACAAGGCCCGGCTGCTCGAGGCGTTTCCCGCGGAGCGCGAGCGGCTCGCCGAGGTCGTCGACGTGCTCCGACAGGTCGCGGACGATGGCCGCCGCTTCCAGCGCGGCGAGCTCGCGCCCGATCGGCTGGCGCAGGAGGCGCCGCTCTTCCTGCAGTGGGGCCTTCAGCCCGTGACGGCGCTGTTCGCCAAGTCCAGCCTCTCGCAGGCGGCGGCCGCGGTGCTGCTCGGCGAGCAAGGCGACTACGCCGTGCGCCCCTCGAAGACGCCGACGGCGCTCGCGGCGGGCCTCACCGATCACTACATGCGCGGCGCCTTCTATCCGGAGGGCGGCGGTCAGGCGCTGGCGGGCCGCCTCGTCGAGGCGATCCGCGCCTACGGCGGCGAGGTGCGGACGCGCGCGCCGGTCTCGCGCGTGCGCGTCGAGCGGGGCCGCGCCCTCGGAGTCGTGCTCGAGAAGACGGGCGAAGAGATCGATGCGCCGATCGTCGTCTCCAACGCGGACCTGAAGCGCACGGTGCTCGAGCTGGTGGGCGAGGCGCACTTCCCCGCGAGCGTCGTCGAGCGCGTGCGCGCGTTTCGCATGTCGCTTCCCCTGTTCGCCGTCTACCTCGGCCTCGACGTGGACCTCGTCGCGCAGGGGCTCCCGAACACGAACCACTGGCTCTGGGGCACCACCGACATCGAGGGCATCTACGAAGAGCTCGAGGGCGGGAAGCTGCCCGAAGAGAACCTCGCCTACATCACGATCACGTCGCTGCGCGATCCCGGAAGCCGTCAGGTCGCTCCCCGAGGCCACACGAATCTCCAGGTGATGACGCTCGTGCCGCCGCAGTATGCGCTCTGGAACGTCGAGACCGGGCCGGCCGAGGGCGGGCGCTACCACCGCGAGGCCGCGTACCGGCGTCGCAAGGCGGAGCTCATGGAGACGCTGCTCGAGACGGCGGAGAGGATCCTTCCGGACCTGCGCCGGCACGTCGTCTGGAAGGAGGCGGCGACGCCCGTGACGCAGGAGCGTTTCACCCATTCGACGGGCGGAACCTCGTACGGGATCGAGTACGCCACGGACCAGATGGGCCCGATGCGCGCGGGCTACGCGACCGACGTGGAGGGCCTCTTCCTCTGCGGCGCGAGCACGCCCGCGGGCCACGGCATCGCGAACGTGATGTTCTCGGGCCTGCGCGCCGCCGAGGCCGCGAGCGGGGCGGAGCTGCGCGGCGCCGTCCTCGCGGGCGAGGTGATCGGCGATCGCGCGCTCCTCCCCGCGCTCACGCCGGATTGGGACGCATGGCGCGAGAGCCATTGAGCCGCTGCGCGCCCTCGAGCGCGAGGCCGTCCACGAAGCGGCGGAGCCGGATGGCCGCATCGGGGATGTACGGCAGGAAGCCCATGTGGCTCGTCGGGTACCAGCGGATCCTCGGCTTCCCCCAGCGGCGCCACATCGCTCGCATGACCGACGCGCGGAAGAAGTGATCGTCCTTGGCGGCGAAGAGATGGATGCGATCGCTCGGGATCACCGGCCGCAGCTCGTTCCAGCCCATCCGCTTCGTGAAGGCGGCGAAGTCGCGTGGCTTCCAGCCGAAGCGGGCGAGGTCGGCGCGCATCGCGCCGAGCACGGGGGCGTCGGTGACGAGCGCGGCCAGGTCCATGTGGCCGATCACCGGCGCCGAGAACGCGAAGCCCGGCTCGAGGCAGGTGAGCGCGGCCGCGAGCGCGCCGCCGAGCGAGAGCCCCACGATGCCGACCGGCTGCGAAGACTCCTTCCGCATCCAGGCGAGGAGCGTGCGCGCGTCGAGGATCGTCTGGCGGATCGACTCGATGCTCCGCACGAGATCCGCGGTCCAGTAGAGCTCGCCGTCGAAGCGCGAGGAGCGTGGCTTCCTCCGCCCGTGATACGGCGGCTGGATCTGGACGACCTCCATCTGCAGGACCCGCGACAGCGTCGAGAGGAGTGCGAACTCCTCGATCAGGGTCTCGGGCTGCATGTAGCCGTGGATGTAGAGGAGCCGCGGCCGGTGCGCTGCCGCGTCGGGGCGGATGGACCGGACGTACACGGTATGGATGCGTCTCTGCCGGGCGTGGTAGTAGCGGCGGAAGGCAGGCTCGAGCGGATCGTGGAGCGACGGGAAGGTCAGGTCCTCGCTCGCAAGCCCGCCGAGCCGCCAGCGCGCACGGCGCTCCACCGCCGGGACACGGGACGGCGCCGGGAAGAGCACGTCGGGCTCGAGACCCTCGTAGACCCCGAGCCGGTCGAGCGTGTTGCGCGGCGTCGGGCGCAGCACCTGGAGCGCGCGCGCGAGAACGCCCGTCAGGTCGTCGAGATGGGTCAGGTCCGGCATCTACGCGGAAGGTTCCTTCGGAGCCGCCGGCGGGGGGCCTCCACGAGCATACTGCCGCGCGCGGATCTCGTGGGGGCGCGCGGTGTCGCCGCCGCGCTCAGCGCGACATCGTGCAGTCGAGGATGCCGTCGCCGAAGATCTGGCCGATGAGGAGCCGATCCCCGGAGACGGCCGCGACGCTCGAGCCCGAGATCTGCGAGCCATCGTCGAGGTAGATCTCTTCGACCGCCCCCGTCGCTGGCGAGACACGCACCACCTCCGAGGGGGAGCGCGCCGCCGGGTCGGCCATGAGGCGCGGGACCGCCAGCAGGTTCGGATGGGCGCCGATCCAGAGGTCGCCGGCGGCGTCGACCTCGATGTTGTCGACGCCGCTTCCGACGAAGATCTCCCGCACGAACCGGAGCGACTCGGTGTCCGGGTCCCGCGCGTACTCGCGCACCGCGCGGCCCGTGGAAGACGCGACGAAGAGACGGCGCCCGTCGGCGCTCCGGTTGATGCCGTTCGGCAGCTGCAGGCCGTCGATCGCGGAGCGGAACGCCATCCCGTCGAAGAACACGACCCGCGCCCGCCGAAGCTGGAGATACGTCTCGAGGGTCTGCGCGAGCCCCGGCGGATTCGCATGGGTGTTGGTGACGTAGAAGCGGTCGGGACCCACGGCGACGAGATCGTTCGGCATCACGAGCAGGGCCGGATCGGTGAGCGAGCGGCGATGCTGCAGCGCCTCGCCCACGACGTCGAAGACCTCGATCGTGTGACGTGGGCCACCGGGCCGCGGCGCGGGATGGTTCACGACGAAGAGTCCGTCGTGCCCGTCCTCGCCGACCCAGAGGCTCAAGCCGTGCGGCTGGAAGTCGATGCCCGCGTCCGGCGTGAGGTTCTCGAGCCGGGCAGCGGGATCGGAGAGTCGATAGGAATAGATCGCCCCGGGTCGGGGCTCCCCGCGCTCGGCGGCGCGACGGTCGTACGCCGAGACGAAGGCGACGTTCGTCCGCGGATGGATCGTCAGGTCCTCGGGCCCGATCGCCCCGCGCACCGGTCGACAGCTCCCGGCGAAGTGGGGCTCGATCCGCCGGAACGCGCCAGCGTCGTGCAGGGTCTTCACGACCGCGACCGCCAGCAGCGCCGCGAGAGCACCGAGGCCGGCGAGCGCGCGTCGCCTCCACATCCCTGTCATCCTCGCTCGGTCCTGTAGCCGGGCAAGCCTGCGCTGGCACGCGACGGCGCCTCCCGAGAAGCGCCCTTCGCGCGCCGATGCTACCTCTCGTCGATGGGCATCGCGCACGGCGTCCGGAGCGCTCTCCTCTTCTCCGACGTCCATCTCGGCTGGGCGATCTGCTCGCGGCATCACGCGCGCTGGCTGCGCCATCTGCCCGAGGCGGCCGGAGACGCCGAGCTCATCGTCCTGAACGGCGACATCGTCGACACGCATCGGGGCGTGCAGCGGGCGGAGGAGCGCGAGCTGGTGGAGCAGCTCGTGGAGCGGATCGGCGCCTGGAGGCGCGAGGGCCGCCGCGTGGTCTACCTCGAAGGCAACCACGATTTGCCCCGCGCGGCCTCGCCCTGGCTCCGGCCGGAGGGCTGGTCGTTCGACTTCGAGACCGCTCGCGGTGAGCGCGTGCGCGTCCTCCACGGCCACCGCTTCTCGGCGACGGAGATCCTGTGGGACGCCTACGACAGGGCGGGGCGCAGCGTGCTCGCGCTCGAGAACTTCCTCTACGGCCGTGCGTCGGCGCTGCGCGCGCTCTACCGATTCGGACCCGGCTGGCTCGTATCGGCGGTGTGCCGGCTCGAGTGCAGTCTCGCTCGCCGGGCGATGCCTGCGCTCGTGCAGCCGCTCCTGGGGACCGGCACCGTGCTCGTCCACGGCCATACCCACTACGGCCCGGGGCACGGCCGCATCGGCGACGTTCCGACCTGGCGGACGGGCTCCTGGGTCTCGCCGGGTCATCTCGGAACGGTCGACCGGATGCTGCGCTATCGGGCGGGCCGCTTCGAGCGCATCGGCTGGTCGGACGGGCGCTGGCGCGCCTTCGACGACGGTCGCTGACAGGGCACCTCGCTCGGGGCGAGCACGCGCCGCAGCGGAGGCAGCACGAGCGGCATCGACGCGGCGAGCGCAGCGCCTGCCACGAGATCCGTCACGTAGTGGAGCGACAGGTAGACGGTGGCGAAGATCGTGCCGCTCACCAGGAAGAGGAGCGACCCGCGCCAGCGCCAGCTCGGGAACAGGCGCCAGCCGAGGCCGAGGAAGACGAGCGACAGCGCGGCGTGTCCGCTCGGCAGGGCGTCGAGCACGTTCAGCTCCGCCGTGTCCAGGAACCAGCGGACGCCCTGGCTGACGACGCCGCCGCCGAGCACCTGGCTCGCCGCGTCGAGGGGAATGCGAGGGCCCGACGCCGGCGTGAGGAAGTAGCAGACGTACGACACCACGAACGTCCCCACCACGGTGAAGACCTCGTGCTCGAACTCCGCGAGCCGTCCGGAACGGTAGAGCATCACGCCCATCGCGACGGGGATCACGTAGTAGCCGACGTAGAGCAGGGACACGGCGTCGGTGAGCCACCACGGGCGGCCGAGGGCCCCGAACCAGAGCGCGACGAGCGGTCCGAAGTGCGCGCGGTCGACCGTCACGAGCCAGGCATCCCAGCGCGCGGGGTTGGCCGCGGCGATCACCGGGCCCGACAGATTGAACAGACAGGGTACGACCACGACCGGGAAGAAGTCGTGGACCCAGCGAGCGACGCGGGAGCGCGTGCCCCATGCGGCCACTGAGAGGATCGCGAGCGCGAGCGCTGCCATGAGGACGACGAGGCGCAGCGGGTGCGGGTGACGCGCCAGCGTGACCCCGGCCAGCCCGGCGAGGTACGCCAGCACGAGCCGATCCGTCGCGGTGAGCTTCGCGAACGGGCGCCGCAGGGATTGCGCGCCCGGGAGGCGCTCGCGCATCGAGCCGGGCTGCGACTGAGACAACCGAGACGCTCCTCCCCTGGGCGCCAGCGTGGACGAGCCGGCAATCACGCGCCCGACCGACCCTATGACGTCGGGAGCGCGCGCGGGGCGGGCAGGTGCGTGCGGAGCCAGTCGAGCGTGCGAGCCCAGGCATCCCTGGCGGAGACTTCGTGGTAGGAGGGGCGCACGTCGCAGTGGAAGCCGTGCTGCGCGTCGGGGTAGCGAACGACGCGCCACGGCACCTCTGCCTCGCGCTCGAGCGTCTCGCGGAGCGTCTCGACGTCCTCGACGGGGATGCTCGCGTCGGCGTCACCGAAGAGACCGAGCCACGGCGTGGCAAGGTTCGTCGCGTCACCGAGGAGCGGCGGAAACCCGGGCCGCCGCGCGGCCACGATGCCGCCTCCGTAGAAGCCGACGGCGGCACCGAGCTTGCGGCGTGTCGCCACCAGGAACGTGACCCGCCCGCCCATGCAGAAGCCGACGAGGCCGATCTGCTCGTCGCGGAAGCCCTGGCTCCGCAGGTGGGCGAGGGTCGCGTCCACGTCCATCAAGATCGCATCGTCGGTGATGCCCTTGAAGAGGGGCACCACCTTCGAGAGATCGGTGTACGGCGCCGTGCCCCCGCCCGCGCGGTGGAAGAGGCTCGGCGCCACCGCGCGGTAGCCCCGCGCGGAAAAGCGACGCGTGACGTCGCGGATGTGGTCGTTCACGCCGAAGGCTTCCTGGATCACGACCACCGCGCCGATCGGCTCTGCGTGGGGCGCGCAGTCGTAGGCCTCCATCGGTCCATCGGCGGTGGCGAGGGCGATCACTGTCTGCATCCGTTCGCGCAGCATATCCGAGGGGCGCGAGGCCGGGCAGGCGGATCGGCGCGCGGACAGGCTGCCCATCCCCGCGCTCTGCGTCATCCTTGGGTGCATCGGTCTCCGCCTGCTTCGGGGACGGAAGGCTCGACGGGAGGGCGGTGGTTGTCGATTCGACGGGCGGCGTCCGGACGGCACGCGGGTCGCGGACCCGTCTTCGTGGGCTCGGAGTTCGTCGCGCAGTATCCCGAGGGTGGCGGCGTCTTCTGGGTGCCCCTCCAGTACCTCCTCGGGCTGCGCGAGCTCGGGGTCGACGCCTGGTGGCTCGAGCTCCTCTACGGCTCGGGCGATGCCGCGCGAGATCGCGCGCGCATCGCCGCCTTCCTGGCAGCGGCCGACGAGATGGGCGTGCGCGAGCGCGTCGTGCTCGTCTACTTCCCCGAGAATCGCCGCGAGGAGCCGCCCGGGCGGCGCGAGAGCTTCGGTCTTCCGCTCGACGAGCTCTCGGCGCGCGTGAAGGACGGGCTCCTCCTGAACCTCGCGAACAGCGTGCCCGCCCCTCTCCGTGCCGAGTTCGCGCGCACCGCGCTCCTCGACCTCGACCCGGGCCCGTTCCAGATCTGGGCACGGGAGTACGACATCGGCGTGGGGCAGCACGACGCGCACCTGACGATCGGTGTGCACCTCGGCGCCGAGGACTGCCCGATCCCCCTCGACGGCGTCGACTGGAAGCGCTTCTGGCCGCCGGTGCATCTGCCGTCCTGGACGACCGAGGAGGCCCCCGCGCCGAGCGCGCCCTACACCACGGTGACACAGTGGTGGACCGAGCAGTACGCGTTCCTGGACGGCGAGTGCTTCGACTGCAACAAGCGCACGAGCTACCTCGCGAACCTCGCCATCCCGGCGCTCGCCGGCGTCCCGATCGAGCTCGCCGCGAACATCCATCCCGGCGAGCGCGCGGACCGCGCGCTCCTCGCGCGTCACGGATGGCGGCTCGCCGATCCGAACGTGGTGGCGGGGACGCCCGCACGATTCCGCGCCTACGTGCAGGGCTCGCGCGGCGAGCTCGGCTGCGTGAAGCCGGCGTACGCGAAGTCCCGGTCGGGCTGGCTCAGCGACCGGACCGTGTGTTACCTCGCGAGCGGCCGACCCTGCGTGGTGGAGGCGACGGGCGCCGAGGCCCACCTGCCCGAGAGCGCGGGGCTGCGCACGTTCCGTGAAGCAGCCGAGGCCGCGGCGGCGCTGCGCGAGGTCGAGTGCGACTGGCAGGCCGCTTCGCGCGCCGCGCGCGCGCTCGCCGCGGAAGTCTGCTCGAGCCGCGTCGTCCTGCCGGAGGTCCTCCGCGCCAGCGGGGGCTGAGGCGCGCGATCTCCGCGGGGCGAGCCGGCGCACCATTGTACGAATGGCGCGCAGAGCTGGCGGGTGCCCCGGGTCTGGCGCCCGCTCCGGTGTCCTCGCTCGTCGGGCATGCCGCTTGCTCCCCAGACCCCCATGTCTGCGAGGCGCCGTTCCGCCGGGCAGCGGGTGCGCAGTCTCGGGCTCACGATCGGGGTCGCGCTCGTGGCCGGGGCGTGCGCCCTTCTCGCGCCGCCGCCGCCGCCGCCGGCTCCGACCGCGCGCCCGCCACGCTCGCTCCTCGTCACTGCCACCGCGTACAACTCCACGCCGACCCAGACCGACGCGCGCCCCCACGAAGCGGCGTGGGGCGATCGGCTGGTGCCAGGGATGCGCGCGATCGCCGTGTCGCGCGACCTCGAAGCGCTCGGCCTCGCGTACGGCACGCGCGTTCGCGTGGAAGGTCTGCCGGGCGAATATCGCGTGCTCGACCGGACCGGCACAGACGCGTCCCGTCACATCGACGTGTACATGGGGACCGACGTTCGGGCGGCGCGCGCCTTCGGCCGGAGGCGGCTCCGGATCGAATGGGAGCCGCCGACGGAGCAGACGGCGGACCGCGCTCGTTGACCCATCGCGCGCTTTCCGTCCTCGGCGGCGGGGATTTCGGAGATAATCGGCCGCGTCGGAGGAGGTCCGGAACGCATGCTGCAGAGTCGCGAGGCGCGTGTTCGGCTGGCGCTCGCCTCGGCCGGCCTCCTGGCCTTCGTCGCGATGCTCGCGATCGAGGTCGCGACCGATGACGAGCCGGTGCGCGCCCTGGACCTCGCGGGCGACGCGCTGCAGATGGCCCTGCTCGTGGCGACGGCGGTGGCGTGCGCGCTCCTCGCCGTCCGCGTCCAGTCGCAGCGCGATGAGAGGCTGAGCCTGCTCCGCGACCTCGAGCTTGCGCGGGCGGAGGGAGAGGCGTGGCGGCGAGACGCCCGCGCGCACCTCGAGGGCCTCGGCGTCGCGATCGAGCGGCAGTTCGAGAGCTGGCGCCTCACCGAGGCCGAGCGCGAGATCGGGCTCCTCATGCTGAAGGGGTTCTCGCACAAGGAGATCGGGGCGCTCCGAGGCACGACGGACGCCACCGTTCGTCATCAGGCGAAGGCCATCTACCAGAAGGCCGGCGTCGAGAGCCGCACCTCGTTCTGCGCCTTCTTCCTCGAGGACCTCCTGCCCGGCGACGCGAGCGGCGCCAGGACGCCCGCGCGCGAGGCGGCAAGGCCGCGTGGGCCGTCGGAAACCGCGTGACGTTGCGCACCTCGCGACCTCGCCGCGCCCTCCGGCAATCCAGATCCCCCAGCCCGGTGTACTCCCCTTCGAAGGAGGACGACGGGATGGGACACGGAGGATTCTTCGGCGAGCGGCGCGTCGCGCGACGGTCGGCGCTCGCAGCCGGCGGCGTGGGGCTGGCGTTCGGCACGTGGCTCGCAGGCGCGGCGCTCGCGGCGCCCCCGCCCTCTGCAGGCGCGGGCGACGCCGCGGTGAAGGTCACGATCCAAGACTTTCACTTCGATCCGCCCACGCTCGAGGTTCCCGTCGGCGCCACGGTGACCTGGGTGAACCGCGACGAGGAGCCCCACACGATCCTGGTGCCGGAGGCGAGCCTCGGCTCGGCGCCGGTCGATACCGACGAGACGTTCTCGCATCGCTTCACGCAGCCCGGCCGGTACGAGTACCGCTGCGCGCTCCATCCGTTCATGAAGGGCACGATCGTCGTCCGACAGGCGGGCGACGGAAGGGGGGGTCGCGATGGCGCGCGATGAGTCGCAGCGGCGTGTCGGCGACGGGCTCCCCGAGACCGATCGGCGCGGCTTCCTGCGCTGCATGGCGTGGGCGGGCGCGGGGCTCGTATGGAGCCTCGCCGGTGGGGTCCTCTCCTCGCGGACGCTCGCGGACGAAGTGGCGAAGGGCGTGGGCTCCGACGGGGGCACGGGCGGCGACGGGGAGCTCCGGTTCGTCCAGATCAGCGACACGCACATCGGATTCGACAAGCCGGTGAATCCCGATCCGGTCGCGACCGCGCGGGAGGCGATCGCCCGCATCCACGCCCTCGAGCGAAGGCCGGCCTTCCTGCTCCACACGGGCGATCTCACCCATGCGCAGAAGCCGGGCGCCTTCGACACCGTCGCCGGTCTGCTGCAGGAGGCGAGGCTGCCCGAGACGTTCACCGTGCCGGGCGAGCACGACGTCTTCCTTGACGGCGGCAAGGAGTATCTCGAGCGCTTCGGGAAGGGCACCGTCGGCGGCGGCTGGAGGAGCTTCGACCAGCGCGGCGTCCGCTTCGTGGGCCTCGTCAACGTGCTCGGCTTCAAGACGGCGAGCGTCGGGCGGCTCGGCGCCGAGCAGCTCGCCTGGCTGAAGAGCGTGCTGGCCGACCTCTCGAGCAGCACACCGATCGTGGTGTACGCCCACATCCCGCTGTGGGCCGTCTATCCCGAGTGGGGATGGTCGACCGACGACGGACAGGAGGCGCTCGCGCTGCTCCGGCGCTTCGGCTCCGTCACCGTGCTGAACGGGCACATCCATCAGATCCTGCAGAAGGTCGAGGGGACGATTAGCCTCCACACGGCGAGCTCGACCGCCTATCCGCAGCCTGCGCCCGGGGCCGCGGCCGGGCCGGGCCCGCTCGGCGTTCCGGCGGACCAGCTCCGGAAGTTCCTGGGCGTGCGCGAGGTGAGCTGGCGCGGAGGCCCCGGGCCCCTGGCGATCGTCGACTCGAGGCTCGGCTAGCGATCGGAGCGAAGCGCGTGGAAGGATGGCGATGAGCGGCGACGGCTCCGCCGCGCAGGACCCGGCAGCCACCGACGAGGCGTTGATGCGTGCCCTCGTCGCGGGACAGGAGGACGCGTTGCAGACCCTCTACACCCGCTACGCGCCCCTCGTGTTCGCCCTCTGCCTCCGCAGTCTCGATCGGCCCGCCGCCGAGGAGGTCGTCCAGGACGTCTTCCTGTCGGCGTGGCGAAACGCCGAGCACTTCGATCCGGCGCGCGGTCCGCTCCGGCCGTGGCTGCTGCGGATCGCGCAGAATCGAGTCCTGAACGAGCTGCGGAGCCGGAGCCGCAGGCCGGCCGTGGCGGCGGCCCCGGAAGGCGACGGTCTGGACGAGCTCGCGGATCGGGAGCCCGATCCCTCCGCGAGCGTCTGGCTCGCGTATCGTCGGGCGGCGGTGCGCGCCGCGATGGACGAGCTTCCGCCGGCGCAGCGCCAGGCCCTCGGCCTCGCGTTCTTCGAGGATCTGACACACGAACAGGTGGCCCAGCTGCTCGAGCTGAGACTCGGCACTGCGAAGACGCGGATCCGCAGCGGTCTCACGAGGCTCCGCGCGTACCTCGCGCCCCTCGTCGCGGTGCTCGCGGCGGTCTCGCTCGGAGGCGCCGCACTGGTCGCCCTCCATCACCGTGCGGTGACAGCCGACCTGGTGCGGGAGCAGGAAGCCCTCGATCTCGTCACGTCGAGCGACGTGGTCCCGATCCGTGCCGACGCGGTGTCGGGGCTGCCCGCGGACGCCCACGCCACCTACCGCGCGCGCGCGGGAGCGCCCGTGGGCGTGCTCACGCTCTCCCACTTCCCCGCCGCCCCGCCGGGCCGTGTCTACCAGGCGTGGGTGCGTCGCGACGGCGTGTGGCGCTCCCTCGGCCAGCCGGCTCCGGATGCGGGTGGGCGGGCCCTGCTCATCGTAGACGAGCCGTCGCCCGCGGGGCCGATCGACGCCCTGGAGCTCACCCTGGAGCCGATCGGGGGGAGCGCCACGCCGATCGGCCCGGTGGTCGCCGTGTGGCCGAAGCCCTGACCACGCCGGCCCGATCCGCGCGCTCCGGGCCGGAACGCGCGCTTCTTGCTTGACACTTGCCGGTCCGCCGGTTGTGATGAAATCAGCTCGGGTGTCTCGAGCAAGGAGCGACACGCCGTGAACGTCACCCGTTGGATCGCACTCTCGGCGCTGGCTGCCTTCGCAGCCGGCTGTGGGCACGCCCCTCACCCCGGTCTCTGCGCCCTCGCGGGCGGATTGCTCGGAGGTGGGGCCGGCGCGGGAATCGCGGCCGGCATCAAGAGCGACAACAACGGCGACGAGATCGCCGGCGGCGCCGGCATCGGTGCGGCGGGGGGCGCGATCGCCGGAGCGATCCTCTGCTACGCGCTGGGACGCGAAGAGCCGAAGCCGCCCCCGGCGCCGCCGCCGCCCGCGCGGCCCGCTCCGCCGCCGGCCCCGGTCAAGGAGAAGATCGTCCTCCGCGGCGTGAACTTCGACTTCGACAAGGCGAACATCCGGCCCGACGCGAAGGTGATCCTCGATGAAGCAGCCAGCATCCTCGGGCGGAACCCGGACGTCGCGGTGAGCGTCGACGGCTACACCGACTCGATCGGAACCGATGCCTACAACATGAAGCTCTCCCAGCGCCGTGCCGACTCGGTGAAGACGTACCTCGTGGGCAAGGGTGTGTCGGCGAGCCGGCTCACGACCCACGGCTTCGGCGAGTCGAACCCCGTCGCGTCGAACGAGACGAAGGACGGTCGGGCGATGAACCGCCGCGTGGAGCTGAAGGTCGCGGACTGAGCGAGGCTCGCGCGGAGCGAGGCTGAAGGCGCGCCCGCGCGCGGAGCGACGGGCGCGCCTCAGAGCCGGAAGCGCCGCGTGCCCTGGCGCAGCGCCTCGGCCTCCTTGACGAGGCTCGCCGCGGCGTCGGCCATCCGCTGCGCGTCGCCGTCGTTCTCGCGCGTGCGCTCGAGCACGCGCTCGAGGAAGCGTGCGACGTCGGCGCAGGCCGTCGTCTGGTCTTGCAGCGCCGCGTTCATGCGCGCCGTGATCTCCCGGACCTCGCGGTTCGTCGCCTGGATGTGGGCGTGGCCCCGCGCCTGCTCCTCGCTCGTGTTGCGGACCTGTCGCGCCACGTCGCGCATGGCCGTGGAGGACCGGGTGATGAGCTCGTTCCCGCGGCCGCGCTCGCCCTCGGCGGCGCGGATCCGCTCCACGCCGCCCAGGACGCGCGCCATCAGGTCGACCACGTGCGCCGCGGCCTGCGTCTGCTCTCGCACGGCGCCGACGATCTCCGCCGTGAAGGCGCCGCTCTCCCTCGCCGCGGCGGTGATCTCGTCGAGGGAGCGTCCGGCCTGGGCGGAGCGCTCCACGCCGGCCGCCACGCTGCGCGTGCCCTGCTCGATTGCGACGACGGCCCGCGCGCTCTCCTCCCGGAGCGTCTCGATCAAGGCCCCGATCTGGCTCGTGCTCGCGAGCACGCGCTCGGCGAGCGCGCGGATCTGGTCCGCCACGACCTTGAACGCGCGGCCGTTCTCGCCGGACTGGGCGGCGATGATCGCGGCGTTCAGGGCGAGCAGGTTCGTCTGGTCGGCGACCTCGTCGATCACGTCGAGGATCGCGCCGATCTCCTTCGCGGCCCCGACCAGCCCGTGCACGACGCGTCCGGCCGCTCCGGTCGCCTGCTCGATCTCGGCCATGCCCTCGATCGTCTCGCCCACGCGGGCCCGCCCGTCCTCGGCGCTCCGCTGTACGGCATCCACGAGGCGCCCCATCCTCTCCGTCGTGGCCGTCACGACCTGCATCGCGGCGGCCATCTGCTCCATGCTGCCGGAGGTCTCCGCGGCGGCGCCGGAGAGGGTCTCGCTGCTCTCGGCGACGCCACGGGACGCCCGTACGCTCTCCTCGATCGAGCTCAGGACCTCGTCGGCCCGGCCCGACAGCGTGGCTGCCGTCTCGCGCAGCTGCTCGCCCGTCACGCCGAGCTCGGCGATGGAGCTCCCCGCCGCGTCCATCGACGCGCTCAGGTTCCCCGCGGCGCCCGAGAGACGCTGCACCTGGTCGTGGATCTGCTCCATGGCGCCGGTCGCGCGATCCATCTCGCGCGCCTGCTCGCCGGCGCCCCCTGCCAGGCGCTGCGACACGGACGAGAGGTCGAGCGCCGCGCCGTCGACCCGTGCGGCGGCCCGGGTGACGTCGCCGATCAGGACGCGCAGCGCGTCGCAGGTCTCCTCGTAGGTGCGGGCGAGCTCGCCGAGCTCGTCGTCCGAGTCGAAGCCGCCGTCGCGGCGGAGATCTCCCTTGGACATGCGGAGCGCGGCGCCGGCGAGGGCGCGCGTGGCGTGGTCCACGTCCCGCGCGAAGAGCATCACCAGGCCCGCGGAGATCGCGGCGGCGAGGCCGAGGAACTCGATGATCGTCTGGGCGACGGAGCGCAGCGCGGGCTCGAGCAGCGTGGCGCTCGTCACCGCGGCCAGCGCGCCGCCGTCCGGGAGCCGCCGCCAGCTCACGATCCGTCCGGCGTCGCGCGCGCTTCCGGACGTCGCGCCGTCGTCCATGCGCCGCTGGATCTGCCGGGCGACGGTCTCTCCGAGCTGGGGCGGCGCGTCCAGCGGATCCGCTCCGGGCGCCAGCCGAACGAGCTCGATCGGCGCCCGATGGGCCTCGTCACGCGAATCCGACGGCGGGTGATCCGCGGTGTCGGCGGGCGCGCCTTCCGTCGCGAGCGAGCCCTCGGCGCCGAGGAGGGCGCGCGCCTGCCAGTCTCCGATCACGCCGCTCATGCCGTTCGCGGCGCTCGCATAGGCGAGCAGGGCCGCGAACACGACCGAGGCGAGCCCCGAGCTCGCGACGGTCAGCATGAGCTTCGTGCGGAGCGACACGCGGCGGATGCGGGCGCCCCGCGCGCGGGGATCGGGAATCCGGGCGGCGAGCGCCTCGCGCAGGCGCCCCAGGCGCTGGCGCAGTCCGAAGAAGAGCGCGGTCCCGGCGACGAGGCCGCCGGTCAGGCCCGCGAGCAGGGTCGTGGCGTGCTCGAAGGCGCCCCACTCCCGCTCGCCCCAAGCCGCCACGCCCGCCGTGCCGAACAGGCCGGCGGCGGCCCAGGCGCCGAGGTGGTACTGCAGGAATTGACGCGGGAGCGACATCGTGGCCGCAAAGGCGGCCGGCGCCACCCGATCGCGCTCGTCGGGGGCGGCGTCGAGGAAGGCCTGGATGGGCCGCCACCAGTGCCGCCGCCAGAAGTCGCCGGCGACGGCGAGGACGACGACGTACCCGCCGATCGCGTTGCCGAAGGCGCGCCAGTCGTGGAGCGAGAACGCGAGGACGCCGTTCAGGTAGAAGACGAGCACGACCACCGCCGGCGCGGAGAGCAGCATCTCCACCAGCCGGAGGTCGAGGACGAACGCGCGTCCGGACGGGAGCGACCCGCTTTCCACCCGCAGCCCCTCAGCCCCGTTCGCGTCCGCCGCGAATCGCAGCTCCCCCTGCGTGCCTTCGCTCTCTCGGCGTCCCTGGGGTAACTCTTTAGTAGGTCGGGCGAATTCGTGCGTCGGATCACCGCGTGCGAGGGCGAGGGAGCGGATGATCGGGCGCCACTCCAGGGAGGTGCCATGGCATCCGTCGTCCTGCGGCTCGCCGCGCTCGTCTCGCTCCTTCTGCTCGTGCCGCCCTCGTCCGCTGCCGATGCCCCGGTCGCCGCCGCCCATGCCCCGGGCCCTGCGGTCGACCTCTCGCCCGGCGCGCCGTCGACGTGGGCGCCGTCACGGCCCTCGCATGCGCGTGACGCCCTCACGCGCTGGAACGCGATCGCGATCGACGCGAGCGGGCTGGACCACACGCCCGTGGCGCCCGGCGAGAGCCGCGTCTACGGAGAGCAGCTCGGCCCGGGCCGGTCGAGCCGGGCCATGGCGATCGTGCACGTGGCGGTCTTCGAGGCGTTGAACTCGATCGGCGGCGGGTACCGGAGCTCTCTCGGGCTGGGGCCCGCGGCGCCGGGCGCCTCGCGCGATGCGGCGATCGCGGCGGCGGCGCACGATGCGCTCGTCGCGCTCTATCCCTCCCAGCGCGACGCCCTCGATCGGGCGCTCGACGCGGAGCTCGCCCGGGTAGACGACACCGCTGGGCGTCGGCGGGGCGAGGCCGCGGGCCGCCGCGCGGCGGCGGCGATCCTCGCGAAGCGCCAGGGCGACGGCGCCGAGGTTCCCGAGCCGCTCGTCGGGATCGAGTTCCCGACGAGCGACGCGCCGGGCGCGTGGCGCCAGGACCCGATCAGCCGGATCCCGCTGGCGCTCGGGGCGTACTGGGGATCCGTCGCCCCGTTCGTGATCGGCCCTGTGCGCGCGTTCCGGGTCCCGCCGCCGCCCGACCTGACGAGCGCCGCCTACACCGCCGCCTTCGACGAGGTGCTGGCGCTGGGCGGGGACGGCCTCGTGACGCCCACACTGCGAAGCGCGGAGCAGACCGAGATCGGTCTCTTCTGGGCGTACGACGGCACGCCCAGCCTGTGCGCTCCGCCACGCCTCTACAACCAGATCACGCTGACGATCGCGAACCAGATGGGCACGAAGGGCGTGGAGCTCGCCCGGCTGCTCGCGCTCGTGAACGTCGCCATGGCCGACGCAGCGATCGCGGTCTGGGACTCGAAGTACGCGTACGCCTTCTGGCGTCCGATCACCGGCATCCGCGAGGCCGACCCCGGGACCGGCCCGACCGGCGCCGGCGACGGCAATCCCGACACCATCGGCGATCCGACGTTCTCGCCCCTCGGCGCGCCGGCGAGCAACCTCATGGGGCCGAACTTCACGCCGCCGTTCCCGTCGTATCCCTCGGGCCACGCCGGCTTCGGCGGCGCCGTGTTCCAGACCCTGCGCCGCTTCTACGGGCGGGACCGGATCGCCTTCACGTTCGTGTCGGACGAGCTGAACGGCGTCACCCGCGACAACGCGGGGAACGTGCGGCCGCTGCGCCCCCGCCGATTTGCCTCGCTCTCGCAGGCCGAGGACGAGAACGGCCAGAGCCGGATCTACCTCGGGATCCACTGGGCGTTCGACAAGACCGAGGGCATCGCCCAGGGCCGCCGTGTGGGCGATGCCGTGTTCGACCACCTGTTCCGCCCGTCGCGGGCGGGAGGGCGATGAGCGGCGCCGCTCGCGCTCGGGGCTATTTCTGGAGCATCTCGCCGATCCGCCCGCCGAGCAGGCCCGCCCCGAGGCCGAGCAGGAGCCCGATCGGAAGCGTGTAGAGGAACATCGTGTCGAAGTGCAGCAGGCGGATCGCCAGGAAGACGAGCCAGATCGCGGCGGCGACGCTCGCGAGCCCGGCCTCCCACATCGTGTAGCCCGGCGAGAGCCAGCCGATGATCACGCCTCCGATCAGGAAGGCCACGAGCGTGCTCGCGACGAACGGCACGAGGTTCGATTCGAGATTCATGCCGAAGGCGGCGAGGCTCGATCCGACGAGCGTCGCGACGCCGAGCACGACGATCGCGCCCACGAGCACCCAATGCCACGTGATCGAGTAGCTGGAGTAGATGTCCTGGCGATCCGGCTCGGTCGTCAACTTCGGCCTCCTGTTCGAGTGGCTACATCAAAGACGCGAAGCGGGCCCATTTCAAGGGGATTCGTGCATCGCGGACGCGCCGGCGCCGTCGGCGAAGCGGGGCAGCACCTCGCGGGCGAAGCGCTCGATCGAGCGCAAGAGCGTGCCGTGCGGGATCAGGCCGTTGTAGGTCCAGGCGAAGATCCAGCGGGCGGGCAGCCGCGCGAGCAGGCGCTCCATCTGGCGGCAGACGCTGTCGACCGTCCCGACGAGCGCGAGCGACTCCGCGAGGAGGTCGGGCGCCTCGCCCGTGCGAGGGTCGGCGAGCCCCGCCGAAAAGCCGAAGGGCGCGAACCAGGCCGCGCCCACGAAGGCGCCCGAGTCGTGCCAGAGCTGCTGCGCCTCCTCGTCGCTGTCGGCGATCACGACGTCCCGCAACACGGCGACGCCGTCGCCTTTGGGCCGCCCCGACACCTCGGCGTAGAGCTCGAAGAGCCGGGTCTCTAGGGTCGGATGGAGCGGCGGCAGCACGGCGGTGATGCCCTCTTCCGCGCACCAGCGGATGCTCCGGTCCGAGGAAGCGAAGGGCTGGAAGATCGGCGGGTGCGGCCGCTGGAGGGGCTTCGGCACGACGGCGAGCTCCTTCACGATTCCGTCGGCCACGCCCGCGCCGAAGCGACGGGTCGCCTCCAGGTCCCACGGCGTGGGCCCCGCCGGAATGCGCCAGAACTTTCCTTCGTGCTGCAGAAGGGGCTCCGTCCAGGCGCGCTTCACGAGCCGATAGGACTCCTCGAAGGCCTCGCGGTTCGCGGCGTCGATCTCGTCGTGCTGGTGGGGAAGGGCGCCATGGATGCCGTGGTTCTGCTGCGCCATCACGTCGACCCAGCGGCGCTGGTACCCGCGCGCGAAGCCGGCGCAGGCGCGCCCGCCGCTCATGTGGTCGAGCATCGCGATGTCCTCCGCGACGCGGATCGGATTCTGCGCGGGGAGCACGATCCCGAGCTGGCCCACGCGCAGGCGCCGCGTCTGCATCGCGACGAAGAGATCGAGCAGCACGGGGTTGTTCGAGAGCTCGAAGCCCTCGACGTGGAAGTGGTGCTCCGTGAAGTGGATCGAGTCGTAGCCGAGGTCGTCGGCGAGCCGCGCCTGGGCGGAGATCTCCGAGAGCATGCGCCCGTAGAGGTCGGCACGAAGGCCGGCGAGGCCTTGCTCGATCTCGCGGCGGCTCCCGATCGAGGGCAGGTAGAAGAGCGAAGCCTTCATGCACACACGCCGGCGTCGGCCAGGCGCGCCACCTCCGCGCGATCGAGCCCGAGGAGGCGCACGAGCACGGCCTCGGTGTCGGCGCCGAGGCGCGGCGCGGGGGCCGCCCTCGCGAGCGCCGTACGGGCGAGGCGGATCGGGCTCGCGACGTGGCGCACCGGGCCGATCTCCGGGTCGTCGAGCGTCACGAACGCGTGGCGGGCGAGCCAGTGCCGGTCGGCGCGGTGGTCGACGGGGCCCTGCACCGGCGCGGCGGAGACGCCGGCGGCCTGGAGGGCCTCGGCGGCCTTCGCGGCGCTGCGCGGCCGCGTCCATTCGCCGACGCGGTGATCGAGCGTGGCCCGCAGGGCGAGACGTCCGGCGAGCGTCGCCAGGGCGGGATCGCGCCGCCAGCCGAGGTGCGCGCGGAAGCGCTCGAAGGCGTCGTCGCCCACCACCGCGATCGCGATCCAGCGGTCCTCGCCCGCGGCCGGGTACACACCGTGGGGACAGGCATAGTCCACGGCGTTCCCGCGCGGCGCGGCCGGGCGGCCGGTGCACGGGCCTTCGAGGAAGAGCTCGCCCTGCAGGAAGGCGGTCACCTCGGTCTGGGCGAGCTCGATGCGCTGGCCTTCCCCGGTGCGGCGGCGGTGCTCGAGGGCGGCCAGCACCGCGAGGGCGCCCATCTGCCCCGCCACGTGGTCCGGATGCTCGAGGGCCGAGCCAGCGGGGTAGGGAGCGTCGGCGTGGTTCCAGAGATGGGCCGTGCCCGCGAACGCGGCGTTCACGGGACCGAAGGCGGGCGCCTCCTCGAGCGGTCCTCCGTCGCCGTAGCCCTGGGAGCTCAGGTAGACGACGTCGGGTCGCACCTGCCGCACGCGCTCGTAGTCGAGGCCGAAGCGGCGCATCACGCCGCCCTGGTGGTTCTCGACCACGACGTCGGCCCGGCCGCAGAGCGCGAGGGCGAGCTCGCGTCCGCGGGGCTCCTTCAGGTTCAGGCACACGCTCGCCTGGCCGCGATTCTCGTCGTTGAAGGGCCAGGAACGGTTCGGCGCCTCGGCGTCGAGGGAGAGGCGTCGCAGGAAGTCGGGGCTCGTGCGCGACTCGATCTTGATCACCTCGGCGCCGAGCTCTGCCAGCGTGCGGCAGAGGCCGGGCCCGACGGCGCCGACGGTGAAGCCCAGGACGCGCAGGCCGGCGAGGGGCGGCCCCCCGGCGCCGCCCTGCGCCGCCTCGGGCTCGCGCGGGGGAAGCGGCTCGAGGGCGTCCTCCTCCGGTGTCGGTGCGGCACGCCGGAGAGTCACCGGGCTGCGATCGAAGCGCGCGGCGAACGGCGCGAAGGGGGCGCTCCCGAGGTGGAGGAAGTCGGTGCGCCGGAAGTAGCCGCGCGCTCGGGTCTGGTCCTCCGCGACGAACTCCTCGAGCGTGTTGACCGGCGAGATCGGGAGGCCGAGTCGACGCCCCTCGGCCAGGACGTCGGCGCGCCGCCGCCGGCGCAGCGCCTCGCGCCCGACGGCGCGGAGCGTCTGGAGCGTGGCGTGGAGCAGGTGCTCGAAGCTCCCGCGCAGCGGGACCCGCACCAGCGCCCCGGCGGCCCGCTCGCCCAGGTAGCGGGCCGGGGCGAGGAGCGTCGAGAGCGCGCCCTCGAGGAGCCCCGGTCCGCTCGGCGCGGGCGCGGGCGCGCGCGCGGCGTCGCCGGGGTCGTGGGCGCCGCCGCTCCGGCCCGCGAGGAGCGCGACGAGCGCCTTGAGCTGGCGGGGCGCCACGGCGAGCAGGCGGACGTGTCCGTCGAGCGTCGGCAGCACGAGCGCGGGGCCTTCGGCGTCGCGCACGAACTGGTCGGGGAGCACCGGGTAGACGTGCGCATAGTCCGCGACCGCGACGCCCCAGGGATCGAGCCCGGCGCGGGCCGCCTCCTCGACCGACACTTCCACGTGATCGCCCATGCCGTCCCGGCTGCGGACGCGCA
The DNA here is from genome assembly GCA_035542715.1 of Myxococcota bacterium. Lineage (GTDB taxonomy): Bacteria > Myxococcota_A > UBA9160 > UBA9160 > UBA9160 > DATKKW01. The sequence goes on from DATKKW010000078.1 coordinate 24,446, forward strand.
GGGCGGCGAGGGCGCCCACCAGCGCGACGACCGACGCGCAGTCGTGGGCCAGGTAGCCCGGCGCCCAGCAGGGCGGGAGCTCGGGGAAGCCCGAGGCGAAGAGCGCGCCCGACGCGGCGAACGCCGTCAGCGGCTCGAGGCGCCAGCCGGCGCGGGGACCCGCGAGGCCGCAGTCGGCGATCGTCGCGTGCACGAGGTGCGGGAGCCGCGCGCGCGTCTCCGCGGAGAGGAGCCGACGCCGGAGCGCGTCGTCGGCGGGGTGGTTCTCGATCAAGAGGTCGGCCCGCTCGCACAGCGCGACGAGGCGCTCGAAGCCCTCGGGCTGCTCGAGCTCGAGCGCCGCGCGCCGCTTGTTCGCGTGGCGGAACAGGAAGGGCAGCGAGCGGTCGGGCGCCGCGACACCGCCCGCGAACGGCCCGCGCAGGCGGTCGGCATCGCCCGCCGCCCGCTCCACCTTCACCACGTCCGCGCCGAGGTCGGCGAGGATCCGTCCCGCGAGGGCCCCGCGGAGGTCGCAGAGATCGACCACGCGCAGATGGGCGAGCGGCCCCGTGGCCATCGCCGACCTAGCCGCCCGGCATACCCGCGGCCTCGAGCCAGCAGCGGATCTGCGCGTAGACGGCCGGGTGGTTCAGCAGCTCGAGGTGCGACATGGCGCCGAGATGGAGGCCGTGCTCGTCGCGGAAGGGAACGCGCCGCGCGAGGGGCGCTCCGCGGCCGCTGGCGCTCGGAAGACGCACGAGCGTGTCGCCGAGCAGGACGCCGAGCGGATGATCGTGGCTGCGCGTGATCGTCGCCGCGATGAAGTAGTGCGTGGCGGAATCGAGGAAGGGGATGTCGTGGCGGTTGTCCTCGAGCAGCGCGTCGAGGTCGCGGTCGCGCCAGTCCTCCTCCACGAGGTAGCCGTAGCGGAGGTCCTTGATGCCGACGCTGCGGCCGTTCACGATGCGCGCGAGGGGCCGGGTGAGCTCGAAGGAGCCGAGCACGTAGCCCGCCACGTTGCCGAGCTTCTCGAGGGGCGCGCCGAGATGCGGCGTGCCGAGGCAGAACACGTGCCGGACGGCGTCGACCCACGCCTGGCCACTCGTCTTGCCCTGATGGCAGGCGCTGCGCGTGACGAGCCCGCCCATGCTGTGGGCGACGAGCACGATCTCCTCCACGCCTCCGGGCCAGACGCGGACGAGCTCCTCCATCGTCTCCGCCAGGAGCCGGCCGTTCTCGGAGACGTGCAGGCCCGAGTTGTACCGGAGGTAGAGCGGGACGTAGCCGAGGTCTCTCGCGAGGAGGGAGCCGTAGGTGGTCTCGGGGTCGCCCCAGTTCGCCTCCGCGTAGAACCGCCAGACGCCGTCGTTGCCCGCGAGGCCGTGGACGAAGACGGCGAGGCGTCCCCGCGCGTTCGCTGCCTCGGGGAAGGCGCGGCGGAGGGCCTCGGCCTCGAGCGCCAGCGGACGGCCCGCGTGACGGAACCCCATCCGGAAGCGCAGCCCGTTCCGGCTCTCTTCGAGGCGATCGCCGACGAAGCCGTTCAGTGCCGAGACCGCGAGCTCGAGGGCCGGCCTTGCCGGCGGTGCGTCGTCGGGCGCTGCGCTGGCGAGCGGGACGAGCGCCGCCTCCGCCGCGGTCCGCGCGCCTTCCGCCAGGCCGCGCAGCGCGAAGTAGACGCCGCCCGTGATGCCGTCGTGGACGAAGCGCACGACCGCGGCCGGCGTGCCCGTGACCGGCGCGCGCTCGAGGAGGGAGAAGGGCAGGCGCGCGATCGAGGTGTGCATCTCCTCGAGGGTCGCGACGCCGCCCGAGAGGGCGCCGAAGAAGAGGTCCTTCCAGCCGCGGATCTCCTCGAGGCTTCTCATGCGCGCTCCCCTTCGCGCACCACGCTACCACGGCGGCGCTGCGGCAGCGGCAGAGATCGCGCTGGCGCAGACGGCCCCAAGCCGTGTCGTCGCGCCTCACGCGGCGGCTCGCGGACGCACGCGATCGGGCTCCGCGTCGCGCGCCGCTGGCATGGCGGCTGCAACACCTCCATGCGGACGCCGCGCGGCACGTCGGGGGCGGGACCGCGATCGCGCTGCGGGGCCCAATCTCATGCGAGTGCGCCCGTGGCCTACTCCCACTACGACCGGCTCTCCGCTCTCGACGCGAGCTTCCTCGCCATCGAGACGCCGAGCGTCCACATGCACGTCGGCTCGGTGCAGATCTTCCCGGGCGAGCCCCTGCGCGCGCCCGACGGAAGCCTCGACATGGAGCGGCTCCGCAAGCTCGCCGAGCCTGCGCTCCGGCGGAGCGGCCGCTTCCGCCAGCGCCTCGAGCGGATCCCGTTCTTCGGCCATCCCGTCTGGGTGGACGATCCGTCCTTCAATCTCGACTACCACCTCCGTCAGACGAGCCTGCCCGAGCCCGGCGACGCGCGTCAGCTCAAGCGCCTCGCGGGCCGGATCTTCTCGCAGAAGCTCGACCCCCACCGACCGCTCTGGGAGCTCTGGATCGTCGAGAACCTCGAGGGCGGGCGCATCGCCGTGATCACGAAGATCCACCACTGCATGATCGACGGGATCGCGAGCGTCGACCTGATGGCCGGCTTCATGCAGCTCTCACCCGAGCACTCCGAAGAGGCGCCGTCCGGCCGATGGGTCCCCCGTCCGACCCCGTCGCCGGCGAGCCTCGTCTCGGGGGAGCTGGCGCGGAGGGCCGCGCTTCCGGGCCGGGTGGTCGGGGCCGGGCTTCGCGCGCTCCTCGCGCCGGGCCGCGCGATCGAGGAGGTGCGGGGCGCAGCCGGCGCGGTCTACGAGGCGCTCACCTACGCCCTCGGCAGCGCGTCCTCGACGCCGCTCAACGACGACGTCGGCCCCCATCGTCGGTTCGACTGGACGCGCATGGACCTCGCTGCCGTCCGCGAGCTCGGGCGTCGGCTCGGCGGCACGGTGAACGACGTCGTGCTCGCCATCGTGGCCGGCGCCATGCGCCACTTCCTCGAGCGCCGGGGCGTCGTGGTCGACCCGCTCGACTTCCGGGCGATGCTGCCCGTGAGCGTCCGCAGCGCGGACGAGCGCGGCCACCTCGGCAACCGGGTGGCCTTCCTGATGGCGCGGCTGCCGGTGGAGGAGGCCGACCCGCGCACGCGCGTCGAGCGCACGATCGAGGCCACGAAGCACCTGAAGGCGTCGAGCACCGTGAAGGGCGGCGAGCTGATCGAGGAGATCAGCGACTGGACCACGGGCGCGCTGTTCGCCGGCCTCGCACGCCTCGCGGCACGCACGCGCTCCTACAACATGGTCGTGACGAACGTGCCCGGACCGCAGGTGCCGGTCTACCTCGCCGGCGCACGCATGGAGGAGATCTACCCGCTCGTGCCGCTGTTCTCGAACCAGGCCCTGGGGATCGCCCTCTTCAGCTACGACGGCGGGCTGTTCTGGGGCTTCCACGGGGACTGGGACGCGCTGCCGGATCTGCACGACCTGGTCGAGCTGGTGCAGCTCGAGCTCGAGACGCTCCAGAAGCTCGACGGAAGGGTCGCGCGATGAGCGACTTCGCCTACGCGCGCCTGACCGAGCTCGATCGCTCGTTCCTGATCTACGAGGGCCCGAGCTCGCCGATGCACGTCGCCGCGGTCCAGGTGTGCGAAGGCGAGCCGCTGCGCGGGAGCGACGGCGCGATCGACCTGGGACGCATCGTCGACTACGTGGCGTCGCGGCTGCATCACATCCCGCGCTATCGGCAGCGGGTCGCGCCGGCGCCCTTGGGCTCCCATCCGCTCTGGGTCGACGACGCGCGCTTCAACCTCCGATACCACGTGCGCCACACCCGCCTGCCCCGGCCGGGGAGCGAGCGCATCCTGAAGCGCACCTGCGCGCGGATCCTCGAGCAGCGGCTCGACCTCTCGAAGCCGCCCTGGGAGCTCTGGCTGGTCGAGGGGCTGGACGACGGCCGCGTGGCGCTGATCTCGAAGACCCATCACTGCATGATCGACGGCGTGTCCGGCGTCGACCTGCTCTCGATCCTGATGACGCCGGAGCCCCTGGAGAAGATCGAGGCCCCGCCCGTCTGGCTGCCGCGGCGGGGGCCCACGGCCCTCGAGTACGCGACGAGCGAGGCGGTGGCCCGGATCGCCGGCGCCGCGCATCTCGTGGGCGCGATCGGCCGTGTCATCACCGACGAGGGTCATGCGCGGAGCGAGCTCGGGGAGCGCCTGGCTGCGGCGGGCCGGGTCGTCGCGCATACGCTCGCCGGCTCGACGCCGACGCCGCTCAATCGGCCGGTGGGACCGCACCGCCGCTTCGACTGGCTTCCGATGAGCCTCGACGAGGTCGACTTCGTCCGCTCGCGGCTCGGCGGGAGCGTGAACGACGTCGTGCTGGCCACCGTGGCCGGCGCCATGCGCCGCTTCTTGAAGCACACCCGCCAGACCGACGTCGACCGGCTGCGCTTCAAGGTGATGGCGCCCGTGAGCCTGCGCAGCGCACACGAGCACACCGGCACCGGCAATCGGGTGGCGGCGTGGTTCGTGCCGCTGCCGCTCGCCGAGCGCGATCCGGTCAAGCGCCTCGCGAAGGTCATCGAGACGACGGCAGACTTGAAGCAGCGCCACGAGGCGCTCGGCGCCGAGACGATCACCCAGGTCGTGGAATGGCTCGGCGCGACGCCGATCGCTCTCGGCGGACGCTTCCTCCAGGAGTCCCAGCCACCGTTCAACATGGTCGTGACGAACGTGCCCGGGCCGCGCGGACCGCTCTACTTCCTGGGAGCGCGCATGCTCGAGGCGCATCCCATGGTGCCGCTCCTCGGGAACCTCCCGGTGGGCATCGCGCTCTTCAGCTACCTGCGGACGCTGTCGTGGGGCTTCACCGCGGACTGGGAGCTCTTCCCCGACCTCCACGACCTCGTGACGGCCGTGGAGCACGCCTTCGGCGAGCTGCGCAAGCGCGCCCAGGAGGCGCCGGAACGCCCCGCCTCGCCGCCGCCACGGAAGCCGCGCAGCCGCAGGTGACGGCGCCGCCGCTATGATGCGGCATGGCCGAGGCCGGGAAAGCGGTGCTCGAGCTCGTGGGCATCTCGAAGCGCTTCGGAGCGCTGCCGGCCTTGTCGGGAGTCGACCTGCGCTGCGTCGCGGGCGAGACGACCGCCCTGCTCGGGGCGAGCGGCTCCGGCAAATCGACGCTGCTGCGGATCGCGCTCGGCCTGCTGCCTCCGGACACCGGCGCCGTGTGGCTCGACGGCGAGCGCCTCGAGCCGCGCAACGTCACCATGCTGCGTCGCCGCATGGGTTACGTGATCCAGGACGGCGGCCTCTTCCCCCATCTCGACGCACGCGAGAACGTGACGCTGATGGCGCGGCACCTCGGGCTCCCGCGCGCGCAGACCGCCGCGCGGGTGCGGGAGCTCGCGGCGCTCGTGCGTCTGCCGGAGGCCGCGCTGGCGCGGCATCCCGTGCAGCTCTCGGGCGGCCAGCGCCAGCGGGTGGCGCTGATGCGCGCCCTCGTCCTCGATCCGGCGCTCCTCCTGCTCGACGAGCCCCTGGGCGCGCTCGATCCCCTCGTGCGGGCCGAGCTCCAGGAGGATCTGCGCGACGTCTTCCGCCGGCTCGGGAAGACCGTCGTGCTCGTCACCCACGACGTCGCCGAGGCCGCCTACTTCGCCGACCGGATCGTGCTGCTGCGCGACGGCGCCGTGCTGCAGGAGGGAGCACCGCAGGACCTGATCGAGCATCCGCTCGATTCCTACGTGGCGCGCTTCATCCGGGCGCAGCGCGCTCCGATCGGAGGCATCGGCGCGTGAGGACGACGGCGGCGCTCCTCACGGCAGCGCTCCTCGCGATCGCGGCGCGTGCCGCCGCGGAGCCGGGCGTCGTGATCGGCTCCAAGGCGTTCACGGAGTCGATCGTGCTCGGCGAGATCGCCGCGGGCCTCGCGCGCGACGCGGGCGCCGAGGTCGTCCACGAGCGCCAGCTCGGCGGGACGCGCGTGGTGTGGGACGCGCTCGTGCGCGGCGAGATCGATCTCTATCCCGACTACACCGGCACGCTCGAGCGCGAGGTGCTCGCCTCGGAGAACGTGCGCGGGCGCGAGGCGCTCGAGGCCGCCCTCGCGCGTCGCGGTCTCCGGCTCGGGCCTTCCCTCGGCTTCGAGAACACCTACGCGCTCGGCATGAAGGAGGAGCGGGCCGCCGCGCTCGGCATCCGCCGCATCTCCGACCTGCGCGCCCATCCGAGCCTGCGCTTCGGCTTCACGAGCGAGTTCCTCGACCGGGCCGACTGCTGGCCCTCGCTGCGCGGGCGCTACGCGCTGCCGCAGCGGGACGTGCGGGGCCTCGAGCACGACCTCGCCTACCGCGGCCTCGAGTCGGGCACCCTCGACGTGGTCGACCTGTACTCGACCGACGCCGACATCCGGTACCACGGCCTGCGCGTCCTCGAGGACGATCGTCGACACTTCCCAGAGTACGACGCGGTGCTCGTCTGGCGTCTCGATCTGGAAGAGCGCGCGCCCGCCGTGGTGGCGTCGCTCCGGCGCCTCGCCGGGGCGATCGACGCCCCGACGATGAGCGCGATGAACGCTCGCGTGAAGCTCGACGGCATGTCCGAGAGCCAGGTGGCGGCGGCGTTCCTCGCGCAGAAGCTCGCGGTGGCGGCGGCGGCGCCCGAGGAGGGCGTGGTCGCCCGGCTCGTGCGGAACACGCGCGACCACCTCGCGCTGGTCTCGGTCTCGCTCGGCGCGGCGATCGTGCTCGCGCTCCCGCTCGGCATCCTCGCGGCGAAGCGGCCGCGCCTCGGCGCGGCGATCCTCGGCGCCACGGGCGTGCTGCAGACGGTCCCGTCGCTTGCGCTGCTCGTGCTCATGATCCCGCTCCTCGGCATCGGAGCGCCGCCGGCGATCGCCGCGCTCCTGCTCTACAGCCTGCTCCCGATCGTGCGCAACGTGCACGCAGGCCTGAAGGGAATCCCGGAGCCGCTGCGCGAATCCGCGGAGGCGCTCGGCCTTCCGCCGCGCGCACGCCTGCTGCGCGTCGAGCTGCCCCTCGCATCGCCGTCGATCCTCGCCGGGATCAAGACGTCGGCGGTGATCAACGTCGGAACCGCGACGCTCGGCGCGCTGATCGGCGCCGGCGGCTACGGACAGCCGATCCTGACCGGGATCCGGCTCGACGACATGGGCCTCCTGCTCCAGGGCGCGCTGCCCGCGGCGGCGCTCGCGCTGGCCGTCCAGGGCGGCTTCGATCTTCTCGAGCGCGTGGTCGTGCCGCGGGGGCTGCGTCTCGGCCGCGAGGAGTGACAGGCCCCTTTCGTCCTCTAGACTGGCTCGAGCCCGCCCGGCAGGAGGACCTGCGTTGCAGCGACTCCCTTCGACGCGCCCGCCCCCGAGCGGCCCGGCGGAGCCCGGGACCGCGTGCGCCCTCGAGCGATACCGGAGCGTGCGCGCCGCGACCGAGGCCCTCTGCGCGCCCCTCTCGCCCGAGGACATGGCGCTCCAGTCGATGCCCGACGCGAGCCCCGCGAAGTGGCACCTCGCGCACACGACCTGGTTCTTCGAGACGTTCGTGCTCGTCCCGGGGAGCGCGTCGTACCGCCCGTTCCATCCGGCCTTCGAGCAGCTCTTCAACTCGTACTACCGGAGCGTCGGCGATCCCTTCCCGAGGCCGAAGCGGGGGCTCCTGTCGCGACCCTCGGTGCAGGAGGTGCTCCGCTACCGGCGTCACGTCGACGCAGAGATGGAGCGGCTCCTCGGTGACGCCGAGGGGACGACGGCCCGCGCGCTCGAGGCGACGATCGCGCTGGGCCTCGCGCACGAGCAGCAGCACCAGGAGCTCGTGCTGACGGACGTGAAGCACGGGCTCGCGCAGAGCCCGCTGCGGCCGAGCTATCGCGAAGCCCCTCCCCGCACGATCCCGCGCGAACGGCGCACGAGCGGCGCGGCGCTGGAGTTCGTCGCCTGGCCCGGTGGCATCGCGAGCATCGGCCACGCCGGGGAAGGCTTCGCCTTCGACAACGAGGCGCCTCGCCACCGTCGCTGGCTCGAGCCCTTCGCCCTTGCGACGCGGCTCGTGACCAACGGCGAGTGGCTCTCCTTCCTCGAGGACCGCGGCTACGCGCGACCCTCGCTCTGGCTCGCCGAAGGCTTCGACGCGGTCGAGCGGGAGGGCTGGCGCGCACCGCTCTACTGGGAGCACGACGGCTCGGGCTGGCTCCACTACACGCTCGACGGCCTCCGGCCCCTGGAGGCCGACGACCCCGTGTGTCACGTGAGCTTCTACGAGGCCGACGCGTTCGCGCGCTGGGCCGGCGCGCGCCTGCCCGGCGAGGACGAGTGGGAGGTCGCCGCCTCCACGGCGCCGCTCGAGGGCAACTTCGTCGAGAGCGGTCGCCTCGCGCCGGCGCCGGCCCCGGCGTCGCGCGGTGTCGGCCAGCTCTTCGGCGACGTGTGGGAGTGGACGCGCAGCGCCTACTCGCCCTATCCGGGCTACGCGCCGCCGCCGGGCGCGCTGGGCGAGTACAACGGGAAGTTCATGTCGGGCCAGCTCGTGCTGCGCGGAGGATCCTGCGCGACGCCCGCGAGCCACGTGCGGGCGAGCTACCGGAACTTCTTCCCGCCGGCGGCCCGCTGGCAGTTCTCGGGCGTTCGCCTCGCGCGGGACGCGCGATGAGCGCCGCCCCGGGCGACGTGCGCCTCCACCGCCTTTCGCCGCCCGTCGACTCCTTCCGCGACGAGGTCTGGGCGGGCCTCGCGCGGCGGCCGAAGGAGCTTCCCTGCAAGTACTTCTACGATGCGGCGGGCTCGTCCCTGTTCGAGGAGATCTGCCGGCTCGAGGAGTACTACCAGACGAGGACCGAGCTCTCGATCCTCGAGGCCCACGCGGACGAGATCGCGTCGCTCCTCGGCCCCGACTGCCTCGTGGTCGAGCCCGGCTGCGGGAGCGGCCGCAAGACGCGGATCCTGCTCGAGCGGCTGCACGCGCCGGTCGGCTACGTCCCGATCGACATCTCGCCCGCGCCACTCCTCGCCTTCGCGCGCGCCCTCGCCGCGGAGCATCCCGCGCTCGAGGTGCTTCCGGTGCTGGGCGACTACACCGGAGACGATCCGCTGCCGATGCCCGCGCGGCCCGCCCGGCGCCGCGTCGTCTTCTTCCCGGGCTCGACCGTCGGGAACCTCCATCCGCGGGAAGCCGAGGCCTTCCTCAAGCGGGCGGCGGCGCGCTGCGGCCGCGGCGGTGCGCTCGTGATCGGCGTCGACCTCCCGAAGGGCCGCGCGACCCTCGAGCGCGCCTACGACGACGCGCGCGGCGTCACCGCGGCCTTCAACCGGAACCTCCTCGTCCGCATGGTGCGCGAGCTCGGCGCCGAGCTCGATCCCGAGGCGTTTCGACACCGGGCGGTGTGGTCGCGCCCGCTCTCGCGCATCGAGATGCACCTCGTGAGCGCCCGCGCCCAGGCGATCGTCGTGTGCGGCAGGCGCTTCGCGCTCGAGGCCGGGGAGGCGATCCGGACGGAGTGCTCGTACAAGTGGTCGGCGGAGGCGTTCCGCCGGCTCGCGGCCGCCGGGGGCTGGTCGGTGCGGCACGTCTGGACCGACCCGGGACGCCTCTTCAGCGTGCAGTATCTCGTCGTCCGCTGATCCGGGAGCTAGTCGCCCGGACGCGTCATCTGCTCGGGCCGCACCCAGCGATCGAAGTCCTCGGCGGAGACGAAGCGCAGCGCCGCGTCGCGCAGGCCCAGGTCTTCCCGCCACGCCGCGAGCGCGATCTCTGCGGCCTTCTCGTATCCGATGTGCGGGGAGAGCGCGGTCACCAGCATGAGCGAGCTCTCGAGGTGCTGCCGGATGCGCTTCTCGTCGGGCTCGAGGCCGCGCGCGCAGCGCTCGTCGAAGGAGCGCATGGCCTCTGCCAGGAGCCCGATCGACTCGAGCACGTCGTGGAGGATCACGGGCTTGTAGACGTTCAGCTGGAAGCTGCCCTGGGAGCCTGCGAAGGCGACGGCGTGGTCGTTCCCGAACACGTGGACCGCGACCATCGTGAGCGCCTCGCACTGGGTCGGGTTCACCTTCCCCGGCATGATCGAGGAGCCCGGCTCGTTCGCGGGGATGCGGAGCTCCCCGATCCCCGCGCGAGGGCCGCAGGCATACCAGCGGACGTCGTTCGCGATCTTCAGCAGGGCGCCGGCCAGCGTGCGGAGCGCGGCGCTGACGTCGACCATCGCGTCGTGGGCGGAGAGGGCAGCGAACGGGTTCGGCGCCGGGACGAAGGCCTTCCCCGTCTCCTCGGCGATCCGGCGCACGGCGACCTCGCCGAAGCGCGGATGCGTGTTCACGCCCGTGCCCACCGCCGTCGCGCCGAGCGCGAGCGCGCAGACACCGCGGAGCGAGCGGCGAACGCCCTCCTGCGCCTGGTCGAGCTGCGCCACCCAGCCCGAGATCACCTGGCCGAGGGTGATCGGCGTCGCATCCTGGAGGTGCGTGCGGCCGATCATCACGACCCGCTCGTAGGCGCGGGACTTCGCGTCGAGCGTGTCGCGCAGGGCCTGGAGCGCGGGGAGGAGCGCCGCCTCGAGCTGCTCGACGGTCGCGACGTGCATCACGCTGGGAAAGGCGTCGTTCGAGGACTGGCCGTGGTTCACGTCGTCGTTCGGGTGGACCGGGGCCTTCGCGCCCAGCGCGCCGCCCGCGAGCTGGTTCGCGCGGTTCGCGATCACCTCGTTCGCGTTCATGTTCGTCTGGGTGCCGGAGCCTGTCTGGAAGACGAGGAGCGGGAACTCCGTGTCGAGCTTCCCGTCGATCACCTCCTGCGCCGCACGCGCGATCCACGCGGCCTTCTCGGCCGGCAGCCGTCCGAGCTCCGCGTTCGCGAGGGCGGCGCACTTCTTCACCACGCCGAGCGCGCGGATCACGGGCCGGCCCCAGCGGAAGCGCTCGATGCCGATCGGGAAGTTCTCGAGGGCGCGCTGCGTCTGGGCGCCCCAGAGACGCTCGGCCGGCACCGCGACCTCGCCCAGCGCATCGGTCTCGATCCGCGTGTCGCGCGAAGCGTCGGAGCGTCGATCCACCGGGCCCTCCCGCGCGCATGTCGCTTCCGACGGTAGGGCCGGCGGGCCCGTCGCGCCCGGCCGCACCGGCCTCGACCGGGAGCCACGCTAGGCTCGCGCGACGGGCGTGCCGTGCGGGTACGAACCGGCGGAGCGAGGAGCCCCGCGATGCTCGGAATCGTCCACCTGCTCCAGGACTCCGCCCTCGGTCGATGGAGCTACTGGGAGTGGCGACCGCGCCAGCTCGCCGCGGTGGCCGAGCTCCTCTGGCAGAGCCGGGGCACGGTCACCCATCCGCGCAAGCGCATCCTGCCGAACGGGAAGCTCGAGCTCCTGGTGAACCTCGGCCCGCCGATCCGGCTCGCCGAGGGAGCCGGCGCCGATCGGTTCGTCGGGGGAACGCTCTCGGGCTTGCAGTGCGGTCCCCTCGTGATCGAGATGGTCGGCGGGCACACCCACGTGCTCGGGGTGCGACTCACGCCGGCCGGTGCCTACGCGCTCCTCGGGCGACCCATGGGAGAGCTCGGCGGTCTCACGGTGGGCCTCGACGACCTCGTGGGGCGCGCGGCCGCCGAGCTCGCGGAGCGCTGTGATGCTGCCCCTTCGGTCGAGGAGCGGTTCCGGATCGCGGCGCGCTGGATCACCCGGCAGATCCTCGGATCTCCGCGCGTCGAGCCGGCGATCGCCTACGCAGCGGCGCAGCTCGAGCGCAGCGCCGGGGCCGTCCCCATCGCGCGCCTGCGCGACGAGCTCGGGCTGTCGAAGACGCGCCTCGCCGCGCGCTTTCGCGACCAGATCGGCGTCACACCGAAGCGCTACGCGCGCATCCTGCGCTTCCACCGCCTCGTTCCCCGCCTCCACGCGAGGGAGGGAGACCTCGCCGCGCTCGCCCTCGCCGCGGGCTACTACGACCAGGCCCACATGACCGCCGAGTTCCGCGCGCTCTCGGGCCTCACGCCGGGCGAGTTCCTCGCCTCGGCCCGCTACGCGCAGACGATCGCCGTGGCCGAGCCCGGCTGAGCCGGCCGGCGGAACTTTTTTCCAAGAGGAGCGCCGGCGACCTCCCGTATGCTCGTCGGAAGCCATCCAGGAGGTTCCCATGGTCGAGCAAGCCCCTCCCGAAGTGCCGCCTTCCTATCGCCTCCTGCGCATGGTCACGAGCCTGTGGGTCCCCCAGACGATCTACGCCGCGGCCGAGCTCGGCGTGGCCGACGTGCTCGGCGACGCCGCGCTGCGAAGCGAGGACGTGGCGAAGGCGATCGGAGCCGACGCCGGCGCGGTGTACCGCCTGCTGCGAGCCCTGGTCGCCCTCGGCCTCGCGACGCAGGACGGAGCCGGCGCCTTCGCGCTGACCGCCGTCGGCGCCTGCCTGCGCGCCGACTCCCCGACTTCGCTCCGATCCTGGGCACTCCTCATGGGCGGCCCGCGGTGCTGGGAAGGGTGGGGCCGTCTCGCGGACTGCGTCCGGAGCGGCGAGACCGCGCCTCGGCTCCTTCATGGGATGGGCACGTTCGAGCTGATGAAGGCCAATCCCCGGGAGTTCGCGCTCTTCGACACGGCGATGGTCGAGCTCACGCGGCGCGTCTCCGGCGCGCTCGCCGCCGCCTACGACTTCTCGGGCATGCGCCGCGTGGTGGACGTCGGCGGCGGCCTCGGGGCGCTCCTGCCGGAAGTCCTGCGCGCGAACCCGACGCTCCACGGCGTCGTCTTCGACCAGCCCCACTGCCGTGAGGGCGCGCGCCGGCATTTCGACGCCGCGGGGCTCGGCGACCGCTACGAGTTCGTCGGCGGCGACTTCTTCGAGAGCGTTCCGCCCGGCGCCGACGCCTACCTCGTGAAGAGCGTGATCCACGACTGGGACGACGCCAGATGCCTCGAGATCCTCGCGCGCTGCCGCGCCGCCATGACGCCCGAGGCAAGGCTCCTCGTGCTGGAGGTGCCGTTCCCCGAGCGTGTCTCGAGCGAGGTGCAGCACGGCATGAACGTCTTCAGCGATCTCAACATGCTGGTGATGGCGGGCGGACGGGAGCGGACCGAGGCCGAGTACCGGGATCTCCTCGAGACGGGCGGCTTCCGCGTCTCACGCATCGTGCCGACAGCCTCGGCCTACTGCGTGATCGAGGCGCGCGTCGCATGAACGAGCCCGGCGCGCCGCGGCGTGCGGCGCTCGCGTTCATCTTCGTGACCGTGGTGCTCGACATGCTGGCGCTCGGCATCGCGGTGCCGGTGCTTCCGAAGCTCGTCCTCGCCTTCGAGTCGGGCGACAGCGTGCGGGCCGCGGCGATCTACGGCGTCTTCGGGACGACCTACGCCGGCATGCAGTTCCTGTTCGCGCCGCTCCTGGGCGCGCTCTCCGACCGCTTCGGCCGGCGCCCGATCGTGCTGCTCTCGAACCTCGGCCTCGGCCTCGACTACGTCGTGATGGCGCTCGCTCCGACGGTGGCCTGGCTCTTCGCCGGGCGCGTCGTGGCGGGCGTGTGCGGCGCGAGCTTCGCGACGGCGGGCGCCTACATCGCGGACGTGACGCCGCCGGAGAAGCGCGCGGCGAGCTACGGGTGGCTGAGCGCCGCCTTCGGGCTCGGATTCGTGATCGGCCCCGCGCTCGGAGGCGTGCTCGGGAGCGTCGACGCGCGGCTTCCGTTCTGGTGCGCCGGGGCGCTCTCCCTTGCGAACGCCCTCTACGGCTTCTTCGTCCTGCCCGAGTCGCTGCCACCGGAGCGCCGCGCGGGCTTCGTCTGGCGCCGCGCGAATCCGTGGGGCGCGCTCGCGCTCCTGCGGCAGCATCCCGGAGTGCTGGGCCTGGCCGCGGTCGTGTTCGCATCGGCGGTCGCTCACGAGGTGAACCCCAGCACGTTCGTGCTCTACACCGACCATCGCTATGGATGGGACTCGCGCACCGTGGGTGGCGCCCTGGCGCTCGTCGGCGTGACGAGCGCCTTCGTCGGCGCCTGGCTCGTGGGCGCGACCGCGCGCACGATGGGGGAGCGGCGTGCGCTGCTCCTCGGGCTGGCCTGCGGCGCCGTGGGCTTCGCCGTCCAGGGACTCGCCCCGAGCGGAGCGGTCTTCTTCGCGGGCATCCCCGTCGTGGCGCTCTGGGGGCTCTCGGGCCCGGCGGCCCAGGCCATCCTCAGCGAGCGCGTCCATCCGGAGGAGCAGGGGCGCCTCCAGGGCGCGCTCTCGTCGCTCCAGGGGGTCGCGTTCATGATCGGGCCGGCGGTCTTCACGGGCACCTTCGCCGCCGCGATCGCCACGGGCGACGCGTGGCCCGGGGCGCCGTTCCTGCTCGCCGCGGCCATCCTCGCGGGAACGCTCGCCCTCGCGGCGAGGACGTTCCGCGGCTAGCCGCGGGCGTCGACGGCGGGGCGGCGCGGGAGCAGCCGCCGACGCGCCGAGGTGTCAGGACGCAGGAGGTCGTCGGGCCGGGTCGAGCATCCAGCCCGAGGGCTCCTCGAGACGTGCGACACGGGTCCAGGCGAGGCGATGGCCGGCGTCGTCCTGGAGGTGGCCGAACACCACGACCGGGCCGGATGCGTTCGAGTCGACGCCGAGCGCGCGCCGTACGCGGCTCGCGCGCACCACGCCGCCGTCGCTCTGCACCGCCGTCACGTCGCGCACGATCGCGAGGCGTCGCGTGGTGTGCATGGAGGGGGTCGGTGCGATGATCGGCACGCCGGGACACGCCCGAGACAGGAGCCGCGCGGCGAGGCCGCCCTGGGACCAGGCGATCACCGCCCGCGCGTCGATCTCGCGCGCGATCCGTGCCGCGGCGGCGGCGACGACCGCGAGCTCGCGCAGGTCGTCGGGCAGACCGTCGGCGTCGCGCACGGGGCGCGGGCCCGCCGCCTCCGTGGCCTGGACGATGCGGACCATGGTCGCGACGACCCGCGCGGGATCCTCGCCGACCGCCGTCTCCTCCGAGAGCATCACCGCGTCCGTTCCGTCGAGCACCGCGTTCGCGACGTCGTTCACCTCGGCGCGGGTCGGCCGGGGCTCCCGCACCATCGAGACGAGCATCTGCGTCGCGGTGACGACCGGACGCCCGCGCCGGTTCGCGGCCTCGAGGATGCGCTTCTGCTCCATCGGCACGCGCTCGAACGGGGTCTCGAGGGCGAGGTCGCCGCGCGCGAGCATCACGCCATCGGCGACGTCGAGGATGGCGTCGAGGTTCGCGATCGCGGCGGCGGTCTCGATCTTCGCGACGATCGGCGCGTCGCCCCCGCGCTCCGAGATCTCGTGCCGGACGCGGAGGACGTCCTCCGCGCTCCGGACGTAGGACACGCCGACGAGATCGACGCCGAGCCGGAGGCCGAACGCGAGGTCCTCGAGGTCGTCGGCCTCGAGGATCGGTCGCCGCAGCAGCCCTCGCGGCACATTGACGCCCTTGTGGGAAGAGAGCGGGCCGCCGGCGAGGACCCGCGACTCGACGCGATCCGGCCCGACGCTCTCGACGCCGAGCTCGATCGAGCCGTCCGCGAGGAGCAGCCGGTCTCCGCTTCGGACCTCCTCGAAGAAGAGGCCGTCGTCGACGAAGCCGGCCGCCGCGTCGCCGGTCTCGCGGCCGCGCCGCAGCACGAAGGGCGCGCCGGTCTCGAGCTGCGTGCCGTCGGCCATCGCTCCGATGCGGATCTTCGGCCCCTGCAGGTCCTGGAGCACCGCGACCGCGCGGCGCTCGCTCTCGGAGATCTCGCGCAGCAGGGCGACGCGCTCGGCGTGCTCGGCGTGGGAGCCGTGGGAGAAGTTGAGCCGCGCGACGTCCATGCCCGCGCGGACCATGCGGCGCAGGGTCTCGCGATCCGAGCTGCGGGGGCCGAGCGTGCAGACGATCTTGACCCCGCCCGACAGGCTCCGCGCGAGGGGATGCTCCGCCATCGCGCCACGGTACCGCGTCTCAGCCCTCGAACACGAGCTGGAAGCGTCGCTTGGCGAGGCGGTGGCGTGGGCGGAAGGCGAAGAGCTTCTCGCAGCCCGTCCCCGCGAGCGCCGCGTCGACGGCCGAGCGCGCCGCTGCGTCGAGAGCGCGATAGGCGTCGAGCGGGCGCTGCAGCATCCAGCCCGTATAGGGGCTCGTGTAGCGCGGCATCGGGATCCCGCGCAGGGCCGCGTCGTGGACGCCTACGCCCCGCGGCGGCGTCTCGAGCGCCGGGTCTCGCACGTCGGCCCAGCGCTCGAAGGCGGCGACGTTCGCGAGGAGCAGCGGCACGGCGTCCTGGCCGACGAGCTCGAGCACCGGACGCAAGGTCGGCGCGAGCGCGTCCTCCGGGAGCCAGCCGCCGTCGGCGTCGGGCTCCGGATGGTTCATGCGCTCGATCCACTGGAGGACGGGCAGCGCGCGCTCCCGGAGGATGCGCTGGGGCACCGGGTCGAGACGCAGGTGCGCGTAGAGCGGGCCCATGAGCGCGCAGTCGGCGAGCGACGGTCGGTCCCCGAGCAGGAAGGGATGCGCCGCGAAGTGCACCGAGAGCGCATCGAAGAGCGCGAGGGCGTGCGCCTCGATCGCGGGCGCCGTCTCGGGCGTGACGCCGAGCAGGCGGATGCTCCCGTGCATGCGGTCGGCGAAGCGTCCGGCGCTCGCGGCATCGCCGCTCACCGCGGCGAAGTCGGCGCGAGCGGCGGCTTCGCCCTCCGCCGTGCTCCAGCGATAGTGCATGGCGGGCAGGAGCAGGAACTCGTCGGCGTAGAGCTCGAGCAGGTACGCCGTGACGCGCTGTCGGGCGGAGGTGGGGTAGAGGGGAGGGAGCGGGATCCGACGCTCGAGCGCGTCGAGGATCTCGCTCGTGTCCTGGAGCGTCTCGTCCTCCGGCGTGATCACGATCGGGAGGAAGGCGAGCCCGGTGCGCGGAAGGATCACGTCGCGGTACGCCGCTGGGGTCGGCAGGAGCTCGGCGAAGTGGAGGCCCTTCGTGCGGAGGGCCGGCCGCACCTTGGCCGAGAAGTAGGAGTTCTCGCAGGCGTAGAAGCGCCAGAGGTCCTTCGCGGTCGGGCTCACGCGGGCGCCTCCACGGAGAGGGCCGGCTCTCGCGCGGGCGGCAGGTGGTCGTAGAGATCGGCGACGAGCTCACCCTTGCGCTTCTGCCACGCCGGGTCGTCCCAGAGGTTGCGCCACTGGAGAGGGTCGTGTCGCAGGTCGTAGAGCTCGCCCTCGCTCCCGTCGTAGACGATCGCGGGCGGCGCGCCCTTCCAGCCGAGGACGCGCAGCACGTTGTCCGCGGAGAAGCCCACGTCGCGCGTGCTCGGCTCGTAGACCGTGCACACCAGGCCGTCGCGGTAGATCGTGCGCAGGTGCATGCCGCAGCGGTCGAACTGGCTGTCCCACTCCGTGATCACGCGCTCGCGGCCCGAGCCCGGCGCCGTGGGGAGGGGCGCTCCCTGGATCCAGTCGGGAGCCGGCAGACCCGCCACGGCGCAGAAGGTGGGCGCGAGGTCGAGCTGCCCGACGGGCTCCTCGACCGTCGCCGGCGTCACGCCGGCGCTCGGCGCGGGACGCCAGATCAGCGGGATCCGCATCAGCGCGTCGACGTGGTAGGGGCCCTTGTACAAGAGCCCGAAATCGCCCTGGAGCTCGCCGTGGTCGGTCGTGAAGAACACGTCGGTGTCGGCGTCCCAGCCGCGCTCCGCGATCCGGCGCAGGACGCGCCCGCAGGCCTCGTCGATCAGCTCGTTCTCGACGTGCACGAGCGCGTTCACCTCGCGCACCTGGTCGTCGGTGAGACGGCAGGGCACGAAGCCCGCGGGCCCGCCCTCCATGTTCGGGAACTCGCCGCGGTACCACGCGAGCCAGTGTCGCGGCTTCTGCGCGAGGATCGCCTCGATCTTCTCCCGGGAGCCCGGGTGGCCCGGCGGGAGGTCGAGCTCGCGCCACGGCACGCGCCTGGCCTCCGAGGCGGGCGGGTCCCAGGGATGGTGCGGGTCGGGGAAGCTCATCCAGGCGAACCAGTCCTCGTCGGCGCCGAGGGAATCGAGCCATGCGATCGTGCGCTCGGCCACCCAGTCGGTGTGGTAGAGCTCGCGCGGGATCGGGTTGTACTTCACCTCGGGCGCCCCGGTGTCGCCGCCGCTCGCGCCCGAGAGGAGCGGCGCGAAGCCCTTCAGCGCCTCCGGATGCTGCGTCTGGAGGAAGCGTGAGTAGTGCCACGGGCCGAGGGGCACGTGCATCGCGAGCTCGAGATGCTCGAAGCCGCGGAACGGTCCGGTGGAGCCGTCGCGGCCCATCCGGTTCTCGAACCAGCGCAGCGTCGGATCGAACGCGGGCTCGAAGTGGGCCTTGCCGACGAGCGCCGTGCGGTAGCCGCCGCGCTCGTGCAGCCAGCGCGCGACGCTCGGCGCGTCGGGTGGGAGCGGGATGCCGTTCGCGACCACGCCGTGGGTGCGGACGTACTGGCCCGTGATCATCGTCGAGCGCGCCGGCATGCAGACGACGTTCTGGTTGTGGGCGCGCCGGTAGTTGATTCCCGTCGCCGCGAGGCGATCGGCCACGGGCGTGCGGGCGATCGCGCCGCCGTTGCAGCCCAGGCTGTCGTAGCGCTGCTGGTCGGTCGTGATGAAGAGGATCTTGCGGCCCACTAGCGGTCTCCTTCCGGCGGGCGCGCCGCCAGCGTGAAGCGCATGCCGTCCTCCCCGAGCGTCACCCGGCCGGCGTACACGTCGGCGACGCCCGCGAGGAAGGCGCGGCGCGCGAGGAAGTTGTCGGGCGCCGGCACGAGATGGGTCAGCACGAGGTGCGGAACCCCTGCGGCGCGGGCCGCCTCCGCGGCCTGCAGCGGCGTGGTGTGGTAGGCGAGGATGTCGGTCGCGAGCTTCGCCCTGCGCTCCTCTCCCATGCGGCGCGCCACGCTCGCCGCGCGCGCCACGAGGCGCTCGTCGAGCGCCTCGTGGACCAGGATGTCGGCTCCCCGCGCGTTCGCGGCGATGCTCGGCGTGGGGCGGGTGTCGCCCGAGACGACGACCGAGCGCCCCGCGAACTCGAACCGGTAGCCGACCGCCGGGCTCACCGGCGTGTGGTCGACGCGGAACATCGTCACCCGCAGGCCGTCCCGCTCGAGCACCAGCGCAGAGGCCTCGGGACCGGGCGGGAGCTCGACCTCGTGGGCCACGGCACCGGCGGCCGCCTTCGGGAGCTGCGCGTCGCCGTGGTGGGCGACGCGGTAGCCCACGTCGAAGGCGTAGGCCTGCGCGAATCCCGCCACGACCTGGGCCGTTCCGGGCGGGCCGTAGACGTCGAGCGGCTGCGCCCGGCCCGCGATCCAGCTCTGTGTGATGGCCTCCCCGAGGTCGCCGATGTGGTCCGAGTGGAAGTGGGTGAGGAAGACGCCGCGCAGCGCGGCCGTGGGGAGGTTCGCGAGGTCCACGACCTCGAAGCTTCCGGGGCCGGCGTCCACGAGGTAGAGGCCGCCGCCCGCGACGACCGCGGTGCACGGGCCGGCGCGGGTCGCGTCGGGGAGCGGCGAGCCGGTGCCGCAGAGCACGAGCGTGAGATCCGGCGAGCGCAGCAGGGACTCCTCGACGCGCCCGAGGTTGCGCTCGATGCGGGCGTCGATCCAGCGGTCGCAGCCGCCGCTGCCCACGGCCAGGGCGACGCAGGAGAGGATCGCCGCGCGCCTCATCGGCCGCCCGTGCGGCGCACGAAGTCCACGACGACGCGCGCCAGCTCCTCGCCGACGTCCTCCTGCAGGAAGTGCCCGCCGCCGGCGAGCGTGACGTGGGGCTGGCCCGTCGTGCCGGGGATCCGCCGCTGCATGGCCTTGTCGCCACCGGCGGTGATGGGATCGAGGTCGCTGAACGCCGTCAAGAACGGCTTCTCGAAGCGCTCGAGCGCCCGCCACGCGGCGCGGTTCGGCGCGGCGGCGGGATCGTCCGGGGTGATCGGGACGAGCACGGGGAACTGGCGCGCCCCCGCGGTGTAGGTGTCGTCGGGGAAGGGGGCGTCGTAGGCCGCGACCGCCGAGTCGGCGAGCGGCCTCCGGCAGCCGCCCTTCACGATGCCGCCGACGTGGAAGCGCGGCGTCTCCTGGCTGAACTTGCGCCAGCCGAGGAACGCGGCGCTCGCGGGAGCGTCGCCCGTGGGCAGGAACGTGTTCGCGGCGACGACGCGCGCGAAGCGCTCGGGATGCTCCGCCACGAGGCGCAGGCCGAGGAGGCCGCCCCAATCCTGGCAGACGAGGGTCAGGTCGGAGAGGCCCGTCGCGCGGACGAAGCCCCAGAGCCAGTCCACGTGTCGCTGATAGGTGTAGTCATCGCGCCGCGCCGGCTTGTCCGAGCGTCCGAAGCCGACGAGGTCGGGGGCCACGGCGCGCAGGCCGGCGGCGGTCAGGATCGGGACGAGCGTTCGATACAGGTACGACCACGAAGGCTCGCCGTGGAGCAGGAGGACCGTCGGCGAGGTCGGCGGGCCTTCGTCCACGTAGTGGATGCGGAGGCCGTCGACGCCGACGTAGCGCGGCACGAAGGGGAAGCCGACCAGGCCTTCGAAGCGCTCGTCCGGGGTGCGCAGCACGTCCATCATTCCTCCTCCAGGGTCGACGCCACGAGCTGGCGCACGACTGCCCGGGCGCGGGGCGCAGACAGCCCCTGGTGGCGTCGGAGCTGCTCCCAGCAGCTCCAGCTCGTGGCGACCGTGAGCGCGCCCCGGAGATCGTGGCGGCGCGCCGCCGGCGCCGCCTCGACCTCGCGTGCGAAGCTCCGTGCGACGTCGCGGCGAAGCTCGCGACGGGCCCAGGCGAGGCGCCGCGCGATCGCGGGCGAGGTCGGCTCGAGCCGCAGCGCCGCCCGGCGCACGGGCGTCACGAACTCGTGGAGAGCTGCCCGGCGGGCCACGAAGGCGTCGATGCGCTGCGAGAGCGTTCCGGCGGGTTGCTCGAACGGGAAGCGCTCGCGCACGCGCTCGATCTGGCGCTCGGCGACCTCCGTGAAGAGCGCCTCGAGGTCCGCGAAGTGATGGAAGAGCGTGCGCTCGGCGATGCCGGCGCGGGCCGCGATCGCGAGGGAGGTCGGCTCGAGGCGGCCCTCCTCCAGGAAGGCGAGCACCGCGTCGGCGATCGCAGCGCGCGTCCGCGCGGAGCGCGCGGCGCGCCCGTCGAGGGCCGGCGCGCGGCCCGCGCGTCGCAGGCTCGCGGCGCGGCCGCGGCGGGGAACGGGGCTCGTCACGCCCCGAGCCTATCGATATGCCAGTGGCACTGCAATCACGACTTGGGAGGCGGCGCCGGCGCCGGCGGGGGAGCGGCCTCGATCGCCTTCTGGCACGCGGCGGAGAGCTGATCCTTGTGCGTGCGCAGGCATTGCAGGCGCAGGCGGGGCCGCTGGCCGCTGTCCTTGCAGACCCCGGCGAGCTCGGCCTGGCAGGAGCTCTCGATCGCGTCGCGATGGGCGCGGTGGGCGGCCATCGCGTCGCGGCAGGGCGGGGAGAGGTCGGCCTCGTGCTCCTGCAGGCAGCGCGCGACGCCGCCTCCGCCGCGCGGCACGTTCGCGCACAGGCGCGCCATGTCGTCGCGACAGGCACCGCCGCCGGGTCCCGGCCCCGCCTGGGCCGCGGCTGAACCGGCGCTCGCGAGGACGAGCAGTACGGCAAGGGACAGGGCGCGTGCGGGGACGAGCGAGCCTCGGGACGGGCGATCCATGCTCCCTCCTTCCGAGCGATCCGGGAGCGCGTGCGGCCGCGATCGTGCTTCGATCACCCCGCGGTGCAGCCCCGGGTCGCTCGCTACCGTGCCCCAGGATGCCCTGGATTCCGATCGCCGCCTCCCTCGGCGCCCTCGGCGTGATCCTCGGCGCGTTCGGCGCGCACGCGCTGCGCGCCCGCATCGACCCCGCACAGCTCGCGACCTGGCAGACGGCGGTGCAGTACCACCTGCTGCACGCCGTCGCGCTGCTCGCGGTCGCGCTCTGGAGCGAGGCGAGCGGCCGCGACACGAGGCTCTGTCTCGCCCTCTTCGGCGTGGGCATCGTCCTCTTCTCGGGCTCGCTCTACCTGCTCGTGCTGGGCGGTCCGCGCTGGCTCGGTCCCGTCACGCCGCTCGGCGGCCTCTGCCTGATCTGCGGCTGGCTCGCCCTCGCGTGGACGGCGGCGCGCGCGGGCTCCTAGGGCCGACGCCTCGCTGCGTCGCCGGTCACTCGCCGGAGACCAGGGCAGGCAGGATGGCGCCGATCGGGCCGCGCAGCACGACGTCGGCGAGCTCGTCCATCTCCGTGGGCTCGGCGTTCACGATCACGACGCGCGCCCCGCTGCGCTTCGCGATCGGGACGATGCCCGCGATCGGATACACGCCGAGCGACGTGCCGATCGCGAGCAGGAGATCGCACTCGCGGGCGGCGCGGTCGGCCCGCTCGAGGTCGCTCGCGACGAGCTCCTGGCCGAAGGAGATGGTCGCGGACTTGAGGATCCCGCCGCAGCTCCGGCAGGGAGGATCCTCCTCGCCCGCGCGGACGCGCGAGAGGGCCCGCTCCATGGGCGCGCGCTCGCCGCACGCCATGCACACGACCTCGCGCAGCGTCCCGTGGATCTCGACCACGCGCGACGGATCGCTGCCCGCGGCCTGGTGCAGGCCGTCGACGTTCTGGGTGACGAGCAGGTGGAGGTTCCCGCGACGCTCGAGCGACACGAGCGCGTGATGGCCGGCGTTCGGCTCGGCGCGCCAGGCGGGCGACTCGAGACGCGAGCGCCAGGCGCGGCGACGCACCTCGGGGTCGCCCATGTAGTGCTGGAGCGTCGCCATCTTCTCGGCGCCCGGGTTTCGCGTCCAGACGCCCTGGGGTCCCCGGAAGTCGGGGATGCCCGATTCGGTCGAGATGCCCGCGCCGGTCAGCACGACGATCCGCTCCGCCTCCCGCAGCCAGGCGCGGACGAGCGCGACTGCTTCGCCCCCTTGGACGTCGGCCATCCCGGATTCGTAGCGCGCGGGGCGCGTCAGCGCGCGGGCGCCGGACGGGGGCGGGGCGCGAGGAGATCGGTGATCGTGCCGGCGGCGAGCTCGGCTGCCATCGCCACGGTCTCCGAGAGGGTCGGGTGGGGATGGATCGTGAGCGCGAGGTCGTGCGCGTCGGCGCCCAGCTCGAGCGCGAGCACCGTCTCCGCGATCAGCTCCCCGGCGTGGGGCCCGACGATGCCCGCCCCCACGAGCCGGCCGTCGTCCTTCGAGAAGAGGAGCTTCGTCTGGCCCTCGCTCCGCCCGCTCCCGAGCGCGCGTCCGCTCGCGCTCCACGGGAACACCGCCTTCTCGACGGCGCGTCCCTGGGCGGCGGCCTCGCTCTCGGTGAGCCCCATCCACGCGATCTCCGGATCGGTGTAGGCGACGTTCGGGATCGCCCGCGCGTCGAACGCCGATGCGAGCCCCGCGGCGCACTCTGCCGCGACCTTCCCCTGGTGCGTGGCCTTGTGCGCGAGGAAGGGCGGCCCGACGACGTCACCGATCGCATAGAGGTGCGGAACCTGGGTGCGCTGCTGCCGATCGACGGCGATCACGCCCCGCCCGTCGACCTCGAGGCCCGCCGCCTCGGCGCCGATCGAGCCGCCGCTCGCGCGCCTTCCGACCGCCACGAGGATGCGGTCGAAGGGCTCGGAAGCGGAAGGGGCGCGCTGGCCCTCGAAGCGCACGTGGAGCGCGTCCGCTCTCGCCTCGACCTCCGCCACACGGGTCGCGGTGAGCACCGCGGCGTAGCGCTTCTCGATGCGGCGCTGGAGCGGGCGCACCAGATCGGGGTCGACGCCCGTCAGCAGCTGGCGCTCCGCCTCGACGACCGTGATCTCCGATCCGAGGGCGGCGTAGACGGCGGCGAGCTCGAGGCCGATCACCCCGCCGCCGATCACGAGCAGCCGCCGCGGGAGATCGGGCAGGGCGAGGGCGCCGGTCGAGTCGACGATGCGCGGGTCCTCGGGGAGGCCCGGGAGGCGCACGGGCTCCGAGCCCACGGCCACGATCGCGCTGCCGAAGCGCACGCGCAGCGGGCCGTCTCCCGTCGACACCTCGAGCTCGTGGGGGCCGACGAAGCGACCCGTTCCGGTGACGCGCTCGACCCGCCGCTTCTGTGCGAGCTGCGCAAGACCGCGATTCAGGGTCGCCACGACCTCGTCCTTGCGCGCACGCAGGCGCGCGAGGTCGATCGCCGGCGGGCCGAACGCGATGCCGCTGTCCTGCAGCGCCCGGACCTCCTCGAGCACGCCGGCCACGTGGAGCAGCGCCTTCGACGGGATGCAGCCCACGTTGAGGCACACGCCGCCCAGCACCGCCTCCCGCTCGACGAGGATCACGCTGCGACCGAGGTCGGCCGCCCGGAACGCGGCGGTGTAGCCCCCGGGGCCGCCGCCGAGCACCGCGAGATCGGCCTCGCGCACGACGGGCGGCGTCATGGCTAGAGCAGGACGACGCGGAGGTCCGAGAGCACCTCCGCGAGCCGCGTGGTGAAGCGCGCCGCGTCGGCGCCGTCGATCACGCGATGGTCGTAGGAGAGGGAGAGCGGGAGCAGGAGCCGGCGCACGAGCTCCTCGCCCCGGTAGACGGGCTTCCACGCCATGCGCGAGACGCCGAGGATCGCGACCTCGGGATGGTTCACGATCGGCGTGAAGGCGCTCCCTCCGATCCCGCCGAGGCTCGAGATCGAGAACGTCCCGCCCTCGAGCTGCTCCGCGCGCAGGCGCCGCTCGCGCGCCTTGGCCGAGAGATCGGCCACCTCCGCGGCGAGCTCGAGGATGCCCTTGCGGTCGACGTCGCGCACCACGGGCACGACGAGCCCGAGCGGCGTGTCGACGGCGACGCCGAGGTGGCAGTAGCGCTTGAGCACGAGGCTCTCGCCGCTCCGGTCGAGGGACGCGTTGAACTGCGGCATCTCGCGCAGCACGGTGGCGCAGGCCTTCATCAGGAAGGGCAGGAAGGTGAGCTTCACGCCGCGCTTCTCGGCCGCCTCGCGCTGGCCCTGCCGGAACGCCTCGAGCTCGGTGACGTCGGCCTCGTCGTGCTGCGTGACATGGGGAACGGTCACCCAGCTCCGCTGCAGGTTCGCGGCGGCGACGCGGCGGATCCGGTTCAGGGGCTCGACCTCGATCGGGCCGTACTTCGCGAAATCGATCTCGGGTCCGCGCGGCAGCGCGACGGCGCTCGCGCCTGGCGCGCCCGCCGCGACGACCTGCTTCACGAAGCCCCGCACGTCCTCGCGCAGGACGCGGCCGCGGGGACCGCTCGGCGCGACGAGGGCGAGATCGATGCCGAGCTCGCGCGCGAGCTGTCGGACGGACGGGCTCGCGTGGACGAGCGGCGCTCTCGGGCGCGTGTCGGGCGCGGCCGCCGCCGCAGGCGCCGCCGCAGGCGCCGCCGCGGCCGACACGCGGGCCGGCTCTGCGCGGGTCGAGGCCAGCGCTGCCAGCGGCGCCGCGGGCTCCTGGCTCGCCTCGCGCGCGGGGGGAGGGGCCGCGGCCGGGCGCGGCGTCGCGGCCTGCGGCGGGGGCGCGGCCTCGGCGGCGCCTTCCTCCGCCTCGAGCACGAGGATCGGATCGCCCCGGCTCACCTTGCTGCCGACACCGACGCGAAGCTCCGTCACGATGCCCGAGGCGGGAGAGGGCACCTCCATCGTGGCCTTGTCGGTCTCGAGCACGATCAGCGAGTCGTCCTTGTGGACGCGCTGGCCGGGCTTCACGAGCACCTCCACCACGTCGACGTCCTGGAAGTCGCCGATGTCGGGGAGCAGCACCTCGCGCGTCGCCCCCACGCTCAGCTCGTCGCCGGATTCGGCTTCGAGGGATCGATCCCGTACTTCTCGATCGCCTGCCGGGCCAGGTGATGCGGCACCGCGTCGTCGTCCGCCAGGGCCTTCAACGCCGCGAGCGTCACGAAGTAGCGGTCGACCTCGAAGAAGTGGCGGAGCTTCGCGCGGCGGTCGGAGCGCCCGTAGCCGTCGGTGCCGAGCACCTTGTAGCGGCGGCGCACGAACGGCCGGATCTGGTCGGCGAAGGCCGAGACGTAGTCGGTCGCCGCGATCGCCGGGCCGCGGCGGCCGCGCAGGCACTCGCCGACGTAGCTGATGCGCGGCGCCTCGGTCGGGTGGAGCGTGTTCCAGCGCGCGGCCTCGAGCCCCGCCCGTCGCAGCTCGTTGAAGCTCGTGACGCTCCACACGTCGGCGTCGACGTTCCAGTCGGCCGACAGGAGCTCCGCGGCGGCCTCGACCTCGCGCAGGATCGCGCCGCAGCCCATGAGCTGGACGCGCGGGCGCTCGCTCGCGGGCGCCTCGCGCAGGAGATACATGCCGCGCACGATCCCCTCTTCCACGCCCGGAGGCAGCGGCGCGTGGGCGTAGTTCTCGTTCAGCAACGTCACGTAGTAGAACACGCTCTCCTGTCGCTCGAACATCCGCACGAGTCCCGAGTGGAGGATCACGGCCAGCTCGTAGGCGTAGGTCGGGTCGTAGGAGACGCAGTTCGGGATCGTCCCGGCGATCAGGTGGCTGTGGCCGTCCTGGTGCTGGAGCCCTTCGCCCGAGAGGGTCGTGCGTCCGGAGGTGCCACCCAGGAGGAAGCCGCGCGTGCGCGCGTCGCCGGCGGCCCACAGCAGGTCGCCCACGCGCTGGAAGCCGAACATCGAGTAGAAGGCGTAGAACGGGATCAGCGGCGTGTCGTGGTTGCTGTAGGCCGTGCCCGCGGCGATCCACGACGACGTCGCGCCGGCCTCGTTGATTCCCTCCTGCAGGATCTGCCCGCTCTTGTCCTCGCGGTAGTACATGACCTGGCCGGAGTCGTTGGGCTCGTAGAGCTGACCCTCGTTGGCGTAGATGCCGAGCTGCCGGAACA
Organism: Myxococcota bacterium; assembly: GCA_035542715.1. Lineage (GTDB taxonomy): Bacteria > Myxococcota_A > UBA9160 > UBA9160 > UBA9160 > DATKKW01. The sequence continues at coordinate 51,211 of DATKKW010000078.1, forward strand.
GCCCCTCCATGCCGAACGTGCGCGCCTCGTCCGGGACGATCGGCACCACGAGGCGCCCGATCTTCTCGTCCCGCGTGAGGGCCGCGAGCATCCGCACGTAGGCCATGGTGGTGGAGATCTCGCGCTCGCCGGAGCCCTCGAGGCCGCCCTTGAACGCCTCGAGCGGCGGGATGGCGAGCGGCTTCGCCTCGCGCCGGCGCGCGGGGAGGGGGCCGCCCAGGATCTCGCGACGCTCCCGCATGTAGCGCAGCTCGGGGCTGTCCTCCGCGGGCTTGTAGAAGGGAGCCTCCTCGATCCGGTCGTCCGGGATCGGGATGCGGTAGCGGTCGCGGAACGCCTTCAGCGCCGACGCGCCCATCTTCTTCTGCTGGTGGGTGATGTTCTGGCCCTCGCCGGCCTCCCCCATGCCGTAGCCCTTCACCGTCTTCGCGAGCACGACGGTCGGCTGGCCCTCGTGGCGCACCGCACGCAGGTAGGCGTTGTAGATCTTCGTCGGGTCGTGGCCGCCGCGGTTGAGCTGCGCGATGTCCTCGTCCGTCAGGTTCGCGACCATCGCCCGCAGCTCGGGCTGCGTGCCGAAGAAGTGCTCGCGCGTGAAGGAGCCGGGCCGCGTCGCGTAGTTCTGGTAGTCGCCGTCGACCGCTCGCTCCATGCGCTCGAGCAGCAGGCCCTTGCGGTCCTTCGCGAGCAGCGGGTCCCAGCGGTCGCCCCAGATCACCTTGATCACGTTCCAGCCCGCGCCGCGGAACGTGCCCTCGAGCTCCTGGATGATCTTGCCGTTCCCGCGCACCGGGCCGTCCAGGCGCTGCAGGTTGCAGTTCACCACGAAGATCAGGTTGTCGAGCTTCTCGCGCGCGGCGAGCCCGATCGCGCCGAGGGACTCCGGCTCGTCCATCTCGCCGTCGCCCATGAACGCCCAGACCTTGCGTCCCGTGGTGTCGAGGATCCCCCGGTTCGTCATGTACTTCATGATGCGCGCCTGGTAGATCGCCATGATCGGACCGAGGCCCATCGACACCGTCGGGAACTGCCAGAAGTCGGGCATCAGCCAAGGATGCGGATAGGACGAGAGGCCCTTGCCTCCGGCCTCGCGCCGGAAGCCGTGGAGCTGCGCCTCGCCGAGGCGGCCCTCGAGGAACGCCCGGGCGTAGACGCCGGGCGAGGAATGGCCCTGGATGTACACGAGGTCGCCGCCGAAGCCGTCGTGCGGCGCGCGGAAGAAGTGGTTGAAGCCGACGTCGTAGAGTGTCGCGGCCGAGGCGAAGCTCGCGATGTGCCCGCCGAGCTCGCTGCTCTCGCGGTTCGCCTGCACCACCATCGCCATGGCGTTCCAGCGGATGTAGGAGCGGATGCGGTGCTCGAGGCCGGGCTCGCCCGGCATCTCGACCTCTTCCGCGAGCGGGATCGTGTTCAGGTAGGCGGTCGTCGCCTTGTAGGGAAGGTGGGCGCCCGAGCGACGAGCCTTCTCGATCAGGCGCTCGATCAGGTAGTGCGCCCGGGCCGGGCCCTCCGCGACGAGCACCGACTCGAGGGCGTCGAGCCACTCCTTCGTCTCGACGGGGTCGACGTCCGCGCCGACCCCTTCCGTGTCTCGCACGAGGTCCGACGGCTCGCCCATGGCTCCTCCAGGCGCACGCTCCAGCATCGCAGAGTCCCGGATCGGCGTCGAACCGGGGAAACCTGAGAAGAATCGCGTCCCGAGCCGCGCGAGCTGCGCGCACACAGGGCGCTGCGGCGCGTCAGAAGACCGCTTCGATCAAGTGAGGTCCCGGCTCCGCGAGCGCCGCCGCGAGCTGCTTCCCGAAGTCCTCGGCGTTCGTCGAGCGGGTCCCCGGCACGCCGTGACCCCGCGCGAGGGCCACGAAGTCGAGGTCGGGCCGGCCGATCTCGAGCATGTCCGCAGCGCGGGCGCCGGGTGTCTGGCCCGGCGCGAGGGCGCCCACTCGCGCGAGCTCGACCTGCAGGATCGCGTAGCGCCGGTTCGCGAGGATCACGTTCACCACGTCGAGACCTTCGCGGGCCTGGGTCCAGAGGGACTGGATCGTGTACATCGCGCTGCCGTCGCCCTCGAGGCAGACCACCTTGCGCCCCGGACAGGCGAGGGCGGCGCCGGTCGCGGCGGGCATCCCCTGCCCGATGGCGCCGCCCATGAGCGACAGCCAGTCGTGGGGTGCCGCGCCGCGCGTCGCCGGGAGGAGCCCGGCGGCCGCGGTGATCGCCTCGTCCACCACGATCGCGCCCTCCGGCAGGAGCGCGGCCAGGGCCTGCCCCGCGCTCGCGGGATGGAGCGGGCCGGACGGGAGCGAGGGCGAGCTGCGGGCTTCGCGCACGGGCGCCGCGCCGCGGGCGCCGAGCACGTCGCACAGCGCCTCGAGGGCGGCGCGCGCGTCCTCCGCGGGCGTTGCGAGCGTGTGTACGGCGCAGCCCTCGGGCAGCAGGTGGCTCGGCTTCCCGGGATAGGCGAAGAACGCGACGGGCGGCTTCGTGCCGACGAGCACGACGTGACGCAGCGGAGCGAGGGCGGCGACGGCGGCCTCGGCGAAGTAGGGCACCGAGTCGACGCGCGCTCGGCCCGCGCCTCGGGCGAGGCGGGGCACGAAGGTGTCGCACAGGAGACGCGCGCCCGAGGCGGCGGCGATGCGTGCGGCGCTCTCGAGGGCGTCCGCGTGCAGCGCGCCGCCGGAGAGGAGGAGCGCCGCCGGCTCGCCCGAGCGGAGGGCGCGTGCCGCGGCGTCGATCACGCTGCCGGACGGCGCGCGCGGCATCTCGCGCGGCGCAGGCACGCCCGGGCGGGTGCCGGTGCTCCATGCGACGTCCGCCGGCAGGATGAGCGTCGCGATGCCGCCCGGCGGAGCCGTCGCAGCCGCGATCGCCTCGGCCGTGTCCGCGCCGACGTGTCGCGGATCCTCGCAGACGCGGACCCAGCACGAGACCGTGCGCGCCGCAGCCTCGACGTCCATCGCGAGCGGCGGATCGCACGCGCGATGGTACGTCGCGTGCTCGCCCACGAGATTCACGATCGGCGTGCGCGCACGGCGCGCGTTGTGGAGGTTCGCGAGCGCGTTGCCGAGGCCCGGCCCGAGGTGGAGGAGCGTCGCGGCCGGGCGCTCGGCCATCCGTCCGTAGCCGTCGGCCGCGCCGGCGACCACGCCCTCGAACAGGCCGAGCACCGGCCGGATTCCGGGCACGCGATCGAGGGCTGCGACGAAGTGCATCTCGGAGGTGCCCGGGTTCGTGAAGCACACCTCGATGCCGGCGGCGACGAGGGTTCGCACGACGCTCTCCGCACCGTTCATGGGACCTCCGGTCGTGGCATGATGGCGCGAGCCCGGCGCGGGCGCATGGCGCTCGCGCGCTGACGAACTCGGGGGGGACGAATGCGATTGCGGGTGGGCGTTCTCGGCGCGGGCTCCTGGGGCACGACGGTGGCGGCGCTCGCGAGCCACAACGCGCCGACCACGCTCTGGGCGCGGAGCGCCGAGCTCGCGGCCGAGATCGACGAGCGACACACGAACCAGCGCTACCTCCCGAGCGTCACGCTCCCGGCTTCTCTCCGTGGCACGGCCTCGGTCGAGGCCTGCGTGCGCGACGCCGACGTCGTCGTCATGGGGGTTCCGTCCCACGGCTTCCGGGCGGTGCTGGCCGACGTGAAGGAGCACATCCGTCCGTGGGTGCCCGTGATCAGCCTGGCGAAGGGCCTCGAGGAGGGCTCCTACCTGCGCATGACCCAGGTGATCGAGAGCGTGCTGCCGGGGCATCCGGCGGGCGTGCTCACGGGCCCGAACCTCGCACGCGAGATCATGGCCGGCTACGCGGCCGGCGCCGTGGTCGCGATGGAGGACGAGACCATCGTGCGCGAGCTGCAGCGGCTCTTCACGTGTCGTCTGTACCGCGTCTACACCAACCGCGACGTCGTGGGATGCGAGCTCGGCGGAGCGCTCAAGAACGTGATGGCGATCGCCGCCGGCATGGGCGACGGCCTCGGTGTCGGCGACAACACGCGCGCGGCGGTCATCACGCGCGGCCTCGCGGAGCTCACGCGGCTCGGTGTCGCGATGGGCGGGGCTCCCGCGACCTTCGCGGGCCTCGCGGGCATGGGCGATCTCGTCGCCACCTGCTCGAGCCGACAGAGCCGCAACCGCTACGTCGGCGAGCAGGTCGGCAAGGGGCGGAAGATCGACGAGATCGTGGCGGAGATGCACATGGTGGCCGAAGGCGTGAAGACGAGCCGCGTGGTGATGGAGCTCGCCGAGCGCCACGGCGTGCCGATGCCGATCGCGCGCGAGGTGTTCGGCGTGTGCTGGGAGGGACGCACCGCCGAGCAGGCGTATCGCGGCCTCCTGCGCACGGAGGCCCGCGGCGAGGACGAGCCGGGCTGAGCCGCGCGCGCCCGCGCCGCCCTCGCTACCGTGCGCCCGCGATGGCGAGCAAGGCTCCGCGGCGCGACCACGGCTGGTGGCCGTACCTCTTGCCGTACTTCGTCTTCCTGCTGCTGGGCGAGGTCCAGGCCCGGCTCGCACCCGAGGTCGTGCCGTTCTTCCGCGCGGGTCGCGTCGCGCTCACGGCTGCGCTCCTCCTCTACTTCTTCCGTCGCGGACGCTATCCCGAGCTGCGCGGGTATCCCGCGCAGCTCGCGCCCCTCGACGGCGTGGTCGGGGTCGTCGGCCTCGCCCTCTGGGTCGTGCCGTATCTCGCGATCGCAGCGCTGCCGCGGCCTGCGCCGGGGGAGGGCTTCCATCCGGAGGCGCTCGGCGAGGCGTGGCAGCCGTACGTGCTCGCCGCGCGCTTCGTGGGCTTCGCCCTGGTCACGCCCGTCATGGAGGAGCTCTTCGTGCGGAGCTTCCTCCTGCGCTGGCTCGACGTCTATGACACCACGGAGGACTTCCGGAAGGTGCCGATCGGACGCTACCGGCCGCGCAGCTTCTGGATCACGATCGTGGCCTTCACCGTGAGCCACGCGCGCTGGGAGTGGCCGGTCGCGGCGGCGTGGTGCGCGCTCGCGAACGGCTGGCTCTACCGACGACGCCACATCGGCTCGGCGATCGTGCTCCACGCCGCGACGAACGCCGGGCTCTTCCTCCTGGCGCTCGCCGCGGACGGATGGGGCCACGATCTCTGGTGGTTCCTCTAGCGCAGGGATCGCGCGGCGAGCGCTGCGGGCGGACGACCCGTGGCGTAGCCGGCGAGCTCGCCCGCTCCCCATGCGACGGCGAGCAGCACGACCCAGGGGAGCGCGCGCAAGAGCCCGGCGCGGAGCTGCGGCGCGCGGTGCGCGTGCTGCGCGACCCGCAGCACCTGGAGGGCCGGCACCGCCGGCGCGAGCGCGGCGAGGACGAGCCTTTTCGAGAAGGGCGTGCCGGCCGCGCGCAGGCTCCCGAAGAGCCGGCCGTACTGCCAGCGATCGCGCAACGCGCCCATGAGCGTGAAGGGTCGCCGCTGCCACACGACCATCGCGCTCGCGAGCCAGAGCACGAGGCCGCCCTGCTCGAGGGCGGCATGCACGGTCGGCTCGTGGAACTCGTCGCGCCAGAGGGCGGCGAGCGGCGCGAGGGCCGAGCGCTTGTAGGAGACGTTGCAGTCGGTGAGCGCGTGCACCGGGCCGTCCGCCTGCGGGCCGGCGTAGCGCGCGTAGTCGAGCAGGTACACCGCCCAGTCGAGGGCGGTGTCGGGCAGCGCCTTCTCGACCACGCCGCCCACGGCGGCGCGACGGGGATCCTCGGCATGGGCGGCCACGAGCGCCGCGGCCCAGCGCGGGTCGGCTGCACAGTGGTCCTCGGTCAGCGCGACGATCGGCGCGGCCGCGCGCGCGACCCCCGCCGCGCGCAGCTCCGCGAACGTGCGCGTCCCGGGGACACGCAGGAAGGACGCGTCCGCGAAGCGCGGCTCGAGGGCCTGCACGTCGGGATGCTGGTCGTCGTGGGCGACGATCACCTCGCGGGAGCCGGCGCCCTCCTGGCGGCGGAGCGCCTCGAGGCAGCGCGCGAGGGGCTCCCGGCCCGCGACGACGACGATCACGATCGAGAGCTCGGGGGCGGACGCCGAGGGCGGCCCCTCGCTCACGGGCGGGCCTCCTCGCCGCCGTCGACGGCGGCGGCGATCTCCACGGCCCGCGCGCCGTCGAGCCCGGTCGCGACGGCGCTCCGCTCGCCGCGCGTCGCGGCGGCGAAGGCGCGGTGCTCCTCGACGAAGCTCCGCTCGACGACCCAGCGGTAGCTCTTCCACTTCTCCATGAGGTGCAGGAGGGGATACACGTGGCGGCGGCGGCGCAGCGGGCCGCCGCGCTCCGCGGCGGAGAGCACGTCGACCGTCATCGGGAAGCACGAGAGCCGGATGCGACCGCGATCTCCGTAGAGCTCGATCCGGAACTGGTAGCCCGCCCACTCCGTCCAGCTCGCATGCAGCGTCGCGACGCGGCCCGCCTCGCTCCGCAGCAGCGCGTAGCCGTTGTCCTCGCAGCCCGGGAAGCGCCACACGGCGTTCGTGCGGAAGCCCTTCACCTCGTCCACCTCGCCCAGGAACCAGCGCGTGAGGTCGATCAGGTGGATCCCGTTGTCGCGCAGCGCGCCTCCGCCCATCGCGTCGAGCTCGTGGAGCCAGGCATGGGAGTGATCGGCCGCGGTGTAGCCCGAGTAGCTCCGCACGTGGTCCAGGGCGCCGACCGCGCCCGCGTCGAGCGCCTCCCGCGCCGCTCGAACCGACGGATAGAAGCGGTAGTTGAAGCCCGTCGCGAGGAAGCGTCCGCTCGCGCGCTCCGCCTCGAGGATCGCCCCGCACTCCTCCGGGTTGCGCGCCAGGGGCTTCTCCACGAGCACGTGCTTTCCCGCGCGGAGCGCCTCGACGCACATCTCGGCGTGCAGGGCGGGCGGCGTGGAGACGATCACGGCGTCGACGTCGTCTCGCCCGAGACACGCGCGCCAGTCGCGGAGGACCGCGGCGCCGTGGGGCGTCGCCGCCTGGGCCGCCCGGCTCGCCTCCGCGTCGGCCGCCGCGACGAGGCGCAGCTCGGGGGTCGCGCGCAGGGCGCGGGCGCGGATCTGCCCGATCCCGCCGCATCCGATCAGGGCGAAGCGAACGACCGGCCTCATCGCGCCTTCCTCCTGCCGCGCGGCGGGACCGTACCGAACTGCGTTGGAAGCGCGCGCTGGCCTCGCGCCTAGAAGACCCCGCCGCGATGGCCGAGGCGCACGCGTCGCGCCACGTCCGTGAGCTCGACGAGCGCCGCGCGGACCGCGTGGGCCGCGTCCTTGGTCGGCGCCGTGCGATCGGGCCCGAGGCACGCGCACGCCTGCTCGACGCGTTCCGCCGCCTCGGCGAGGAGCGCGTAGCCGAGGGGGACCGCGTCGACCCCGAGCCGGTGGGTCTCGGCCTCGAGCTGCTTGTAGTCGCGCGACACCTCGAGGTCCTGGAGCGTGTCGATGCACTCGCCGAGGGCCAGCACGAAGGCCTCGAGACGCTCCTGCATCTCCGCGTCGCCGACCCAGGGCGAGACGATCGGCCCCCGCTCGTGCTGGCTCATGGCGGGTCTTATCGGAGCGCAGGCGCCTCGACTGAATCCGCGGGAACGAGCTCGCGCGCGATGCGACGGGCCTCCCGGGCGGCCTCGGCGGCCCCGAGCCCCGGGTGCGTCCGCGTTGCGAAGTGAAATGCGCGCGGGTCCGCGAGGAGCGCGCGACCCCACCCCGATCCCGGCGCCGCGACGAAGGCGTCGCGCGCGAGCCGCGTCCGATCGAGGCGCCCGAGGCGGAGGAGGCGCCGCAGGAGGAGGCGGAGCGCCACCTCGTCCGGCAGCGCGCGGCCGCGCTCCTCGGCTTCGCGGGCCACGAGCATCGCCTCCCCTCCCCGCGCCACGAGCGCGAGGCTCTCCACGCCGAGCCCGCGCTCCGCCAGGACCTGCCCGTCGGCCCAGAGGCGCCCGAGAGAGCGCAGGGCCGGCCGCGAGAAGCGACGCAGCGCGAGCCCGGGGAGCGGCCGGCCGTCGAGCACGGCGGCGAGCTGCGTCTCGTCGAGCTCCCGACGGGCGAAGCCCGTGACGCCCGGAAGCGACACGACGCGGAAGCGCCGGCCCGGCGTCACCGCCTGGCGTCGCCGGCGCGCCACGTCGCGCGCGGCGAGCCGGCAGCCGGCGAGGTCGACGTCGCGCCACCAGCGGCGCGCGGCCTCGCGATCGCCGCCGGCGTACGCGACGAGGAATCGCAGGCGCTCGCTGGCCCTCGCATCGGGCAGCGCACGCTCGAGCTTCGCGAGCATCCAGCAACGCCAGGCGTGGCTCGCCGGGCCGCGCCCGAGGCGAGCGCGCTCGAAGTCGATCAGGCGCAGGGTCGGCACGGGGCCGGGCACGCGCAGGAAGTTGTTCGGCGCGAAGTCGTCCTGCAGGAGGCCCGCCTCGTGGGACGCCCGCGCGAGCGCGCCGAGCTCGGAGCAGAGCGCGCGCCGCGCGGCGGGCGCGAGCGCCCGCTCCCCGGCCAGCGCGAGGAGATCTCGCGCGCCGTCGAGGTAGGGGACGAGGAGCCAGCAGCTCGTGAGGAGCCCTGCGTGGCGCTCCTCTCCCGCGGCGAGCGGCACCACGGTCGGGAGCCCGCGCGCGGCGAGCGCCTCCGCCAGGCGGAGCTCGTGGCGGGACTTCGATCCGCGCCCCGCGCGGCGCAGGGCGTCGCGTGGCGCGTAGCGGTTGCGCTTCAGCAGGAAGTCGACGCGCCCCGGCTCGGGGCCGAGCGAGATCCGGTAGAGCTCCTTGCGCCGACCGCGCTTCGTGTTGCGGCTGCGGCCCTCGGCCAGGAGCGACGCGATGCGCGCGAGGAGCGGCGCGTGGGAGGCGGCGCTCTCGCCGCGCCGGAAGCGCCAGCGAACGGCGGCGAGGGAGGGGCGATCCTTCGAATCGCTCGAGGGGCTCACCGTCCGGCGCGCTGCACGAGGTGCAGGACGACGCGCTCGCCGCCCTTGGCGTCGAGCGCGAGCTCGAGCCCGCGCACGCCGTGGAGCTCCTCGACGAGGCGCGCGGCATCGCTGCCGGGCCGGACGTCACGAGCCTGCGCCTGACCGCCTTCGAACTCCACCTCGCGCAGCGGCGGCGCGGCTTCTCCCCAGCCGCCGAGGCGGAGATGTCCCGAGCGGACCGGGAAGTCGAAGCCCCCGCTCCGGCGGAGGGTCGTCTCGAAATCGTGCTGCGCCGTGTCGGGACGGGCCCGTCCCTCGAATGCGAGGACGAGGGCACCCTCGATGCGCGGCTCGTCGCCGCCCAGATCGGAGAAGCAGCGGGTCGCGCCGGGGGCGTCGGGGTCGGGGAACTGGACGCGCACCGTCGGCGGCGCGGAGCCGAAAGTCGGAACCGGAGTGATCATGACGCGGCGCAGGGCCCGCGTGGGCGAGCCGTGGATCTCACAGACGATGGGCTCCACCCAGTCGCCGAGCACCCAGCCCAGGGCGAGGTGCGCGAGGGTCGGGGCGGGCGGCTCCTGCGCGCGCGCCACGGCGGCCGCGAGCGCGAGGAGGAGCGCCGCGGCAGACCAGACGGGCGAGCGCCCGATCGGAGCGTCTTGCGCCATGGCGGCCGCAGCGTACCGCACGCGCGCGGCCGTCACGGCGCGATTGACACGGCGCCTCAGGCTCGGGCAAGGTCGCCCGGTGCGCTGCTTCGCCTGCAACGCCGAGGTCTCCCTCGCCCCCGGCGAGCGCGTGGGCTTCCGCGACGTCTGCGCACGCTGCGGCGCCGACTCCCACGTCTGCCGGAACTGCGCGCACCACGACCGCTCCGCCCAGAACGAGTGCCGGGAGCCCCAGGCGGAGTGGGTCTCCGACCGCGAGCGCGCGAACCGCTGCGACTGGTTCTCGCCGGGCGGCGCCGGTGGCGGAGGCCTCGTGCGGGAGCGCGAGAAGGCCCGCGGCGCCCTCGAGGACCTGTTCAAGAAGAAGACCTAGAGACGGTCGCGGCGCGGGGGGTTCAGTCCTCTTCCTGCCTGCCCGATACTGGGCTCATGCAGGACTATCGATCGAAGGACACCTGGACCGTCTTCAAGATCATGGGCGAGTTCGTGGAGGGGTTCGAGACCCTGCGCCCCGTCTGGCCCTCGGTATCGATCTTCGGCAGCGCGCGCACCCCGCGCGGTCATGCGTACTTCGAGAAGGCGGTCGCGGTGGCCGAGGCGCTCTCGAAGGAGGGCTTCTCGATCATCACCGGCGGCGGCGGCGGGATCATGGAGGCCGCGAACGACGGCGCGAGCCGAGGCAAGGGCCGCTCGATCGGCCTCAACATCAAGCTCCCCCACGAGCAGGCGCCCAACGCCTTCGCCGAGACCATCGTCCACTTCGACTACTTCTTCGCGCGCAAGGTGATGTTCGTGAAGTACGCCTGCGCCTTCGTCGCCCTGCCGGGCGGCTTCGGCACGCTCGACGAGGTGTTCGAGGCGCTGACGCTCAAGCAGACGGAGAAGATCCACGACTTCCCCGTGATCTTCGTCGGGCGCGACTACTGGGCCGGGCTGATCGAGTGGATCCGCGGCCGTCTCCTCTCCGAGGCGATGATCTCGGAGAGCGACCTCGGCCTGTTCAGCGTCACGGACGACGTGGGCGAGGTGGTGCAGACCGTCGTGCGCCACTACGAGGCGCGCAAGCGCCGGCGCGGGAGCCGCGCCGTGGGACGCGACACGCCCTAGGGTCGGTCGCGGCCGACGACGCGACGGCCTAGGGCGGCCGGCGGTCGCAGCCCGCGGTGGATCCAGCGCACGCGCAGGATGTCGAGGAAGCCGTCGGCGCCGGCGAGGAGGGAGACCTTCGAGCCCTCCACGTCGTGCCAGCTCACCGGGACCTCCGCGATCTCGAAGCCCAGGCGTCGGGCGAGGAAGAGCGCCTCTACGTCGAAGCCGAAGCGGTCGAGCGCCTGGCGCGAGAAGATCTCCTTCGCGGCGTTGCGCCGGAAGAGCTTGAAGCCGCACTGCGTGTCGGCGATCCCCGGAACCGCGAGCCAGCGTGCGAGGCGGGCGAAGGCGCGCCCGACCACGTGGCGGAACACGCGACGCTCCACGCGGACGTCGGAGGCGGCCACGGCGCGAGAGCCCACCACGACGTCCGCGCCCGCGTCTGCGGCGACGAGCAGGCGCTCGAGCTCGGTCACGGGCGTGGCGCCGTCCGCGTCGTTCATGAGGAGCCAGGCGCCGCGTCCCTCCTGCATGCCCGCCCGCACCGCCGCGCCCTTGCCGCGGTTGCGCGGGAACGAGAGCAGGCGCAGCTCGGGGTGCTCGCCGGCGAACGCCCGCACCACGCGCGCCGTCCCGTCGCGGCTGCCGTCGTCCACCACGATCACCTCGAAGGGAAGGCCGAAGCCGCGCAGATGCAGCACGGCCGAGAGGAGCGTCGGCAGGATGCGCGCCTCCTCCTCGTAGGCGGGCACCACCATCGTGAGCCACGGCGACGCATCGGCGTGGCGGCGGGCGAAGGCGCGACCCAGGTCGCGGCGCTCCTCGAGGGAGAGCGGGCGGCGCGCGGCGGCGACGCTCGCGGGCGGAGCGTCGAAGGGAGTGGGAGGCGACACGGCGCGCGAAGCCTACCGGCTCTCGGGCGCGCGTGCCGACGCCAAGGCCCGCGCATCGCCCGAGACCTCGCCCACGAGGGCGCGCAGGCCGTTGTTCAGGCGCGCGAGCCAGGGGGGCGCGCCGCTCTCGCGGCGCACCGTCAGGCGGAGGACGAGGGCGAGCAGGAGGCCGAACGCCAGGAGCCGCAGGCCCGACACCGGATAGATGTCGAAGACCGGCATCCAGAACAGGAATCCGTAGGCCGGCAGGAAGAGCAGCAGGTCGGCTGCGTCGCGGAGCGCGCTCGCGAGGACGGGGAACGTGAGCAGGAGGAGCACGGGATGGTGCTCCCAGATGGACGGCGAGATGGCGAGCATCGGGAGCGGCAGCAGCGCGAAGCCGTTCGCGAGCCGGCGCGCCGGCGGGGGGCCGTCGGCGAGGAGCGGGCGGTCGCCCATCCGGCGCCACGCGTCGAGGAGCGCGCCCGTGAAGACGAGGCGCAGCCCGAGCGAGAACGGGCGCGCGATCCCGCCCGTGTAGAGCCCGGCGATGCGCAGCGTGTTGTAGACGAAGGCGTCGATCGAGGCGTTGCGCAGGGCGGTCTCCTGCAGTCCCGCCGCCTGGTGCAGGAACACGAGGTAGTGGCTGAAGCCGTTCGCGAGGGAGGTGCCCGCCACGATCGCGAGGTTCGAGAGGGCGTAGAGCCCGAGCCAGCGCACGTCGCGGAGCCAGAGCCACGGAAGGACGAGGAGCGCCGGATAGACCTTCAGGTGGGTCGCGAGCGCGAGGCAGAGCGCGGAGAGCGCCGGCCGTCGCGGCGCGGCGAGAAAGCTCGCGAGCACGAGCGCCTCAACCCAGAGGTTCACCTGGTGGTAGGCGAGCGTGCGGAGGATCGGCACGTTCGTCGTGAACACCACCAGGACGGCCAGCGCGGCGAGCTCGCGCTCGAACCGGTAGCGCTGGAGCGCGGCGTAGAGGGCCACCACCACGGCGAGCAGCGCGAGGAAGTTCGCGAAGTGGAAGATCGGGAGGACGGCGTCGTAGCCGAGCGGCACGAGGGGCGAGAGGACGGTCGCGAGGAGGGGCGGGTAGAGGTAGAGGCGATCGGGGAGCTGCACGATCGGCTCGCCGGCGTGGAGCGCACGCGCGGCCTCGAAGTACGCGCCGAAGTCGCCGTCGACGACTCGGTGCGGCTCGCGCACGGCGTTCAGCCAGGCGAAGCCCACGAGCGTGAGGACGGCGAGGAAGAAGGCGTGGCGCCGCGCGAAGGCCGGGGCACGGCACAGGCCGAGGAGCCCGCCGAGCGCGAGCCAGCTCGCGCAGAAGGCGGCGAAGTTGAGCTCGACGGTGCCCCCGTGCCCCGCGACCTGGAAGCGGTAGAAGCCTTCTGCTCCGAGCCGCCCGAGGACGAGGGCGAGGGCCGTGACGAGGACCAGCGTGACCGCCGCCCAGACGCCGAAGGCGATCCGGGCCAGCGCGGAGAGGGAGCGAGGCCCCGTCGCCCGGGGTGCGCTCATGCGCGCTCCGTCGCGGACGCGGGGAAGCGCCGCGCGCGCTCGCCTCGCGCCCGATGAGCCGTCGCCATGCGCACCCCGTGACTCCCGTCGGAGCTCCTGCCGGTCGCCGCGCGCCCGGGGGCCGTCGCGGTGGCGTCACTGTATCCTGACGCCGGCCAACGCGGGGAGGGCCCGTCGCGGAACGCGCGCGGATCGGCGAGGCGAAGGCGAGGGGGAACGGACGTGCGCCGCGCCGGCAAGGAATGCGCAGCGCCGGTGCCCGGGGTCCCGCGGCGAGGGAGAGAGTTGCAGCGCACGAGTGAGCGCACCCGGCTCGAGGCGATCCTGCCTGCGCTCGGCGCGGGGGCCGTCTTCGCGGTGGCGCTGGCGACCCTCCTGCGCGCGAGCCTCGCCCGCAACGGCGGCGAGTTCGCCTACGTTCTCGACGACCCGTACATCCACATGGCGATCGCACGCACGTTGGCCCGGCACGGCGTGTGGGGCGTGACGCCGGAGGGGTTCGCGGCCGCCTCCTCTTCGCCGCTCTGGACGCTCCTCCTCGCCGGGGCGTTCGGCGTGTTCGGCGTGCGGGAGCTCATCCCCTTCGCCCTGAACGCGCTCTGCGCGATCGGGCTACTCGTCCTCGTCGCGCGCCAGGCGGCGGCGGCGGGCGCGCCGCCCGTGGCGACGTTCGTCCTGCTGCTGGCCGTGATCTTCGCCGCGCCGCTCCCCACGCTGAGCTTCTCGGGGCTCGAGCACACGCTGCAGGCCTGGGTCGACGTGGCGTTCGTGGCCGTGGCGGCGCGCGTCCTGTGCGACGACCCGCCGCGGGCGCGATTCCCGACGGGTCTCGCCCTGCTCGCGCCGATCGTCACGGGCATCCGCTACGAGGGTGGCTTCCTCGTGCTCGTCGTGGGGCTCCTCTTCTTCGCGCGACGGCGCTTCGTCCACGGCTTCCTGGTTGGCGCCGCGGGGCTCGCGCCGATCGTCGCCTTCGCCCTCTACTCCGTCGCGCACGGCGGCCTCCCCCTGCCGAACCCCGTGCTGCTCAAGGCCCGCCAGATCGGCGGCCTCACGCGGCTCCCGGGCATCGCCCACTCCGTGCTCGAGACGGTGACGCGCATCCCGACCGGTGCAGGCAAGGCGCCGCACCTGCTCGTGCTGCTGCTCGTCTCGCTCGCGCTCCTCGCCCACGCGCTGCGGGCCTCCGAAGCGCGCCGCTGGCGACCCGCGTTGGTGTGGAACGCGGCATTCGTGGGCACGTGCCTGCTCCACCTGCAGCTCGCTGCACTGGGCTGGTTCTACCGCTACGAGGCGTACCTCGTGGTGCTGGGCCTCGTCGCGATCTTCCTCTCCGTCGCGGACTGGCGCGCGCCGCGCGCGTGGCTCTTCGCGCCGGGAGCCCGTCTCGCGCGGCTCGCCTGCGCCGCGGCCCTGGCCGCGTTCCTCGCCTATCCGCTCGTCGACCGCGCCTACACGACGTGGCTCCGCACGCCGATCGCCACGAGCAACATCCACCAGCAGCAGGTGCAGATGGCGCGCTTCGTGGCGACGCAGTATGCAGGCATTCCCGTGGCGGCGAACGACATCGGCGCGATCGCGTTCTACGGCTCGAGCCCGCTCCTCGACTACGCGGGCCTCGCGAGCCTCGACGTCGCGCGGGCGCGCCTCTCCGGCAGCTTCGATCGCGCGATGATGGCCCAGCTCGCGCGCCGTCACGGCGTGAAGGTCGTGCTGATCTACGACCCGTGGTTCGAGGCCACGGGCGTGCCGGAGGCGTGGGTGCGCGTCGGCGAGTGGACGATCCCGGACAACGTCGCCGCCTCCTACGAGACGGTCTCGCTCTACGCGGTCGAGCCGGCCGACGTTCCGGAGCTCGTGGCGAAGCTGCGCACCTTCGCGCCGCGCCTCCCCTCCGTGGTGCGGCAGCGTGGTCTCTACCGCGAGCTCGCGGCGGGCGTCGTGGAGGAGCCGGGCGGCGCGGCCGTCGCCGGCCCGACGGCCCGATGAGCACGCGCGCGACGCGGCCCGTCCGCGGCCTTCCGGCGTGGCTCTGCGTGGCGGTGCTCGCCGTCGCGGCCCTCGGCTGTCGCCGCTCGCGCTTTCCCGAGGACGCGCGCTGTCTCGCGGCCACGCCTCCCGCCGCCCGCGCGCGGCCGGCGGGCGACTTTGCGTTCTCCGGCTGGACGCCGCCGCGTCACGCGGAGATCCGTCTGCTCGAGCTGCCGGGCGAGGTCGCGGGCAGCTCGGTCGCCGCGACGGGGCCCCTCGCGAGCTTCGAAGGCGAGGACGTCTCGCGCTTCGTCCGCGAGCCCTTGCCCGCGGGCGGCGTGCGGCTGCGCGGGCCCGACTTCGACCCGCCGCTGCGCGGCGTCGCACGCCTGCGGCTTCGGCTGCGTCCGGGCGGCGCGACGCACGTCCGCGTCGTCCCGTTCGGCGCGAGCATGGACGACGACGCCATGCAGCGCAGCCACCGCGGCGTCGACCTCGCGCTCGAGCGTGACGCCGCGCCCGACGCGCCGGTCGAGCTCGTGGTCGACGTGTCGCAGGCGCTGCGCGGGAACTGGACCGACGCCGCGGGCGACCCCGGCCTCACGCGGATCGAGATCGAGCTCCCGGGCGCGACGGCCGAGGGCCCGGCGCTGGAGCAGGCGGTCGTGGAGGGCGAGGGCGTGCGGTTCGCGGCGGCGCCCGCAGGGCATGGGGAGGTGGACCGCGAGGGGATCGTGCGGCCCTCCTGGTACGTGAACGCCGGCGCGCGCGTGGCCGTGCGCCTCCGGCTCCCACCCGGCGCGCCGGAGCTGCGCTGGCACGAGGCCGCGACCGCGGGCGCGCGCAGCGTGCGGGTCCTCGACGGCGCGCGCGCAGACGTGCTCTCGCGAGGCGCGGGGGCGAGCGGCTGGGAGCCGCGGCGCGCCTCGCTCGCGAGCCACGCGGGGCACGAGGTGGTGATCCAGCTCGCGGCAGAGGGTGAAGGCACGGCGTTCTTCGGCGAGCCGCGGGTCGTCGCGAGCGGTCCGGAGACGTCGACGCCGGACGTCCTCGTGTATCTGATCGACACGCTGCGCGCGGACGCGCTCGGGGCCTACGGGAGCCCGCGGGCCGGCGTGTCGCCGACGATCGACGCGCTCGCGCGCGGCGGCGTCGTGTTCTCGCAGGCGCTCTCGACCTCGTCCTGGACGAAGCCCGCGATCCCGACGCTGCTGACCGGCCTGCACCCGATGACCCACCGGGTGGGCGCGACGAGCTACACCGATCGCCTTCCCGAAGGCGTGCCGCTGCTGCAGGAGGCGTTCCGGACCGCGGGCTGGCGGACCGGATCGTTCTCCGCGAGCCCGCTCGGCAGCACGCTCTCGGGCCTCGAGCGCGGCTTCGCGGCAGCCTACACGCCGCAGCGTTGGCAGGGCGAGATCGGCGACCTCGAGCACCCCGGCGCCGAGCAGCTCCACGCCGGGCTCCTCGCATGGGTCGACGAGGAGCCCGAGCTTCCGTTCTTCGCCTACGTGCAGACGCTCGAGGTGCACGAGTGGAAGCGCGCGCGCTACGCGCGGGACCTCGCGCCCGGCTTCGAGCCCTACGACGCCGCCGTGCACGACGCCGACCGCCGTCTCGGAGAGCTGCTCGAGGCGCTGCGCAGCCGGGGCCGACACCCGCTCGTCGTCGTCCTCGCGGACCACGGCGAGTCGTTCGGCGAGCACGGCGTGCACGGCCACGGGACGAGCTTGTTCCAGTCGCAGATCCACATCCCGCTCGTGCTCTACGCCGAGGGGGCGCTGCCGGCGATGACGGTGACGGATCCCGTCGCGCTGACGGACGTCGCGCCGACCGTGCTCGATCTGGCGGGTCTCCCGCCGCTCCCGGGGCAGGACGGGGCGAGCCTCACGGCGTTCCCGCGCGGCGAGGGCGCCGCTCCGCGGGGCGTCTCGAGCGAGCTCGTGCGCTTCGTCTGGCGGCCCGACGCTCCGCCCTGGCGCTCCATGGTGTCGCCGGAGCTGGGGAAGCTGATTCGCGTGAAGGGGCTGCCCGATCTCGCGTACGACCTCGCGCACGATCGCTGCGAGACGCGTCCCAGGCCGGCCCTCGCCGGCACGCTCGCGGCAGCGCTCGACGAGCGCCTGCGGGAGGAGGACGCCGCCCACGAGCGCTTCGCCGCGCAGCACGGCGCGACCACCAAGGGGGCGGTCGACGCCGCGGAGGTCGAGCGACTGCGCGCGCTGGGCTACGTCCAATGAGCGCGCGCCCGGGACGCGTGCGGCGCTCGCGTTCGGGCTAGCGCGCCGGGCTCGCTGGGGCCGCGGGCGGCGCGAGGCGCGCCCGGCCCACGAAGGCGTCGAGCTCTCCGAGCGCGCGGCCGGGCCGCGCCCCGAGCACCGGCAGGTCGAGCGATTCGCTCATGCCCCCGAAGTACACGCTGCCGTGTCCGTCGAGGGCCGAGGCGCGCGCCGAATCGTCGCGCGCGCCGCCGATCCGGAGCGCGAAGCGGAGCTTCGAGAGCGCGCCGTCGAGCTGCACCAGGAGGGCGTCGTGGCCGCGCCCGGCGCCGCCCGCTCCGCAGCACCAGGCCTCCGGCGAGGCGGTCGCGCCGGTTGCGACGACGTCGCCCTCGGCGGTCAGCGCGACGCCCTCGAGGCTCTCGTCGCCGGTCCCGCCGAGATACGTCGCGGCCACGAGGCGCGTGCCGTCGGCGCTCACGCGCGCGATCACGCCGTCGCCGCCATAGGGCGTCACGCCGCCGCCGAAGCGCGGCTGTGCGGCGCCGGGCGAGACGGGAAAGTCGGGCGAGCTCGTCGTCGCCGCGACGAGGAAGTCGCCGTCCGGCGCGAGGGCGAGATTGTGGGTCTCGAAGGCTTCGTTGCGGCTCCCGCCGAGATAGGTCGCGACCTCGAGGCGGCGGCCGTCCGGCGAGAGCCGCACGAGATAGAACTCGTCGCCGCCGGCCGGGCGGGCGCGCAGTGCGCCCGGCGTGGTCGGTGCATGGCTCGAGCGCGTCACGAAGAGCGCATGGAGCCGTCCCGAGCGATCGACGCGCACGCTCGGCTGGCCCACCTCGTCGCCCTCGCCGCCGACGTAGGTCGCGTAGCGGAGCGTCCGCCCGTCGGGCGAGAGCTTCGCGAGGAAGCCATCGGAGCCGCCCGCGAGCTTCGGCTGGAGCGCGTCCGCCGGGACCAGGGGATGGGGCTCGCGCGCGCCGCCGCCGACGTAGATCTCGTCCGCCGCGTCGAGGGCGAGATCGCGCAGGATCCCGTCGTCGGGCCCGCCGAGATACGTCGCGAACAGGAGCCGGTGGCCGTCTCCCGAGAGCTTGGCGACGAAGCCGTCCTGCTTCCCGTAGAGCGAGTTCGGGTGCAGATCGCCGCCGAACGCGGGCTGCACCACGCCCGCGGTGGTCGGAAAGCCGCTCCCCGCGCGGCCGGCGACGACGACGTCGCCGTGGGAGTCGATCTCGATCGCGTACGCGCGGTCGTACTCCGGACCGCCCAGGAACGTGGACCAGAGCAGGTTCCCGGCAGGATCGAGCTTCGCGATCCAGACGTCGTGCCAGCCATTGAAGGTCGTGTCGTAGGCGCCGGCAGTCGTCGGGAAGTCGGGCGACGCCGTGCCGCCGGTCGCGACGAGGTTCCCGTCGGCGTCCACTGCGACGTCGCGCACCGTGTCGATCCCGTGTCCCGCGAGGTACTCGAGGAAGGCGAGGCCCGGCGGCGCGTCCGCCGACGCGGGCGGCCCGAGGAGGAGCCCGGCGAGGAGCGCGAGCGGGGCGCGGCCCACGCTCATCGCACGTATCCGAGGGCGCGCAGGCGCTCCCGCTCGGCCGGGTCGATCTCGCGCGCGGGCGCCTCGCGTCCGGGGCCCTCCTCCTCGGTGTAGGGCGCGCGTGCGGCGACCCACGCGTCGAGCGTCGCGGCGAGCGTCGCAGCCCGCTCCGGCTCGCGCTCGCGCACGTCGACCGTCTCGTCGGGATCGCTCCGGAGGTCGTACAGGGCGGTCGTGCCGTCGGAGCGCCGGACGAGCTTGCGCTCCTCGTCGCGCACGGCGCGCAGGAGCCGCGCGTAGCGTCCGATGTCGCGCTCCAGGCCGGTGTAGGTCGCCATCGCCTCGAGGTGGCCGTAGTAGGGGTCGCTCTCCGCGACGATCGTCGCGCGGGGCACGAAGCGATCCGGAGCGAGGGAGCGGGTGTCGGGGTCCGGCGCGAGGCCCGTGGCGCCCGCCGCCTCCGCGATCGTGACGGGCACGTCGGCGAGCTGGGCCAGGCCGGCGACCCGCGCTCCGGCATGCGCGCCGCCGGGCCAGTGCACGACGAGCGGGACGTGGATCAGCGCGTCGTTCAGGGCGAACACGTGGTCGTAGCGTCCCCCGTCGCCGAGGTTCTCGCCGTGGTCGGCGGTGATCACCACGAGGGCGTTCGCCAGGTCGAGCCGCGATCGCAGCACGTCGAGCAGCCGGCCGAGCTCCCGGTCCTGGTGGCGCACCGCGCCGGCGTAGAGACCTCGCAGCGTGGGATCGAGCGGCCCCTCGATCTGCTTTCCTGCCATCACGAGAGGCCCGTAGTAGCGAAGCGAGAGGAGCGTCGCCTGCACGAAGCCGACGCCGCGCGGAAGCGTCGCGAGGCGGTCCTCGAGGGGCGGCAGGTGTCGCCAGTGCGGCTCGAGCAGGTTCACGAAGAGGAAGAGCGGGCGGGGATCGCCGGTCCCCTTCCCGAGCGCCCGCTCGGCCGCGGGCGCGGCGTCGCTCGCGCCGTGGTCCATGAACTGCTCCGGCAGGCCGAGCACCTCGAGCGGGCGGCGCAGCAGGAGCGACTCGAAGCGTCGCCCGAGGGGGTGCACCTCGTCGAAGCCCTGGAGCAGGTTCGTGATCTCGAGCCAGTGGTTCGCGACGAGCGCGACCGTGCGATAGCCGCTCGCGCGGAGCACCTCGGCGAGCGTCACGAAGCGGTCGTCGAGCCAGCGGTGGTGCACGAAGGAGGCGCCGTGGCGGAGAGGCGGGAGCCCGGTGAAGAGCGTGCCGTGGGAGGGCACCGTCCACGAGGCCGCGGAGTACGCCTGCTCGTAGAGCGTGGAGTCGGCGGCGAAGGCGTCGAAGACCGGCGTCAGGCTCGCGCCCTCGTGCCCGGGAGCCCGATAGGCGCCGAGGTAGTCGGCGCGCTGCGTGTCGAGCACGACCAGCACGACGTCGGGCCTGGGGGCCTTCGTCCCGGCGGCGGTCGTGCGCGGCGGCGGAGCGGGCGTCGCGCTGCGCAGCGCCCCGACGAGGACGGCGACGACCGGCAAGGCGCCGATCGCGAGCGCGAAGACGCGGCGCGATCCCTGCGGTGCGCCCAGCGTGGCGAGCGCGGCGGCCGCACCGATCGCGCCGAAGGCGAGGCGCGCGGGCGGGTCCGCGTCCACGGGCGCGGCGAGCGCGAGGAGCGTCAGGCCCGCGAGCACGACGGCCGAAGCGACGCGCCTCCCGACGAGCAGGGCGAGGGCGACGGCGGCGAGCGCCGCGCAGAAGGCCAGGGGGAGCGCGAGCCCGAGCCAGAGCGCGGCCGCGAGCAGCGACTCTCGCGCGGAGAGCGGGCTGCGGACGGCCTCGGTGAGTCCGCCGGCCGCCGCGAAGGCGAGCACACCGAAGAGGGTCGCCAGGAAGGGGCTGGCCTTCGTGGCGCCGCGCGCCCCCAAGAGCGAGTTCGAGATGGCGCCCCCCTCACGTTCGTCCCGTCGCGCGTCCGGCGCGGGAGTGCGCTCGGGATCGGGCTCCGCTCCGGCCGCCAGCGCCTCGTGTCGCGCACGTCGTGGCGCGCACCGCGCGAACGGTATCACGCCTCGATCGATGGCGATCGGCAGGAAGCGGATGGTGTAGGATCGCGCGCGAGGTCGATCCCGAGGGCTTGGGAGGCTGGATGCCGCTCGCAGGAACCGGTCCGGACCGGCGGCGCGTGATCCTCCTCGCCTCGGCCGTCGTGCTGTTCTCGCTCTCGGCCGCGTACCTCGGCTGGGGCTTCCGTCAGCTCCTGGTGGGCCCGCCGCCCGTCGCTGCGATCGACCTCCGCTACCGGTGGATGGAGGAGCGGTACTTCGCCCGTCGGCAGAATCCGCTCGACCAGGTCCGCCTCGCGCTCGGTCGCGTGGAGGAAGGGTCGGCCGCGGTGACCGTCGACCCCGAGATCGGGCCGATGCCGCCGAAGGCGGTCGGCTACCCACCCTGGTCGCTCGTCACGGGTCTCGCGCTGGCGCCGCCGATCGCCTTCCCTGCGACGCGCATCTGGATGGCGCTCCTCGACGTCGCGGCCCTCGCCGCGATCGCGCGCCTCGCGTGGCGCGAGCTGCGCGACCTCGGCCGCGAGGAGGCCCTGGTCGGCGTCGCGGCGAGCCTCGCCCTCGTCTCGAACCTGTTCACCGTGAGCGCGGGCCAGTACGGCCTCGTGGTGAACGCCCTGGTGCTCGCGGCGCTCGGGCTCGCGGGGCGCGGGCGCGGGATCGTCGCAGGCCTTTGTCTCGCGCTCGCGCTCGTGAAGCCGCAGTCCGCGGGCCTCTTCGCGCTCCTCTTCCTCGTGCGCGGCTGGCTCGTGCCCCTGCTCACGGCGGGCGTGGTCCTCGTGGCGGAGGCGGCGCTCGCGCTGGCCTGGATCCGAGCGAGCCCGCTGCGGTTCGCGAATGACCTCTATGCGCTCGCGAGCGGCCTGTGGGGCGAGGGGTACGGGCCGCTCGCGCTGCTCCTCGGTCATGGGGGCGATCCGGGCCGGCTCGTGCCGCTCCTCGGCGCCGCCGGCCTCGGCCTCGCGCTCGGGCTCGTCGTCGCGTGGCGGCGCGCGACGCTCCTCGTCCAGCTCGCGATCGCCGCCGTGATCGGGCGACTCTGGACCTACCACCACACCTACGACAACGTGATGCTCGTCTTCCTGCTGCTCGCCCTGCTGCGCGCGGCGCTCGAGCAGCCGAGCCGCCCCCTCGTCGTCGGCGCGCTCGGCGCGGTCGCCGCGACGCTGGTGGCGCCCGTCTCCTGGCGCCTTCACCACGCCCTTCCGGTACTGCAGGCGGCGCACGTCCTGGCATGGATCGGCGGGCTCGCGGTGCTGCTCGCGGCCACGCCCAGGTCCCCAAGGACGCGCGCCGCGCCCTCACTGCGCCGCGACGGCGAAGACGGTGGCGTCGCCCGCGCGGAAGACGGGTGGGCCGAGCCGTGAGGCGATCCGCGCGAGGCGCTCCCGATCGGCGAGATCCGGCACCACGAGGAAGATCGGGCGTTCGAGGGCAGCGAGCGCCGCTCGGTCCTCGGGCGCCAGGGCCTCGCCCGAAGCGAGGGCCATCGCGACGCGGTAGCGCTGGGCCGCGTCGGCGTAGGGCTCCACGAGATAGTGACGCTCCCGCTCCGTGTAGAGCACCCGTCGCGTGAAGGCGGGAAGCTCCGCGGTGTTGCCCGCGAAGGCGCGCACCGGCGGGCCCGGATCGATCACCAGCACGGCGTCGTGGGGAGTCTCGGCGCGGATCCAGGCGTACAGGCGCGACAGGTCCGAGTGCGCGGGCAGGCGGACGAGCTCCCGGCCGTCGAACGCGAGCGGTACCGCCGGCCGACCGAGGTAGCAGGCGAGGACGAGGGCGAGGACCGGCGCGAAGACCGCGAACAGCGCTGCCGCCCGGCCTCGGCCGACACGCGGCGGCGTCTGGCGCGGATCGAGCACGCAGGCCGCGGCGGGCGCCGCGAGCAGCACGAGGGCCGCATGGAAGAGATTGTCCTCGTTGCCCTGGGGCAGCGACGCGACGAGGGCAGCCACCGCGAGGATCGCTGCGGCGGCGAGGAGGACCTGGAAGAACGTCCGCGCCTCGCCGCGGGCGGCGACGGTCTGCCAGCCGGCGAGTGCGGCGAGGAGCCAGGCCGAAGCCGCGAGCGTGACCACGCGGCCCGCCATGCCCCCGAGCCCCCCTTCGAGCACGGCGCTGCGGCCGCCGGCGACGCCGAAGAGATGCGCGAAGCTCGGCGACGCCGCGAGCATGCCCGCCGCCAGGGCCGCCGCGGCGAGGAGAGCGCGCCGCGCATCCGAGCGGCCGCGCAGCGTGCCGACACCGACGAGCGCCGCACACAGGCTGCCGCCCGCGGCGAGACCGACGAGGGGCCCGAGGGCCGCGAGCAGGGCCGCCGACGCGGCCAGGACGACGAGGCCCAGCGCGCCGGGTCGCCTCCAGGCGCGGTGCAGCGCCGCGAGCAGGACGACGAGCGCCGCGATCGTGAGGGGACGCGCCGTCACGTTCAGGAAGAAGTTCGCGAGCGGGCCGTACATGCCGTAGGGATCGCCGATCCGCATCCAGGCCGAGGCAGGATGCACGAGCCCCCAGAGATACGTCCCGTCGTCCGTCGGAAGGCCGCGGCGCGCCACGCGCGCGAGGAGCACGAGCGGGGCCTCCGGGTTCGCTCCCGCGAATACGAGCCACGCGATCCAGGCGCCCGCCGCGGCGTCGCCGAGGAGGGAGGCCGCGAGCGCGCCCGCCCCGGCGCAGAGCGCGACGATGCCGGCGAGGTCGAGGAGCTCGAACGCGTGCAGCGGATCGAGCGAGAGGAGCGCTCCCGTGCGCGCGCCGAGCCAGTGGTAGACCCAGTAGTAGGGCAGCGGCCTCGCGGCGTAGAGCGGGTTCTCCGGCGGATGCGTCGCGGCCGGCTCGTCGAAGCGCTCGGCGATCGCGGCGTGCAGCAGGCCGTGCGCCGACACGAGGGTGCGTGGGCTGTCGCGGTGCACGAAGAGCACGACCGCGACCGCGAACGCGGCCGCCGCCGCGACCGGAATCCAGGGCCGGAGGGCGCGCAGCATGCCTCGGCTCAGTCCTCGACCACGTGGCGGGCGAAGACCTCGCGGAAGCGGCCCCAGGCCGCCCGGTCGAACCGACCGTCGGGCGCGAGACACTCCGCCGCGGCCCACGCCATGAAGAGCGCGTGGTGGGTGTTGTCGTGGGCGTAGAGACCCTGCCGCCCGAAGGAGAGCACGCCTTCCAGGCGCTCCACCCAGCCGTCGAGGCGGTCGAAGCGCGCCTCGTAGCCGCGGTGATAGATCGGATAGGCCGCGGGAAGCCGCTTCACCTCCACCTCGAGGACGCGTGCGGTGACCGGGAGCGCCGCGCGGGCGAGGCCCTCGCAGACGAGGCGGGAGAGGCTCGCGGCGTCGGCCCGGAAGAGCGGATCGCCCCGATCGCACGGGATCTCGGCGCACAGCACGGTGCGACCGCGGGGCTCGGACAGTGCAGCGTAGTTCTTGGGCTCGGAGACGCGCGTGAACGGGAGCCCGGCCTCCGGGAAGTAGTGGGCGTCGAACTCGCTGAAGCGGTCGCAGTCGAGCACCAGGTAGACGAGGAGCATCGCGCGCAGGGAGAGCCCCGACGCAGCCTCGAGCACGTCGGGCGGCGCCGATGGCTCCGTGAGGCGCGCGAAGACACCGATCGGGATGGTCGACCAGACGTGGTCGGCCTCGAGCGCGTCGGCGCCGTGCGTGCTTCGCGTCTCGACCTGGTGTCGGCCGCCGGGACGGAGGCGGACGCGCGTCACGTCGGTGCCGAGCAGGAGACGGGCGCCGCGGCGCTCCGCCTCCTGCGCGAGACGCTCGCTGATCTGGCCGTAGCCGCGACGCGGATAGAAGAAGACGCCCTTCGCCTGACGCCCCCCCGAGCCCGCGCCGCCGGGCAGGAGCCGACGCGCGAGCTTTCCGAGGGACCCCGCCGACACGCGCTTCCAGGCCTGGACGGGCGAGATCGCCTCGGGCTCGAGGCCCCAGATCTTTCGCGCGTAGGGGAAGTAGAACTCGCGGCAGATCGTGCGACCGAGGCCGTGCTCGAGGACGCTCGCGAACGTGTCGTCCGCTCCGGGTGCCGGCCCGCGCCGGAGGAGCTTCGCGGCGGCGTCGCGGCCCACGCCGGCGGCGAAGCGCGGATGGAGGCGCAAGGCGAGATCGAGGGGACGGAGCGGGAAATGGATCCAGCGCCCGAGGAGGCGGATGCGCCCGTGCCGAGGCCGGACCAGGAGCTCGTCTCCGAGGAGCTCGCGCAGGCGGCCGAGGATCGCTGGGTCCGAGGCGGGATGCAGGCGATGGCTGCCGTAGTCGACGCGCACCCCGGCCAGCTCGAAGCTTCCCGCATTGCCGCCGACCCGCGTCTCGCGCTCGACCAACACCGCCTCGTGACCCCGCGACACGAGCTCGAGCGCCGCGCCGACGCCCGCCGGCCCGCCTCCCAGCACGACGACGCGGCTCACGACGCGGCTCCCCCGCGTGCGCTCGCCGCCCTGCGCCCGAGGGCGAGGGCGAGCGCTCCCGCGACGAGCCCTCCCGCGATCAGCACCGCTTGCCAGAGCAGCGACTGCGCGACCGCGGGCGCCGCGGCCACGCCGAAGGGCGCGAGCAGCACCACGTAGGTCGCCTCCCGCACGCCGATTCCGCCGAGACTCACCGGCAGGAGCGCCGTGAGCTTCGCGAGAGGAGAGACCAGGAGCCAGGCGGCCGTCGCGATCTCGATTCCCGTCGCACGACCGAGGGCGACGTTGATCGCGACGAAGCCGGCCTGGACGGCGACGGAGAGCGCGAAGGCGACGAGCGCCACGCCCGGCCGGTCGAAGAGCTCCGCGAGCGCCTCGCGCGCCCTGTGGGCCGCGCGGTCGAGGGGCCGTGGCCAGCGAGCCGGCGGCACGAGCCAGAGCGCCGCGAGGCCGCCGAAGGTCGCGCCGGCGAGGAGCGCCGCGCCGCCGAGGAGCGCGGCGCGCGCCGCGGGATCGAGCGCCGTCGGCAGGAGGGCCGCGCCGAGCGCCGCGAGCGCCACCAGCGCGGCGGTGTCGATCACGCGATCGGCGAGCGTGGCGAGTGCGACCGGGCCCGTCCGATGGCCCCCTCGCACGAGGAGGCCGAGACGGACGACGTCGCCGCCCACGAGCGAGGGCAGGCAGAGGTTCGCGAAGAGCCCCGCGGCATGGGCGCGCGCGACCTCGCGCGGTGTCGGCGTGGCGCCGGCGGCCCAGACGAGGAGGCCCCACTTCGCCGCCGTGACGGCGTGTCCGGCGAGGAAGCCTGCGACCGACGCGAGCCAGAGCGCCGGCGATACCCGCGCCACCGCGGCGCCGAGCGCGCCCGTCGGGAGCCGGGAGAGGAGGAGCGCGAGGATCCCGATCGCCACCCCGGCGCGGCCCACGACGCCGAGCCAGCGGCGGGCGCTCCCGCGCGCGACGGGCAGCGCACCGAGCGCGGGCGATCGGTCGGGGAGAGGCTCGGTCACGATCCGCCCGGCCGGAGGCTCACGCGCGCGATCTGGTCCGAGAGCAGGCCGCACGCCCAGAGGATCGCCGCACCGAGGAAGCCCGTGACGGTCGTCTCCGAGAGGTTGTCCTTGTAGATGTCGTAGACGAACTTCGTGAAGCCGCCGAGGAAGAAGACGGCACCCACCGGCAGGAAGATCTTCAACGGGTTGAAGTACACGATCGTGCGCACGATCAGGAGCGTGAAGTCGAAGGCGTGGCGCGGCCGGATCTTCGATTCGCCGAGCCGCGCGAGGTAGTCGATCGGCACGTACTTCACGAGCACGTCGCTCGAGAGCGATGCCATCGTGATCGTGGTCGTGAAGGAGAAGCCCTGCGGCAGGATGTGCTCGAAGCGCTGCACGAGCGCGCGCCGGATCACGCGCAGCCCCGAGTTCAGGTCCGGGATCGGTCGGCCCACGAGATAGGCCGCGAGCCAGGCCAGGAAGGCCTTCGCCGGACGGCGCACGAGGGGGATCTCGACGTGCTCGCCCACGCGTGCGCCGACCACCATCTCGTAGCGATCCGCGTGCTCGAGGAGCGAGGGGATCGCGGCGGCAGGGTAGGTACCGTCGGCATCGATGATCACCACCGTCTCGAACTTCGCCGCCCGGAAGCCGGCCTTGAGCGCGGCGCCGTAGCCTCGGTTCTCCGGCAGGGAGATCACCGTCGCGCCGGCGCCCTGCGCGCGCTCGGCCGTGCGATCCGTCGAGCCATCGTCGACGACCAGCAGCTCGTGGGGGCGCCCCGTGCCGCGCATCACGGCCGCGAGGTCCGTGAGCGTCTCCACGATGCCCTCTTCCTCGTCGAAGGCGGGGACCACGACGCTCACGCCGCCGGAATCCGGCGGCTCGGCGGGTTCTACCCCGCGCCGGGTCGGCGCTGCAGGACGGGGAAGGTTGGCGCGCGGCGTCTCGGTCACGGGGTGTCTCCTGCCGGCGCGGGGCGCCGACGCACCACGATCGCGCCATCTCCTACGGTACCCGGGAAGCTCCGCACCAGCTCGAAGTCGCGCTCGAGCCAGGCGACGAGATCGGGCTGGGTCGCGCCGAGATAGCGCGGAAGCGTGTAGAGCACCCACGTGGCGCCGGCCGGCGCGAGGTCGGTCTCGAGCTCCTCGCGGGAGCGTGCCCACGCCCACTCGGGCGCGTAGTAGCGGTGGTACACCTCGCCCGCGACGTCGAGGCCGACCACGCGATCGCCGGGGCGAGCCTCGGCGCGCACGAAGTCGCGTGCGCCGGTGTAGTCCTGCTTCGGGAGCCGCCAGCCGCGCGGCAGGGTGATCGCCGAGGCGACGATGAGCAGGAGCGCCGGCGCGAGCTCCAGCCGCGCGGGCCACGGGCCGCGCGCTCGGACGGCGCGCGCCGCCAGCGCACCGAGCGCGCAGGCGCCGTCGACCGCCACCAGCGCCGCGAATCCCGCCTCCTGGAAGAAGAAGCGCGGCCAGAGGTTCCGTCCGAGGGCGAGCAGGGCGACACCACCGAGCGTCGGCGGCAGCGCGAACAGCCCGGCGACCGTGGGATCGCGCCGCAGCAGACGAAGGCCGCCCGTGGCGAAGACCGCGCAGCCCGCCGCGAGGCCGAGCCAGCCGAGGGCGAGGCCGACTCCGAGCCCGCGGAACGTTTCGTTCAGGAGCCAGAGGGGGCTCTTCCACTCGACGGCAGCGGTGGTGGACCCGCCGCCCGGACGCGCGAAGAAGGCGAGCACCTGCGGCAGGACGGGCGCGTACAGGAGGAGCGTGAGCGATCCGGCCGACGCGAGCGCGGCGAAGGCGGGGAGCGCGGAGCGGATCGTGGCGCGCGGTCCCGCGGAGGGCGTGCGCGCGGCGACGAGGCCGAGCACCACGAGGCCGTGGGCGAGCGGCACGAAGACCATCGTGAGATGGATCCACATCGCGAGGGCGACGCTCGCCGCGTAGGCGAGCCAACGCCCGATGCCCCCGCGCCAGAGCGCGCGGAGCAGGAGGTCCGTCGCGAGCACGGTCCCGAGCAGAAGCCCGGTGTAGCCGCGCGCATTCTGACTGAACCACACGTGGTGGTAGGAGAGCGCGAGGAGCGCGAGCGCGAGGAGCGCGACGCGGCGCCCGAAGCTGAGCGCTCCGAGACGCAGCACGGCGACGAGGCTCGCGAGGCCGAGCAGGATCGCGGGCAGACGGAGCGCGAGGACGCTCTCGCCGAGCGTCGCGACGCTCGCGCGTGCGAGGAGCGAGTAGAGGAGGTGCTGGTTGTCGTGGGGGAAGCTCGTCGCGATCACCCCCGCCGGCTTTCGCACGAACTCCGTCAGGGTGAAGACCTCGTCCATCCAGAGGTCGCTCCGGGCGCCGACGAGACGCACGACCGCGGCCGCGACGAGGAGCGCCGCCACGAGCGCGATTTCGAGCGGCCGCCACGGTCCGTCGGTGCGCGGGCCCGGCGCCCAGAGGGAAGGCCGCGGCTCGTCGCTCGGAGATCGGCGCGCGAGCCAGATTGCGGCGCCTCCGGCGAGCGCCGCGTGCAGCGCGGCGAGGAGGCGGAACAGTCGGAGCCCCTCGAGCAGCGCGCCGAGCCGGGGCTCCGCGGCGCGCGGGTCGAGCCAGCGCGCCGCCGTGTCGGGCGGCACGAGCGCGAGGGCGGCGAGCCCGGCGCCGACGACGGCCAGCGCGAGGGCGCCCGCGTGCGACGCATCGGCGCGTCTCACGGGCGCCCCGCGCGCGCGGGCCACCACAGGATCGCGAGCACGCCGCCCGCCAGGAGGAAGAGCGGGAGCGGATCCGGCGCGCTGCCTGCGAGGAGCCCGACGTACTGGCCGCCCATCTTGCCGAGCACGGTGAGCCAGGGAAGCCGGAGACCGCCGACGAAGACCGTGGTCAGCGAGAGCGGCACGTCCTCGCGCACCATGGCGAGACACCAGCTGAAGGCGAGGGCGAGGGCTCCGAGCAGGAGCGCGAGCTGGCGCGGGAGGCGCAGCAGGACGTCGGCCAGGGGCAGGAACAGGAAGGGAACGGCAGGCACGAGGTAGCGCACGCCGGTGTTGAACTGGAGGCGACCGTACTGGTTCGCGCTCGCGAAGAGCAGGAGCGCGACGAAGAAGCCGTAGCAGAGCACGAGGAGGGGGTCGTGCGCGAGGCGTGGCCGCGCGCGCCCGAGGAGCGGCGCGGCGAAGGCCAGGGCGAGGATCGGCGCGAAGGCGAAGAGCCCGAAGCGCGGATCGACGAGGTTCTGGAGCAAGAGATCCATGGCCGGGAACGACATGCCGCGCCAGCCCTGCCCGCTGAGCTCGGTCTCGGGCATGTAGCGCTGCGCCGGGTAGAGCGGGTTGCCGAAGGCCCACGCCTGGTACGCGAGGAGCGCCAGGACCGGCGGCAGCATGCCCGCGACCAGGGCCGCGCTGCGGCGCAGGCCGGCGGCGGGACCGAGCGCCCGCATCGCGCCTTGCGCCACGAAGGCGCCGAGCGCGAGCAGCACGACCACACCGCTGTAGTCGCACAGGAGCGTCACCCCGGCGCAAAGGCCCGCCGCGACGAGGCGCGGCGGCGACGCGACGGCCTCGCCCGCACGCGGCAGCGCCAGCAGCAGCGCGAACAGCGCGAAGTCGCAGACGAAGAGGTTCTGGTTGAGGAACGCCGCCCGGAAGAAGACCGGCGTGCCGAACGCGTAGAGGAGCGCGAGCGCCACCGAGGGCGCGGCCGCCGCGCCGAGCCGCCGCAGCAGGGCGTGCATCGCGACCACGCCTCCCGCCGTGAGCGGCGCGGTGCAGAGCAGCTGGATCGCGAATGCCGCGAGCCCGAAGCGGACGTCGAGCCCTCGCTCCCGGACCTGGGCGAAGAAGTGTCGTCGGTTCGGTCGCGGATCGTCGTAGTCCGCGCTGAGCTCGCCGCCCGCCGCCGCCCGCCGGGCCTGCACGCGCGCGACCACGAGGTCGATCGCGGGCCGCACGAGGGCGTAGGCGGGCGCGGCGAGGAGCGAGGCGCCCGGGTTGTTGTTGATGAAAACTCCCCGCCCCGGAAGCTCGAAGAGATCCGGATGGAGGCCGAGGTAGGGATCGACGCGAAGGGTGCCCCGCTCGGCCAGCGAGAAGGCAGGGTAGTGCTCGCGCACGATGTTCGTGGCGAAGTGCAAGGAATACACGAGCCAGGCGGTCAAGAAGAGGCGCCAGGTCACCGGAATCCGCCAGGGCGGTGAGGCGGCGACGTGCTCCGTTGCGGGCATCGTCAGGGCTTCGCGCCGGACGCGGCGGTCGGCGCGGGCGCGCCGCGCTCCTCGCGGCGAAGCTCGCGCAGGTCGCGCAGGAGGGCGGGCTCGAGGACGAGCGCGAGGGCGAGGTAGAGGCCGATCGCGCCGGCCGCCGCGGCCACCGGCGAGTCGGCGAGAAGGCGATGCAGCGCCGCCGCCGCGATCGCCGCGGCGGCCGGGCGCGCGACGGGGCCCAGGAACGGAATCGGACCGAGGAAGCGCGCGGCCCGCGCGTGGGCCACCAGCCAGATCACGACGGTCGAGCCGAGGAGCGCGGCCGCTGCGCCCGCCGCGGCGTAGCGCGGGATCAGCGCCACGCAGGCCGCCGCCGTGAAGACCGCCCCGGCCGCGTTCGCCCGCAGGTCCTCGACCTGGCGCCCCGCGGCGATGAGCGAGAAGCGAGCGTGTCCCGAGGCGAGCGCCACCGGGATCGACCAGGCGAGCAGCGCGAACGGAACGGCGGCGGCCTCGAAGCCGGGCCCGTAGACGGCGCGACAGAGCTCCTTCGCCGAGACGCTCGCCACGAGCCCGCCCCCGAGGCCGCTCCACGTCGAGACGCGGAACGATCGCCCGAGCAGCTGCCCGAGGGCGTCGCCGCCCGCTTCGCCCGCTCGCACCAGGCTCGGGAAGAGGTTGAAGTAGTAGAGCCAGACGAACGTCGAGAGGCTCATCACGATGCGGTGGGCGCTTCCGAACCAGGCGACCTCGGCGCCACCGATCAGCGTCGCGATCAGCACGATCGGCAGGTACTGGTTCATCGCCCAGACGAGCTGGCTCGTGCCCATCGGGAGCGCCTCGACGAGCAGCGGCCGCAGGGCCGTCGGGCGGAAGTCGAGGCGCACCGGGCCCACGATCCGGAGCTGGGCGACGAGGTAGTAGATCGCCATCGCCGCCACCGAGGCGATCTCGATCGCGCCCACCCGCCAGAGCTCCCCGTCCGCGTGGACGAGGAGGACGACGCCCACGGCGAAGAGGAGCATGCGCAGCGCCTGGGGCAATGCGGCGGCGATCATCCGGTCGAGACCCTGGAACAGCCAGCGCGAGGCCCAGGCGGTGCCGAGCAGCGCGATCGCGAAGAGCGTCCCGAGCACGCGCGCGTCGTGGCCGAGGCCGGGCAGGAGCCAGACGGTCGCGCTCATGCCGCTCGTCGCGATCACGGCGAGCAGCAAACGAATGGCCGGGATCTCGGCGGCGAGGGGAACGGCACGCGAGGCGTCGCGGGCGATCTCGCGCGCCCCGACCGGACCGAACCCGAAGTCGACGATCAGCATGAAGAACATCGAGAGGCCGACGGCGAGCTCCACCGCGCCGTAGGTGTCCGGCGCGAGACGGCGCGCGAGGGCTGCGAACGCCACGAAGCCCGCGATCTTCCCCAGCAGCTCGCCGCTGAAGAGCGCCGCCGCGTCGCGCACGAGCTGCCGTGCGGAGGCCGCCAACGGCTCAGTCGCCCCGTCGTCGCACGTCTGCGACGACGCGCTCCACGATCGTGTCGATCGGGGTGCGCGGCCGGTAGCCGATCGTGCGCTCGAGCTTCGTGAGGTCGGGCACGCGTCGCTGCAGGTCTTCGAAGCCCTCCGCGTAGGCCTCCTCGTAGGAGACGTGGACGATGCGCGAGCGTCCGCCGGTGCGCTCGCGCACGAGCGCGGCCAGGTCGTTGATCGAGATCTCGTGGTCGGTGCCCACGTTGAAGACCTGGCCGACGGCGCGCGGCTCGGCCACGAGCCGCACGAGACACTCGACGACGTCTGCCACGTCGCCGAAGCAGCGCCGCTGCTCGCCGGTGCCGTAGACGGTGATGTCCTCGCCCCGCAGGCCCTGGCGCACGAAGCTCGGGACGACCATGCCGTAGCGCCCGGTCTGGCGCGGCCCGACGGTGTTGAAGAAGCGCGTGATGATCACAGGCAGCCGATACTCGCGCGCGTAGGCCAGGGCGAGGAACTCGTCGATCGCCTTCGAGCAGCCGTAGCCCCAGCGGCTCTTCGTGGTCGCGCCGAGCAGGAGGTCGTCGTCCTCCGCGTAGGGGATCTTCACGCCCTTGCCGTAGACCTCGGACGTCGAGGCCACCACCACGAGCTTTCCCTTCTTCGCGGCCCGGGAGAGCACGACCTCGGTTCCGCGCACGTTGGTCTCGATCGTGTGGGCCGGCCGCTCGACGATGAGCTTCACGCCGACGGCGGCGGCCAGGTGGAAGACCACGTCGGCGCGGTCGACGTACTCGCCCACCAGCATCTCGTCGAGCACGGAGCCGATCTTGTAGTGGAAGCGCGGCTCGGCGAGGAACGGGTCGATGTTCGCCATCGCCCCGGTCGAGAGGTCGTCGAGCACCCAGACCTCGTGGCCGTCGCGCAGCAGGCGTTCCGTGAGGTGTCCGCCGATGAAGCCGGCGCCTCCGGTGATGAGTGCCTTCATGCCATCGCTCCTTCCGGGTGGACCGGTTCGCTGCGCCCCGGCCCATCGCCGCCGGGCAGACGCTCCAGCACGTCGGCGAGCCCGCGGGCCCTTGCGACGCGGCGGATCACGTCGAAATACTGACGGAGGACCACCCTCTCGGTCCAGCGCTCGCGCAGCGCCGCGTGGCCCGACCGGGCGAGCTGCGCACGCAGCGGCGCGTCGGCGGCGAGCCGGTGCAGCGCGGCGCGGAGCTCGTCGGCGCTCTCGAACAGGAGGCCGCCGCCGCTCTCGCGCACGATCTCGGTGAACGGGCCGAGGGCGCGGGCCAAGACCGGCACCTCCTCTCGGAAGGCCTCGAGCAGGATGATGCCGAAGGTCTCGTAACACACCGACGGGACGACCACCGCGAGGGCGCGGCGGTAGAGCGCGCGCAGCTCCTCGGGGCTCTTGCGCCCGAGGAAGCGTACGCGCGGCAGCCCTGCGGCCTCGCGGCGCAGGGTCTCCTCGTAGTCGCCCGTGCCCGCGATCCAGAGCTCGGCGGGCGCGCCGTCGCCGAACTGCGGCAGCAGGTCCTGCACGCCCTTGATCTTCTCGAGGCGTCCCACGAACAGGAAGTAGGGCCGGTCCTCCGGCTCGCGGAACTCGGCCGGCGGCTCCGCGCCCGACTCGAGATCGGGCAGGAAGTAGGGAAGTACCTCGAGCGGGTAGGGGAAGCCGAGCTCGCGGTGCTTCTCGGCGCTGAAGCGGCTCGGGGAGAGGAACACGTCGACCGCCCGCGCCTCGCGCTCGAGCAGGCCCGTGTAGCGCCAGAGCTGCGGGGGGCGCCGGAAGGCGAGCTGGCAGCGGATGCACTCGCGGCCGGTGCAGAGCTCGCGGTTGTGCCGCCAGAGCACGTGGCTCGGGCAGACGAGCCAGTGCTCGTGGGCCATGTAGAGCTTGACGCCGCTCCCGTAGCGGAGGACGCGCGGGCCCCCGACGAGGGACACGTTGTGGAAGTGGACGACGTCGAAGCGGCCGCCGGACAGGATCGCGCGGATCCGGGCGCCGTGGACGACGGGCCGCCCGAGCTGCTGCGTCGCGAGGCAGGAGAGCGTCGGGTAGCGGCTCTCGAGGCGATGCACCGTGACGCCCGGCGGCTCCTCGAGCGCCGCCGGCTCGTCGCCCGGATGAAGGATGCGGAACGCATCCGCGTCGTGGATCACCTCGACCGCGTGCCCGCGGCGCGCGAGCGCATGGACGAGGCGGCGGATGAAGACCGCGTCGCCGCCGAAGTGATGGGGGGGATAGAAGGTCGTCACCATCGCGAAGCGGAGGGCGGGGTGGGCCGTCATCGTGCCGCCTCGAGGAGCGCGTCGTGGGCGCGCGCGGCGGCGGCCTCCCAGGTGAGCGCGGCCGCGCGCTCGCGTGCGCGGGCGGCGAGCCGCGCGCGCAGGGCGTCGTCGTCGAGCAGCCGCGCCATGGCTCCGCCGAGCGCCGTCTCGTCGGTCGGCTCCACGAAGAGGCCGCCGCCTTCGAGCAGCTCGGGCAGCGGGCTGCGCCGGGTCGCGATGCACGGCGCGCCGACGGCGGCGGCCTCGACGGCGGGAAGGCCGAAGCCCTCCTCGAGGGAGGGCAGCACGAGGGCGCGCGCGCCGGCGAGGAGCGGCACCAGCGCTTCGTCCGGCACGAAGCCCGTGAAGTGGACGCGTCCCGCGAGCCCGGCCGCGGCGCTCGCGCGTCGCAGGCCCTCCACGTCGATGTGGAAGACGTCCCGCTCGTGGTCGCCCACCAGCAGGAGGTGGGGCGCGGCAGCGCCGGCGAGCCCGGCGAGCGCCCGCACGAGGCGCTCGAGGTTCTTGTGGGGATTGAATCCGCCCACGTACACGAAGTACGGCGCATCGCCCGGGATGCCCCGCCCGGCGAGCCACGCGCTCCGACACGCAGCGGCGTCGCGCGGATCGGGCGGCCGGAAGGCGGCGGACGGCGCCTCGGAGGTGACGCGGATCTTCTCGAGGGGGATCCCGAGGGTCTCGTGCAGTGCGCGGCGCGACCAGTCCGAGACCGTGAGGACGAGGCGCGCCTGGCGTCGCGCGAGCGCCGTCTTCGCGCGCCAGAGCCAGCGCGTGCGTCGCGTCGGGAAGACGACGGCTCCGTAGCGCTCGGGGATCACGTCGTGGAACGCGACCACGACGGGCACGCGGCTCGGCACGGGGAAGTAGCTGTAGACCGTCGGGAACCAGACCACCTGGAGGTCGAGGCCCGCGACCGCACGGCCCATGCGCAGGAGGTCGAGCGGGGAGCGGCTGCCCCGCGCCGAGGCGGCCCGCGCCTGGCTCTCGGACGCCTCGAGCAGGACCGTGGTCACCCGGGCCGACGGAACGCGGGAGAGCAGTCCCGGGAGGTCGGCCTCCTCCGCGCTCCAGGCGTCGACGAAGAGCACGTACTCGTGGTCGCCCTCGCTTGCGAGGAGCGGCGGCAGGATCTCGCGGGCGAAGCGGCCGTAGCCGCGGCCCGAGGCGAGGGAGGTGGCGTCGACCCCGATGCGCAGGCGGCGCGCAGGACGGGCGCGAACCGCGGCCGAGGTCGGCCGCGCCGCGGGTCCGGGGTCGAGCGCTCGTCGTGACTCCATCTCGTGAGAGTGCCGTCTCCGCGGCCTCCGGTGTCGGCGGCCGCGCCCGCGCCCCGGAGACCGCGCGCCGCGCCGCCCCGGAAGTGCTTCCGCGCGCTAGGGTGACGCACCGCGGCGGCTTGCGCCTCCGCCGGAAGAGGAGGCTCCATCCCTACTGCGCGCGATCGTCTGCTCCTGCTCGGGGCTGCGCTGGTCCTCGCCGCTGGGCTCGCGTCCTCGCGCTCGCTCTGGTCGTACGCCCCCACGCGGATGACGAACGACGAGGCGATGTACGCGTGGAAGGCGAAGCGGCTCGCTGCGGACCCGAGCCTCGTGGGCGACTCCGAGAGCTGGCGGCGACATCCACCGGCGGTGCCCGCCGTCGCCGCCGTGCTCGCGCGGACGCTCCCCCTCGACGATGCGCTCGCGCTCGCCACGCAGCTCGCGCTGGTGGCGTCGCTCGCCGCCGCCGCATGGCTGGGTGGGCGCCTCGCAGGGGGTGTCGCCGCCGTCGCAGCGCCGTGTCTCCTGGCCCTGGACGACACCGTCCGGTGCTTCGCGAACCACTTCCTGCTCGATCTCCCGCTGGTCGTGCTGCAGCTCGGGGCCGCTGCGCTCTTCACGCTGCCCGGGCGCCGGCGGCTCCTCGCGTGGCCGGTCGCTCTCGTCGCGCCCCTGGTGAAGAGCTACGGCGTGCTGCTGCCGCTCACGCTCCTCGTCTGCACCGTCTACGAGCGGCTCGGCCGCCGCGCGCGGATCGCGCTCTGGCTCGCCGGCGCCGCCGCCGTCGCGGGACTCCTCGTGGTCGGCCAGCTCGGCCTCGTGCAGGAGCGCTGGTACTGGCTCGCGCCGCAGGATCCCCTCGCGACCGCCGGGCGGAAGCTCTACGGCATCATCGAGAGCTTCCAGTGGCTCTGGCCCGACGCGCGGGGGCGTGCCCTGACGCTCCTCCTCGTGCCGATCCTCGCCGCGGCCGCGTGGCTGCTCCGCGGGCTGCCGGAGCGCCCGCGCACGCTGCTCCTCTTCCTGATCCTCGTTCCCCTCGCGGCCATCGCGGTCACGCGCATCGTCGAGCGCCGCACGCTCCTCCTCGTCCTCGCGCCGCTCGACGTCGCGCTGGCGAGTGCGCTCGCCCTCGCGCTCGAGCGCATCGGCACGCCCCGTCTGCGTCGCGCGGCTGCGGCCGGCGCGCTCGCGCTCGGCCTCCTGGCGCTCGCGAGGACCGAGCGCACCCGCGCCCCGAGCTATCCCTGCCTGTACGCGGGACAGTGGGAGAGCGCGCGCTGGCTCGCGACGCACGTCGAGGGGCGGTCCGATCGCGTGTTCTCGAGCTCGACCCACCAGCACCGGCTGTACGGCGGGCTCGAGTTCGAGCACATGGGCGGCCCGCTCTACGGCGAGAACGAATGGACCGGGATCCCGTCGCCCTATGAGGAGTTCGCGCGCGAGGTCGCGCGCAGCCGGGGGGTGAGCTGGCTCGCGCTCGGCTGGAACCAGGACACGATGGGCAGGTGGCTGCACTACGACGCCGAGACGGCGGCTCGTCTGCGGGCCCTCGGGTTCGCGCCCGCCGCCGCCTTCTACCTGCCCTGGACTCCCGATTGCGAGCCCGCGACCCCCGAGGCCGCCGCGCGGGAGGACGCCTTCTATCGGACCCTGGGCTACGCGCGCGTGCGACCGGCGCAGGCAGGAAGTCCGCAGCAAGAGGGCAGGGAGTATCTCGCGGCCTTCGTCCTGGCACGCATTCCCGCCGGCGCGGCGGCGCTCCCGCCGAGCGCGACGCCCGATCCCTGAGGCTCCGCGCGAGCCGGCGTTCGTCACGCGCGGAGCCGCGGCGGCTACTCCTCGGGAGACGTCGGGCGGGACGGCGTGCTTGATCCCGCGGCGCGTCTAGGTCAGAGTGGCTTGGCCGAGAGGCGGTGCCGGAACTCCCATCGGAACGCGCGCCACGCGTCGAGCCCTCCGCCAGACGCATGCGAGGGACACGGAGACCGGGATGAGCGGCAAGCCCTTCACGGTGATCATCGGCGGCGGCCCGGCCGGCCTCACGGCCGCCTACGAGCTCCTGCGACACGACCTGCCGTCGCTCGTGCTCGAGGCCGACGCGCTGGTCGGCGGCATCTCCCGCACGGACGTGTTCAAGGGCTATCGCTTCGACATCGGCGGCCACCGCTTCTTCACGAAGGTCGAGGTGGTGCAGCGCATCTGGCAGGAGATCATCGGAGACGACTTCCTCGTGCGTCCCCGGCTCTCGCGCATCTTCTACGAGGACAAGTTCTTCGACTACCCGCTCCGCCCCGTGAACGCGCTCCTCGGCCTCGGCCCGGTCGAGGCCGTGCGGATCGGCCTCTCCTGGGTCCGCGCGCAGCTCTTTCCCTCGGCGGAGGAGCGCAGCTTCGAGCAGTGGGTGGTGAATCGCTTCGGCCGGCGTCTGTTCGAGATCTTCTTCAAGACCTACACGGAGAAGGTCTGGGGCATGTCCTGCACGGAGATCGGCGCCGACTTCGCCGCGCAGCGCATCAAGAACCTCGACCTCGGCTCGGCGCTCCGCAACATGCTGCTCGGGTCGGGCCGCCGGAAGGGCGAAGTCATCACCACCCTGATCGACCAGTTCCACTACCCGCGCCTCGGGCCGGGCATGATGTGGGAGCGCTGCCGCGAGCGGCTCGAGAAGGCCGGCACCGAGACGCGGCTGCGCACGCGGGTGGTCTCGCTGCGCCACGACGGTCGCGCCGTGCGCAGCGTGGTGACGCGCGACGCGGACGGGCGCGAGGAGGAGATCGCGGCGGACGAGTTCATCTCGTCCATGCCGGTGCGCGAGCTCGTGCGGGCCCTCGATCCCGCGCCCCCCGCCGAAGTGCTCGAGGCGGCCTCGAAGCTCCGCTACCGGGACTTCGTGACGGTCGGGCTCGTGGTCGACCGCGCCGACGCCTTCCCGGACAACTGGATCTACATCCACTCGCCCAAGGTCAAGATGGGGCGCATCCAGAACTTCAAGAACTGGAGCCCCGAGATGGTCCCGGACCCCTCGAAGACCTTCCTCGGGCTCGAGTACTTCGTGAACGAGGGCGACGAGGTCTGGAGCGCGCCGGACGCGGAGCTCGTGGACCTCGGCCGCCGGGAGTGTGAGCTCCTGGGCCTGGTCCGTCCGGGCGAGACGATCGACGGCTGCGTGATCCGGATGCCGAAGGCGTACCCCGTGTACGACGGCGTGTACAAGGACGCCCTCGCGACGATCCGGCGCTTCCTCGAGCGGATCGAGAACCTGCAGCTCGTCGGGCGCAACGGCCAGCACCGCTACAACAACCAGGATCACTCGATGCTGACCGCGGTCTATGCCGCGCAGAACATCGCCGGCCAGCAGCACGACGTCTGGGACGTGAACGTCGACGGGGAGTACCACGAGGAGGTCCGCACGTCGGCGGCCGCGCCGCACGGCGACCGGCTGGTGCCGCAGCCCGTCGTCGCACCCGATGCGGCGGAGCTCCTGCGCACCACCTTCGCGCGCTACGACCCCGTGGCCCTGGGATGCGCGATCGGCGCGCTCTGCGGCGGCGGGCTCTTCCTCGCGACCGCGATCCTCCTGCTGCGCGGCGGGCCCCGGGTGGGCGAGAACCTGAAGCTCCTCGGGAACTACCTCGCGCTCTTCGACGTGAGCTGGCAGGGCGCCTTCGTCGGCCTGCTCGAGGCCGGCGCCGGCGGCTTCGTCTTCGGCGTGGCGCTGGCCTTCGTGATCAATGCGGTGGTGCGCTTCGAGGAGGTTCGCCTGCTGCGGCACCTCGAGCTCGAGAGCGCCCTCGATCCGCTGGAGGGGGAGGGGTGATGGCGGCGTTCGTCGTCCTCGCGCTCGCGCGTCGCACGCTGCAGGACGCCGAGTGGGAGATCGTGCACCACGCCGTCGCCCGGCTGCGGGCGCGCGTCATGGCGGCGGTGTTCGCGATGGTCGGGGGCGGGCTCTTGTTCGTGGCGACGGCGTGGCTCCTGCTGCGCGGGGGCCCGAACGTCGGCGCCCACCTCGGCCTCCTGCGCCACTACTTCCCGGGCTACAGCGTCACCTGGACCGGTGCCTTGGTCGGGCTCTGCTACGGCGCCGTCGTCGGAGCGGCGCTCGGCTTCTCGATGGCGTGGCTCTACAACCGCGTCGCCGATCTGCGTCGACCCGGCTGAGCTCCCGTGCGGGCCATCCTGACCTTCCACGGCGTCGATCCCTCGGGATCGGTGCTCTCCATCGCGCCCCGCGAGCTCGAGAGCCTGCTCGAGGCCTTGGAGCGGCGCGGCTTCGCGATCGTGCCGCTGGACGCGATCGCCGCCGGGACGGCGCCCGAGGACGCCGTCTCGCTCACCTTCGACGATGGCTTCGCGTCGGTCCACGATGCGGCGCTGCCCGTGCTCCGCGCCGCCGGACCGCCGGCGTCGCTCTTCCTCACGACGGGATTCCTCGGCCGCGACAACCGCTGGCCGGGCCAGCCGTCCTTCGCGCCGGTGTTCCCGCTCCTCGACTGGAAGGGCGTCGAGGCGCTGGCGCGCGCGGGTGTCACGATCGAGGCCCACACCGTCCACCACCCCGACCTGCGCCGGCTCTCCGACGCCGCGCTCGAGGACGAGCTCGCGGGCTGCGACGACGCGATCGAGAAGCGCATCGGCCGCGCGCCCCGGGCGTTCGCCTATCCCTACGGCTTCGTGGACGAGCGCGTGGCCGGCGCCGCGCGACGGCGCTACGGCTGCGCCGTGACGACGGAGCTCGCGGCGCTGCGGGGCGGAGAGGATCCGCATCGGCTTCCGCGCCTCGATGCCTTCTACCTGCGCGACGTGCGCGTGCACCGCCGCTTCGGCGGCCTCGACTTCCGCGCGTGGCTCGGCGCCCGCGCCCTGGCCCGCGGCCTGCGCGCGCGGCTGGCTCCGCTCCATGCCGGCTGAGGGCGCTCCCGCGGCGCGCGGTCGCCCGACGCTCTCGGTCGTGATGCCCGTGTTCGACGGCATGGCGTTCCTTCCGCGGAGCCTGCCGCCCCTCGCCGCGCAGCTCGGCGGCGAGCTCCTCGAGCTGATCGTGGTCGACGACGGCTCGCGCGACGCGTCCCGCAGCCATGCGCAGAGCGCCGGCGCGCGCGTCCTCGAGACCGGCGGCCGCCTCGGCCCGGCGGCGGCGCGGAACCTGGGCGCCCGGAGCGCGAGCGGCGACGCGGTGCTCTTCGTCGACGCGGACGTCGTCGTGCACGCCGACGCCGTGGCGCGCGTGCGCGACGCCCTCGCGGCGAGCGACGTGGTCGCGGTCTTCGGCTCGTACGACGACGCTCCGCCGGAGCCGGGCTTCCCGAGCCGCTACATGAATCTGCGGCACCACTTCGTGCACCACGCCGGCGCCGGCGAGGCGTCCACGTTCTGGGCCGGCCTCGGCGCCGTGCGCCGCGCCGCCTTCGTCGCCGCCGGCGGGTTCGACGCCGCCCGCTACACGCGGCCTGCGATCGAAGACATCGAGCTCGGCTACCGCCTGCGCGACGCGGGCGGGCGGATCGAGCTCCGGCCCGAGATCCTCGGCACCCACTTGAAGCGCTGGACGTGGCGCGGGCTCCTCGAGACCGACGTGCGGTGTCGGGCGATGCCCTGGTCGCGCCTCCTCGCGGCGCGCCCCGCCGCCGCAGCCGACCTGAACGTGGCGCCGGCCGAGCGGGGCCGGGCGGTGCTCGCGGCGGCGCTCGCCTCGACGCTCGTCGCGGCGCTCCTCGGGCGCGCGCCGGTCTGGCTTCCGCTCGTCGCGTTCGCCCTCGCCGTGCGCGCGAATCGGGCGCTCTTCCAGTTCTTCGCGCGCCACGAAGGAGTCCCGTTCGCGCTCGCGGCGCTGCTCTATCACCAGCTCTACTACCTGTACTCCGCCGGCTGCTTCGTGCTCGCGAAGCTCGAGCGCCTGATCGGCGCGTCCCCGGCCGGGAGCGACGCGCCCTCCGTCGGGGGCGGAGGGCGCCGGTGAGCGGCGTGGCGAACACGGCGGAGGGACGCGACGAGACGGTGCTCGCCGAAGGGCGTCGCGTCGCGCGCAACAGCGTCCTCCTGGGCATCGGAAACGTCACCACCCTCCTGCTCGGCTTCGCCACGACCGTGCTCGTGACCGACCGGCTCAGCAGCGAGTACGGCGTGCTGCTGAGCGCGCAGCGCTTCGTGGGGCTCTTCCTCGTGCTCGCGCAGTTCGGGCTGCAGCCCCTCGTGGTGCGCGCCGTGGCCGCGCGCCACCAGGACGCGGGCGCGTGGCTCGGCACGGTGATCGCGCTGCGCGTCGGGCTCGGGATCGCCTTCTTCGCGCTCGTGACGGGCGTGGCGCTCGGCGCCTCCTACCTGCCGGGAGAGCTCTGGCTGCTCCAGACGATCGCCGCGATCGAGCTCGTGGGAATCTTCACGGAGGTGCACGTCGGCGTGTGCGAAGGCCTCGAGCGCATGGGCGCGTCGGCCCTGATCGCCATGGTGCGCTCCGTCGCGATGTTCGTCTCGCTGCTCGTGGTCCTCGCGCTGGGCTTCGGCCTCCGCGGGATCGTCGCCACCTTCGCGATCGGCCGCGGCCTCCAGCTCCTCGCGGCGGTCGTCCTCACGCGCCGCGTCGCGGCTCCGCTGAGGCTCGAGGTGCGGAGGGACTGGTTCGGCTCCGCCCTGCGGGATGCCGTGCTCTTCGTGGCGATCGGCTTCGCGTTCCAGGGCATGTCGTCCCTCGACGCCGTGCTGCTCTCGCGCCTCGCCGGCACCGAGCAGGTCTCGTGGTATGGAGGCGCGCTGAACTTCTTCGAGGTGCTCCTGGCCGTGCCGCTCTTCGT
Organism: Myxococcota bacterium; assembly: GCA_035542715.1. Taxonomy (GTDB): domain Bacteria; phylum Myxococcota_A; class UBA9160; order UBA9160; family UBA9160; genus DATKKW01. The sequence continues at coordinate 93,433 of DATKKW010000078.1, forward strand.
GCAGCGCAGCCTGCTGCCGGCGCTGACGCGGCTCGGTGTGGGCGCCCACGGCGCGGCGATGGCGCGCGCGAGCCTCCAGGTCTTCGGCGCGGTGCTGCTGCCCGCCTCCGTGGGACTCTCGCTGCTGGCGCCCGACGCGGTGGCGCTCTACCAGAGCGGGAGCTTCGCGGCGTCGGCGCCCGTGCTGCGCATCCTCGCGCTCTGCGTCTTCTTCGCCGGCATCTCGGTGGCGGCGGCGGTGTATCTCACCGGCGTGGGCCGCCTGCCGGCGATCCTCGCCTCCTACGCCTTTGCGCTCCCGGTCGAGGTCGCGCTGTGCGCCGTGCTGGCGCCGAGCTACGGCGCGCGCGGCGTGGCGGTCGGCCGGCTCGCGGCACACGTCGTGTTCGCGGCGGCGCTGATGGTCGAGCTCCGACGCGCCGGTGTGTCGCTGCCGTGGGCCGGCTACGCGCGGCAGGGCATGGCCGCGGCCGCGATGGCGGCCGTGGTGGTCGGCGGCGCCGCGCTGCCCTGGTGGCTCCGGGCCGCCCTGGGCGGGACCGTCTACGCCGCGGCGCTGCTCGCCCTCGCGGGACGCGACGGGCTCGAGGCGCTCCTCCTGCGGGAGCTCCTGGAGGGCGCGCGAGGGCTCGTGGGCCGGCTCCGCGGCGGGCCTCCGGGCCCCGCGTAGCAGGCAGGACGCTTCAGCGCGATCGAGGGGAAGGCGTCTCGCGGGGCCAGCGCTCCGCGAGGAGCGGATCGAGGGCGGCCCCGAAGGCGAGCAGGCGGCTGCGTGCGGCCACCTCGTCTCCGTCCACGACGTCGGCCGAGAGGCGGATCAGGGCTCCGTCCGCGCGCCCGTCGAGCAGGCGCCCGAGCAGGCGATCGAGGTTCTGGTCGAAGCCGCCGAGCAGGCCCGCGCTGCGGTACGAGCGATACCAGAAGTGCACGAGCTGCCGCGTGCCGTCGCGCTCCACCAGGTACTCGTTCACCGCGTGGCTCGCGGTCGGGGCGGCCGGCAGGCGCCGGGCCGATTCGATGCTGAAGCCCGCGCCCGTGTAGCAGCCGCGGGGGGTGTGCTCGGGTCGTCCGCCGCGACGCGTGCCGTAGTAGCCCACGTAGAGGACGACGGACTCGCCCGTCGGGTCGACGTAGACACGCTGCAGGTTCAGGTCGGCGCGAAGCTCCGCCTCGACCGCCTGGTCCAACGCGACGTCTTCGGCGTGCCACGGTCCGATGCGATGGGGGAGCGCGGCCAGGGCCTCGCTGTCGACCGTGAGCGTGGGCCGGAGCTGGAGCCACCACGCGGCCGCGCCCACGACCACGAGGAGGAAGGCGACGAGCAGCGTCGCGGCGCGCTCGGCGCGGGCCGCCGGGACCGCGCTGGCGCTCATCGCGGCGCCCGTCGCACCCGTGCGGATCTGCCGAACTCGTCGTACACGCTCTCGATCTTCGCAACGGTGTGCTCGATGCGGAAGTGCTCGGCGCGCTCCCGTCCGCCCTCGCCGAGGCGCCGCCGGAGGTCGGGATCGGCGGCGAGCCGCGCGAGCTGCTCGGCGAGCTCCTCGGGCGAGCGGGGATCGAAGGTGAGCCCGGAGCCGGGCGTCACGATCTCGACCGGACCGCCGAGACGCGAGGCGAGCACGGCGCGCGAGAGCACCATCGCCTCGAGGATCACGAGACCGAAGGGCTCGGCCTCGGTCGACGCGTGGAGCACGACGTCGGCCGCCGCCATGAGCTCGGGCACGTCGTCTCGCCCGCCGAGGAAGAGCACGCAGTCGGAGAGGCCGAAGCGGGCCACCTCGGCGCGCAGCTCGCGCTCGTACGCCGCCTCGCCCGCGGGCGCCGCCCCGATGAACAGGAGCCGCAGCTGCCGCCTGAGGGGCTCCGGCAGGCGCCGGACGGCATGGAGCGCGAGCTCGTGGCCCTTCCAGCGTCGCAGATGTGCGACGAGGCTCACGACGAAGTCCTGGGCGCCGAGGCCGAGCTCCTGGCGTACCGCCTCGCGCGTCCGGTGCACGCGCGCGAGGAAGGCGTCACGGTCGATCCCGTCGTGGACCGTCCGGATCCGCTCCTCGGCGATCCCCGCCGCGCGCGCGAAGTCGGCCATGACGTGGCTCACGGGGAGGACCGCTTCGAAGCGCCGCATCAACGTGCGGCCGATCGCCCGACGCGTGAGCCAGAACTCGCCGCGCGCGTGGGCGATGCAGGGCAGGCGGAGCAGGTGGGCCGCCGGCAGCCAGTCCTCGTAGCCGAGGGCCGGAGAGTTGTTGAGGTGTACGAGGTCGATCCGCTCGCGCCGCAGGAAGGCCATCCGACGCGGGATCGCCGTCACCGCGCCGCGGACCTGGCGGAGCAGGCCCACCGGCCCGTGGAAGCTCCGCTCGCGTGCCCGCACGCCGCTCCAGACGTGGACTTCCTCGCCGGCCAGGCGCGACGCGAACGGATTGTCTTCGTAGAACAGCACGACGGGCGTGAAGCGCGCGCGGTCGAGGTTCGCGACGAGGTCGACCAGGGCACGATGCGAGCCCCCGACCGTTCCATCCTCCGCCGCCTCGACGAGGAGGACGCGCAGCGGGCGTGCCGCGGGCTCCGCGGGCGTGCGTGCAGCCGGCGCGGGAGCGCGAACGGGCGCGCTCGCGGGAGCTCTCATGGCCGGTCTGCCACGGTGCCGGCGAGGGCGCGGCTGCGCACCCAGTCCCGCGTCGCGCGTCGCTCCTCGTCCGCCAGCACGCCGCCCCACCACACGAGCATCGCGTAGCCGCCAAACGCGGCGGCGGCGCAGGCCACCTGTCCGGTGAGGCCGAGTCCCCTGCCCAGCGAGCCGATCGCGAAGGCGGCGAGCGCGAAGCCCGCGAGACGGAGCACGGGGCCCCAGCGATAGTGGATGGGACACAGACGCTGGCTCCACGCATAGCAGGCCACGAAGCGCACGAAGAACGCGACGAGCGTCGCGAGCGCCGCCCCGAGACCGCCGAGACGAGGAATCCACACGGCGTACAGGATCACGACCACCACCACCGCCAGCCCGGTGGCGTAGGTCGCGTAGCGCGTTCGCTCCGAGAGCTGGATCCCGAGCTCGACGGCGTCCGTCAGCGCCTGCAGGACGTAGGCCACGACGATGATCGGGACGAGGCCGGCCGCCGCCTGGAAGCCGGGTCCGGACATCACGGCGAGGGCGGGTCGAGCCAGCAGCGCGATGCCGAGGCCGACCGTCACCACGGCGAGACAGTAGTGGCGGAAGCCGGGATCGAGCGCCGCGTCGCGCTCGGCGGCCGGGAGACGTGCCGCCGCGAAGCGCTGCGGCGCCCAGGCCTGCATGTAGGGCATCGAGCTCGCCATGATCAGCAGGAAGCCGAACTGGTACGCGAGCCCGTACACGCCCACCTCGTCGAGGCCGCGCGACACCTTCAGGAAGTAGCGATCCGCGAAGGTGAGCACGAAGGCGCCCGCCTGGGTGGCGCGATACGGGAGGCCGAAGGCCAGCAGGGCGCGCGCGGCGGTACGGCTCGTCCGGAGGCCCGTCTGGCGCAGCAGCCAGAGCGTGGCGAGCCCGCCGACGAGCGCGTTCGTGAGCGCGGTGCTGAGGAGCACGCCGCGCACCGCCCAGCCGAGCGCCACCACGAAGCCGAGGTTGAGCCCGATCTGGAGGGCGAGACGGCAGATGCTCGTGAAGGAGAAGAGGCGCGCGCGCTCGCGTGCCTGCATCAGCAGGAGCGGCACGGCGACCGCCGGCTCGAGCAGGAAGCCGAGCGCGAGCAAGCGCACGAGCGGCGCCTCCTCGGGGCGGCCGATCACCGCCCGCGCGATCCAGCCCTCCGCGCCGAAGAGCGCGATCGCGGCGAGGGCATTGAAGGCGAGCAGCAGTCCGAGCGCCGTCGCGAAGATGGCGCGTCGCTCGCGCTCGTCGTCCGTCTTGAAGTAGAAGCGCATCACGCCGGCGGTCGTGCCCGCGGTCAGCGCGATCGAGACGACGTCGAGGCTGATCTGGAGGAGCTGGAGGACTCCGTAGTCCGCGGGCGAGAGGTAGCGGGTGTAGACCGGCAGGAGGATGAACGAGGCGGCGCGCTGGACCGCGGCGGTGAGGCCGTAGAAGAGGATGTTGCGGCCGAGGGCCGCGCCGCCGGCGCGCGCGACCGTCAACGGACTCTCCCCCCGCGGCGAGCGCGGGGCTTCGACGCGGCGACGCAGGTCTCGCGCTTCCCGCCCGACGCGCGATGGGCGACGGGGAGGCGGAGGGGGAGTCCGTGCCCCCCGCGCAAAGCCGTGGCTCCGCTCACGGGCGGACGGATCCGGTGGAGGGTCCGGAGGTCGGGGTGCGCGCCGTGCCGCCCTCGCCGCGGAGCTCGGCCGCCCGCCCGCCGGTGATGTAGGCATCGCCATCCTGCACCGCGGCGACGAGCTCCGCCCGACGCTCGGCGGTGAGCGCGCGGATGTCGTAGCGCGTGTAGTCGAACGTCGGTCGCTCGCGCATCCGCGCGCGGTGGCGCTCCAGGTACTCGTCCAGCGAGCAGAGCACGCGCGCCGGATTCCCCGCACAGACGGTGTCGGCGGCGAGCGACTGCGACACCACGGAGTTCGCACCGACGAGCGTACGCGGCCCGATCTCGACGCCGGCCAGGATCGTGGTGCGCGCCCCGACGTGGCACGACTCGTGGATCGTCACGCGGCCGATGCGGGCCGCGTCGAGGTACTCGTCCATCTGCGCGTCGTGGGCGAGGATCAGGCACTCCTCGCCGAAGCCGCAGTGGTCGCCGATCGAGATCAAGAAGCAGTGGCTGGTGTCGATCCACGTCGACGCCGGGAGGTTCACGTCCTCGCCGATCTGCATGCCGAGCGCGCGCAGCCGCGCCCAGCGCCGCTCGAGGCGCTTGCGCTCGAGCTGCTGCCTCATCTGGCTCGCGCGCCCGAGGAGCCAATCGATCATGCGGCCGCGTTCCCGCGCACGATCTGCTTGAAGCGTTCGAGGCCGGAGACGACCTGCAGGTTGTAGGCGAGCCGCGCGTCGTAGCCGAAGCGGCGCACCTCGAAGCGCCCCTCGCTGCGGCTCGCGAAGGAGGCGCGGTCGGCGTATCCGGGGACGCCGAGGACGGCGCCGAGCATGCCGAGCTCGTCGAGGGTGCGCATCTCGCGGGGGCCGTAGTCGGCGGGCGTCCCGTTCGGATAGCAGAACACCGGAGAGGGTCGCGCAGCCTCCTGCTGCAAGCGCTCCCACGAGCGCGTGAGCTCGTGACGCGACTGCGCGTCGGGCGTCTGGCTCAGGATCGGGTGCGTGACCGTGTGCGCCCCGAACTGCATGCCGAGCTTCTCGGCGGCGCGCAGCTCGTCCCAGGTCATCGGAGCGTACGCGGGAGGCGGATCGCGCGGGATCTCGACCTCGGCGGCGACGGCGAGCGCGTCGATGGCGGCGTGCTTCTCGGCGTCGGGCACGCGCTTCAGGCGCTCGGTCAGGTCGAGGAGGGCGCGCCGGCGGGCCGCGTCGTCGCTCCAGTCGTAGCGGAGCGGCTCCCCGCCGAGACGCACGGCGAGGCTCGGCCGCTTCGCGTGGGCGAGCACGTGCTCGAGCCGATCCCACCACATCCAGAGCTCGCGGTCGAGGAAGCCGGTGGCGACGAAGGTCGTGACGGGACAGTCGAACTCCGCGAACAGCGGAGCGGCGACCGAGGCCTGGTCGAAGTAGCCATCGTCGATCGTGAAGGCGACCGTGCGGCGGAGCCGCGGTCCGTCGCCCCGGAGCCGCCGGAACACGTCCTCGAGCGAGACGATCTCGAAGCGAAGCCGTCGGAGGCGGGCGAGGAAGATGCGGACGGGCTCGGAAGCATGGCCCCGCACGCCGAGGTCCGGCACCTCGAAGCGGTGGAAGAAGAAGATCGTGGCGCAGTCGCGCAGCAGGGGCGCGAAGGGCAGCGTGGACCCCGGAAGGAGCAGGAGCCGCAGGAGCTGGTCCTTGAGTCCGGCCATCGCCTGGATGCGTCCTCCGTCGGGCGGGCCCGAAGGGCGGCTCCCCGGACGAGATCAGCGTGCGGCCCGGGACCCCGCGACGCGTGTCTTCCGCGCCTCTTCGGTTGCCCCCCGTCCCGACTCGAGACGCGGCCCAGGCCATGTTAGCGCCAGGGCCGTGGCGACCAGGGCGGGAGCGTCGCGGAGGCCGAACAGACAGGCTTCGCGCCCCTCGAGCGCGAGCAACGCAAGCCCGCAGGCCGTCGCGCCGAGCTGGAGGAGGGGGGCCCACACAGCCCAGCAGACCGCCCCGCGCACGGGCGCGCCGAGGCCGGGGCCGAGGCGGAGACTCCTGTACCAGCCCAGGGCGGCCAGGAGATGCGCGAAGGGCACACCCCCGTCCCTCGGGTCCAGGGTGAGGGTCGCCTGGGGAGTGCGCAGCAGGGAGCCGCCCGCTTGGACCGCCCACCCGAGTGCGCGAAGCATCCGCGCCGCGATGCCGGCCCAGAGGCCCTCGAGGCCCGGGCTCGTCAGCGCGAGGAGCGTGGTCGGCAGGGGCACGAGCCAGAGGGCGAGGAGCGAGACCCGGAGGCTCGGCGCGCGGAGCCACGCCGCGAGACCGATCACCGCGAGGGGCAGGCCCGCGCGCGCCACGGCCGCAGAGTCTGCGGCGAGGCCCAGCAGCTCGAGGGCCACCCCGAGCAGGAGGAAGCCCCCCGCGAGCCGCCGTGGCGCGGGACGCCCGGCTCCCGAGCCTCGCTCACGCATTGCCGCCAGCCCCAGCAGCAATGCGGCGATGGGAGGGCCCCATTGGACCCCCTCGACCCGGAAGTCGCCCATCACGCCGGCGAGGACGGGCGAGAAGGCGGCGAGGAGCGCCAGCCAGGCGGCGACGGGAGCGATCGGGCTTTGCATGGCGCCTTCCTCGCCGCGAGCTCCGACCCGCAGCGTCGGCGCCCCTTCGTGGGCGCATGCTACCTGGGTCGTGCGAACGGCGACGCGGCCTCGTGACCCGGGAACCGCTCGGCTATCCATCGACGCGAGGGACGGGGCGGCGCGGGCGGCTTCGGGTCGCGGATCGCCCCGCCGAGAAGAGGGCCATGGCGAGCGGGATCGAGCAGAGCCTTCCCGTGCGCGGCGGGGCCATCGGGGTGCGCCTGCGGGCCCTCGCCGTGCTGCGCCAGGCAGCCGGGCTCGCCCTCCGGCCCGACGCCCGGGCCGACTTCGGGCACGAATGGCGGCGGCGCCTGCGCGGTCGCGCGCGCCCGCTGCCCGCAGAGGTCGCCTCGGTCCTCGTGATCTGCCACGGCAACATCTGCCGCAGCCCGTTCGCGGCGGCGCTCCTCGCGCGAGCCCTGCCGGAGCTTCGCATCGCCTCCGCGGGTCTCGCGGCCGAGGACGATTGCGCAGCCGACGCGGCGGCCTCCCGTGCCGCGTCGCGGCGCGGTGTCGACCTGGGCGGGCACCGCGCGCGCTTGCTGCACGCCGATCACGTGCGTGGAGCGGACCTCGTGCTCGGCATGCAGGGGCGTCACCTCCGCGCTGTCGTCGCCGCCGTGCCCGACGCCGCGTCGCGCGCCTTCCTCCTCGGCGAGTTCCTGCCCGACCCTCCCCACTCCATTCCCGATCCGTGGGGACGGGACGACGCGACGTTCGACGCCGTGTTCGGAAGGATCGAGCGCGCGGTCGGGACCCTTGCGCGAGCCCTGCGCGGGCAGGCGGGCTGATGCTCGCCTGGCTCGCGATCGTCGCCGGGCTGCTCTGGGTGGGCTTCGCGTATGCCGGCTATCCGCTTCTCCTCGGCGCACTGCGCCGCTTCCTTCCCCGCCCGCCGCTCGCGCTCCCGGCCGCCGGCTACGCACCTCCGCTCACGGTGGTGATCGCGGTCCACAACGGCGCACGAGAGCTCGCCGGAAAGCTCGAGAACACGCTCGCGCAGGAGTATCCCGGGCGGCGCGAAGTCATCGTGTCGTCCGACGGCTCGACCGACGCGACGGAGTCGATCGCCGCCTCCTTCGAGGCGCGGGGCGTGCGACTCGTGCGCGGTGTGGAGCGCCGCGGGAAGGAGGCGGCCCAGGCGGCCGCGATCGCCCAGGCGAACGGCGACGTCCTCGTCTTCAGCGACGTGTCCGCGCGCCTCGAGCCCGGCGCGCTCCTCGCGATCGTGCAGCCCTTCGCCGACGCCACGATCGGCAGCGTGAGCAGCGAAGACGTGGTCGACGACGAAGCGGGCGAAGGTGCCTACGTCCGCTTCGAGATGGCGCTCCGGCGCCTCGAGAGCGAAGCCGCGACCCTCGTCGGCCTCTCGGGCTCGTTCTTCGCCGTGCGACGCGCCCTCTGCACGCCCTGGCCGAGCGATCTCGCGAGCGATTTCCGCAGCGCCCTCGAGAGCGCGCGGCGCGGCCTGCGTGCCATCTCCGAGCCGCGCGCCCGTGCGCGCTTCGGCGTCAACCCCGACGTCGGAGCGGAGTGGAATCGCAAGGTGAGGACGGTGCGGCGAGGGCTCGCGGTGCTCTTCGCGTATCGCGACCTCCTCCATCCGCGCCACGGTCGCGCGGCGCTCGCGCTGTGGGGCCACAAGGTCGCGCGCTTCACCTCGCCGCTCGCGCTCGTCCTCGTCCTCGTCGGAAGCCTCGCCGCCGCGCCGACGAGCCGGCTCGCCGCGCTCCTCGCGATCGGCCAGATCCTCGGCTACGCGGCGGCCGTGCTCTCGCTCCTCGTTCCCGCCGTCGCGCGCTGGCGCCTTCCGCGCCTCGCGGGCTTCTTCCTGCTCGTGAACGCCTCGATGCTCGTCGCGTGGTGGCACCACCTGCGCGGCGAGCGCGCGGTCCTGTGGCAGCCGACGCAACGCTGAGCCCCGTGTGCTCCGCGCGCGGACCCGCGCGTGCCTCGCGGCTCGCGCCGGCGGGAGACGCCGTTCGTTGGCGGCCGGTCCTCGCCGCCGCCCGGGACCCCGCACCGGAAGAGAGCCTGCGACGCGAGCTCGCGCGCCTCCTCGGGCCGGCGCCCCTCGTCTTCCGCTCCTCCGGCCGGGACGCGCTTCGCATGGCGCTCGCTGCCCTCGCGGCGGCGCGGGGCCGGAGCGAGGTCGTGGTGCCGGCCTACACGTGCTTCAGCGTCCCGGCGTCGGCAGTGGCCGCGGGCCTCCGGGTGCGGCTCGTGGACGTCGACGAGCGCGGGCGGATCGACCTCGGGGCCCTCGCGAAGCTTCCGCTCGAGCGCGCCGCCGCGGTCGTGGTCTGCAACCTGTTCGGCGTGCCGGAGCCGACGAGCGGCGTCCTGCGACTCGCCCGGGCGGCCGGCGCCGCGGTCGTGGACGACGCGGCGCAGTGTCTCGGCGCGCGGACCGACGAGGGCGCCGTGGGCGCCCGGGCCGACGTGGGCCTCTTGAGCTTCGCGCGTGGGAAGCCCCTCGCGGCGCTCGGCGGCGGCGCCGTCCTCCTCGGCGCTCCCGAGCTCCACGGGCTCGCGCGCGAAGCGCCACGGACGGGGATCGGCGTCCGCGCGCGGACCGGCGCCCTCCTGCGCGCCGCGGCCTACGCGCTCGCGCGTAGGCCGTACCTCTTCGGCCATCTCGCGTCCCTGCCGTTCCTCGGGATCGGAGAGACCCCGTTCGAGCCGGGCTTCGGGCGCGGACCGATGGCGGGGCCGTCGTTCGTGCTCGCCGCCGCCGCGGCGCGGGAGCTCGAAGGCGCAAGGGTCGCGCGCTGCGCGCGGGCCCTCGCGCTCGCGCGGGCGGTGGAGGGGGCGTCGGCCTTCCGAGCCCTGCTCGCCGATCCGCCGGGCGCGGGCGCGTACCCGCGTCTCGCGCTCCAGGCGCCGAGCGCCGCGGCACGCGCGGCGGCCCTCGCCGGGCTCGACGCGATCGGGGCGGGGGCGAGCCCGTTCTATCCGACGGCGCTCGACGCGGTCGGCGGCCTCGCCCCGCATCTCGCCGCCGGCACCCACGTGCCCGGGGCCCGCGACCTCGCGGCGCGGATCCTCACGCTCCCGACCCACGGCGGTCTCGACGGCCGGCGCGAGGCGCGAGCGCTCGCGGTGCTGGCGGCGGCGGCCGCGGGAGGAAGCCGAGCGTGAGGCCGCGCGGGTCCACCGCGTCCGGCGTCGCGCCGATGCGACGCCGTCGCGCCCTGCGCTACGCACCCCGTGGCGTCGCGAGCGCCGGGGGAGAGCGATGAGCGAAGCGCCCGAGATCTCCGTCGTGATCCCGATCTTCGGCGAGGAGGAGACGCTTCCCGAGCTCGACCGCCGCCTGCGCGCCGCCCTCGAGCCCCTCGGTCTCCCCTACGAGATCGTGCTCGTGAACGACGGAAGCCGCGACCGGAGCCTCTCCGTGATGGAGCGCCTCCGGGCCGCGGACCCGCGGATCTGCATCGTCGACCTCTCGCGGAACTTCGGCCATCAGCTCGCCATCACGGCGGGCATCGATCACGCCCGCGGACGCGCCGTGATCGTGATGGACGGCGACCTCCAGGATCCTCCGGAGGTGCTGCCCGAGCTCATCGCGCGCTGGAGACAGGGCTACGAGGTGGTGTATGCGGTCCGTCGCACGCGACGCGAGGGCGCGGGCCTGCAGCTCGGGTACAAGGCGTTCTACCGGATCGTGCGCGCGCTCTCCGACGTGGAGCTGCCGCTCGACAGCGGCGACTTCTCGCTGATGGACCGCCGCGTGGTCGACGTGCTGGTGCAGCTTCCGGAACGCAACCGCTACGTGCGGGGGCTTCGCTCGTGGATCGGCTTCCGTCAGACGGGCTACGAGTACGATCGGCCGGGCCGCTACGCGGGAGAGGCCAAGTACACGCTGCGCCGCCTCCTGCGCCTCGCCTTCGACGGCATCATCGCGTTCTCCGACGTGCCGCTGCGCTTCGCGACGAACATCGGCGTCGCGGTCACCGTGATCGCCGCGCTGCTCGCGGCGTGGACCCTCGCGAAGCGCCTGCTCGGGATCGGCGTCGTGCCGGGCTTCGCGACCATCACGATCCTCGTGCTCTTCTTCGGCGGGGTGCAGCTCCTCGCCCTGGGCATCCTCGGCGAGTACGTGGGTCGGATCTACGCCGAGGTGAAGGGCCGTCCGCGCTACGTCGTGCGCGCGGTGCACGGCCTCGCGCCGCGGGCCCTCGGCGCCGGCGGCGTCGCGCCCGAGCCGACTCGCGAGGCGGTGCGGTGAGCGCGACTCCCGCCGAGGCGGCCGGGCCGGCCGCGCAGGCGCGGCGTCCGGCCCGGGCCGCCGCGCGGCGCGGCGCGCCGACGACGGAGCGGCCCACGCAGACCGTCCTGCTGTGGGCGCTGATCGTCTTCTTCTGGCTCGAGTACGCGCGCCCGGCCGGCATCGTGAACCTCCGCCTGCAGTTCGTGATCTCGTCCCTGATCCCGCTCTTCTGGATCGCGGGCCGGGGCCGGCCGTGGTCGCCGATCCTGACCGCGCAGCTCGTCTTCCTGCTCGTGAATGCGGCGATGGTGCCGTTCGTCCTGAACACCTTCGCGGCGTACATGACGACGCGCGCGATGTACGGGAACTTCGCGATCGCTCTCGGGCTCTCGTGGCTCCTCTCGCGACGCGACTGGTTCACCCGCGTCGCCTGGGTCTGGCTCGGCGTGATGGCGTACTGCGCGCTCTTCGGCCTGACGCACGGCGGGTTCGGGCCCGGCGGGTTCCTGCGCGACGAGAACGACCTCGCGCTCGGCTGCTCGACGGCGCTCGCGTTCTGCCTGTTCGGCTTCGTGGCGCTCACGGGCTGGGAGCGCTGGGCATCGGGCGCGCTCGGCCTGCTCTTCGTCATGACCAGCGTGGCGACGCTCTCGCGTGGCGGCTTCATCGCGCTCGTAGGCGTCGGGGTCTACTTCTTCATCGGCTCGCGGCACAAGGCGCGCGACCTCGGGCTCGTCATGCTCGCGAGCGCGGTGTTCCTGATCTTCGCTCCGCCGCAGTACGTCAAGGAGCTGAAGTCGATCGAGCAGACGAACGAGGGCACCGCGGAGAAGCGTCAGTTCCTGTGGGCGACGGCCACGAACATGTGGAAGGCGTATCCGCTGTTCGGGGTCGGCGGAAACAACTTCCCGTACCACGCGGGGGACTACCAGCCGATGGAGGGCGATTGGCCGGAGGACTACTACCAACGGTCCTCCTCCGGCACGACCGTCCACTCGATGTTCTTCCAGCTCCTGTCGGAGCAGGGCCTCGTCGGGGTGGGGCTGGTCGGCACGATGCTCTTCGTGCACTTCCGCACGCTGCGTCGCGTCCGTCGGCTCGTCGCCTCGCGCAAGGACGCGCCGGCCTCGCTGCGAAGGCACGTGGAGTGCTATGGCGGAGCGCTCGGCGGCGCCGTCGTCGGCGCGGTGGCGGCGGGAGGGTTCATCTCGACGCTCTACTATCCGTACATCTGGTACTTCACGTCGATGACCGTGGCGCTCGAGGCGGGGGCCCGCCGCGAGCTCGCGTCGCTGCGCGCGCTTCCCGCGTCGGCGGGCCCGGCTCCCGAGCGCCCGGGGCGCGCGTCGCCAGCCACGCCCTGACTCCCCATCCGGCGCTCGAGAGCCTGCGTTCGCGTGGGCACGCCACCTTGGCGGCGTGCGGCCCTTCAGGAATCCTCTGGCCCGGTCGATCCGCTTCGCGGAGCCGTTGGGCTGCGCGCTCCGCGGTCGCCCGGAGGAGCTTCTCGAGTGAACACACCGGAGCGAGCGCAGGAGCCGGGCGACGAGGGCGCAGCCTCCGGCGGAACCCAGTTCGGGATCGGCAAGTCGATCCTGTTCAGCGCCATCCTCCTCGTGGCGTTCTTCGGCACGATCGAGCTCGGGCTTCGCGCGTGGGTGTTCTTCTTCCGGGCGGGCTACGAGCGCTTCGATCTCGCGACGCAGACCTTCGAGCTCGTGCCGGGCTCCTATCCCGGGCGGATCCGGATCAACTCCCAGGGCTTCGTCGGCGCCGAGCTCCAGCCCGACGCGCCGGACCTCTGGCGCATCTACGCGCTGGGCGACTCCTGCACGTTCGGCGGCGGCAACGAGACCGAGACCTACGCCGCGATGCTGCAGCGACGGCTCGGCGAGAAGGACCCCGGAACCGGCCTGCGCTACGAGGTGGTGAACGGCGGCGTCCAGGGTCTGAACTCCGAGCTCGCGCTGAACCGGTTTCGCGCCAAGGCACCGCTCGTCCGCCCCGAGATCGTCACGATCTACGTCGGCTGGAACGACCTGATGAAGGTCGATCCCGCGGGCCAGGGCTCGAGCGATCGGCTCGCCGGGGTCGCCCGCGCCCTCGACTCGCTCTGGATCGTGAAGGGCCTGCGCAAGCTCGTGTTCTTCAACCTGCGGCCGAAGCTCTATCCGCCGCGCACCGGTCCCGAGAGCGAGACCGGCCGCTTCCGCGGCTTCGAGCCCTCGATCTACGAGCGGAATCTCCGCGAGATCGTCGGCGCGGTGCGCGAGATGCACGCGCGACCGGTGCTGCTCACGCTGCCGACGGTCGTCCGTCGGGACATGACCGCCGACGACCTGCGCGCTTCGGCCGTCGTCTTCCCCTACTTTCCGGGCGCCAATGCGGTCGGAGACTTCCTCGATCTCCTCGAGGCCTACAACCGGACGATCCGCCGCGTCGCCGCCGAGGAGCACGTGCCGCTCGTCGACATCGCGCGGACCTTCGCGGCGATGCCCGACGTGCGGCCCTACTTCTACGACACGATGCACCCCGAGATGAGCGGCCGCGAGGTCATCGCCGGGGAGCTCGACCGGGCGCTGCGCCAGGGCGGACTCCTCTCGCCCGACGCCGCGACCGGGGCCGCGGTCTCCGGCGCGACGCCGTGACCGGCGCCGCGGCGTCCGGCGGAGCGGGCCGGCCCCGGCTCCTCTGGCTGTCCCACGTCCTCCCGCATCCGCCCCAGGGCGGCGTGCTCCAGCGCAGCTTCCACCTGATCCGCGCCGCCTCGACCCGCTACGACGTCGATCTCGTGACGTTCCGGCAGCGCGCGTTCCATCCGGACGCCGCCTCCGTCTCCGCGAGCACGTCGGCGCTCGAGGCCTTCGTGCGCGTGCGGCGTGTCTTCGATCTCCCGGCCGACGCGGGCCCCGCGCGACGACGCTGGCTCGAGGCCTCGAGCGTCCTCGGCGCGACGCCCTACACCGTGCGTTGGAACCGGTCGCGCGCGCTCGCCGCCTATCTGCGCGAGCTGGCGCAGGAGGTGAGCTACGACCTCGTCCACTTCGACACGATCGGCATGCTCTCGCACCGCGCAGCCTTCCCGGCGGCGGCCTGGGTGCTGAACCATCACAACGTCGAGTCGCACATGCTCGGCCGGCGCGCGCAGCGTGCCCGCGGCCTGACGCGCGTCCTCCTCGCCTGGGAGGCCCTGCGGCTCGAGCGCTTCGAGCGCGGCCCCGGGGCCGAGGTCGATCTCCACGTCGTCGTGTCGGAGCTCGACGCCGAGCGGCTCCGCGCGCTCCTTCCCCACGCCGCCATTGCGGTCGTCGAGAATCCCGTCGACGTCGGCTACTTCCGGCCGACCGACGGCGTGGACGAGGAGCCCGGGAGCGTCGTCTTCGTCGGGCGGATCGATGCCTACGCGAACGCCGAGGCGATCCGCTGGATGCGCGACGCCATCTGGCCCCGGCTAGAACGGCGGGGCGTCGCGAAGCGGCTCTGGATCGTCGGCCGGAATCCGCCGCCGGACGTGGTGGAGTGGGGCCGGCGCGACGCGTCGGTCACCGTGACGGGCTTCGTCGACGACGTCCGCCCCTGGCTCGAGCGCGCGCAGGTCTACCTCTGCCCGATCACCGACGGAGGGGGGACACGGCTCAAGCTCCTCGACGCGATGGCGATGCGGCGCGCGATCGTGAGCCATCCGATGGCGCTCGAGGGGCTCGACGTGAAGCCCGGCGAGCACGCGCTCGTGGGCGAGGACGCCGAGACCCTCGCCCGGGAGGTCGAGCGGGCGCTCGGCGATCCGGCCCTGCGCGAGCGTCTCGGCCGCGCGGCGCGCGAGCGCGTCGAGGCCCTGTACTCGACGGCCGCCGTCGAGCAGCACCTGCTGCGCGCCTACGAGCTCGCGCTCGCCGCGCGCCGCGCGCGCGGCGCGCGCTAGCGGTCGCCCGGCACCAGCCGATGGAACTCGGCGCGCGACGCAGACACGTCCTGGTGGAGCCCGATCCGAGGGAGCGCGAAGGCGTCGTCCGCGCGGCGCGCGATGCGTCGCTGCGTCGTGACGGCAGCCAGGTAGCCGGCGTCGTGCGCCAGCGCCTTCACGCGCCCGTCGAAGGCGCCGGACGGATAGGCGAGGAGGCCGCCTTGGCCGAGCCCCCGCTCCGCGAGCGCGCTGCGCGCGCGGCCGAGCTCCCGCGCGACCGCGTCGTCGGGGAGGCCCGGCAGGATCGCGTGGCTCACGCCGTGGGACTCGAAGGCGATGCCGGCACGGGCCATCTGGCCGATCTCCTCCCAGTCGAGGAGCTCCCGCTCGGGCTCGACGACGGCGGGCGTGCGGGCGCGCAGCGCCTCGAGGCGCCGCGCGCGCTCCTCCTCGCCGAGGGGCTTCAGCGCGGCGACGAGCTGCGCCGGCGTGTCGCCCGCGACGGAGAGTCCGAGCTCGCGGGCGAGGGCAGCCCGCTCGCGGCTCGGAACGCGAGCGAAGCGGCGGCACGCCTCGTCGGGCCAGAAGGCGCCGCGGGTCCCCACGCGGCCCGTGACGAGGAAGATCGTCGCCGGAAGCCGACGGGCGCCGAGAAGCGGAAGCGCGTGGACGTGGTTGTCGCGCCAGCCGTCGTCGAAGGTGATCGCGCAGGCGCCTCGGGGAAGAGACCGACCGGCGACGAGACACGCGATCACGTCGGCCAGCGGGAGCACGCGGAAGGATCGCTCCAGCCACTCGAGCTGGCGCGCGAAGGTCTCGGGCGTGACGAACATCCCCGGCTCGACGTCGAGGGCCGTCGCCTCGGCGGCGGGCAGGACGCGGTGGTACATGAGGATCGCGGCCGCGGTGCCGTCGAGCGTCAGACGCGCGCGCGCGTGCGCGCCGACTCGCTCGAGCACCTCGGCGCGAAGCCGACGCAGGACGCCGCGCGCGTTCACGCCGTGAGCTCCTCTCCTTCGCGCGCGCTCGCTGGGCGCGGTCGCGCGCGGCGCGGAGGGAGACGTTGAGCCGGGGCGCCTCCGACGTCAACCACCCTGCGAGGCCCGCGCCGGTGATCGTCACCGATGGCGAGACACGGCCCGCCCTCGCCGCCGTGCGCTCGCTCGGTGCGCGAGGCGTGCCGGTGCACGTGCTCGTCGAGGAGCCGCCGGGCCTCGCGGGCGCGTCCCGCTTCGCGACGGCGGTCCACGCCGCACCGTCCGCGGAGGGCGATCCGGCGGCCTGGGCGGCGGCGCTCGCGGGGCTGGTCGAGCAGCTTCCGGGCGCCTTGGTCCTGCCCGTGACGGAGGTGAGCGTCGGCACCTGCTTCGCCCTGGGCCTCGACCGCTCCCTTGCGATCGCGCTTCCGCCGCGCGACGCCTACGAGACCGCGACCGACAAGCACGCGCTCCTGCGCGAGGCGACGGCGTGCGGGATCCCGGTGCCGCGCAGCACGCTCGTCGAGCGCGCCGAGACGCTCTCGGGCCTCCCGCCCGGGCACGCCTATCCCGTGATCGTGAAGGCGCGTCGCTCGCGCTGGCTCGAGGAGCGCGGCGGGGGTTCGCGTGGCGTGTGGCGACGCGGCGGGCTCTGGCTCGCGCGAAGCGACGCCGATCTGCGACGGATCGCAGGGGAGCCGGGCGCCCAGGGCGGCGTGCTCGTGCAGGAGTGGGTGCCGGGCGGCGGCGCCGGGATCTTCTTCCTGTTCGACCGAGGCACCCCGCGCGCGCGCTTCGCGCACCGCAGGCTCCGAGAGAAGCCGCCGAGCGGCGGCGTGGGCGTGCTGAGCGAGGCCGTCGAGCCGGACCCCGCGCTCGCGGCGAAGAGCGAGGCGCTGCTCCGACGTCTCGGATGGCACGGCGTGGCGATGGTCGAGTTCCGCCGCGCGACCGACGGGCGGGCCTGGCTCATGGAGGTGAACCCGCGGCTCTGGGGCTCGCTCCAGCTCGCGATCGACGCGGGAGTGGACTTTCCTGCGATGCTCGTGGCGCTCGAGCGGGGTGGGCCCCTGCCCGCGGCGACGCCCCGGCCGGGGATCCGCACCCGCTGGCTCCTCGGCGATCTCGATCGGCTCTGGATCCTGCTGCGAGACCGGGAGCAGCGCGAGGCCGTCGGCCAGGGCCCGCTCGCCGCGCTCCTCCAGTTCGCGCGGGGGTTCGTCGACGGTTCCCACGAAGAGGTGCTGCGCTGGTCGGATCCGCGGCCGTTTGCGGTGGAGCTGCGCGCGTGGCGTCGCGCGCTCCGCGCGGCGCGGGCGAAGCGCGGCTCGTCCGAGCCGCGAGGGCTGGACTAAGGTCCGGCCCGCACGGAGGAACGGAGTGCGCTGCGCATGAACGACGCCGAGGCATGGGATCGCTACTGGCGGCGGGTCCACGCGATCGACCCCAGCGTGCGCGGGCCCCACGACGTGTACGCGGATCGCGTGCTCGCGCTCGTGCCCGGCAAGCGCTGGCTCGACGCCGGTTGCGGGCGCCACAGCCTCCCGCGCTGGCGCGCCGAGGACACGTCGCGTCTCGCCCGGGCGGGGACGACGCCCTTCGGCTGCGACGCCGACCTGGTGGCGCTGCACGAGCGGCACGACGAGGGGCCGGTCTGCGCCGCAGTGCTGCAGGCCCTGCCGTTCCGCGACGGGAGCTTCGACGTCGTGACGTCGAACATGGTGTTCGAGCATCTCGACGAGCCCGAGCGCAGCGTGGCCGAGCTGGCCCGCGTCACCGCGCCGAAGGGTCGGATCCTCGTGCACACCGTGAACGGTCGCCACTATCTCGCGTGGATCGCACGCGCGACGCCCCACCGCTTCCACGAGTGGGCCGTCTCGCGCCTCGAGGGGCGCGCGGCGAAGGACGTGTATCCGACGCGCTACCGGGCGAACACGGTGGCGCGCCTCCGGGAGCTCTTCGAGCGCCATCACTGTCGACAGGTCGGGGGCGGCGAGATCCCGGGCCTGCCGCTCCACCTGCGCACGCCGGGTCTCTTCTCCGCGGCGATCGGCTTCGGCTTCCTCGAGCGCAGGCTCGCGCAGCTCCGGCCCTTCGCGAAGGTCCTGAACCCGAACCTCCTCGTCGAGTTCGAGCGTCTGCCGGGCTGATGGAGACGCGGGTCGTCCACGTCCTCTCCGGCGACCTCTGGGCGGGCGCCGAGGTCGCGACGTTCCACCTGCTGCGCGCCCTCGCCCGGCGATCGGAGCTGGAGGTCGCGGCGATCGTGCTGAACCCGGGCGAGCTGGCGTCGCGGCTCGCCGCCGCGGGCGTCGCAGTCGAGGTCGAGCCCGAGGAGGGGAGGGGCTTCGCGAGCCTCGTCCGCGCCGTCCGCGCGCGCCTGAGCCATGCCGATCTCGTGCACGCGCATCGCTACAAGGAGGACCTCCTCGCCGCGCTCTCCGGTCGCCCCTGGCTCGCGACGCAGCACGGGCGACCGGAGCCCTTCGGCGGCGCGAGCGCGTGGCGCATGCGGGGCTATCTCGCCCTCGACCTCGCGCTCAAGCGCTGCTCCGCACGGGCCGTGATCGCGGTGTCGCCCGAGGTGGCGGAGTGGCTGCGTCCGCGGGTCGGCGCGCGCCGGGTGCACGTCGCGGCGAACGGGATCGATCCCCCGGCCGGCGCGGCGCGCGCCGCGCGCTGGCGCGAGCGTCCCCTGCGCGTCGGCGTCGTCTCGCGGCTCGTGCCGGTGAAGGGGCTCGAGCTCGCGATCGATGCGGTCGCGGCGATGCCCGACCTCGAGCTCGAGATCGTCGGGGAGGGTCCGCTGCGCGAGGCGCTCGAAGCGCGCGCGCGCGCCCATGGCGCCGCGGGACGCATCCGCTTCGTCGGCTTCGAGCCGGATCCGCCGCCGCGCATGGCGACGTGGCGCGCGCTCCTCGTGACGAGCCTCCACGAGGGTCACCCGATCGGCGTGCTCGAGGCGATGGCCGTCGGCACGCCGGTCGTCTCGACGGAGCTCCGGGGCATCGCCGAGATGCTCGACGGACGTGCGGGCTGGCTGATTCCGGGCCGCGACCCCGCGGCGTGGGCGCGCGCGCTCTCGAAGATCGTCCACGAGGAGCCGGCGGGGGAACGCGCGGCGGAGGCGGCGCGTGCTCGGTTCGCGGCGGAGTTCACGGCCGACGCCGCCGCCGAGCGGGCCGTGGGCGTCTATCGGGCGGCGCTCGGGCGAACCTCTCCGCGGTAGAGCGCGCGGTACGCGTCGGTCATCGCCCGGAGAGAGAACTCCTGCTCGGCCCGGGCCGCTCCCGCGCGGCCGAAGGCGGCGCGACGCTCCGGCGCGTCGAGCAGCTCGCGCAAGGCCGCGGCCAACGCCGCCGGGTCCGCGGGCGGCACGAGCCGCCCCGTCCGGCCGTCGATCACGGCCTCGTGGATGCCACCGACGCGTGTCGCGACCACCGGGAGGCCCGCGCCCATGGCCTCGAGGATCGCGAGCGGGAGGCCCTCGGAGCGGGACGGCTGCACGAAGAGGTCGGCCGCGCGGTGGAGGTCCGCGACGTCGTCGCGCAGGCCGAGCAGGTGGAGGCGCGCGCCGAGGCCGAGCTCGGCGGCGAGGGCGCGGAGCTTCTCCTCCTCCTCGCCGCGGCCGGCGATCGCCACGGAGACACCCGGAAGCGTCGCAGCGGCCCGCAGCAGGGTCGCGTGATCCTTCACGGGATAGAGGTTCCCGACCGCGAGCAGGAGCGGCGCGTCGACGGGGATTCCGAGGCTCCGGCGCGTCGCCGCGCGGGCCGCGGCGTGCGCGGCCGCGGGGAGCGGTGCGGCGAGGGGGATGCCATTGTGGACGACGCTGATCGCCTCGAGCGGGAGCGGCAGGCCCGCGGCGAGGAACGCCGCGAGGTCGCGCGAGACGGCCACGACGCGCATCCCCAGGCGACGCAGCGCCCGGTACGCGAGGCCACGCCGCCGGCTGCCGGTAGCCCAGTTCCGCCCGTGGATCGTCGCCACGCTCGGGATCCCGACCAGGCGTGCGGCCGCGCCGCCGTAGACGTTCATCGCGAACTCGTGGCTGTGCAGGCAGTCGATCCCGCCACGGCGCAGTCGGAGGGCGAAGCGCGGGACCCAGCCGGGCGCGAGGCCCCGAGCCTGCGGCGCGAGCCAGACCTCGAAGCCCTCGGCCTCGGCGCGCTCGGTCATCCAGCCGGGCCGCATCGTGACGACGACCGGCTCGTCGCCGGCGGCGCGCAGGCCGGCGGCGAGCCGCAACACGACGTTCTCGGCGCCTCCGGGCCCGCTCGACTCGAGGGCGAGGGCGATGCGGCGCGGCGGTCGCCTCACGGCACGGCCTCCGCCCCGAGCGCGCCCGTGAGGCCGACGGCGGGCAGGGGGAAGGGCGCGTCGGCGCGCCGCTCGGGGAGCGCGCGGATCTGCGCGGCGAAGTCGGCGGCGTCGACGTGGCCCAGCACGCGCACGCCGCGCGGGGCGATCTTCGCCGCGAGCGGCGGCACGGCCAGCAGGCGGAACGGCGCCGTCCCGCCGCCTTCGACACCGGGAGGCGACGCGGCGCCGGCGAGGACGAGCGTGGTCGTTCCCGCATCCAGGTCGTGGAGCGGATCGAGGAGGCGCGCGAGCGCTGCGTCGGAGGGCGGCGGTCCGTCGTCGCCGAAGTCCACGACGAGACAGAAGGGCACGCGCGCGCGCGTCGCGCGCCAGGCGCCGAGCCAGCGCCCGGCGTCGGAGGCGAGCTCGACGTCGCTGCGCAGCGGCGCCGCCACGCCCAGCGCGCCGCGCGGCGCGGGGGGCAGGGCGGCGAGGAGCGCGGCCCCGCTCATCCGCGGCGCCGTCTCTTTCAGCCGGCCGCCGGGCCCGCGGCGCACGTCGAGCTCGGCCGCGCCGAGGCGCGCCACGCGCGCAGGCGTGGGGGCCACGGCGGCCGTCGCGTAGCCGCGGCTCGCGAGCAGCGCGAGCAGCGAGCCTCCGTCGCCGGCGAGCAGCGCCGAGGCGACACCGTTCGGCGTCTCTCGACGCACGACGTCGTAGCGCACGCCGTCCGAGGCGAGGGCGACGAGGCGCGTCGACTCGAGCCCGGCGTTGGAGGCGGGGTCGCTGGTCGCGCGGCCGAGATCGAGCACGAGCAGGTTCGGCGGCGCGGCGGCGACCGCGACGCTCTCCGTCGGGTCGAGCATCAGGAAGGGGACGACGACCGGCAGCGCGCACGTGAGGGCCGCGAAGAGCGCGCTCGCGACGAGCGTCGCGCCGAAGCCGGGCGGGAGCGCGCGCTCCCGCGATCCGAGGAGCGAGAGCGCGTAGGCGAGGAGCACGAGCGCGCCGAGCGCGAGGGCCCAGGGCGCGAGCTCGAGCCCGAGCTGCGGCGAACGCACGAGGCGGAGCCCGCGCGGCCCCGCCTCCGCGATCGCGGCGAGGAGCGCGATCGGCGCGAGGACGAGGAGCCCCGACACCGGGATGCCTCCTGCCTCGAGGCGCGCGGCGAGCCGGGCGGCGACGACGCCGGCGACGCCGGCGAGGGCGAGGCCGAGCGCCGCGCCCTGGATCGAGCCGGCGGCTCCGACCGCGCCGGCCACGACCGGCGCGGCGAGGACCGGCGCGACGAGGGCGCCGGCCAGGGCCGAGTGGGACGGCCGGCGGCCGAGGAGCCGCAGCACGAGGCCCACGAGGAGCGCGAGGACCGCCACGAGGAGTGCTCCCGCGACGACGGCGAGACCGGCGAGGCGGGGCGGGAGCGCCGAGCCGTCGAGCCAGACGAGCGTCGCCTCGGCGGAACCGAGCAGGAGACCGGCGGCGGCCCCACCGAGCGCCCAGTCCACGAGCCGCGGGCGCGGCGGGAGCACGGTCTTCGCGCTCGTCCAGTCGTGGGCGTCTGCGAGCGTCACTCCCGGGCGGTGTCGGCGCGATCGCCCACGGGGGAGCCACTGCGCTGCGGCACCCGGTTGTCGTCGAGCCAGCGCAGCACCTCGGCCCGGCGGAAGCGGAGGGGCGCCGTCCGTCCGCTGCCGATCCGGTACGCCGGAAGATCGCCCCGGCGCACGAGCCCCCAGAGCTTCGTGCGCCCGATCTGCAGCAGGCTCAGGACCTGCGCGGTGGTCAGGAGCTCGCGATCAGACACGGGCCCGTTCCTCGACGGTGTCGGCTTCCTCCGATGGATCGCCGTAGGCGTAGCGCGAGTACGCGTCGTAGTAGTAGTAGCGCCGGAAGGACCCCGCGCTGACCTCGTTGAACACGATGCCGGCCAGGCTCCGGAGCTCGCGCATGCTGCGCGTGGCCGCCTCCCGCGGCGTCGCGTCGGCCCGCACCACGAACAGGACGAGGTCGGCGAGCTTCTTCAGGAAGCGCGTGTCGACCACCGGCAGGAGAGGCGGCGAGTCGATGAAGACCGCGTCGTACTGGCTGCGCGCCTCGTGAATCAGCTCGAGGAAGGTCGGGCTCGTGAGCAGCGCGAGCGGGTTCTTCACGGGGCGGCCGGCGGGCAGCAGCGAGAGATTCGGCACGGGCGTCTCGAGCACGGCGTCCTCGAAGTTCGCCTGCTTCTGCAGCACCGTCGTGAGGCCGATGCGCGGCTTCACGCGCAGCAGGCGGTGCGCCGTCGGGCGTCGCAGGTCGCCGTCGATCAGCAGCACGCGCCGCCCCAGGTCGCAGGCGACGGTGAGCGCCAGGTTCATGCAGGAGAGCGACTTGCCGTCTCCGCGCTGGGCGCTCGTCACGAGCACCACGCGCCGCTCCTCGTGCTCGAGCAGGACGGGGATGAAGCTCCGGTACTGCTCCGCGGGCGCGGATTGCGGGGCGGTGAAGACCACGAGGCGCGGGTCGACCTCGCCCGTCGGCTTCTGCTCGAAGATCTGGTCCCCCTCGATGCGCGGAATCGAGGCGACGATCGGGAGACCCGTGGTGCGCGTGAGGCGGCTCACGGAGCGGAAGGATGGGTTGCGCAGCTCGGCGACCGCGACGGCCAGGGCGCAGAGCGCGAGGCTCACGCCGGCCCCGCCCGGGAGCAGGAGCTTCAAGCTGGGCCAGGAGGGTGTGGTAGGCACGCGCACCGGGTGGAGGACCTTGAATCGCTCGCCCTTCTGGGCCTGCTCGAGGTTGCGCGCCAGCGCCGCCTCGTACTTCTTCCCGAGGAGGCTCTGGTAGGTCTTCGTCATGTTGTCGTAGTCGCGCGTCAGGGTGAGGAGATCCTCCTCCATGCGCGGGGTCTGCTCGACGCGGGTCTGGAGCTCCGCGAGCTCCTTCCGCAGCCGCTCCTCCTCCTTGCGCAGCCGCTCGATGTCGAGCTGCGCCGTCTCGGCCTCGGCGCGCATCGCGCCGAGGGCCGGATCGGGGATCCGCGTCGCGCTGCTCGCGTCGCCGCCCTTCCGCACGGCGGCCTCGAGGCGGGCGACCTCCGCGGTCCAGCGCTTCACGGTGGGGTGCTCGTCGGTGTAGACGCGCTGCGCCTCGAGGAGCTGCTTGCGGGCCTCGATCAGCGCGGCACCCACGCTTCCGGGAGCCGGCCCGCCCGGGCCGACGCTGCTGCCACCCGAGTTCCGCATCTGCGCGTTCACCAGCGCGACGCGCTGGGCCGCCGCCTCCTGGCCGGCGAGGTTCGACGCGAGGGCGTTGTTGAGCCGGTCGAGCGAGCGCAGGTTCGCGTCGAGCTCGCTCGGAAGCGCGCCCATCCGCTGCTCCTTGAACTCGCGGATCTTCTGCTCCTGCCGCGCGACCTCGCCGCGCAGCCGCTCGAGCTCGCGGTCGAGGAACTCGGCGGTCGCGGTCGCCTGCTGCGCGCGGTCCTTCAGGTTCTCGGTGATGAACAGGCTCGCGATCTCGCGCGTGACCGCCGCGACGACCTCCGGATCTTTGCCCTGGTAGGAGATCTCGAAGACGTTGGCCTGCTTCGAGTAGCTCGCGCCGCTCTCGACCGAGAGGTTCGCGGTGATGAAGCCGATCAGCTCCTCGCGCGTGTACTCGTGCTCGGGGTCGAGGCGATCCGGTCCGACGCGGTCGATGAGCTCGGTCAGGTTGGCGAAGCTCGTGACCCGCTCGCGCAGCGTGTTGAGGCGCTGCTCGATGTCGAGCGTCACGGTGCTCTTCACGTAGCTCTCGGGAACCTCCTGGGGCTCGACCAGGATCGTGGTGCTCGCCTCGTAGCGGGCCGGCAGGACCAGGAAGAGGAGCAGGCCCGCCGCGAGCCCGAGCACGGCCGAGCCGAGGATCCACCAGCGGCGGCGCTCGAGGATCTCGAGCACGTCCTCGATCTGGAAGCCGCCGAGGCCGCCCTCGGCCGCCGGCTCGTGTCCCGCCGGCTCGGGGCCGTCCTTCCACGCATCTCGCGACATCGACCCGCCTCATACGGCCCGGGCGCGGAACGCCCGGGAACCTGGCTGCAGGAGGCCCTCCGCCTCCCAGGCAGCGCTCCACGGCAGGAGCCGCGTGCGCCATGACAACAGAGTACCCCCGACGCAGCGAAAGGTGACGAACAGGGGTGAACAAGTACGCAAGGCCAGGGCCCGTCGGCGCCGCCGGCCGGCCACGGGCCTCAAGCCCGGCCCGGTCGCTTCCCCTCGCTGTCGAGGCGCAGGGATCCCATCCTGCCGCTCACCTCGAGTGCGCCCAGGACCTCGCCCATCGGAGCGAAGCGATAGCGCTCGAGGAGCGTCCGGAGACGTTCCTCCATGCGGTCGAGGTTGTGATAGTGGTTCCACCGGACTCGCCGGCCGACGGGCTGGATCGGCTGCTCCGGGTCGATCTCCCACGGATGCAGGTAGAGGACCGTCGGGAAGCCGGAGCCCGCGAGCCGCCCGAAGCCCCAGCGGAAGAGCCATGCGGGGAGCAGGCGCAGGTAGGCGCCGCCTGCCATCGGCAGCGTGAGCGGGCCCAGCCGGAGCGTCGTCAGCGGGAACTCGACGATCGATCCGCCGCCCGGCAGGTCGAGGCGCACCGGGGCGCGCTCGAAGCCCGGGATCCCATAGCGATGGTGGCGGACCGGGAAGATCGAGGAGTCGAAGCGGAAGCCCTCCTCGACGAGGATCGGCAGCGCCCACAGGGACGCCCGCGTGATCGAGTAGCTCGGCGCCCGGTAGCCCGAGAGCGAGCGACCGGACGCCTGCTCGATCGCCGCGCGCGAGCGGCGCAGGTCGGCGCGGAAGCGCTCCGGCCCGAGCTCGTAGACGAGCTCGTGCGCGTAGCCGTGGCACGCGAGCTCGTGGCCCCGCTCCGCGATCTCGCGCACGAGGCGCGGATTCCGGTCGGCCACCCAGCCGAGCGTGAAGAACGTCGCGCGCTGGCCGTGCTCGTCGAACGCGTCGAGCATGCGTCGGGTCGAGGCCTCGACGCGCGAGGGAAGGCCGTCCCAGCGCTCCCGGCCGATCACCGAGGAGAGGTTCGAGACCTGGAAGTACTCCTCGAGATCGACGCTGAGCGCGTTCGTGATCATGACGGCAGTGTCCGTCACGCTCGGACGCCGCTCAACCCGCGCGTCCGCTCGCGCTGCGCCGGCCGCCATCGAGCATCCCGGCGGTGCGTCAGATCCCGCTCATCAGCAGGACGGTCTTCAGGGTCTTCCAGAGGATCAGCACGTCCATGAAGAGCGAGCGGTACTTCAGGTAGTAGAGGTCGAGGGCCAGCTTGTCCTCGTACCCGACGACGTCGTTCACGTAGCCGTAGCGGATCTGTGCCCAGCCCGTGATGCCCGGCTTGAGGGCGGAGCGCATGCGGAAGTACGGGTAGCGCTCGCTCAGGGTCTCCACGAACTCCGGCCGCTCGGGCCGGGGGCCGACCATGCTCATGTCGCCGATCAGCACGTTCCAGAGCTGCGGCAGCTCGTCGATCCGCGACATGCGCAGGATCTTGCCGACGCGGGTCTTGCGATCGTCCTCTTGACCCGCAAAGACCGGTCCCGTCTCGCGCTCGGCGCCGTGCTTCATCGAGCGCAGCTTCCAGCATTGGAAGACGCGCCCGCCCTTGCCGACGCGCGGCTGGCCGAAGAAGATCGGGCCGGGGGAGTCGAGACGGATCGCGAGCGCCGCGAGGCCGATCAGCGGCGCGCCCACCAGCAGGCCCAAGGACGAGACGACGACGTCGAGCATGCGCTTCGGCACCTCGAGCCACGGCCCGCCCGCGAAGCCCGCGGAGAAGATCAGGTAGCTCGCGCGCAGCTCGCGCAGGTAGATGCGTCCCGTCACGCGCTCGTAGAACGCGACGCCCGACTCGACCTTCACGCCCGTGAGCTTCGTCGCCATCAGCTCTTCGGCCGGGAAGTACTCGCTGCGCCTCTTCGAGGCGACCACGATCCGGCTGATCCGGTCCTGCGCGAGGATCTTGTCGATGTGGTGGACCTGGGCGAGCACCGGATAGCCCTCGATCCACGCGCCCTGGTCGTCGAGGTCGTCCGACAGGAACCCGGCGATCTCCGTGCCGAGGTTGCGACGCTCGCGCACCGCGCGCGCGATCGCCCGGGCGAGGTCGCTCGTGCCGATCACCAGCACGCGTCGCGTGAACCGCGGATGCGACGAGAGCACGCGGAACGCCATCCGGCCGCCGAGGAGCAGCGGGATGTACACGCCGGCGACGTTGGCCATCGTCTCGACGGTGTACTGCTGGAAGCGGAACACGAAGTGGAGGCCGAGCACCGCCACGACCGCCACGCCGAGGGAAGCCGTCACGGTCGAGAGGGTGCGGCGGCCGCTTCCGAGGACGGTCAGGCCGTAGGCGTTCGCGTAGTAGAGGAGCACGAAGTTCGCCACGGCGGCACCGCCGATCGCGAGCCAGTAGCCGGCCGCGCTGAACGGCGGAGACGCGAGGAACCACGTGAGGGTGGCCGCGACCAGCAGGGCTGCGAGATCGAGGGCAGCCGCGAAGGCGACACGCCGGATGTACAGGTTCAGGAGGTAATACCGCATCCGCTCCGTCCGGTGGCGCTTGCATCTGGTAGTCGGCCGGACTCGGGGCCGGCCGCGGACGCGCCCGGTGGTGGGTGCCCCTCAGTCCTCGGCGGGTGTCGAGCCGCCCGACCGCGGGCCCCTGCAGCAGGACGCATCTTGCCCCTGCGCGCGGCACGGTGTCACGCGCTTTCGCGCCTCCCCCCTGGAAGAGGGGAGGGGGCGTGTCGGGCCGAGCCGACGCGAGCCGACGCGAGCCGGCGGGCGCAGGTCCCGGCGGGGAGGTGGGACCGCCGCGGTCCGGCGGTCCGCCCGGCGGGGGCTCAGTGGCTGCCCAGCCCCGAGCCCGCGACGCCGCCGGTCATCACCGCGGCGGCGACGCCGCTGCCGCCGCCGATCAGCGCCTGGAACGGGAAGAGGACCTGCTGGATCGCGTATCCGATCTTGGCGAAGACCGTCGGCTCGATGTAGACGATGTCGCCGCCGTGAAGCTGGATGTTCGTGGTGAGGTCGCCTTCGGTGATGTCGTCGAGGTCGACGTGGAACACCGCCGGCGTCGGCTCCGCCGGACGCACCACCCGAATGCTGCTCGTCGCAGCGAAGAGCGACGGGCCGCCGACCTGGCCGAGCGCCTCGACGATGCGCGTCTCCCGCGCGAGCGGGAACACGCTCGGCGCGCGCACCTCCCCCAGCACCGTGATGGCGACGCTCGCGGCCGTCGCGACGGACACCGTGACCGCGGCGTCGCGCTTGTACTTGGAGATCCGGCCTTGGATGTCGTGCGCGATCTCCTCGGGCGTGCGACCCGCCGCCTCGACGTCGCCGACGAGGTCGATCGAGATCTTGCCGTCGGGCCGCACGACGACGGTGCGGTCGATCTGGGGCTCGGGAAGGATGCTGACGAGGAGCTGGTCGGGCGGGCCGACTCGGTAGGGCCCCGGGAACGCCGTCGGTCCTGCGGGCTGGGGCGCGGGCTTGGCGCTCGCGCAGCCGAGCGCGCCGAGTGCGAGACAGAGCGCTCCGAGCACGATGCGACGGCGCGGCGGCCGGCGATTCTCGATCGTCATCTCCCCCTCCTGTTCGCGGGCGAAGCGCTCCCTGCGGAGCCGCCCGACGAGCCCCTCTATACACTCTCGGCGGAACCCCCGCCCGGCCTGAGGCGAGGATGCCTTCCCTATACTGCCTCGATGCGGATCGAGCGGGTCGCTGCACCCGGCCCGGAGTGGGATCAGTTCGTCGACGGGTGTCCGGGTGCCACGCTCGCTCACGCCCGCGCCTGGCTCGAGGTGGTGCACGAAGCCTACGGCCTCGAGCCTCACGGGCTGATCGCGCGTGACGAGCGAGGCGAGGTCTGCGGCGTCCTGCCCCTCGTCCGGATGCGCGGGCTGCGCGGCGCCGCAGAGCTCGTCTCGATGCCCTTCCTCGACACCGGCGGCCCCCTCGCGAAGGATCCGGCGACCGCGCGTGCCCTGGTCGAACAGGCGCTCGCTCTCGCGCGCGAGCTCCGCGTCGGCGCCGTCGACCTGCGAGCCGTGACTCCGATCGCCGGCGTCGCGGCGACGGACTTTGCCGAGCGCCTCGACCTCCATCTTCCGCTCCTTGCCGACGTCGAGGCGCAGTGGAAGGCGCTGCCGGCGAAGGTCCGGAACCAGACGCGAAAGGCCGAGCGAGAAGGGCTGCGGCTGCTCGACGACGCGGCCGATCCCCTGGCGGCATTCTACGAGCCCTTCCTCGTGAACATGCGCGACCTGGGCTCGCCGGTGCACGGCCGCCGCTTCTACCAGGCGATGGCGCGCGCGTTCGGCGAGCGGCTGCGCTTCGTCGTGACCGCGGACGGAGGGCGGCCCGTCGGGGGGCTCGTGGCGATCGATCACGCGGGTGTCGTGACGGTGCCGTGGGCCTCGACCCTGCGCTCCGAGCGCGCACGCTGTCCGAACAACCAGATCTACTGGGAGGCGATCCGCTGGGCGATCGCCCGCGGTGCGCGCGAGCTCGACTTCGGGCGCTCGCCCCGCGACAGCGGAACGCACCACTTCAAGCGCGGCTGGGGCGCGCTCGAGCGGCGCCTCGCCTGGACGCGCCTCTCACCCGACGGCGCGACGCTGGCCCCTGCGCTGCCGGGCGAGAGCACGCTGCTGCGTGCGCTCTCGCGGGCGTGGCAGCGTCTCCCGGTCTCCGTCACCGCGCGCCTCGGCCCGCCGATCCGGCGTCGGATCTCGAGCTAGACCGGGGCTGCGCTCAGCCGCGCCGACGAAACTCGAAGACGGTGTGGCCGATCTCGATGCGATCGCCGTGGGAGAGCGTCGTCGAGCGCACCCGCTTGCCGTTGACCTTGGTGCCGTTCGTCGACTGCAGGTCCTCGATCGTGTGGCCGCCAGACGCCTCGTCGAATGCGATCAGCGCGTGCTCGCGGCTGATGCCCTCGTCGAGCAGGGTGATGTCGGTGTTCGGGCTGCGACCGACGAGCGTCTCACCGCTCCCGAGCTCGTAGTGCATCCCGACGAAGCCTCCGTTCAGGATCACGAGCTCTGCTCCGCCACCGCCGGGCGCGGCCGGGGGCGACGTATCTGCGGACGAAGGGGCCATCGGGAGACGAATCGGCCCGGCGGCGGGCGGCCTTTAGACAGGCAGATGCGTCAGAGACGCCGATGGCGAAGGGCCGGCAGCGTGGCGCGCACGCGCTCGAGCTCGCCGAGATCGCACTCGGCGACGATCACGCCCGGGCGGTCGGCGCCCTGGGCCAGCACGATGCCCCACGGATCGACGATCAACGAGCGCCCATGGCTCGCGCGGGACTCGTCGTGGCGGCCGCACTGAGCGGGCGCCACGACGAACGCCTGGTTCTCGATCGCCCGGGCCCGCAGCAAGGGCTCCCAGTGGTCCTTGCCCGTCTGTGGCGTGAACGCGCTCGGGACGAACAGGAAGCGCGCGCCCTGCTCGACGAGCGCGCGGTAGAGCTCGGGGAAGCGCAGGTCGTAGCAGACCGAGAGACCGACGCGGCCGAACGGCGTCTCCGCCACGACGAGCTCCTTGCCCGGCGCGATCGTCGCCGACTCCCGATACTCGCCGCCGCCCTGGGCGCGAAGGTCGACGTCGAACAGGTGGATCTTCCGGTAGACCGCGACCACGTCGCCGGCGGCGGAGACGAGGACGCTCGTGTTCCCGATGCGGCTCTCACCGGGAATCGCCTCGGGAAAGCTTCCGCCCACGAGCCAGACGCCGAGCTCGCGCGCGAGCTCCCGGAGCGTGCCCACGATCTCGCCCTCGAGATCCTGGGCGCAAGGCACCGCGACGCCTTCGCGACGGAGGAAGGCGAAGTTCTCGGGAAGGCCGACCAGCTCTGCGCCGCGCGCCGCTGCCTCGGTCACGAGCGAGCTCGCTGCGGCGAGGTTCGCGCGGAGGTCGTCGGTCGAGGTCATCTGGACGGCGGCGACGCGCATCCCGTGAGCCTACCGCGCCTCGCCGCGGCCTCCGAGCCTCACGAGTGCCGGAACGTCGTCGGGTCGATTCCCGTGCGGCGGATCACGTCGTAGAAGTCCTTGCGATCCTTCTTCGCGAGACGCGCGGCACGGGAGATGTTCCCGCGGCAGCGGCGCAGGAGGCCGACCACGTAGCGCGTCTCGAACGCGCGCTTCGCGTCCTTGAAGGAGGGCACCTCGCTCTCCTCCCCGGCGAGCAGGAGCGACTCCGCCGAGACGGCTCCGGCCTGCGTGAGCCGCACGGCCTCGCGGATGCGCGCCCGCAGCTCGCGGACGTTCCCGGGCCAGGGCTCGGCGAGCAGGAAGGCGCGCGCGTCGCCGGAGAAGCCGACGGCCGGCAGGCCGAGCTCGGCGGCGAAGGTCGCGAGGAAGTGTGCCGCCAGCGGAAGCACGTCCTCGCGGCGCTCGGCGAGCGGGAGGAGCTCGATCCGATGGTGCGGGAGCTCGCCGAAGGGGCCGTCGGCGAGGGCCAGGCTCGAGGTCGCGATCACCCGCGCCTCGAGGGGTCGCTCTGCGCTGGCTCCTTCGGGTGTGAAGCTTCCCTCGCTCAATGCCTTGCAGAGGGCGTTCCGGACCGCGGGCCTGAGCGCGTCGATGTCGTCGAGGAGCACGGTCCCACCCGAAGTGCGCGCAAGCAGCCCCGGATGCTCGGCCGGAAGCAGGCGGTGGACGCCGGCGGCGCAGCCGAAGATCTCGCGGGCCTGCAGCGCTTCGGGGACTCCGCCGCACGCGAGGACGTCGAACGAGGCCGACGCGCGCGGACCCCAGGCGTGGATCGCACGCGCCACGAATTCCTTCCCGCTCCCCGGCGGGCCCCAGATCAGGACGGGAAGCGGCGATCGCGCGGCGCTGCTCGCGCGCTCGAGGACCGTCTGTGTCGCGCGGCTCGCGCCGACGATCCGATCCTCGCGGCGCCGGCCCACGGGCCTCTCCGCGAGGCGTTGGCCCGGACCAGCACCCGAGATCCGCCCGTCGCCCGTCGCGTCCATCACGTCCATGGCACCCCCCCTTGCCTGACTCGCGGCAAAACTATTTGAGAGTCGCGTTTGTTGTCAATGCAATTGCGAGTTCCCCGAGACCGGGCCGAATCCACACCCCTGGTTTGCGGGGGAAGGGGCGGCGTGGTACCGGCGTCCTCGTGGAACCCTCGAAGCCGCTCGACCCGCGCGACGCCCGCGGCCCGTCCTCCGGCGGCCGCGATCAGGACCTCCCCCGTGGACCGCGGATCCGCGTGCTGCCCGACGCGCTCGTCGACCAGATCGCCGCCGGCGAGGTGGTCGAGCGTCCCGCTTCGGTCGTGAAGGAGCTCGTCGAGAACGCGCTCGATGCGGGAGCGGGTCGGATCCGCGTCGAGGTGCGCGACGGCGGCACGCGATCGATCGTAGTCGCCGACGACGGCTGCGGCATGAGCCGCGACGAGGCGCGTCTCGCGCTGCAACGTCACGCCACGAGCAAGCTCGCCTCGGCCGACGACCTGATGCGCATCGAGAGCTACGGCTTCCGTGGCGAGGCCCTGCCGGCGATCGCCTCGGTCTCGCGGCTGCGCCTCCTGACGTGCGCGCGCGGCGCGACGGTGGGATACGAGGTGCGCGTCGACGGCGGCCGGATCGTCTCGGAGCGCGAGGCCGGCGCGCCCGAGGGCACGCGCGTCGAGGTGGCGGATCTCTTCGCGGCGGTGCCCGCGCGACGGAAGTTCCTGAAGGCGCCGTCGACCGAGTGGGGTCACGTCGCGGGTTGGGTCGCCCGCGCGGCCCTCGCACGCCCGGACGTGCACTTCGACCTCCAGCGGGACGAGCGTCCCGCTCTCTCGTGGCCGGCGACGGCGGATCCTCTCGACCGCGTCGCCGCCGTGCTTTCCGAGGACGAGGCGGCGGCGATGCTCGCCGCGTACGCCGCCGCGGGCCGCTTCGTGCTGCGCGGCTTCGTGTCTCGCCCCGACTGGCACCGCGCGAGCGCCGAGGGGATCCAGCTCTTCGTGAACGCGCGCCCCGTGCGAGATCGACTGCTGCGGCACGCCGTGCTCGACGCCTACCGCGACGTCCTCCCGCGCAGCCGATTCCCGTCGGTCGTCCTCTTCCTCGAGCTTCCGCCCGAGGCGGTCGACGTGAACGTCCACCCGGCGAAGTGGGAGGTGCGGTTCGCGGACCCGCGTGCCATCCACCAGCTCGTGTCGCACGCGGTACGCGATGCGATCGCGACGCGAGGCTGGCTCGGAGCGGAAGCGGCGGTCGCGCGCGCTGCGCCGACGAGCGAGCCGATCGCGCGGGGCGGGGCGAGCGACTGGGTCTTCGCGCGGCCGAGCCCGGCCCAGGCCGTGCTCGCGATCGACGGCGGTCGCGCCGACGATGCCGCGTCGCCGCTTCCGGCCGCCGCCGAGACGCCACGCTTTCGCGGCTATCGGCGGCTCGGGCAGCTGCTCGCGAGCTACCTCCTGCTCGAGTCGAAGGACGGCCTCGTGCTCGTCGACCAGCACGCCGCCCACGAGCGCGTGCTCTACGAGCGGCTGCGCGCGGGCTGGCTCGCGGGCGGCGTCGCGCGGCAGGCCCTCCTCTCACCGCTCCCGGTGGAGCTCGAGGCCGCCGCGTGCGCCGCGGTCTCGACCCGCCTCGCGCTGCTGCGGGAGCTCGGCTTCGAGCTCGAGCCCTTCGGCGAGACGACGCTCCTCGTGCGCGCCGTGCCGGCGCTCCTCGCCGACCGGGATCCGGCGCCTCTCGTGCGCTCGCTCGCGGACGAGCTGCGGGCCGGAGCGGGCGAGGGCGCGCTGCAGAGCGCCGGCGCGGCACGCACGCGGCTCCTCGGCGCCCTCGACCACGTCTTCGCCACGCTCGCGTGTCACTCTGCCCGGACGCAGGGAGAGGTGCTCGACGCTCGCGAGCAGGAGGCGTTGATCGCGGCTCTCGACGACATCCCGTGGGCGCCGACCTGCCCGCACGGACGTCCCGTGGCGCTTCCGATCGGGCTCTCCGAGATCGAGCGCCGCTTCGGGCGGCGCTGAGCCGGGGCCTGGGATACGGTCGACGTTCCACCCCTCGAGAGAACGCTCCGTGACGAAGGATGATCCCCGGCCGCCCGTCGTCGTCGTGACGGGGCCCACCGCTGCCGGCAAGACGGAGATCGCGCTCCGTCTGGCCGAGCGATTCGACGGCGAGATCGTGAACGCCGACTCGATGCAGGTGTACCGCTACATGGACATCGGCACCGCGAAGCCGACGCTCGCCCAACGCGCGCGCGTGCCGCACTGGCTGATCGACGTGGCACAGCCGGACGAGGCCTACAGCGCCGGGCGTTACGCGGAGGAGGCGCGGCGGGCGGCCGCGCGCGTCCATGCGCGAGGCAGGCCGGTCTTCCTCTCGGGCGGCACCGGGCTCTACGTGCGCGCGATGTGCGAGGGGCTCGTGGGCGGCGGCGGCGCGGATCCGAGCCTGCGCGAGCGCCTCGAGCGCGAGCACGAGGCGGCCGTCGCGGCGGGGGATCCGACGCGTCTCCATCGACGGCTCTCCGAACGGGACGCCGAGGCCGCGCGGCTGATCCATCCGAACGATCTGCGGCGCGTGGTGCGCGCGCTCGAGCTCTGCGCGCGGTTCGGCGAGGCTGCGTCGCGCCTGCGCGGCAGCCACGGCTTCTCGGACCGCCCCTACCGCGTGCTGCACCTCGCCCTCGATCCGGGGCGCGAGAAGCTCGACGCGCGGATCGACGCGCGCTGCGCCGCGATGATCGACGCCGGGCTCCTTCGCGAGGTCCGCGAGCTGCGCCAGCGCGGCTTCGGCCCCGAGCTGCGCTCGATGCAGTCGATCGGCTATCGCCACATGCAGCCGGTGGTCGACGGCATCGACACTCTTGTGAACGCGCTCGCGGCGATGCAGCGCGACACCCGCCAGTTTGCGCGCCGCCAGCGCACCTGGCTGCGCGGCGTGCCGGAGGCGCGCTGGCTCGATCCGGAAGACGAGGATGCGATCTTCCGTGCGAGCGAGCAGTTCCTGGGAGCGAGGGGCTGAGACACGAAGGGCGCCGCGCCCGGAGGCGCGACGCCCTTCGCCTCGAGCGCGCGCGGGCCGCCTACGGCGCCTGCGTGGCGTAGTCGACTCCGAACTTCATCGGAAAGATCGGATTCTGGTAGTCGACGAGGGAGTCGGCCTTCTCGACGGGATCGAAGAGCGGGTCGAGCTTCGTGTCGGGGAAGGGCAGGAGGGCGATCCCGGGCAAGAGCTCGAGGCCGCCCGTGACGGCGCGCAGCATCGCGGATCCGACCTGGACGCCCGTCAGCCAGAGATAGCCCGGCACGGCGTAGAAGTACCGCACGGCCTTCGTGTCCTCGATCGTGGTCAGGTTCCGGTACTCGATCACGCCGGCGGTGACCGGCGAGAGCACGAGGTCCACGGGCGCGAAGATCATGTTCTCGAACGAGCGCTGCAGCGTCTCGTAGTCGGCATCGGCCGGACGCGGCGCCGCGCTCAGGACCAACGCGCCGAGCGCGAGGCCCGCGGTCAGGCGCGCGAACGAGGTCACCAAGCTTCCCCCTTCCTGTTCGATCCGGGCGCGGTCTCGTCGACTCGCTGCGGATCGTGTCGAGACGTGGCAATGCCCGGACAGCGCCCCCACGCGCCGTGCGTCGCCACGGGTGTCTGCACCCGGCGCGCAGCCTACGGGGCGAGGGCTCTCGGTGTCAAGCAAACCTTCGTCGGCGCGGCCGAAACCGGCGCCAGGCACACTCCGCTCGAGGTCGGTACCGGCCGGGCCGCCCGGCGCTTACCTTCGAGCATCGTGTCTTCCCGCAAGCTCCCGATCGTGGCCGTCGTGGGCCGTCCGAACGTCGGCAAGTCGAGCCTGTTCAACCGGTTCGCCGGCCACCGGCGCGCGCTCGTCGAGGATACGCCGGGCATCACGCGCGATCGCATCACGGAAGAGATCGAGGCCGCAGGCCGGAGGATCCTGCTGGTCGATACGGCCGGCCTCGAGGCCAAGGCCGAAGCGGGCCTTCCCGCCGCGATCCAGGCCCAGGCCCGCGCGGCGGTGGAGCAGGCGGACGCGATCCTCTTCGTCGTGGACGGCAAGGCGGGATGCCTACCGGATGACGTCGGGATCGCGCGCGCCCTGCGCCGGACCTCGAAGCCGGTGACGCTCGCGGTCAACAAGATCGACAAGCCCGCGCACGCATCGCGGCTCGCGGAGTTCTTCTCCCTCGGGATCGAGCGCACCCGGGCGGTCTCGGCGGAGCAGGCCACGGGCGCATGGGACGCTCTCGAGGAGCTGGTCGCAGCCCTGCCCCGGCCGGAGGAGGGGCCGGAGCCGCAGGCGGACGGAGCGATCCGCGTCGCGATCGTCGGGCGCCCGAACGTCGGGAAGAGCTCCCTCGTGAACCGGCTCGCCGGCTTCGAGCGCGTGGTGGTCTCGGACGAGCCGGGCACGACGCGCGACGCGATCGACACGCGCGTGGAGCGAAGCGGCGAGGCCTTCGTGCTCGTCGATACGGCGGGCCTGCGGCGACCGGGCCGGCGTACCGGGGTCGTGGAGCGCGCGAGCGCGCTCATGACCCTGCGCTCCCTCGAGCGGAGCGACGTCGTGCTCGTCGTGGTCGACGCGGCGGAGGGCTTCACCGATTCGGACGCCCGCGTCGCGGCGCTCGTGCGCGAGCGCGGGCGCGCGTGCGCGGTGCTCGCGAACAAGTGGGACGTCGTGGAGCGACGCCGCGACGGCGGGCGCCAGCGGGCGCGCGAGGAGCTCGCGAGGGGCCTCCGCTTCATGCCCGACGCCCCGGTGCTGCCGGTGTCGGCCAAGACCGGGAAGGGCGTGGAGGAGATCTTCCCGCTCGTGCA
Source organism: Myxococcota bacterium (assembly GCA_035542715.1). GTDB lineage: Bacteria > Myxococcota_A > UBA9160 > UBA9160 > UBA9160 > DATKKW01. The sequence goes on from DATKKW010000078.1 coordinate 129,527, forward strand.
TCGGCTGGGTGCAGCCGCCTCGCGCCGCGTCCCGACGGCGGAGCTGAATCGCTGGCTCCAGGCGACGGTCGAGAAGCACGGCCCCGACATGGCGCAGCGGGGCACGCGAAAGCGCCCGATCAAGTTCTTCTACGCGACCCAGGCCGGAGTGCGCCCGCCGACCTTCGTGCTGTTCTGCACCGACCCGACGTCGATCCGGACCTCGTATCGCCGGTTCCTGGAGAACCAGCTGCGGGAGAGCTTCGACCTCGAGGGCACGCCGGTCCGCCTTCGACTCCGGGCGCGGGGCGAGCACGCGGACCCGGAGTGATACACTGCGCCGCCCGCGGCAGCGGAGCTGGCTCGCGGCGCCACGAATCGCACGCCACACGAGGACCCCTTGGCCCGACCGACCCACACACCGCCCCACGACGTGCTCGACGACATCAACAGCTTCGCGGACCACCTGCGCGACTGGATCGCCGGGAACCCGGTGCCCGTCGTGACCGGCGCGGTGCTGGCGCTCGCCCTGGCGGCCGGCGTGGGCGGCTGGCGCTGGTGGGACACGCGACGCGAGGACCGTGCGGCCGCCGCGCTCGCGAAGCTCGAGGGCGAGTACCGGACGGCCATGGGCGCCGGGCCGGGCGTCGCGGAGGTGCCGGAGCCGGCGAATCCCGAGACCGCGACGGCGACCCGCCGGGAGTACGCGACGAAGCTCCTCGCGCTCGCGCAGGAGAACGACGGCACGGGAGCCGCCACGTTGGCGCGCCTCGCTGCCGCGGATCGGCTCAGCGAGGTCGGCGAGATGCCCCAGGCCGCCGACGAGCTTCGTGCGGCGCTGCCCGATCTCTCAGCGAGCAATCCCGTGCGCGGGCTCGTGCTCCTTCGCATCGCGGCCGCCGAGGAGTCGGCAGGGCACTGGAGGGAGGCGGCCGAAGCGTACGCCGAGGCGGGCGCGCTCCCTTCGTTCCCCCTCCAGGCGTGGGCGAAGGCGGACGCCGCGCGCTGCTACCGCGAGGCGGGCGACGGCGCGCGCGCGCTGGCGCTCGCCCAGGAGCTCGGTGCGGATCCGTCCGCGACCGTGAATCTTCCGCCGAACCTCTCGGCCGCCCTCGCGGAGATCCGCTCCGGCGCGCCCGCCGCGACTCCGGCTCCCTGAACGCACGACTCGAAGGAGTGCCGGCAAGCCCGCGGCCGGCGGAGCTTCAGCGCCCCCGGCGCGGCCGGCACCGGGATCTTCACGCCAAGGCGGCGATGCCTGCGCCGAGCAGGCCCGCCGCTCGAACGACGGCCAGGCTGGCGAAGTCGCGCCGCACCGACCGTGGCGCGGGTCGGTCACGGAACGTCCGATAAGAAGGATTATGTCAACTCAAGGATCGGCCTCGCCCGCGCGCCACGCCCAGGCGAGCCATGCTCGAGCCGCTGCCGGGGGGCTGCGTTGCGACGCCCCTCTCGTGTGCTATCCGCCGCCTTCACTTTGCAGCCCTGCGCGTCTGCGACGACTCCTGCGTGCGGTCCCCGCCTCGATGCGGTCCGTGAGCGCTTCCGTGCGTTCGAGCAGGATCACGTCTTCCGGTTCTGGGATTGGCTCGACGTTGACGCGCGCGCGCGTCTCCTGACCCAGGCGGCGCGGATCGACCTCACGGCGCTGCGCAGCGCATACGAGGCCGCGTCGCGCCTGAAGCTCCCCGGCGCGCGACGTCTCGAGCCCCTTCCGATCCGGCGCCTCCCGCGCCACGGAGGCCCCGATCACGACCTCGGATCAGCGCGCGCGCTCGGCGAGGCCCGAATCCGCGAAGGACGCGTCGGAGTGCTGGTCGTGGCGGGCGGCCAGGGAACGCGCCTCGGCTTCGACGGACCCAAGGGAGCGTTCCCGGTGGGCCCCCTCACCCCGCGCTCGCTGTTCGAGCTCCAGGCGCAGAAAATCCGAGGCCATGCGCGGCGCTACGGGCGATCTCTCCCGTGGTACGTGATGACGAGCTCCGCGACCGACGCCGAGACGCGCGCCCTGTTCCGGTCCCGGGGCTGGTTCGGCCTCGATCCGCAGGACGTCTTCTTCTTCTGCCAGCAGATGGTTCCGAGCGTGGACTTCGAGGGCCGTCTCATGCTCGAGGAGACGCACCGCATCGCCGAGAGCCCCGGCGGACACGGCGGCGTGGTCACCGCCCTCGACGCCTCGGGCGCGCTCGACGACATGGAGCGTCGCGGGATCGATCTCCTGGCGTACTACCAGGTCGACAACCCCCTGGTGCGGATCGCCGATCCCACCTACCTCGGGCTCCACCTCGCGGCGGAGTCGGAGATGTCCTGCAAGGTGATCGCAAAGCGCGATCCGTTCGATCGGGTCGGACACGTGGCCCGCGTGGACGGGAGCGTCGGCGTGGTCGAGTACACGGAGATCGCGGCCGAGCATCGCGACGCGCGAGGCCCGGACGGCGAGCTCGTCTTCTGGGCAGGAAGCATCGCGATCCACGTCTTCGACACTGCGTTCCTGCGCCGCTGCGCCGCCGACGCCGAGCGGATCCTCCCCTGGCACGCGTCGCCGAAGAAGATCCCCTGCGTCGACGAGGCCGGAGCCCGGGTGCGACCCGACGCGCCGAACGGCCTCAAGCTCGAACGCTTCGTCTTCGACGCCCTTCCCGCCGCGCGCCGGACGCTCGTCGTCGAGACGCTGCGCGAGGACGAGTACGAGCCGATCAAGAACGCGAGCGGCAGCGAGTCTCCGCAGACGGCTCGCCGCGCGCTGGTTTCGTTGTACCGTCGCTGGCTGCTGGAGGCCGGGCTCGAGACGCCTCCGGATGCGGCGATCGAGATCGACCACTCCCGCTTCGATGGACCCGAAGATTTCCGCGCGAGCGGGATCCAGCGCATCGCCGAGGCCGGCGATGCGATTCGTCTCGCGCCCGGAGCGATCGGATGAGCACGCGAGCCAAGAAGCCCAAGCAGAGCCGGAAGCCGGCACCGCCCGAGAAGAAGGCGAACGAGCTCCTGAGCGACGACCGCAAGGCCAAGCTCGGGAAGAAGTTCGTCTGCTACTCGTGCAAGACGCGCTTCTACGACATGAACAAGCCCGAGCCGGTCTGTCCGAAGTGCGGCGCCGACCAGCGCCAGAAGCCAAAGGACAGCGATATTCCGCCGCCCCCGCCGCCCGCCGCGGCGAAGAAGCCGGCGCCCCGACCGATGCCCGCCGCGCTGCTCGACGACGAGGACGAGGCAGCCCCGGTGCCCTTCGAGGACGAAATGGATCTCGACCTCGGCGAGCTCGACGCCGGGGGCGACGAGCTCTTCGAAGAAGGCGAGGAGACGCCGGAGGGAGAAGGCGAGGACTTCGAGGAGCCGTGATGGCCGGCGCACGGGCCGACCTGCGCCGTGGAGCCCGGCACGGCGGCCCGACTCCCTACGGAAGCGCCGGACCCTTCCACGGTGCCGGCCGGTTCTCCGCCAGGAACGCCTCGAGCTCCGCCTGCGTCGCGAGGCCTCCTTGGGCCCCGAGCGCGAGGCAGTTCCGCGCCGCGAAGGCGTTGGCGTAGCGGAGGGTTCGCGCGGGCCCGAAGCCGGCGAGCACCGCCCACGCGAACGCGGCGTGGAACGCGTCGCCCGCGCCCGTCGTATCCCTCGCCACGATCTGGAACGCCGGGCTCGGGAGCCAGCGCTCGCCCAGGAGGCCGAGCGCGCCCTGCTCTCCGAGCGTCACGACGGCCAGGCGCGCCCCACCGGCAACCAGGCCGCGCAGCGCGTCGGCCGGATCCCGGGAGCCGGCGAAGGACTCCGCGAAGCCCCGCGACACCACGGGGAAGTCGACGTGCGCAAGGAGCTCGGACATGCCGGGCACGGCGGTGTCGGCGTCGAGCAGCACCGGGATCCCCGCCTCGCGCGCCACCTTCGCCGCCCACGCGCCGGCCTCCGGATCGCCGGCGTCGAGGTGGAGCAGCCGCGCGCGCGCGATGCTCGCGCGCGAGAGATGGGCGGGCTCGATCGCGAGCGCCGGGTGCCGGTGCCAGAGGACCGTCCGCTCGCCGCTCTCGCGGTCGACGAGGATCACCGCGAGCTGCGTCGGGATGCCCGGGACGGTACGCACGTCTGCCAGGTCGATTCCCGCGCGCTCGAGGGGCGCGAGCGCTGCGCGGCCCGCTTCGTCGTCTCCCACGGCGCCGACGAACGCGCAGCGCAGCCCGAGCCGCGCGCAGCCGAGGAGCGCGGTGGCGACCTGGCCCCCCGGCATGCGGAGGTACTGCGCGATGCGTGCCTTCCCCGCGAACTCGGGCAGGCCGTCCACCAGGCACACGTGGTCGAGGGAGCTCTGTCCGACGCCGATCACGTCGATCTCGGCGTCCCGCCGGGCGCCGATCCACAGCGGCGCCTCGTCCCTCGCGTCGGTCATGCCCCGCCCCGCCTCTCGTACACGTCCTCGTACACGTGGACGCTCCGCAGCACGCGCTTCACGTAGCCTCGGGTCTGATCGTACGGGATCGCCTCGACCCATTCGTCGTCGGGCAGCTCGCCCCGCTCCGCCAGCCAGCGCGAGACCGCCTCGGGCCCCGCGTTGTAGCTCGCGGCGACGGCGGAGAGACGCCCCCCGAAGCGCCGGGCCAGAGTGTCGAGATAGTAGGCTCCGAGGCGCAGGTTGAGCCGCGGATCGTACAGGGAGGCGGCGTCGAATCCCCGGATCCCGAGCTGATCGGCGAGGCGCGCGCCCGTCTCCGGCATGAGCTGCAGCAGACCCCGGGCGCCCGCCGACGACACGATCGTCGGTCGGAATCCGCTCTCCTCGCGCATGATCGACCAGACGAGGGGCGCCGAGGCCCTCTCGAGCCCGCTGAGCGCCGCCGTGGTGGCGGCGGGATAGGCCTTCGGCCAGGCGAGCCGCCACGGCTCCTCGCTGCCGGGCGCCGGTCCCCGCGGCAAGGGGTCCGACAGCACGTCGAGGATCAACGTCTGCGATTCGTGGTAGTCCTCCGCGTCGGCGAAGAGGCGGGCGATGACCAGCCGATCGGCGAGGCTCGTCGAGCTCCGCCGCGCGAGCGGCCGCGCCTCCCGGGCGGCGCGCTCGGGCAGGCCGGCCGCGAGCAGGATCCGCGGTCGCACGAGCTGGCTCGACGGGAGGCGCAGCGGCCCGAGGTCGGGAGCGACACCCGGAGGCGTCACCGTCCTCCCCTGCCCCGCGAGCCTCTCGCGCGCGTGGAACCCGTAGTAGGAGAAGGGATACTCGGAGGCGAGGGCTGCGAAGGTCGCGGCGGCGGCGTCGAGCGCGCCGGACTTCTCGGCGGCGCGCGCGCTCCAGTAGCGGGCCTGGAGCTTCGCGACCTCGTCGGACGTGACCGCCGCCATGCGCGCGAGCTGCGCCCGCGCCTCGGCGTGATGCCCCTCCCGATAGGCGGACCAGCCGAGGCGCCAGAGCGCCTGGGGCGCGAGATCGGGCTCGTCCGTCTGCGCCGCCACCTGGAGGAAGAGGGCGCGGGCACGCGCCTGACCGTCGGGCTCGTCGTCGAGGAGGAGCCCCGCATACCAACGCGCCTGGGCCGCCATCGCGGGGCTGGACGTCTCGGCGAGGGCGAGGAGCTCCGTCACCGCTCGCGGTACGTCGCCGCCGCGGGCGATCGAGCGCCCGCGCAGGAGGGCCGCCTCCTCGTTCGGGGCGAGCGCCTGGAACGCGACCTCCGCCTCGGCGTAGCGGCGCAGGCGGAAGAGACACTCGGCGCGCCGGAGCTGTGCTTCCTGACGCGTGGAGGCGTCGAGCCCGATCGCGAGCGCGCGATCGTAGGAGGCGAGCGCGAGCTCCGTATGGCCCGCCTCGAAGAGCGTGTTCGCGCGCTCGCGCCAGTCCGAGGCGCTGCGGAACGGATGCTCCCGCGTCGCCTCGAGCGCCGCGAGACGTTCCCCCGCCTCCCGCGCCTCGTCGCTCGCCGGCGCATCGCGCCACACCCACAGATACTCCGCGATCGCCGCGTCGAGCAGACCGGCCCCGTCGAGCGAGCGCGCGAGCTTCTCGCGCAGCGCGGGCACCTCCGCCGACGCGGGCTCCGCGCCGAGCGCACGCGTCCAGGCGTCGCGCGCCTCGGCGCCGCGCTCGAGCGCCGCGAGCGCATCGCCTTCGAGACGGTAGAGGTCCGCGAGCACGGGCGAGCCGGCGTCGAGCGGAATGACGCGGCCCGCGACGTCGACCACCTGCTGGGACTCACCGACTGCGGTGAGCGCCTCGAGCTGCAGGCGATGGGCGTGGTCGGCGATCACGGGATGGGCCGTCGCGATCTCGGCGAAGGCGGCGGCCGCCGCCTTCGGATCTCCCTCCTCCTGGGTTCGGAGCGCGGCATGCAGCGCGGCGCCGATCGCCTCGGGACTCGCCTCGGCGGCAGGCGCGGCGGAGGTCCCGTCGGTCGTCGGCGCGGCGGGCTCGGGCTCGGCGCCACGAATCAGGCTGGGCGTCGCGAGAACGAGCGCGAGCGCCACGGCGCCGAGCGCGCGAGAGGAGCTCCGTGCTCCCGACCTCCGCCTCCCGTCCCGTCCCGCAGGCGCACGAGGCTGCCCGGAATCCCCCCACATCGGAACGAGTGTGCTCGACGCCCCGGCGCGGATCAACGCGCGCCGCGCCGCACGCGGGGCGCGTCGCTAGGCTCTCGGGCCGAGATGCCCCGAAGATCGCTCCTCTCTCCTCCCCTCGCGGCGGCGGCGTTGCTCGCGCTCGCGGCGTGCCGGTCTGCCGGCCCTGCGACGCCCGTCGAGCCCGCCCCGCGGCGGGAGCCTGCCTCCGCGGCCGCGAGCCCGCGCCTCGGAATGTGGGTGCCGTGCGAGGGCTCGCAGCGCGTGCTCGAGCATCCCGAGAAGGTCCCTGCCCTGCTCGACGACGCGACCTCGCTCGGCGTCACCGACCTCTTCGTGCAGGTCCATCGCGGCGGCCGGGCGTGGTTCGACTCGAGCCTGGCCGATGCTGCGCCGTACGCGCAGATGCGTCAGGCCGCCGGCGGCTCGGATCCCCTGCGCAGTCTCGTCGCCGCCGCCCACGCGCGCGGCGTTCGGGTCCACGCCTGGGTGAACGTGCTCTCGCTCTCCTCGAATCGCGCCGCGCCGGCGCTCGCCGCCCTCGGCCGCCAGGCGCTGCAGGTCGATCGTCGCGGCCGTTCGGTCCTGGACTACCCGGACCTCGAGCTCCCCGCGCCCGACCGACGGTTCCTGCGCATGGGCACGCCGGCCGTCTGGCTCGACCCGGGTGCGCCCGGCGTGGCGGAGCTCCTCGCGCGGACGTATGCCGAGCTCGTCTCGCGCTACCCCGAGCTCGACGGCCTGCACCTCGACTACATCCGGCACCCCGACGTACTCCCGTTCTCCCCCGGCGCGCGCTTCGGCGTCGGCCTCGACTTCGGCTACGGCAGCGCGAGCCGCGCGCGCTTCGCAGGCGAGACGGGGCTCGTCGCGCCCTTCGGCGACGATCTGCGCAACGCGGACGATTGGGACCACTGGCGGCGCGACACGGTGACCGCCGTCGTTCGTGCGATCGCCGAGGCCGCGCGGGCGGCGCGCCCCGGCCTCCTGATCTCCGCGGCCGTGTGGCCCTATCCCGAGCGCTCGTACCTCTCCCTCTTCCAGGACTGGCCGGGATGGCTCGACGCGGGCCTCCTCGACTTCGCGGTGCCCATGCTCTACACGCGGGACGATCGGCTCCTCGGCTACGAGCTCCGCAGCTACGAGGGCCTCGACCCGGGGCGCATCTGGAGCGGGCTCGGCGTCTGGCTGTTCGCCGCGGAGCCCGCACGCGCCGAGTCGCAGCTCCGGCTGGCCCGCGCGGCGCGCCTCGCCGGCGCGGCGCTGTTCTCGTGGGACGCGATCGCGGACGCTCCGGCCCTCCGGTCCGCGCTCGTGGCGGGGGCGCATGGTGGCGGCTGAGCGCGCGGCGCGCGGCGACGAGACCGTTCTCGCGCCGATCGACCTCGGTCTCTACGACTTCCTCCTCCCTCCCGAACGGATCGCCCAGCGGCCGACACCGGAGCGGGACGCCGCGCGGCTCCTCGTGCTCGACCGCGCGTCGGGCAATCGCGAGCACGCGACGATGCGCGAGCTCCCGCGCTTCCTTCGCCGCGGCGATCTCGTGGTCGTGAACGCGACCCAGGTGGTCCCGGCGAAGCTTCGCGGCCGCAAGGAGACGGGCGGCGTGGCCGAGGCGCTCGTGCTCGGGCCGGGGGCAGTGCCGAATGCCTTCCGCGCCCTCGTCGGCTGCCGCGGCCGCCTGCGGGTGGGCCAACGCTTCGTGTTCGCGCGGGACGACCGCTCGCTCGTCGCGACGATCACCGCCCTCCGTGCCCACGGCGAGGTCGAGCTCGCCTTCGCGCCGGGCGAGTCGCCGTACGACGTCGGCGAGGCGCCGCTTCCGCCGTACATCCGGCGGGCCGCGCCGGAGGCGATCGACGGCGAGCGCTACCAGTCGGTCTTCGCGCGCGTGCCCGGATCGGTGGCCGCACCGACGGCGAGCCTCCATCTCTCGGAGCGTCTCCTCGCTTCGCTCGCCGACGCGGGCATCGAGCGCGCGGAGGTCGTGCTCCACGTCGGGCCTGGAACGTTCCGGCCCCTCGGCGCCGAGCAGCTCGCGAGCGGGCGGCTCCACGCCGAACGCTACGAGCTTCCGCTCGAGACCGCGGACGCGATCGCCCGCGCCCGGGCGCGGGGCGGCCGGATCGTCGCCGTCGGAACCACGACGACGCGCGTGCTCGAGAGCTGCGCCCGCGGCGACGCACCCGGGCTCGTCGCGCCGGGCAACGGCGAGACCACGCTCTTCCTGCGACCGGGTCGGCGCTTCGCCGTGATCGACGCCCTGCTCACGAACTTCCACCTTCCGCGCTCGAGCCTGCTCCTCCTCGTGGCAGCCTTCGCGGGCCGCGAGGCCGTGCTCGAGGCGTACGCCGACGCGGTGGCGCGCGGCTATCGCTTCTTCTCCTACGGCGACGCGATGCTCGTCCGATGAGGCCGCGGGGCTACTCGTTCGAGCTCACGGCGAGAGACGGTGCGGCCCGCGCCGGCCGGCTCGTGACGCCGCACGGCGTGGTCGAGACGCCGGCGTTCATGGCCGTCGCGAGCTTCGGCGCCGTGCGCGGCATCGCGTTCGACGAGCTGCGCCAGGCGGGCGCGCAGATCCTCCTCGCGAACACGTACCACCTGCACGAGCGGCCCGGCGAGGCGCTCGTCGCCGCCGCGGGCGGGCTCCATGGATTCACCGGCTGGAGCGGTCCCTGGCTCACGGACAGCGGCGGCTTCCAGGTCACCTCGCTCGCCGACCGCGCGAAGCTCGACGAGGACGGCGTCGAGTTCCGCTCGCCCCTCGACGGCCGGCTTCGCCGGCTCACGCCCGAGTCGGCGATTGCGATCCAGGAGGCGCTCGGTGCGGACGTCGCGATGGTGCTCGACGAGTGCCTGCCGGACGTGCCGGCGGGCGCAGGGGAGACGCGCGTCCTCCCGCGCGGGGCCCCCTCGCTCGACGCGCGCGCCGCGATGGACCGCACGTTGCGTTGGGCCGAGCGCTCCCAGCGCGCGCGCAAGCGCGCCGACCAGGCCGTGTTCGGCATCGTGCAAGGAGGCTTCTCGCCGGAGCTTCGGCGTGCGAGCGCGCGCGCGACCGCGGCGCTCGGCTTCGACGGCCACGCCCACGGCGGCCTCGGCCTCGGCGAGGACGCGAAGCTCCGCGCGGAGCTCGTCGCCCTCGCGAACGAGGAGCTCCCGATCGAGGCGCCCCGCTACCTCATGGGCCTCGGCCGGCCCGCCGACCTGGTCGACGCGATCGCGGCCGGCGTCGATCTCTTCGACTGCGTGCTGCCCACGCGCAACGGACGCCACGGCCTCCTCTTCACGCGCACGGGCACCCTCGCGGTGCGCACGGCGCGCTATCGCGACGATCCCCGCCCGCCGGAGGAAGGCTGCGACTGCGCGGCGTGCGGCAGCGTCTCGCGCGCGTACCTGCGCCACCTCCTCCACGGGAAGGAGGCGCTCGGCGCCCGCCTCGCGTCGCTCCACAACCTGCGCTTCTACTACCGCCTGCTCGAGGAGACGCGCCGCGCGATCGCCGAGGGCGGCTTCGCCGCCCTGCGCGCGCGGGTCCTCGCGGAGACGCAGCAGCGCGTCGAGTGACGCGCTACGCGGAGAGCCCTGCGAGCGCCACCGCGACACCGGCGCGGAACGGAAGCTCGTCGCCGAGGCTCGACGCGACGATCTCGACCTCGCGAGCGAGCACCGGCCAGAGCGCCGCGCGCACGCGAGCGCGCAGCGGGGCGAGGCAGAGCTCCTCGCCGGCCGCGCTCGCGATCGTCCCGAGCACGATGCGCTCGGGGGCGAGCGTGAAGCACAGCCCGACCAGGGCGCGCGCCGTGTACTCGACGTAGCGCGCGAGCTCCGCGCGCGCGAACGGGTCGCCTTCGCGCGCCGCCGCCACGACGTGTTCGGGCGCGACGGCCTCACGCCCGCCGGCGAGCGCGAGGGCGCGACTGCCCTCCGGCGCGATCGCCCGGAGCCGCCGCGTCCACGCGGCCCCTCCGACGTAGGCCTCGAGGCAGCCGCGGAGGCCGCAGGCGCAGGGGAGCCCGCCCCACTCGACGGGCGCGTGGCCGAGCTCGCCCGCGCTGCAGGCGGCGCCGCGCAGGAGCCGGCCGCCGGCAATCACGCCGGCTCCGACGCCGGTCGACAGGGTGAGATAGACGAGGCTCGCGACGCGCGGCCCGGTCCCGAAGCGCCATTCGGCGAGCGCCGCCGCGTTCGCGTCGTTCTCGAGCACGACCGGCGCCTCGAGCCGTTCGCCGAGGAAACGGGCGATCGGCACCGAGCGCCAGCCCGGCAGGTTCGGGGGCGCGCCGATCGAGCCGCGTTCGGGGTCGAGGGGGCCCGGCGCCGAGACGCCGACCGACGCGATCCGCGCCGGCGCGCCGGCGGCCCGGCCTTCGGCCAGGACGGCCCGCGCGTCGCCCACGAGGATCTCCAGGTCCCGCTCCCAGGACCCCGACGGCGCGAGGGGCCGGCGACGGCAGGCCAGGAGGCGGCCGGCGCGGTCGGCCAGCGCGAGGGCGACCTTGCTGCCCCCGATGTCGATCCCGAGCACCGCGTCCGAGACGCCCGTCACCTTCGGCCCCCTCCGTCGCGTCGACTACCGGAGAGCCATGTCCCCGGGGCGGGCGGGCGCATCATCCGCCGGCTCGGGGCGGGCCGCCAGGCGCGGGGTAAGGCTCTCGGCGTTTCTGCCGATGAGGAATCCGGAGCCCCGGCCCGGCACTCCGCGCGCGGCTGCGGGCCTCCTGCACGGGAGGGAACCGATGACCCGCCGAACCGCGCTCCGGCTCGCGAGCCTGCTCGGGCTCGCGCTCTGCCTGTCCACGGCCTGCGCGACGATCCACGATCTCGATCTCTTCGATCGTGAAGGGACGTTCGACGAGGCGTGGAAGGGCTACGTGCGAGCGATGCGTTGGAAGAGCTTCGACACCGCGTCGCAGTACGTGGCCGAGAGCGAGCGCGCGCAGTTCCTGGAGGACGTCGCCGTGCTCCGGCCGGTGCACCTCACCGACCACGAGTACGGACCGCCGGACTTCAACTACGAGCGCAGCGAGGTGACGGTCCGCGTGACCTACCGCGGCTACAACGAGGCCACCCTCCTCGAGTCGGAGTTCAGCGAGACCGAGCACTGGATCCAGGATCCGACGACACGCAAGTGGGTCGTTCGGCCGGATCTCTCGGGCTTCAAGCGCATCGCCGAGGCGAGGCCCCCGGAGAGCGCGCGGCCGTGAGCGCCCGTCGCCCGCTGATCCTGCTCGTCGACGACGTGCCGATCTCCCTCGAGGTCGCCCGGCTCGCCCTGCTCGGCCTCGGCCGGATCGTCACCGCCTCGGACGGGAAGGAGGCTCTCGAGCGCGCGCGGCGCGAGCGCCCCGCCCTGCTCGTATCCGACGTGTCCATGCCGGACATGGACGGCGCGGAGCTCTGTCGGGCCGTGAAGTCCGACTGGGCGCTGCGTGGGATGCCGGTGATCCTGCTGGCCTCGGGGTCCGGCGCACGCGAGCACGCGCGAGCGATCGAGGCGGGCGCGGACGACGTGCTGCCGAAGCCGATCCGGCGTCCCGAGCTGATGGCGACCGCCGCGCGCTTCCTGCAGCCGGGCGGGCTGCAAGGCCTCCCGCGCGCGGAGGTCGACGCTCCGGCGCGGCTGCGCGCAGACCGGCTCGAGGCCGCCGCGCGCGTGCGCAACGTGTCGCGCGGTGGGGCCTTCGTGGAGTCGGAGCTTCCGCTCGGGGTGCACTCGCACGTGACGCTCGAGTTCGCGCTGCCGGACACGGGGTTGCGCCTCACGCCCGCCGCGCGCGTGGTCTGGACGCGTCTCGATCCCGATGCCGACGGCTACACGGGGGCGGGCCTCCGCTTCATCGGCATCGACGGAGGCAGCGCGCGCTGCCTCGAGGAGTACGTCCACGAGCGGACGGCCCGCACGCGGATCGTTCGGACCGAGGCCGGCGCGTGATCGCCGCACGCGCGCGGCTCGCGCGCCTTTGCGGCGTCGCGCTCGCAATCGCGGAAGCGGCGGCCCCTTCCGCCGCGGCGCAGGTCCGCGCGGTCACCGACGATCCACGCGCCGCCCGGCTGGCGGCCGAGGAGTCCGCCCACACCGCGTGGACGGGGCGCGCGCAGGCGGTCGCGGACCGTCGCCAGCAGGCGGAGGCGCGCCTGCGGAACGCCCTCGCCGCCTACGTCGACATGCGCGCGCGAAACTATCCCCGCGGCTCGGCAAAGACGGCCGTCATGAAGGAAGTCGAGGACGCGAAGCAGGCCGTGTCCGATGCACGCGCCGCAGAGCAGGCCCTCGCACGCGCTGCCGAGGACGCCGGCGTTCCGCCGGCGTGGGTCCGCGTCGACTGACCGAGCGGGTGAGTCGCACGCGGATCGAAGTCGCGCTCGCCGAGTGTGAACCTCTTCACCCTTGCCAGGCGCCGCGCCGCAGCGTAAGGAAGAAGAGGCAGCGTTGGCGCTCGCTTGCGGCGGAACACGATGCTGCACCGGCCCGCGTTCGCCGCTTCGCGAGCATCGACGCAGCGTGGAGGTGGACGATGAGGCGCCTCGGCCCGCGGCTTCTCATGGCGTCGGCGGTCGCCTTCGCGATGCGCGCGACCTCGGCGGCGGCCACGCCGCTCGCCTTCCAGATCACGGACTCGTCTTCCGGACCATGCGGCAGCTCCTGGTGCGTGAGCGTGAGCTGGCTCCTCGGCGGCACGTCGACGGCGCTCGCGCAATCGTTTTCGCTCCCGCTTCCGCAGCCGGATCCGACCGCGTGGGTCGCGGCGTCCGCGTTGCTCCAGGCGAGTCCTTCGAGCGGCCGGTACTACGGCGTCTTCGACTCCGGGGCCGTCGCGGGCCTGCCGACGGGCGGGTACCCCTTCGTGCACGTGGGCCATGCCGACATCGACCTGCTCGTCGAGGACCAGAACCGTGCGGCGCTCTACGCGGGACAGATCGCCACGTCCCCCGAATGCAACGTCCCGCCGCCTCCCGGCGACATCGTCTGTGGAGACGGGAACAACGGCTTCGCTCGCACTCCTCGGTCCTTTGGAGCGGGAGAGCTCGTGTGGACATCGCAGCCGCTCGGAGTGGGCTATCGCGTGAACGTCTACGGACTGGCGGCGCCGCTGCTCGCGACCGACACGGTCGGCATCGACGACTGGACCGGGACCGTGAGCATCGTCTACGACCCCGTCCCCGAGCCGACCGCGGCGATGCTCGTGCTCGGCGGCGTGTCGGCCCTGGCTGCGGGAGCGCGCCGAAGCGCCCGCGCGTTCCCTCTCAGCCGAACAGCGAGTAGCGGACGATGCAGTAGAGGGCGCGGAAGCCGTCCCTGACGCCGATCTTCTTGCCCTCTTCGTACGTCCGCCCGGAGTAGCTGATGCCGACCTCGTAGATGCGCGGTCGCGGCGCGAGGCGGGCGAGCTTGGCGGTGATCTCCGGCTCGAAGCCGAAGCGGTTCTCCACGATCTCGATGCGTCGGGTGATCTCGCGCCGGAAGACCTTGTAGCAGGTCTCCATGTCGGTCAGGTTCATGTCGGTGAACATGTTCGAGGCCAGCGTCAGCAGCTTGTTCGCCACCATGTGCCAGAAGTAGAGCACGCGCGTCTCCTCGCCGCCCTTGAAGCGCGAGCCGAAGACCACGTCGGCGCGACCATCGAGTATCGGCTTCAGGAGCTTCGGGTAGTCGCTCGGGCTGTACTCGAGGTCCGCGTCCTGGACGAGCACGATCTCGCCGCTCGCCCGCTCGAAGCCGGTACGAAGCGCGGCGCCCTTGCCCTGGTTCACGCCGTGGAAGGCGCACACGATCTCGGGGTGCCGCTCCGCGAGGGCCTTCATCACGTCCACGGAGCCGTCGCGGGAGCCGTCGTCGACGATCACGATCTCGAGCTCGAGACCCGAGCGATTCGCATCGAGCACCCGCTGCACGATGGCCTCGAGCGTCTTCTCTTCGTTGTAGCAGGGGATGACGACGGAGAGCCTGGCCGCCGAGCTCATCGTTTCGCCCGATGTCCGCGTGTGTGCCGCATCGTGTCCGGGCAGTATCGGCCAACACCGACCGGAACGCGAGGCGGAGGGAGGCCGCGACACGCGTCTGCCCGCTCCGGCCGTGGCCCCGGGGCGTCGGATCTGCGGCGGCGCAGCCGAGGGCCCGGAGGCGCGGTCGGAGCGCGGCAGACGCCGCGCGTGGCTACGGAACGAGGACCGGCTTGCCCGGCGCGGTGATCGTCCCGCCGCCGCCGCCGCCACCGCCGCCGCCGCCGCCGGTCATCTCGAGCGGAGGCCCGATCCAGGGGCCGTGGTCCGCGGTGCCGTCGTCCGCGGTCGCGAACGCCGCCTCCATGCCGTAGAGCATCGCCCGCGTTCCCGCGCACGCGCCCGAGTTGAGCTCGCGGTAGAGGTTCATGAGCCAGTCGCCGTTCACGAACGTCGGCGCAGGAAACTTCGACGTCATGCTGCCGAGGTACGTGTGGGTCGTCTGCTTCACGATCTTTCCGTTCAGATCGACCACGTAGGTCCGGTAGGCGGGCGTGAGAGCGCCGGTCGCGAAGTTGCCGTACCAGCACTGCTCGAAGCCGCACCACCCGCTCTTGCAGTCGGCGATGCTGGGAAGCGTGTTCGAGAAGAAGTCGCTGCCCGTGCTCGCGCCACCGTTGTAGAACATCGTCGTGCTGCCGTTGCCCGACAGGTCCGATCCCTCGAAGCCACCCTGGAACTGGTTGCCGAGGCTGCCCGGGGCGAGATCGAACTCGGCGCCCTTGACGCCGTTGCAGGTGCCGCCGACGGTCGTGGTCCGGCCCGTGAAGTCGGGGCTGAGCCGCATCATCACGCGGTGGCAGACGCGGCCGACGTTCGTCGGCATCGCGCGGCTGTCCGAGTAGTAGCCCCACATCGCGCCGTTCGACGTCGCCGTGAGGAACACGTACGGGATGTTCGAGCCCGCCGGCACCGTGTACCACGACTGCGGGGGCGAGAAGCTGTTGTTCGAGCCGGTCAGGTTGAACGCCTTCCCATTGCCGCCGCCGCCGCCGCACGGCTTGCTGACGGAGCCCGGCGGATCCCAGAAGCCGGTCGACACGGTCCCGTTGGTGATGAGCGGCTCGGAGCAGACGCAGGCATTGACGCCGCCCATGGCGCTGACGTCCTTGCAACGCTGCTCCGTGTCGCCATCGAGCGCGAGCGCAGGGGCCGCCACGGCGACGACGATCGCGAAAACGAGCTTGCGCATTCCTCTACCCTCCAACCCGTCGGTGTCGCGCACCGACGTCTCCGCGATCCGCCAGCGCCCACGGGCTCGGCGTAACGAACCTCGACTTGACTCACGACCACCACTGGTCCTGCGCGACGGACTGTACCTCGTCGGCGCCGCGCCAGTCGTTACCGACGCCGAATCGACCCCGCATTTTGCCCGTAGGTCCCGCATCAAGAAACCGCCCGTGGACCGCCGTTCACCGAAGACGCCCAAGGACCTGCGAGGCGCGATCTCGAGAGGAGCTCGCCCACTCGCGATCTGCCCTCGCTACTTCGAACTCGCACCGAGCAGAGCGCGTGACGACGGTCACAGTCACGCGCGCACGTCGTGGTCTCGTCACTCGCGCTCGCTCGAGGGCGGCCGATCGTCGGGCGGACGGATCCGGACGAACGTGAAGCGATCGACCTGCCAGCTCTCCTCCGGATGCCACGGCGCGAAGATCGCCTCGAGCTGCTCGAGGCTCGGAATCGGATGCTCCCGCAAGTTCAGGCCGATCCCACCGGGCGTCGGGCGCCCGACGAGGTCCGAGAGGACGGCGATGCGCCCGCCACGCGCGAGCGTCTTGTCCAGCGTGGCGCGCAGCCGCTCTTCGTAGCCCGCGGCGCCGTGGTCGATGACGTCGAATGTGACGCTGAACACGGTGATGTGGTGGTGGTAGAAGGCGGGGCCCATGACCTCGCCGAAGAGCTCGTTCCCGGCGACGACGATGGTGCTCCCGGCCGGAAGGTGCTCCGCCGCGACGCGGCCCACGGCGGTGGCCACTCCTCCTTGCGTCGCGAGCGAGGGGGCCAGGTAGGTCCCGACGTTCACGAGGCCGAGCACCGCCGCCAGGGCGAAGCCGCGCTTCGCCGGGTCGAGGAGCGCCCGCTTCGTGGGAAGGCGCAGCCGCGCGAGGCCGTCGACTCCGGCGATCGCGAGCATCGGGACCGCCAGCGAGAAGCGCTCGACGTCCGATCCCTTCCACGAGATTGCGAAGCCCGCGACCGGGAGCAGCGTCGCGAGCGCGAGCGCGGCGACGGCGAGGGGCGCGACGCCCTCCGAGCGTTCGACGGGCTTCGGCCATGCCAACGACACGAACGGAACGAGCGCGACGCCGAACAGGATCGCGACGAGGAGCATCGCTCCGACCCCCTCGAGGGTGGGCACCCCGCCGAGGAGCGCGTCCTTGAGCACGGTGCCGACGGAGCCAAGGTGAACGAACGAGACGAGGAGCCCGTAGGCCGCGCGGGCCATTCCCAGGGACGAGAGCCCCATCGCGCGTCCGTGGCTCGCGGCGCGCAGCCACTCGAGGAAGGTCGCGTTCGAGCCGTCCGGGAGGAAGCCGGCGTAGGCGACGAAGGCGATCGCCAGCACGAGCGCCGTCGCGACGCCGCACAGGAGGCCCGCGTGCAGCACACGGCGAGGCCACCCGCCCGCCGAGCCGACGGCCGCCGCCACGAAGAGACCCGGGAGCACGAGCACGGCCGTTCCCCACGCCGTCCAGCCGGCGGCGAGCGCGAGGCACGAGGCCGCTCCCTGTCTCGCCCTCCAGCCGCCTTCCCGGGGCGTCGCGACCAGGCCGAGCGCGAGCGTGGTCATCGCCATCGCGGCGGTGTAGGACGAGCCGCTCCCGCCGTAGGCGAGGCACATCTTCGACAGCGCGACGACCGCCGCCGCCGCGAGCGCCTGCGTGCGGCTCGCGGTGAGGGCGAGCGCGAGGCGGTAGCTCGCGAGGCACAAGAGCGCGGTCGCAGCCGAGGACATCCAGCGGAATGCGTCCAGCGGATCCGAGCTCGCACCGCATGCTTCGAGGATCCGCCAGGTCGCGTAGCCGAGGGGCCGCCAGAGGAGATGGCCCGAGTCGAGCGGCAGCCTTCCGCTCGCGACGTCGAGCGCATACCACACCGAGTCGCCGTACCAGTAGGGATTCGAGAAGAAGTACGCCGCGGCGATCGCGACGAGGAGCCCCGCGAGACCGATCCGCGCGAGCCGACGGCTTCCGCCGAGCGCCATCTCCCCTCCCCGCTCGTCAGCGCGCGCGCGGCGCGTAGCGCAGCACGCGGATGCCTTCGCCGCGCGGGAGCCAGAGGTCGTCCCGGCGCTCGAAGCGCGCGTCGAGCGCCGCGACGATGCCCTCCATCGCGGGCCGGGGATGGGAGATCACGAGCCAGTAGCCGCGGTCCGCGGGCAGCGCCTCCGCGGCCTCGACCGTGTCGAGCCCGCGGCCGACCGGCGTCTCGTGAGCGTAGAAGCGGTAGCAGCCTTCGACGAAGCCTGGGTGGAACAGCATCTCCTCGTCCCCGCGCGCCCGCGCCTCGACGTAGCCCGCCGCCGCACGCCAGTCGTGGTTGCCGAAGCGCGGGTCGAAGTAGTAGTGGCCGAGCGAGAGGGCCACGAGGGAGGCCGCGACTCCCGCCGGCAGCCAGCGCGCGAGGCCCCGCGCCGAGACGATTCCGCACGCGAGGAGGAGCGCGAAGAACGGAAGCGCGGGCGTGAAGTAGCGCTCGCTGATGATCGGAAAGCGGTACGACACGAGCGTGCTCACGCCCACCGGGAAGAGGAGGAGCAGCCCGATCAGCAGCAGGAGCTCGCGGTCCGCTCGCCAGAGCGACCGGGCGCCGCGAAGCGCGATGAACCCGAACGCCGCCGCCGCCGTCACGAGGAGCGGGATCCGGTCGACGAATGCCTGGACCAGCGCGTTCTTGTTGTCGGCATCGAGGATCACGGCCGAGTAGCCGAGCGCGAAGGTGAAGGCGGTGTAGAAGCCCTTGAGCCCGACGAAGCGGATGAACGCGTTCCCGCCCGACTCCGCGGCGTGGAGGAACGAGGAGAGCCATGGCACGTAGCTCAGGAAGCCGATCACCTGGGCGATCGCGATCGGGAAGATCACCGGCCGCGAGCGTCGCCACGTGAGCACGAGGAAGAGATCGAGTGCGCCGAGGAACAGGAACGCGTAGTAGTGCGTGTAGACCGAGCCTGCGGTCAGGAGCGCGATGGCCGTCCAGCGCGCCGGCCCGCGCGCGGACGCGTCGCGCACCGCGGACAACGAGAGGTGCACGATCGCGAGCACCAGCACGATGAAGAGCGGGTACATCCGCGCTTCCTGCGAGAAGTAGACGTGGAGCGGCGAGAAGGCGAGGATGCCGAGCGCCACCCGCGCGCGCGTCTCGTCCGTGAAGCGACGCGCGAAGGCGTAGAGCTGGAGGAGCGAGAGGGAGCCGAGCACCACCGAGAGGCTGCGGACGACCGCGGCGCTTCCCTCGCCAAAGGCGAGGCTCCAGACGTGCACGAGGAGGTAGTAGAGGGGAAGCTGGCCGGGGACGACGCTCGCGTGCTCGAGCACGGTGGGCACGTCGTGCTGGCCGATCGAGAAGGCGAGGAACTCGTCGAGCCACAGGCTCTGGCGCTCGAGCGCGACGACGCGCAGCACGACCGCGACGAGCAGCAGCAGAGCCGCCGTGGGCGTCGGGATCCAGATGCGCCCGGGCCGCGCCGCCGTCTGCGCCCGACCCTCGTCGCGCTCCACCCGCTCTCGCGCTCCGATCGACATCGCCCTCTTCTCGGCTCCTCGCGGGCATTCCCGAAGCCATGCCCCGCGAACCCGCGAGACCGGACCCGGCGATGGATAGCGGACGCCGACGCGGCGCGGGCGGGTGCCGGCGCGGAGAGGGAAGCTCGGGGGCGAGGGCGCTGGGCAGCGGTCCGCTCGGACGCGAGGCGGAGGAGCCGTGCTCCAGTGGAGGGCGGGCGGGCCGGCGCCGCCGGATCGGCGACGCCGGCCTCGAGGCTCGGATCCTAGTCGTCGTCGCCGACGCGGTCGTAGTACGGGTAGCGAGTGCCGTCGCTCTCCACGTCGTAGAGATCCGGCAGCGGGTTCTGGGCCGGGAGCGGCCGCTGGATCGAGATCACCTCGCCGCCGCGCCGCACGATCGTGTTGGTGCGGGTCACGATGCGGTCCGGCACGTAGAGGCGCACCTGCTCGGTCACGATCGGCTCCGCCTCGTCGTAGCCCGTGCCGACCAGCGTCTCGACGGAGGTGCCGAACTCGCTGCTCTGGCGGACGACCGTGCGCGCCGGACCGCCGCCCGCCGGATAGACGCGGATCTGCCCGCGCGAGGGCGGCTCCTCCGCGATCGCGCGCAGCATCTCGATCCGCTTTGCGAGCGCCTCCGAGTAGGCCTTCGTCGCCGCGCCGTCGGCAGGCGTGTACCTCGGGTAGTCCGCGAGGTTCGTGTCGCCCACCTGCACGGCGGCGCCCTTGTATCTCTCGGGAATCTTCTTCTCGTCGTCGACGTACGCCCAGACGCCGTTCGACGCCTGGTACTTCCACAGCGTCGCGGCGAGCGCGGGCGCGGAGACGGTGAGGACGAGGCTCGCCGCGAACGCGGCGCGGACCAGGCGGTAACGCTCGAAGGACCCCATGACAGACCTCCACAGGTGCAGCAGGACGCAGCAGCAGCGTACGCTCGTAGAGTAACCCCCGGAGTCGAAAAATGTCACTCGTAAAACGGAGTTGCACGCGCTTGCGCAGGCAGATCCTGATGCTTGACGCGCCACCGCCTCGCGGATACTGTCTGCGCGCTTTCTGCGGGGTAGAGCAGCCTGGTAGCTCGTCGGGCTCATAACCCGGAGGTCGGGGGTTCAAATCCCCCCCCCGCTACCACCGTAACGAATGCCCTCGGATGGCAGGTCCGGGGGCATTCGCATTTCTAGCCGCAGAAGTCCCTCGACTCGGAAGCCACGCTCCGCATCGGGACCGACGCGGAGCCGGCGGTCACCGAGGAGGGCCGCCAGCGCTGCCCTGCCCTGCTCGGGCGTTCCCGTCAGCCACGCCCCGAGGTCGCGCACCGCCCTCTCGATCGGAGCGCGCAGCTCGTCCACG